>CAZQAE010000017.1:40224-73695 GCA_964591275.1 uncultured bacterium | reverse complement strand
TCATCATCGTCGTCGTCATCGTCATCATCATCGTCGTCGTCATCGTCATCGTCATCGTCATCGTCGTCGTCGCCGAAATCAATTGCTAGGGCGTAAAGGCTTCCATCCCCAAGAACGTCAAGCTCGACTTCCGCCCACGCCCCATCTTCCAAAGTTCCATCATTGTCAGTGTTTTCGCCCTTCACGTCCCCATTTCCATTTCCATCATCGTTAGCGCAGCCAAAGGCCGCCACAATCATGGAAAGCGCGATAAACGCAATAAATATTGACTTTGCATTTTTCATGTTTTTTCTCCCTATCCAGTGTGTGTAAAATTTTTGCGCCCGACGCGCCGCACTACGAACTATCGATAAAGAAAGCAAATGGTGTGCCATGATGGATTTCACGAAAAAACCAATGAAAACAGTAAGGATTATCTCTGAACAAGAACTGGCCGCAGGGCTTTTCAGCGCTGAAATTTCAGCTATCGGCGGTTTTTAAGCGCCAGAAGATAGCATGATAGAAAAGAAAAACGCCCGGAGAAGACCGGGCGCTTAAATATCGAGTTGATTTTTTTCTATTCCATTTAGGTCAGCGGCATTTCGCCTTCTTCGTAAAGCTCCGAGATCATACCCACGCCGGAAGCGTAATATTTCCACTCGATTTCGTCGTCGAGCAAATCGTGCTCTTCGACTTTGATCACATCCGTAAAATCGCCGTAGGGGGTTGTGTAATCCAAACCCACTTCCACGATTTCCGATGATTCCTCAGTGTCGCCGGGCGCCGCCTCGGGACTAAATTCGTCGCCGACCTGCGGGTCGCCGGGGAAAATCATGCCTGGAGCGCTCGCATTATCGCCGACTCTCCATGCTCCGGGATGGCCCGTTATCTCGCCATCCTCATACTCGTCGACTTCCTCGCCGAAATAGTAAACGTCGCCGGTGGCTATGTCCTGCGCGAACCAGTTGTGCGAAATCTCAACCAACTCGCCGTCTTCCCATTCCTCTTCCTTGAGAACCGTGCACACGACGCCGGCCACGGTTTCCGTCTCGGCCAGGACCGTCGACATCACTTCAAGATCATCTTCCCCGTCATTACCTTCAAAGGTTTTGACCGTACCAAGGGTCAGGGGGAAATATTCGTTGTCCACGGTGGTTTGAAAGTCTACGGGGTCGAAATCAACATCATCGTCAGCATCATCGCCCCCAGTGTCATCATCATCGTCATCGTCGCCGCAGCCGACGCTCCATATGGAAAGCGCTGCGATCAGCAATAACGCCGTCAGGGCAAATAATTTTTTCATGGTCTTTATCCTGTTCAAAGGTGGTTTACCGCTTCTAGCAATCAGTATATTAGCAAGGCTTGCGCCAAAACAATCCGACTGGATTTCAGTTATAATGGATGAATCTAGACAAAATCGCATGGTATTTTTGTGCTGATAATTCAGCGCCGCTGATAATTCAGCGCCGAAATTTTATCACTTTTGTACTCAATACCGGTATTCAAAACCCAGCAAAAAAACGTGATCCTGGAAATCATCGTAATCGCTCGATGACTGGTTCATGCGATAAAGATATCTGGTTTTTGCGTAAAGCTCTGAGAACATCCGCGCCTTGAACCATACGGACGATAAAAAGAGTTGGTCTGTTCTTTCTTTTCCCATAAAGAGTTGTGCTTTGTTTCTTTCAAAGAAGGTTTTATGAATAACCTCTTCGTATAGAGAAAGTGTGAACCGGTCATTGAATCGATGGGAATACAGCAGAGTGCCCTTGTGCTTGGCAAAGTTGAATTCCGCATCCACCTCCAGGTTTTCGTTGTCGTCACGAAAGTCGCCGATCTGCTCAACGCTTTGCCCGGAACTGTCGTCCAACTGATACGTGTACGAGCCGATTAGAGAGTTTTTTTCGGCAAAAAAGGACTCGAATCCGATCTCTCCCGTGTGCCGATAACCGGCCTCCGGGGAACTGAGGGGATCCTGTGTGCTGGAGTTGTAGCTGCCTTGATAGTACTGGAAGCCATAGGAATAGTACGTCGCCAGGGCCGGCAGCCAAGAGTTTCTTATCTCCACAAAACCACCGTTCACGTAATAGTTGAAAAATTGGCTTTCGGGATAATAATTAGCAATGTTTTCATAGCCTGTTCGCGCCTGCCAAAGGCTAGAGAAGATGCGCGTGTAAACCAGCGAAGCCGAATTTCGTAAATTGTCGAAATCAGTATCGTCGGGCTCTGTAAAATATTTCGCTTCGTTCGTCAGACTGATTGAGTTTGCTCCAAAGCGATATCCCAGATAAGCGTTAGCCCGCCCGATACCCCAACTGTCATCGAAAGTTTGAACATACATGTCGGCGAGTCCGTAGAGTTCAAAACCCAGATGCCAGGGAGAGGTCCACGGGGAGGTAAAGGAAATTAAAGCAGCCACTTCAGTAATCCAGGCTTCCTCAATTTTGTCATCGATATTCGGATCGTTATGAACCTCTTCGCTGATCAAATCGACGTTGGAATCATATTTGCCCGCAACGCTCACCTTGCCGGAGACAATTTTCGGATCGCTGTCTTCCTCGCATGGCGCGTAACCGGGCACAAGCAAGATCGCAACAACGAAAACAATGATGATCGCCAGGATTCTCATTGTGCACTGCCCTCCTTGATCCGCAGCAGCCGGGCTTTTTCCCGATACATTGCAGCCAGATTTTTCATCCGAGCCAGTTCTTTTCCCAATGCCAAAACCGATTCCCTGCGTCGTTTCAATTGGTTCTCACCTCCCCGGATTCGCTCCGCCAGGTCCTGGAGGCGCTGACGTGTTTGCCTGTCGCCGCCCATTTGGATATCAGCAAGATCCCTGAGGATCTCCCGCTGGTTGCGCAGGTTCGCCAACTTTTTACTGTGAGTGTCGATTTCGTTATTGAGCCGTATTTTCTCGCCATCTAATTCATCAGCGCGATCATCGATAATCTCCGCTTTTTCGATGATGTCGCCGGGTCCATCCAAAGGGCGCAGGGCGATGGCGGCATCGATATTTTTCCACCGCTTCCAGGCCGTCGCCGAATCATCAATTTCGCCGGCGATGGCATGGGTATATCCCATCGCCGAAATCATTAAGACGCAAATCAGGATGAGTATTTTGCGAGAAACCCTCATTTATTCTCAATCCCGTATTTTTCCAACTTGTATCGAAAGCGATTTCGGTCGATGCCGAGCATCTTTGCGGCCCTGGCTTTTATTTTCCCGGATGTATCATAGGCATGGAGAATGAGCCTTTTTTCGAAGTTTTCCATTTCCTTGTCGAAGTTCACATCCTCATCGGGCAAAGACACAAAAGGTGTCGTGGAAACGCAAAGCATCGGCGGCAAGTGGGACGTTTCTATCGCTTCATCACCGACCAGGACGGCTGCGCGTTCGATGACGTTTTTCAGTTCCCGCACATTGCCGGGCCAATCGTATTCCATCAGCGCATCCAAAGCCCGAGGCGACGGTCCTTTCACCGCATGCCCGAGGCGCTTCGCTTCACGTGCGACAAAAGCTCCCACCAACATCGGAATATCCTCTTTCCGGTCCCGAAGGGGCGGCAAGTCGATGGTGAATACATTCAGGCGATAAAAGAGATCCTCACGAAATCCGCCGTGTTTCATGGCTTCGTTCAAATTCTTGTTCGTGGCTGAAACGATTCGGATATCGACCTTAAGAGTCTTTGAGCCACCGACCCTCTCGAACTCCTTTTCCTGGATCACACGCAGCAATTTTGTCTGCGTGCCGCCCGGAATTTCACCGACCTCGTCCAGGAAAAAGGTGCCTTTATCGGCCAGTTCGAATCTCCCGATCTTCCGCGCCACCGCACCGGTAAAAGCGCCTCGCTCATGGCCGAAAAGCTCACTTTCCAAAATCCCCTGGGCGTAGGCAGCGCAATGAACGCTGATAAAGGGTCCTTTCGCCTGCGCGCTTTTTTGATGAATGGCGCGGGCCACAAGCTCTTTTCCGGTGCCGCTTTCGCCGAAAATGAGAACAGTGGACCCCGTTGGGCCGACTTTGTCGATGGTTTCAAACACTTGCATCATGGGAGCGCTTGATCCGATGATCTCGTCCATGCCATGCCGATAAATATTATCCGCCTCGTAGGAATCGATCTGCGCGCTCATCCGCTCCACTTTTAACGAAAGTTCGCGCTGGGCAACGGCTTTGGCGAATTTCACCTGCAGTTCGCTATTGTCGAGGGGCTTGGTGACGAAATCGAATGCGCCCATCTTCATGGCTTCAACAGCCGCTTCCACGCTGCCGTGCGCCGTCACGACAATGACCACAACATCCGGCCAGCGCTCACGAACAGCCTGCAATAATTGCATTCCATCCATTTTCGGCATCTTCAAGTCCGTGACGAGAATATCGACGGGCTCCGCTTCCAAAACGGCAAGGGCCTGTACGCCGTCGTATGCAGCGTGCGTTTTGTGTCCCCTGCGCTCGACCAGCGCGCACAGGGCGTTGGTCGAGGTCCTGTTGTCGTCGGTAATCAGAAAAACCGCCATGTTAATCTCTTTGAGTCGTCGAAGTTGAAATTGGTATCGTGATTGTGAAGCGCGCCCCTCGATGCGCTAAATTTTCAGCGCTGATTTTTCCGCCATGGCTGAAAACTATGCGCTGCGTGTTGGAAAGCCCCAGCCCGGTTCCCGTCTCCTTCGTTGTAAAAAATGGCTCAAAAAGGTGTCCCACGACATCTTCAGGGATACCCGGCCCGGTATCTTCGACGAGAAATCCTATACTATTCCCATCTTTTGATCTTTTGATTTTCATTTCAACCTTCCCTCCTGCTTCGCAGGCTTGGACAGCATTCAGCAGGATATTTAGCAAGGACTGTTCCAAACGATCCCGGTCCGCATGGATGGTCGGCAAGTCTGCTTCGGAAATGATGTTGACCTCAACGTCTTTTTCCTCCGCAGCGGCCAAAGCCATCTCCAGAGTCGCCTGAACCAGATCGCCTGGCGCCACCGCATCCCGAATCAAGGTCATCGGGCGTGAATAGGTCAGAAATTCCGTGAGAAACCGATTAAGCTTGCCAATCTCATAATGAAGGGTGTCCAGAGTCTTCGGCGGCGGACCATCCGTTACATCTCCCAATTCCTCGCCGAGCAATGTCAACTGAAGCTTGAGAGAGTTAAGGGGATTACGAATTTCGTGCGCCACGTTCGCCGACATCTCCTTTAGCTGCTTATCCCTTTCCTGGACTTGCTGAGCCATGGAGTTAATGGAATCCGCCAGAACGCGCAGTTCCGCGGTTGGCGGCAAAGGCACGCGGGCCTGGTAATCGCCCTTTCCAATCCGCTCGGCGGTTTCCGCGATTCCCCGAATCGGACGAGTCAGCCTCCGCGCGAGAAATAATGCGAGAATAAAGGCGAACACCACGCTCAGTCCGGCGATCCAGTACAACCGCGCTCGCATCTGTTCAATAATCCCCACTTCTGCGGCACCGCCGTCCACTCCCACTACAGCGAAGAGTTTGCCCTGGGCATCCATGACCGGCGCAAAGGCGGAAATGAAAAATTTTCCCGAAGGCGAGCGATAGCTATCCGTGCTGATGGCGTTGCCGCGCCCGAGATCATGCGTGAAAGACTTATCGAAACGGGGCGGATTGTATGTTGATCCGATCAAATGATCGGGACGCAGGTCCAAAAGCGACCTTTTATCCATACCGAAGATGATGATATTTTCCACACCGGTCGCTTCTTGTATTTCACCAAGCTTTTCTTTCAATCTGAGGACCATGCGGGTTTCGTCATCACCGACCTTGATCAAGTCCAGCCGCGCAAAAGGCGCATTTCTGGACGCGATCCTAGCGATATCCGCGAGCTTGCCGCCAACCTGCTTTTCCAGGTGTCCCTTGGCGGTCGAAAAAAAGAAAATGCTGAAGGTGGCTGAAAGAACGAGGATGATCAGCAGATAGGAAGCGGTCTGCGTGGTAAATATAGATCGCCCTGTTTTTTTGGCCATTGTTCCCTTCATCGATTATTGAAGCAGCGCCTCCCTAATATGGAAAGCATTTTTCATACCATCGTCAAGGCGTGAAGCCAGGATTTAAAAACAGAGACTGCGTCAAGTGTGATCGCACATCCGTTCCGCCTCCATGTCTTTTCAAACACGAAGGGCCTGAGCAGAAAATGCTCAGGCCCTTGCTATTATTGTCTGGGCGGTACTGGACTCGAACCAGCGACTTCCACCGTGTGAAGGTGGCACTCCACCAACTGAGTTAACCGCCCTTGGGGACAAATCAGAACAAATATTTACCGAATTTCATATAAAAAATCAATGTCCACGATGTTCCAAGACTCTCCTAACACCTAACCTGAATAAACCAAGGGCGGTCCATGAAAATAGACCGCCCTCAAAATCAATCCTCTTTTATTGCCACTGAGGCACATTCGACGGAGTCAGATTATCCTGCCCGCCTGTTTCAAGGTCGCCGAATGACATCGACATAATTGTTGTGGCGGGATTCACTGTGCCAGTAAGCGAAAGTGCGGTCGGCGAAACTTCAATTTCCGCCAAGGTCCAGCCTTCCATGTCGGGTCCGACCCAGTTTGAATTCCACATAACCAAATGCGACGCCGTGAACCCAGGATCAGTATTGGTCGGGTCTTTGCTCATCGCGAACACGTTTCCATCGCGATCAAAGATTGCCATATACATCTGGAACGTCACCCAGTCCGTGGTGGCCATTGTGGTAATCGCCGCCGTTGTCACGTAGGGCATGTAGGGCAGTGGAACAAAATAGCGCGACACGTTGGAGGAGAAATTTAGGTATCCTCCGGGAATTCCGGCGATTTCCGTAGACAGTCCACCGTCTCCCGAGATCATCAGCGTCGAATTCGCTATAAGGCCGACGCGCAGAGGCTCCCAAATTTTCCGACACTGCTTATCATGGCAGGTGTACCCCTCTTCACAAGTTTCAGAGACAGCCCACTCACCATCGTTGCATTCCAAAAGTCGGTCGCCGCTGCAGGCCATTTCACATTCCTCGTTCTGGCTGCATTGGGTGCGTTCGCAGGCGAAGCTGCTGGCAGTCGGTCGGCAAACTTCATCGCTGTCCGCACAGTTCAATTCTTCCACCCAGAGCCCGCTGACGCAACGCATCAGCCGAGAGCCGTCATCACTGCAGGACATGGCGTCCGCATCGAAACACGCCAAAGGATCAGTCGGCTCGTTGAATAAATGAGCGTACTTCGGACTGCCCAGGAATGCCGGAGGAATGACAACATCGACCGTGAGACTCAACCGCTCATAACCGGGCATGTCGCACTGAGTGACCGGTCTGCTGTTTTCCACGGTTATCGGATCCTCGTCGGTGCACAAATCGAGGCAATCTTCCAGGGTATAACAGCCGTTGAGTCCCCCATCCGTATCCTTAAGACAACTGATTCGGCAATTCCAGTAGGGCCACGCGTTATAAGCTTCGGCGTCGGCAATGAATTCCTGCTTGTCTCGTGAGCCAAAATATTCGCTGATGATATTGTCCATTCGCTCACAGGAGTAAACCCGCTGCAAGCTGCCATCAATGAATCCACGCTCATCGGCCAACTTTAGGTAAAGGAAATCGCCCCAGTAATCGGCTTCGAAATTGCAGCCAGCATATCTGGGATCAACCTTCAAGAAGGGTTTATTCGGCATATAAATTTCGTCAGTATCGAAATTACCCAGAACGAAGGGTTGATCGGAGTTGTTGCCGTACGGCGCCTTGGGATAGATGTTCCAGCCAGTGTTGCCGTGGAATGTGAAAAGCCCGGGCGTCATCGGTTGATCGAGATAAAACGCGCTGGCTTGTATGTCGTCAGTGTCAATGTATTTTGTGTGCCTGTTATCCGCCGTGGTGCCGAAAATGGCGCCATTGAGCTCATCCATATCCCAGTCCGGGAAAGAATCGGCATCGATCACCGACCAGATATAGCCCTGAATCATGCCTACATCCAGATCCATCAATTCAGTCTTATAAACCGGATCCACGGCCAGTACGTCAATAAAGCCGCGGCCAAGTCCGTACTCGTCAATATCCTGCACATAGGTTTCGTGCATGACGAAAGTCAGATCTTTGATTTCGGCAACCCTGTTGTCGCCGCCCACGAAATTGCTCACAACAAAACTTCCCTCATAGGAAGGACTGGATTTATCGCAAAAGATAGTGACGACGTCGTTATCCTTCTGGTTTTTCTCCAGCTGAGAGATATATGCCCCGCGTTCCTCAATCGACATCCCCGCAAAACCTGCGGTAACCAACACTTCCGTGGAAATTTGGTACTGCTTCAAAGTGATCTTGAATTTGTAAGTCCCTTCGCTCAGTTCGGCAAAAGTGAATCCCAACATCGCCTTGTCTTCGAAACTGTTGCATCCCAGTTCAAGAGAACCGGGCGGAAGTGTAAAGGTCGTTCCTCCATCGGCACCTTCCGTCATCTCGACAACCACCTGTCCGACGTTCGCCCACTCGCTGTCCGCCGTGTGGAAATTGCAGTCGGCGTCCATGTAATCAAAAAAGACCGAGAGGCTGTTGCTCGAAATAACGGCGCCGCCTGCTTGAATCTGGTAAGTGCCGGCGGGCGATTTAATTACATACACTACGTCGCCGATTTCCGGATTGTATTCGCCGCTGCAGCCGTTCTCATCACTCAGCTGTTCGACCTTGCATTTGTCGAAGCATCTGCTAACGCTGGAAGTATGAAGGCAGTTATTCATGAGGCATGCGTTAAAACGCGTGCCGCCGGCGCCGTCGTTGTGGTAGTACATTTCCTGCATGCATCGCTTGACGCCCCAAGGCTCGGCCTGAAAGACTTTGAATTCACTGTCATAACAATAGCCCGAAAGGCAGGAATTATCCCCCTCACACTGTTCGTCGTCCCCACAAGTCACCATGCCGCTTTCCGCCAGCATGCCGGCATCTTCGAGCTTTTGGCACACTTCCATATAGTCGGGTTTATCTTCGTCGCCGGGGCTCTCAGGCTCGTCGATGCAGCGACCATATAATTCCTCGCCGGCCTGCGGCGTGAAACCATCGTCCTTGTAGTCTTCTTTGACAAAATAACTCTTTGTGGTCATATCCAGGCCCAGGGTCACCAGTCCCATTGGCCAAGCACTAAAAACCACCTCTTCTTTTTTGCCTGTCAGGGGCGCCGTCATTTCTTCGCCTGTGATGCGGTTCAGGTAAAGCACAGTGTCGGGCATGCCCAAATATTGCGATTCATCAATGCTGATAACCGTATCCTCGCGCACCCATCGGGTCAGCGACGCGAGTGGCGTCTCGTAATGCGTCTGCCCGGCTTTGAAAGCTGTCATGCCAAAGGCTTTTCCGCCGGCGGCGTATCCGTCGTCCCCAAAAATAAGTCCGATGATTCCGGCGTTTGGCTTGGGCAGTTGATAAAAGGAGTCGGGTCTGCCATCCAGGTTCCCGTCTTTCATCATACCCCGTCGACCGGTTAATTTCCCGGTCATATCCTGCTCCGGCACCGGACCCACATCATCGACAAATATTTTGAAAGAGTCGTACTTGACCTCTTCAAGTTCGTCTTCTTCCTTGTCGCCCTGCAAAGTGCAGCCGAAAAAAGCGAAGACGAGGATAAAAGCCAATATCGGCAATCTGCAGTTTTTTACTCGCATCATCAATCCTCCAAGACCGAAGCCGCTAAGACCTTTTGGAAATTAATCATCAAATCCTGTACCCAGACCGAAATAGAACCGGAAGGGACGCTCTTCCCTCTCGCGATCCTGGAAACCGTGAGCCACTTTGATGAAGCTGTCCCAATTCGCCGTAAACAGATAGGACGCCAAACGTATCTCGATTCCGGCGTCGGAAATCAGATCGTCATTGATGTCAAATTTTCCGTCGCCTGTTTTATCGAAAACCTTGTGCATATTGAACATGTCTTCCTTGCGGTTGACATGGGACCAGTAGTTTCCCGTGTTGCCAAAGAAGCCAAAGTACAGTTTGTCAAAGTAGAAAGCCCACCATACTTTGTCTATTTCACGAATGAGCGGCAACCGATAGTTGTACCCAAGAAGGGCCTTGGTCTCGCCTTCGAGTGAGTAGTTCTCGTAGCCCAGGAAAGGCACGTTGTCGGAAAACACGCTCATGCCCGTCATAAACAGACCACCGCCGTTGAAACGATCATAGAAATGAACGCGACCGAAGGAGTTCCCGTAACCGTAACCCTCGGGAACGGTGGAATGCGTGTAACCCAATTCGGCGTTGAGCGTCAGACCGTGGTGCTTACGTTTGAGTTTTTCGAGATTCAGGGTATCCCAATCGAACCCGGAAATCGGAAAAATGTCGTTCAGCGGCGTAAGATCCCAGAAGGGCATCGTCATGTGTTTGGTGTAACTAAACCTGGCCTGGATAAATCCGTAATCCGGCAGCAGATAGTCCTCGTCGGGATAGTGACGCGCCTCTTCAATGCTGATGACGGCCGGGTCCTGGAACATCGTCGCCAAATCCGTGCCCATGTGGGCGCCGGTAAAAGGTTCGGAAATTTTGGGCGATGCGTACGTGATCCCAAGGTTGAAATCAGATCCACCGCGCGGGTTAATGCCTCTGTCCACGTAAGACGCACCGCGCGAACCTCCGTTGTACTCGAGGTTGAGCGAACGACCTGTCACCTGCCGGGTGCGCGTACTGGGCTGCTCCACCCTGAAATCCTGATAAGAGTAGTAGAGCCAGAGATCGTGCTTTCCGAAGAGCATGTAGTTAAAGCCCATCGAACTGAAAATCACGTCGAAAGTCGCCTTGACGTCGAAGCTGAAGAAGGAGAAATCCTCGGCGTTGGCCGGCATAATTCTGTGCAGCGAGACGAAGGTGGTGACGGGCAGCATATAGTTGAAGTACCACACGCTATAGCGCTGTTCCTCGCCAATCATAAGATACATGAACATTTCGTTAGTCGCCGCGTGGTCAAGCTGTCCAATCTGCGTTCCGACCTGCAGGCGCGCATCGTCATAGTTCACCATCGGGATCCAGAGCCAGACGCCGCGATGTTCCCGCCAAATGGGAATCAACTGCGCGAAACCTTCATAAACGTCATAGTCGCGCCCAACGATCATGGGCAGTTCGTCCACGAGTTCCAAGTTCCTTTGCACTTCCGCGTCGGTCACGGCGAACTCGAAATCCTCAACCTTCTTATTCTTCCACTCGTGCAACTGGATTTCGTAAGGTCTGAAACCCCACGATGTGAAGTAGGTATAAGTCACCGAGGATCCGTCATACTTCACCCAGGGCATGGACGCGCCGCCGAGAACATCGGAGATCTGCGTGAGATCGTGCGTATCCAAGTTCATTTTATAAACATTGAAAATGCCGGTGCGGTCCGAGGCAAAGAACAGATGCTTTCCATCCGGATGCCAGGACGGATCGCGATTGTCAAAGTCATCATAGGTCACGGGATAGAGATTGGAGCCATCCATGTTGATGGTCCAAAGATCCTGCCGTTTGTGCCGATACATGACAAACGCCAATTTTCGTCCGTCAGGCGACCATGCGGGCATGTCCGTCTGTGTTCCATCTTCGTAATCAACGAGCAGATAATGACCCGAAAGCCCCGGAAAATCCATGATCGCCAGACGCTGTGATCCGTCGGTGTTTATGCAAAATGCGATCTTGTCATAAACGGGATTCCAGGAGGGATTCAAGGCGCGCACTGAATGCGTAATCTGCTTGCTATTCTCGGAGTCCAAGTCATAAACCCAAAGATCCGAATACAGATAACCGCGATAGGTATCGGAACTGAGCTTGCCGTAAACGATTTTTTTGGAATCAGGCGACCAGTCGTAAGTGCCGTAAACTGTATCGACCCCAATAATCTTGGCGTCGTTGATCTTCTCGGGGTCCGGGTGGGTCTTGCGAATATAGAGTTTTGTCCAATAGCCGCCATGCGTTCCGTGAGAAGAGGCCAGAGCGATCCACTCTCCGTCAGGGCTGTATTTCACGTTGTAGTTGGCCTGGCCTTCCATCCACTTGTCGTTGTCGGTCATTTCCTCGACCGGCGGAACGTAGGGGAAAAGCCGCAACCACTTGCCCTTGGCCTCATTATTGATAATATCCTTGACCTGCTTATTGTATTTCTCGGTCACATACCCTTTCCATTGGGTATAGAGCTCATCGCGAGTGATGCCGAATTCCTTTTTGATCATCCGGTTGTAGTTCGGATAGAAGCCAACGCCGATCTCGTGCCACATTTTGGCGATGGTATCCACACCCCATTGCTCGGTGATGTACGCGTTAATCGACATCCCCTGATTGTAGCACATCTCGCCCTGGAGCGAGATTTTTTCAAAAATCAGGTCCATCTGATCCATCGTCAGCATGTGATCTTCCAAAACCGCCATGCGCAAAAGCATCTCGCGACCGGTGTCGTAAAGATCGCCTCCGAACATAAGATCGCCGTGTTGGGCGACACCCTCGTACATCCAGACGGGCAGCCGCTCGGTGGCGTACATCACGCCCACGCCCATGTCGAAGTTATACTTCCTGGATGTTCGGGCTCCGGCAACCATGACCCCGTACATATTTTCCCGAAAATCCGACGCCGCCTTCAGGGAGATGATGTGCCCGAGTTCGTGGGTGAACACATCCACAACCCAGTCGACCCTTCCGCGGCGAGTTCCGTACAGGTTCGTGGACCAGATCGTGATCCAGTTGTAAACGAAGGCCGCGAAGCCGTTTGTATAATCCTCAGTGTCGAGAATTGTGACGGTGATTTTCTCCCGAAGATCAAAATTATACAGTCCGGCGATATGCTCGTAGGAGTCTTCAGCCGTTGCGTAGAGCATCCGGGCCGTCATCTCGTTGCCGACCGTCCAGTAAATAACGAAATGTTCGGTTTCGACATATTTCCAGTCCAGTTCGTTGTGGTTGACTCCGGACTCCCAAAAAACGGAGGCCTCGGCGTCCATGGACCACACACCGACCAGAGCCACAAGGGCCAATAAGGCCACCGCCTGGATTTTTATCGCATTGCCAGTCATGGTTCTCCTCGTGACGGTTCCGGCAAAATCAGTCATGCCATTTGTCTTCCTTTTGCCTGTGCACCACATCATTGCCACCTCTTAACCAAGCCGAGAGTGTAGGAAATGCCGACGCTCTCGTAACTTTCCAGTTCGTAAGGCGGCCTGTACATGCTCCGCGATTGCTCCAGGAAGCTCCTTTGGCCAGCCACCGGAATATCGGCGGAAACAAACAGTTCACCCGAGTAGATGATGCTCAGCGGCCACAATCCTTTGGATAACAGCTTCGGCTCAAGGGACATCTCGAAGCCCGGAGTGTCATTCATGGTCTCGGTGTTGCCCTGATTATCCTTGAGCGTGCTGTCTTTGACGCGCTGCATATAATGACCGGCGACCATCAGGGTCGTCGGTCCGAATACTCTGAAATCCGTGGCGCTGTCGTCTCCCTGCATGATCTGGAAGGCGACTTCCGCGTCGCCGCGGATCTGATCGCCAAAATCCATACTTCCGGCGGAGTATTTGGTGCCGCCCTTCATCCTGAAATTGTATCCGCCATGCAATTCGCCGGAAAAGCGCCACAATTGCTGCTTGGCGGCCAAACCGACGTAAAA
The DNA here is from genome assembly GCA_964591275.1 of uncultured bacterium. Classification (GTDB taxonomy): domain Bacteria; phylum Lernaellota; class Lernaellaia; order JACKCT01; family JACKCT01. The sequence goes on along the minus strand of CAZQAE010000017.1, from coordinate 60,145 downwards.
GTCCGGCGTTCCATCAGTGAGGTAGTTGCGGATGGTGCTCCCGCGGCGCGGATTGTCGTTGCCCGAGGGAGTTTTGTAGACAACCTCCGCAATGACGCTCGTCGTATCGGGATCGAGCTTCTGGTACAGGGAGTAACCCGACCACAACACAATGTCGCCCAGCGTGGGAAGATCTGCTTCCCAAACCCGCCAGAGCTCATGGTTGTCGAAAAAGTCGATCAGCGCTTCTTCACCAAGGTATCCATAGGTATTGTCGCGCCCGTATCGATAATTCGGGTTGCCCGGATCCGTGATCTTCGTCTTCTTGTTAACGAAAGGAAAGTTCACGCGAATCGACCATTTGTCGGACAATCCAACACCGAGCGCAAAATCAATGGTTTGCTTCTTGACGCGGAAAGGACCTTTCACAAGGTTTCCGTCCTCATCCCAATAGTGACGAGATTCTTTCTGGGAAAGACCTAGCGTGAACTCGGTAACGAACCTGGAATAAACCAGCGGGCGTTCGTTATAGTTGGATGGATATTCCCATCCAAGGTTGAGTTCGTGGTCAAGCTTGGCCTCACCCCAGCGATCCTCCTCATCATCCTCATCCTCCCCTTCCTCGTCATCATCATCGTCATCGTCGTCGTCATCCGCATCATCGTCGGAATCGTCGTCGGCGGCCCAAGCCTGAGCGCAGACCATGATAAGAAAAAGGCAGGTCAACCAGAAGACCCGTAGCTTCATCATCGGCATCCTTTCTGCTGGGTAACACCCGTCGTAAGCCGCCTTTCTCACGAGGCGACGCGACGATTTTTATTAAGGGATTTAAACTCCATTGTCAAGTAAGATCACTGTCGATAAATCCTTGTGAATATTAGCAAATTATGTCAATTTTCCCATATGCGCCGCCAAAAATTTATCCGCATCAACAGGAATTTTCAAAACCAAGCCTCGCGATTTGCGCATGCAATTTCAACAACAAACTCACCTTCGTCAAATATTACACTTCACAAAAAGGGCAACAAATGCTATGGTTTGCGCTGATTTCAACGGCCAAAACAAAAAGGATGAAATGCCTGCCTTCAAGCTTTCGCCTGGCGAAATGAAAACGATTTCAGTATTAGCGCTAACACTTGTTCCCGCCGACACAGAAATTGGAAAAGACCTCCACGGCACTCGGATTTTACCACTATTTATACGATATTTCCAGGAAGTTCCGCCAGAGATCGGGAGGTTTTTCCATTTTCTTATCCATTTCTTCGAATGGCTGCCATTTTTATACGGGCATTTCGGTCGTTTTTCACGGCTTGACGATGATGTCAGGCTGAAGCTTATCGAAAGATGGGAATCCGGTAGGCTCTATACCCCGCGTTCCATAGTGCTGGCCATGAAAAGCGCCATCTACATGATCTATTATTCGGACAATGATATCAGGCGAAAAATCGGCGTTGCCTACCCGTGCGACTTCGATCCTCAACCCCCTAAGGGCAACGCAGGAAAAACCGGGTCCGGCATAGAGCGATCCCCTATAACGCATCCGGCGGATTCGAGGCAAAGAGATATCCATGAATCGCAATGAAATTCGCCGACGCATTATCGACGGAGCCTGTCTTGAAACGGACATTGTCGAAAAGACCGACGTTGCCGTCATCGGCTCGGGACCGGGCGGCGCGGCGGCGGCGGCGCTTTTGTCCGAAGCGGGTCTCGACGTAGTCGTATGCGAGGAAGGCGGCTATTTCGACCAGGCGGATTTCACGCACAATTTTCTCGACGCCATCTTCAATCTTTATCGCAACAACTCCGTCACCGGAGTCATTGGACACCCGCCGATCCTCATCCCCGAGGGGCAATGCGTGGGCGGCACGAGCGTCATCAACTCAGGCACATGTTTCAGAACGCCGGATTACATCCTGCAAACATGGCGGCTCGCCGACGGCGTGGAAGATATCTCGCCCACCATCATGGCGCCGATTTTCGACGAAGTGGAAAAACGCAATTCCGTAGAAGAATTGTCCCGCGAAATATGGGGACCGAACGCCCTGGCTGTTGAGCGCGGCGCCCGCGAACTGGGACTGTCGTTCAAACCCATGCTCCATAACGCCGTGGATTGCCGGGGGTGCGGCACATGCACATTCGGATGCACGGACGGCGCCAAGCAAACGCCGGACATCGTTTATCTGCCCGCTGTTCTTCAGCGCGGCGGACGGATCTATTCCCGCGCAAAGGTAAAACGCATTTCCATGCATTGCGGTCGGGCCAGCGGTTTCGAGGGCGTTTTTTGCGACACGCATGGAAAAGAAACGCCAAGGCGATTTCGCATCGAAGCCAAAATCGTGGTGCTCGCAGCGGGAACTCTCAATACGCCGGTGCTACTCAAAGTCAGCAAACTGGGTTTGGAAAGCGGGCAGGTGGGCAGGAACCTTTCCATCCATCCGGCCACGCGCGTGCTGGCGCAATTCGACGAAGACATCAGCGGATGGAACGGCGTGCCGCAGGGAACTTACATTGATGATTTCGCAAAAGACGGAATCCTGCTTGAGGGCATTTTCGTTCCGCCATCTGTCAGCGCCATCGGCCTGCCCTATAACGGCGCCGCCCTCAAAGACGCCTTCATGAAAGATTTTAAAAACATCTCCATGTACGGCGTAATGATCAGCGACACCAGTCGCGGCGTTGTCTGGAACCGGCGCGGGCGACACATGGGCATGTATCAAATGAATAAACTCGACAGCACGAGAATGCTGCGCGGGATTCAAATATTGTGCGAGATCTACAGGGCCGCCGGCGCAAAGCGCATCTTTCCCGGCGTCGGCACAATCAAGGAAATTCCGCTGAACAGAATTGGCGAACTCGCCAACCGGAAGGCGAAAAGCAGCGATTTCAAACTGATGGCCTTTCACCCTCTGGGATCATGTCGAATGGGCCCCGACCCCGCTACGAGCGTCACCGACTCCTGGGGCGAAGTCCACGCGGCGCCGGGCCTGTTCATCACCGACGGCAGCACCGCGCCCTCCCCTGTCGGCGTGAATCCGCAGATAACGATCCTCGCCCTGGCGCACCGCGCCGCCCGGCACATTTTGAATGAAAAAATGCGGTATTTTTAGCGGTCCAAAAAAACGGCGCGGCGATCTCACGACCATGCTCTAAAGCAGGAAATGTCGTTTCCACATTTTCGAGGCGGAAACCGCTCCCACTCGCCTTCGCTTCAGCTTTGGCGCATCCGCGCCGGTCGCAGGCATTTTAGTCATTACTCATTGGTAATCCATGCGCGCCACAGGCCGCCGTTTCCCGAATAAGGCACTTGCCATGTGTCATCGTCGATTCGAATCGGTTCAGCGTTCATGGCAGGATAGTAACCGACATCAATCACCGTTTCGTTCCAGCCGCTTTCGCCTTCATGTAAATAGTAAAGCGCGTCGAGCAAAACATTATTCGGCGCATAGGTTAATAAAAATACGTGCCGCCGACCATGATCGTCGAAAAACAGAAAGCCGTCCTCACCGGTGCCGCCGTGCAGACCGATGCTCGTCGATTGCCAGGAACCATCCTCATATGTTGCAATACAGAGACCACCCATGTTGCGGTCGGTATACAATTGATGCGGCACACCGAAGGAATCTTTTTTCAAACCGCGATACACGCTCATGCTGTCGCCTTCGGCCGCACTTTTTATCGACCACGCTCCATCGTCTCGATGAGCGCAGCGGATTTCATCGCCAGAGCTGAGACAATAGCAAGTGATAGCCTCACCCTGACCGTCGACCCATAGGGATAAGTATGTTGAATATACATCAACGGGATTTTCTTCCGGCACATTTTCCACGGTCCATCCGTCGACGCCGCGCGAGGCGTAGGTGAGCCCGTCATTAATAAATATCAAATGCGGATTATCCGATTCATCCAATTGGAGCCAGACACGATTTCGAGTGACTGCACTGACCAGCCCACTAGTCCACTGACCGCCTTCGTTCGTAGCGTACAGGACGTAGCCCGGGGAGGATGTCGTTACGCCGGCAATATGAAAGGCTCCCGTCGAAGACGCAACGCCATTGTACCAGTAGCCTTCGTCGACGCTCAAATCGAGATCTTCGATTTCCCACACGCCCATATCGTACCGCGCCGTTTTTAAACCATGTTCCGTAAGCAAAACCGTTTCCAACGCGCCGTCGTCATCCTTGCGTTGCGCTATCATATATAAAACATTCTCCGTTTCGCTCAGCGCAGTTCTATTCCACGATTTCGCTCCGTTTTCAGCGTAGTATAGAGACTCCTTATCTACGCCTTCAAAAGCCAGATGCCAAACATCGCCCGGCGCCAGGTCAGCAGCGACATTCCAATTGCTTTGGATGTTCAAATTCCGCTCTTGCCACCCGCTGTCGGTTTGCACGGTTTCGTAGGTGCTGTGGTCGGAATAAACAGTGCTTAGCAAATGAATGTTTCCGGTTTCATCGATGAAAATATCTTCTTGCGATTCCGTAACCGGTATGGCTTCGAATTCCCAATCAGTTTCACCTTTCGTAGCTTCCACCATGCCGAAATCCCTATGACGGAAGACAATGTGGGGTTCGTCGCTATCGTCCAAAATGAAATTCAAGGTGCTGTTGCCGGACATTTCGACCGTGTCAATAGTCCAGGCCTCATCGCTTTTCTTTCCATACCTGATTTTTTGATAGATATGTCCGTGACCATCAGACCAGCCCTCGTCGTAAGCGACATGAACATCATCATTTGAATCAACGCGCATATCGCAGGTCATTCCCCCGTAAAACTCCTCAACGATGTCTTCAATGGTCCATGAGCCGCTTGCATTGCTTGCGTGATATCGCATGAATCCCGTCCCGCTCTTCAAACAAAAATGAAGTTTGCATTCCGAGTCGCTCACAACGCGATTGACATGCTTTGGATAACTACCGGATGTGATTTCGAATTCCTCCCAAGCGTCGCCTGCGCGTTGTAAATGAAATATCCGATCTTCACGATAATCAAAATAGATCAGATGAAGCGTGCCGCATGCATCGTAGACGGCGCCAAGAATTCTACTGGCCTGCCTGACAAGTTCTTCCCTGATTTCCACGCCGTCGATCGTGTAAAGAAAAATATTCCTGCCGATTTCCGAGAAGACAAATACACGCCCGTCGGGGGCGCGGACGATTTCCATACAGTTTGGTTCTCCGCCCAGCCACGATTCTCGCAGAGTCATGACATCGTCGATATCGTCGTCGACGTCATCATCGACATCGTCATCGACATCGTCGTCAACATCGTCGTCCACGTCGTCGTCAACATCGTCGTTCAGGTCGTCGTCAGTATCGTCATCAATGCTGTCGTCATCCACGTCGTCGTTCACGTCATCCTCGATATCATCGTCGACATCGTCGGCATCGTCGTCGGCATCGTCATCAACATCGTCGTCGGCATCGTCGTCGGCATCGTCATCGCCGCATCCGACAAAAAGGACGCAGACAGGCAAAAGAAAAATTATCAATGCAACCGAAAATAAAACCTTCATGCTGAACCTCCAATTATGAGAACCACATTCGCGGCTGCCCTTCGGCCCTGCTCAGGAACTGAAAAGCCGCTCCTACATTCATACCTCATACTTCATACCTTGCTCAGGGCGTCCACTCGTCCACTCCGATGTCCCAGCCCGCGCCGTAGGGACGCGCATCACCCTCGAAATCCAAATCCACGAAACCAGCGCCAATGTAATCCGGCACGGGATCGATGCCTGTATTGATGCACGGACTTGAATCAGTCAGATGATAGCCATCAACATCGAACAATGGATCGTCGCTGATGTTGCCCGATGCCTCGGCGCAGCCCGTCCACGCGCAGGCGTTGACTTCGACGATTGTATTTGCCTCGCCTCCTGAGTGGAAAATCATGCAATCCATATCCGCGCCCCAAATGTCATTGTTCGCCAAAGTCACCACGCCGAAGTTGTTTATGCCGTAGCTGTTGCCACTTCCTGATCCGCCACTGATGATATTGTTTGTAAGAACTACTATGCCGGGTCTGCCGAAAAGGTTCGTGGTAAAAACGCCACTGCTGTCACCGCCTCCTGATCCTCCATTTATGACATTGTTCGTCAGTACCGCTGTGGCGGAGTTGCAAAAGCCAAAACTGTCAGAACTTCCCGTACCGCCATCTACGATGTTGTTTGCCAGCCATGCTGTACCGTTGGAGTTGCTCACGCCGTAGCTGTCATCGCCCGATCCGCCGTTGATGTCATTGTTCGCGATCATAGTCGTGCCGATATTGTACACGCCGTGACTAGAATAAAATCCCGATCCTCCGTCAATGTCGTTGTTTATCAGTGTCACCGCGGCGTTAGCATTATACACGCCGCAGCTATGGCCTCCCGATCCGCCGTTGATAAGGTTGCCGACCAAGGTCGCCGTGCCGTTTTGGTCGTTATACAAGCCGTAGTTTTGATCAACCGAAGCGCCGTTGATGTCGTTGTTTATCATTATTAACGTGCCGAAGCTTCGAACGGCGAAGCTGAAATGGTCTTCCGATATGCTGTGGATGAAATCGTCTCCCGACAGGCTGCTGTCAATGTCGTTTTTCACAAGGACCGTTTTTTTTCCGCCGTCAATGCGAACACCATAGCTAAAAGTTCCAAATCTGCCGTATGTGACGGTCATGCCTTGAATGGCGACGGGGCTTGAATCGTTCGCCTCTGCTTCATCCCGCTCACTGTCCCCCTCATCATCTCGTCCCGGATTAGATTCTATGATCCACACGGCTGTGGAATTCTCCGCGTTGATTGTTGTGATGTTGGTCTCGGTATCCCTTGTCCAACCAGCGGATTCGTAGCCTCCGAAAAGGGATACTTGCGTTTTCACATCTTCAGTGTAAGTACCCTCCGCGATGAAAACGACCTTGCCCGATTGCAATGCCAGGGTTGCGCCGGCGTTGATCGTCAGCTTGGGGGAGGCCATGGCGCCGGGATTCGCGTCGTCACCGGTCTTTGCCACGAAAACGCCGGTGGCATCGCCGAGTTCGAGCTCCTCCCCGACGCAGTCCTGGACAATGCCGTCGTCAGGCAATTCCGGCGCGCCTGGATGCACGAGAATATCCGTATCATCGCAATCCGTGTTGTCGCTTGCCCAACCAAAGGGGCAAATTCCATTTTCATACTCATCGCTGATATCGGGATTGCCATATCCGTCGTAATCCTCATCCCGATAGCAAATGATGGGGGGGAGTGTCGTTGTCGTCGTCGATGTTGTGGTTGGCCCTGTCGTTGTTGTGGTTGTTGTCGGCTGAATTGATGTTGAGGTTGTAGTCGTTGAAATCGTTGTCGATGTCGTTGTGGTTGAAGACGTGGTTGTCGTCGTCGGCTCATGGGTCGTTGTCGATGAATCTGAAATCGTGGTGGTCGTTGATGTTGTGCTTGTCGTTGTAATCGTCGTTGTTGACGACGCCGCCATGTCGTCGTCCACATCGTCATCCGCATCGTCATCCGTGTCGTCATCATCGGAAGGACTGTCTTCAGAATCATCATCGTCATCGCCGCAGCCGACAAAAAGAACGCAGACAGACAAAACGAAAATCATCAACGCAACCGATAATAAGACCTTCATTCTGAACCTCCAATTATTTGGACCACATTCGCGACAAGAATGTCGCTCCTACACTCATACCTCATACTTCTTACTTCATACCTTCCGTCACGGCGTCCATTCGTCCGCGCCGATATCCCAGCCTGCGCCGTAGGGACGCGCATCGCCCTCGAAGTCGAATCCCATCTCCGGGAAATCCATCTCCGGGAAATCCGGATATGGAATTATGTAAACCGTCGGATCGACGCCGGCATCAATGCAAGGGCTTGCGCTCTGAAGGTGGAAATCGCCAACTGCTGGATCGACAAAAAGCGGATCGGCGCTGATGTTGCCCGACGCCTCGGCGCAGCCGATCCACGCGCAGGCGTTCAATTCCTGAACATCCGTGATGTAAAAGTGCCACCAATCTGTTACTAGGAAAATCTGATTTTGTCCCCAGATGTTGTTGTGGAATAATGAAACCTCAGAGTAAGACTCGATATTGTACAAAAAAATACCTGCGCTAATATGGGCTCCTGATCCGCCGTCGATCGTATTGTTAATCAGCATGATTTCACCGGCAATGCTGCCTACACCCCAACTTTCGTAAATGCCCGTACCAGCGCTGATGGTGTTATTCACAAGCGTGGCTATTCCGCCATTTACGACACCAGCGCTACCATATCCACCCGACTGACCTCTAATAACGTTGTTTACAAGCGTCATAGTGGCCATATTGAAGCCATACGGGTCTGGTTGGTTACTTACTCCGCCATTTATCTCGTTGTTCACTAGAATCGCCGCGCCCATGAAATTATCCACAGAACCGAAGAAAACGTTGCCCACTATCGTCACCATGCCGTCGACATTGAATACACTGCCAATAGTGTTGTTTTCCATTGTCGCCGTGCCATCTGAGTTGAATACGCTGCCAATGATGTTGTCTAGCATTGTCGCCGTGCCGTAGTTAGACACGTCATTGATAATGTTTTTTGCCATTGTCGCCGTGCCGTAGTTGGATATGTCATTGATCGTAAAGCCCTGAATTGCAACGGGATTGTCATCTCTTGTATCCGCTTTCCACCTCTCGCCATCCCGATCTTCTTCATTCCGAGGAGGCTCTCCAACCGTTAACTGACCGTGAATCGTCGTTAAGAAGGCTTCGATATCTCGCGTCCATCCCGTGGATTTATAACCGCCGAAAAGAGAGACTTGGGTTTCCACGTCTCTCGTATATTCGCCCGCCGCGACGAAAACGACTTTTGTTACCCGTAGCGCCAGTCCCGCTCCGGCGTTGATCGTCCGCAACGGCGCGGCCATCGTGCCAGGATTGTTGTCATTTCCTGTCGTTGCCACGAATACACCCGTAGCATCGTTTGGGATTAGATCGATATCGTCGCAATCCTGATCGATGCCGTCTCCGGGCAGTTCCGGCGCACCGGGATTGATAAGGGGATTCGTATCATCGCAATCAGGCCCCATCCGGCAATTGTCGCCATACGTGTCGCCGTCCTCATCGACACATCCCACTATATCGTCATCGACATCATCATCTGCGTCATCGTCAATGTCGTCATCCACATCATCGTCAACGTCGTCGTTCAGGTCGTCGTCAATGCCGTCGTCAATGTCGTCGTCGGCCTGCGTGTCATCATCCGCATCATCGTCCGTGTCGTCGTTTGTGTCGTCATCCGCCGCATCGGCTGAGTCGTCATCGTCGCCGCAGCCAATGCCACAGGTAAGACTCCAGGCCAGGATCAAAATCAGAATGCACAGTTGGTTTGAATTTAGGACCTTCATTTTTCCTCTCCCACGATTGATCGCCATCGATATTTCAATTCGCATCACGAACACACCGCGCGCGGCAGTCGAAGTAGATTTGGTGGCCGCTGAAGACGTTGCCAGAGTCGAAAAGAATGCCCCACGCATGATTGACAGCCGAGGCCTCAGAGGACGACCAGTACCACCAGCCCTTTCCCGTTTCGAGCTGCTCGGGCCAGTATTCACCTTCCGGCCCAGGTCCAAAATCCGACCTGCATCCATCGCACCAATCACTTCGACAATCACTATCAAGGCAGTCATCGGTCACACCGCAGGTGCCGCCTGCTTCCGTTTCAGGGCAACCACGGATCAGGCTGCGTAACTCCGATATCGTCGGCAAGCGCCAGTCGTCATATCCGCCCCAAGTCAGATCCTCGCAGTAATTTATGGCTAGACTCCATCTCAAATTCATTTCGTCGCCGTTTTGCCATGACAAGCCGGAGGACAGGTCTGTACAAATTCCGCCATCACAACTGAAACCACCCGGGGCGTCATCGTCGTCAATATCGTCATCGGTGCTTTCTTCCGGCCACAACTCATCCGGTCCGATGTCCCAACCAAAACCGTTGCTACGCTGTTCGCCATCGAAGTCGTATTTCAGGACGTCGTCGAGATGATAGGTCTCACAAAGATATTCAAAATCACCGAAATAATCACCATATAGGTCTGGCCAATTCACCCAGGCATCAACGCCGGCATCCAGGCAGGGGCTCTCTGGGCCAAGATGCCAGTCACTATCATGGACTATAAAAAGGGGATCCTGGCTAATATTGTTGCCTCCCACGGAAAATTCTTCACTGAAGAGCTCATTGAATTCCGTTATTGTTTGCAGGCAAGTAAAAGATAATACTCCATATTGATAAATACAATCATGATAGGCCCCCCAAAAATTATTATTTCGAAACATCACATGCTCAACAATAGAATACACTACGTCAATGGACTTCCTGAGACCAGATCCGCCATCTATTATGTTGTTAATTAATATTATATCAAAAATAGGTGACCTTTCTTGCCCAGTTCCTATTATGCCATTGGACCGAGATCCATTTTCCATAGGATACCCGCCGTAAATATAACTATTGATAGCTAATAGGCCTCCTCCTTGCAGAGAAATTCCATTTGACAATATTCCGGAAATGCTATACCCCCCATGGATAATACTATTTATAATTGTATAAAATGATCTGTCAGACATGTCAACACCTACAGTTTCCTGCGGGTAAGGCAAATCATCCAAATCACTTTCGCTATTTAGACTGCTGCCGAAAATGGTGCTGTTGTAAATTTGGACAGAAGATTGAGAAAAGGAAATAACTCCTCCTGACCTTTCTTCTGCTCGACCGCCGTAAACAATATTTTTAGACAAAATGAACGACCCACTTCCGAAATCTATACCACATGAGGACCTAAACAAATCATCATCAGACAGCTCTCCTCCATAAACAATAAATCCTTCAAACACTAAATGGATGACATTATTTGCGTGGATTTCCATTCCGAATGTTTCTGTGGCGATGATAATTGTTGAATATTCACTAATGTCTCTCTGCCAATTCGTAGAATCGTACCCACCGAAAAGGGATACATCCTGCACCACGACGGATTCATGGTAATCGCCCTGCGCCACGAATACGGATTTGTCTTCCAGTTCCGCTAGCTCCACTCCGGCGGATATGCTCAGTTTCGGAAGTTCCATCGTTCCCGGATTGTTGTCATCGCCGGTCTTGGCGACAAATATTCCAATCGCATTTGACGGTGGTGGAGCGAATTCAAAGGGCGAAAATGTCTGGTCGTCGTCATCGACGTCATCGTTGACATCGTCGTTAAGAGCGTCATCAACAGGATCATCGGCATCGTCGTCATCGCCGCATCCGACAAAAAGAACGCAGACAGGCAAAAGAGAAATTATCAAGGCGACAGAAAATAAAACCTTCATGCTGAACCTCCAATAATTTGGACCACATTCGAGGCTGCCCTTCGACCATTCTCGCGACAGGAATGTCGCTCCTACATTCATACCTCATACTTCTTACTTCATACCTCATACTTCATACTTTCCGTCACGGCGTCCATTCGTCTGCGCCGATATCCCAGCCTGCGCCGTATGGGCGTGCATCTCCGTCGAAATCGAATTCCACGAGACCTGGATCGACATATGCCGCCGGATCGATCCCGGCATCGATGCACGGGCTTGAGTCTCCAAGATGAAAATCACCGCCGACCGGATCAACAAAAAGCGGATCGGCGCTGATGTTGCCCGAGGCCTCCACGCAGCCGGTCCATCCGCAGGCGTTGACCCCGGCAATTGAATTTACTACGCAACCACCACTAGGCCAGTAGCTTTTAAATATCATACAATACAAATCCGCGCCCCAGATATCGTTGTTCGACAGCGTCGTCGTGCTGCTGGCGGTGATTAATATGCCCATGCTATAAGTGCCAGACCCGCCGTCGATCACATTATTCACCACTGTTGCAATAGCCAACTCGCCGCTGTTGGTCACGCCTCTGCTCCGATTTCCCGATCCTCCGTTTATGGTGTTGTTGACCAGTATCGTCGTGCTTCCGGAGTTGTACACGCCACAACATTTTCTTCCCCCAGACCCGCCGTCGATGATGTTGTTCACTAGCGTCACCGTGCCGCCTTCGTAGTTGTACACGCCGTAGCTGCTGCCCGCCGCCCCGCCGTCGATGGTGTTGTTCACCAGCGTCGCCGCGCCGTCGCCGTTACGCACGCCGTAGCTGCCACTGTCTGGCAATCCGCCGTTGACGCCGTTGATAGTGAAGCCTTCAACGGCTATCGACCCGGCGGCGCTAATCTTAACGGCGGCTCCAGCTTGGCCGTAGATTGTCGTGACGTAGGTGTTTATATCTCTCGTCCAGCCTGCGGATTCGTAACCGCCGAAAATGGATACTTGCACTTCCACATTTTCAGAATAATCGCCTTCGGCGACAAAAACGGATTTACCTGTTTGCGTAGCCAGAACCATACCGGCATTGATCATCATCTTGGGCGCCGCCATCGTACCGGGATTGGCGTCGTCGCCTGTCATTGCGACGAAAACGCCCGTTTCATCTCCAAGTAAAAGGTCATGATCATCGCAATTCTGATCGATGCCGTCGTCTGGCAATTCCGGGGCGCCGGGATAGGATAATAGGTCATTGTCGTCACAGTCTGTTCCGGGATTTATTGGCGGCGCCGCCTGGTCGTCGCCATAGTCGTCACCATCCCTGTCACGCATACAAGCGACTGGATCATCCAGAGGCGCAGCCCCAGGGAAACATGTGTCGTCAAAATCATCACAGTCGATAATCCCTCCGCTTGTTCCGAGAAGCGCGAAACCGTCGCCGTCTGCATCTCCGCTCTGTGCGTCTCCAACCACTCCGTCGCAATTGAAATCGACAAGAGGTATGCCATCGTCCTCGGCGCCGGGATGGACAAGAATGTTTGCATCATCACAATCCGTGTTGTCCAGTACCCACCCTGATGGGCAAGTCTCACTTTCATACTCATGGCTGAAACCGGGTTCGCCGAAAGTGTCCGTATCCGCATCCTGATAGCAGTGAACGAGGGGAACCGTTGTTGTTGTCGTCGAGGTAGTGCTTATAGTCGTGGTCGTCGTGGTCGGTTCAGCGGAGTCATCGTCGACATCATCGTTGAGGTCGTCATCCAGATCATCATTGACGTCGTCGTCATCGTCAGTGTCATCGTCAGCATCATCGTTTAGTTCATCGTCATCCGCATCATCATCCGCATCGTCATCATCGGAAGGACTGTCTTCAGAATCATCATCGTCATCGCCGCAGCCGACAAAAAAAACGCAGACAGACAAAACGGAAATTATCAATGCGACCGATAATAAGACCTTCATTCAGAACCTCCAATCATTCGGACCATATTCGCGGCTGGCCTACTTCGCTAAAGCTACGAAGCCTTCAATGCCGCTCCTACACTCATTCTTCATACCTCATACTTCATACCTCATACTTCATACCTTCCGTCACGGTTTCCATTCATCCGGTCCGATGTCCCAGCCCGCGCCGTAGGGGCGCGCATCGCCGTCAAAGTCAAATCCCATCTCCGGGAACTCTATCTCCGGGAACTCCGGACAATGAATTATGTAAAGCGTCGGATCGATGCCGGTATCGATGCATGGGCTTGAGCTTTGAATATGGAAATCGTCGCTCGCCGGATCGACGAATAGCGGATCGGCGCTGATATTGCTGGATGCTTCATCACAGCTAAACCACATACAGTCATTAACCTCCGGCAACGAATTTGCGACGCATTCGCTCGAGCTGCCAATAAAATCGTATTCAGATATTATGCAATCGATATTCTCGCCAATAATATCGTTGTTAAGCAGCAGCATCGCCATGTTGGCGCCATATATAATAAAAACTTGCAAGGCAATGCTGTTTTCACTTGATCCTCCGTCAATGATGTTGTTTATAAGCGTCGTCGGCACAACAGCATCTCTGGAATATTTGACATCTCCTTGTTGAGCATTATATCCGCCACCAATAACCTTGTTTGCCAACTTTGGATAAACATATTCAACATATGTCACAGCGTAGCTTTCCTGATTTCCCGTTCCGCCGCTGACAAAGTTGTTCAACATCGTCAACCAGCCGTCGCTCCACACTCCAGTGCTGATATTGCTTTCCGCCCCGCCGTCCACGATGTTGTTCTCCAATGTCGCGTCACCGAGGTTATTCACACCGGTGCTGTTTTCACTCCCTGAACCGCCGCCAATGATGTTGTCTATTAGTATCGCGACGCCGAGAAAGAAACGGAGGCGATAGTTTTGTACGCCACAACTGCTGCCGCCTCCGGTTCCTCCGTCGATATCGTTTGCTAAGAGCGTTGCTATGCCGATGTTTTCCACGCCAATACTTCTAAGAATTCCCGAGCCGCCATTGATTGTATTGTCCATTAGCATCACCGTTACTTCATAATCATTAGTATTCGTTATACTCACGCCGCAGCTATTATTTCCTGACCCACCGTCAATGTCATTTCCGATCAGCGTCGCCGTTCCTTCGCCGTTATACACGCCGTAGCTGTGGTTGGATTCCGATCCACCATGAATAACGTTGCTTGTCAGCGTCGCCGTGCCGGAGTTGGACACGCCGCAGTTCCAGTTTCCCGATCCGCCATGGATGATGTTGTTTGCCAACGTTGCCGTACGGGTGTTGAACACGCCGGAACTATAGCTGTCGCCTGATCCGCCGTTGATCGTAAAACCTTGGATTGCGATGGGATTTGATTCATTCAGCCTTGCTTCATCCCAATCGCCGTCCATGTTATCATCCCGCCAAAGAGACTCGCCCACAGTTACCGCCGTATCCGTTTCAGCGTTTATCGTCGTAACATTGACGTCCATGTCCCGCGTCCAGCCCACGGATTCGTAGCCGCCGAAAAGAGATACTTCAGTGACCACGTCTTGCGTGTAATCACCTTCCGCGATGAAAACCGACTTACCGGCCTGAAGCGCAAGGCTCACCCCTGCATTAATCGTCAACTTAGGAGCGGCCATTGTTCCGGGATTGGCATCGTCACCCGTGGTTGCAACGAAGACTCCCGTATCATCTCCAAGTAAAAGGTCGATGTCGTCACAATTTTGGTCGATGCCGTCATCGGGCAGCTCCGCCGCTCCGGGATTGATAAGGGGATTCGTATCATCGCAATCAGGCCCCATCAGGCAATTGTCGCCGTATGTGTCGCCGTCCTCATCGACGCACTCCGGCGTATCGTCATCGGCGTCGTCATCAACGTCGTCATCAACATCGTCATCGCTTGTGTCATCGTTCAAATCATCGTCAGCGTCGTCGTCGATGTCGTCATTCGCATCGGCTGAATCATCGTCGGAATCGTCATCGATATCGTCGCCGTTTGTGTCGTCATCCGCCGTATCGGCTGAGTCGTCATCATCATCGTCGCCGCAGCCTGGAATAATGGCAAAGCACAAGGCTAGGATAGAAAACAGGGCGAATCGTTTGCATGAAATCATGAGGCACTCCCGTATTGAAAGATTGCATCGCAACCTTCAAACAACGCAAGTTTTTTGCCCCTTCCAATACTAAACAAGTCCAATATACCGCATTTCATGCAAAAATTATAGTTTCTTTGAAAATTGACCGAAAATATATCTTGACGCAGCGCGGCATATGCGTATGATGCGTCGCGTCATGATCTTTTCAATTGCATTTTGATTTATGGGGCGATCATGGAGGAAGATTATGCGGCCAGTAAACGAATTGATTGACGATTTGCGAAAACGACGAGTGATCATCGGGCCGGACCATTTTGTGCTAGGCGACGGCTACGGCAACCCGGATATGCACGCCAGCCTTTTCGTCGTGGGCAGGCGACTCTATAAAGCAACCGATCTTTGGGGAGAGTGCATTCTCCGCATTGCAGACAGAATTGGCGACCGGGAATTCGACATGATCGTCACGCCTGACGAGCAGTCCATTCCCTCTGCTCGAATCCTTGCAAAAGCTCTTGCTGCGGATTCGGGAACGTCCTGTATCCCGGTATATTCCATGAGCAACGCAAGGCATCTGCCGGAAAAATCAGGTCGAGTCCTGATCCATGACGACGTTGTCAACCGTGGCCGACAGATCCTGCAGGTTTTGCAATGGATGGATGAAGAACGTCATAATCCCATTGGGATAAGCTGCCTGTTCACACGCACCGAGGAACCTGAGCTTCACGGCCTGCCGCTCTTTTGCGCGGTGGACCGAGTCCTGACCTCAGTGCATCCAAATGACTGTCCCTTATGCCGGGAGCGCAAGCCAATCAACACGCTCTTTGGCAAGGGCGCCCTGTATTGCGTTGAGCAAGGCGATGTACCGCCCAAGGCGCATGGCATGTAAAAAAACAAATGACCCCGCCAGGCTTTGGTCCGGCGGGGCCGTATAATTTTTTCCCTCAATTGATTAGTGCGCGAAACTTCCCACCGTACTTTCGTAATCGCCAAGAAGCTCCGCAATTTCTTCCAGTTCCGCATCGCCCAGAGCTATTGCGGCGTTTTGCACAGTGTCTTTCGTCGTTTGGCATAAGGTCAGCGCGGCCTGGCCAAGCCCATCATCAATGAGCCGATCAATTTCCTTGAGAGCCTCGGCATAGGCCACAATGGCATTGCCTTTGAGAAGCTGATCGGCGTCCGCGGCGAGAAGCTCAGCGATTGTCATCGTTTTTTGGTCCTGCTTCTCCACGCGCGTGAAGGGGTCCGTGTACTCGGCCCGCACTTTTATAATGTCTTCGCCGCTGACCGTTTGTCCGTCGCAGGCTATGATGAACTGGTGAAACACCATCGCATCGTTGGGACCCAGATGCTGCGGCTCGACTTCATCCGGATTCGGGTTATATTCCTCACCGTGAAATTCCTTCATGAGCATATACCAGGGCATTTCCAGGCGAACCTGCACATCCATGGCCGCCAGTTCCATGTTTTCCTGGAATCGCTCCATAAATTGGGTGTCCGCCTCCTCCTTTGAACCGACGAAGATGTAAGCTCCTTTGCCGGCGTCCGTGACATCGTCCATCAATTCGTCCCGGTAGTCGCCGGGGGAGGAATCGACGCCGACGCCGATGAGATAAATCCCCTCTCCTTCCGAGTCGTCGGCGGCCTGGGAAATAATATTGATGTCGGTAATGCCGGTGTTGGCGCCTCCATCGCTGATGAGAACCACGCGGTTAAGCCAACCATCCCGGTAATTGTCTTCGGCCAATTCATAGGCGCGAACCAGGCCACCATGAAGATCCGTGGAGCCATCAGCCGAAAGATCGTCGATAGCGTCCAGGAGCGTTGGATCGTTAGGTCCTGCGACCATGTGGGAATTCAACGGAACGCTTGTGCTGTCGCTCCATTCCACCATTGAGACGATATCCCCATCCTTAAGTTGCGTGGCGATTGCTTTGCAAACATCTTTGAGTAGATGAATGGCGCCGTCGCCCATGGACCCGGAGGTGTCCAGAGAAAAAGTCAGGTTCACGTGTCGGCCTTCGCCCGCATTGATACGGTGGCTTTGCGCGCCGATCTGCAAAACATATTCGCGCCCGGATTCGTAATCGGAATTTTCCATTTCCCGAAGTTGCGGGACAATCTTGATCCTTCCCGGCACGGGCGGTTCGTACTCGATCTGGTAGTAGTTGGTAAATTCGTAGGTCCTCACCTGCCACCGAGGGACAATGCGCCCGGATTCAATGTAGAAGCGGGAAATCACCGGCGAGGCCTGGGAGTTGGAATCATCCGCCGACAGCCACAGAACCAGCGGCTCTTGTTCCAGCGGGCATTCCCAAGCAGGTTCTTCCGTGGTGTCATCGTCTATCGAGTCGTCGTCTATCGTGTCGTCGTCCCAATCATCATCCTCCCAGTCATCGTCCCATCCGTCGTCGTCCACGTCATCGTCCATGTCATCGTCGGCGTCGTCATCCCATCCGTCATCATCGCCTCCATCGTCATCGCCTCCATCATCATCGCCTCCATCATCGTCATCGCCGATAGCATCTGCGCTATCGTCGTCATCATCGTCGCCGCCGAAACAAGAAACCATTGCCCCAAGCGATAGGATTAAAATGAAAATCCACATGAATCGCCTGAAAATAAACATACCGTCCCCCTCAAGGTTAAAAGGTTGCGAACAACCCCCTTGCTGAGAAACCGATTTTTGCCCCTCCGGTTTGCCGATGGCTAGGATATTAACGCAAATGAATATTATTTGAAAGAAAAAAGAATCAGGGGGAAAGGATGACTTGAATATCGGATAAGGCAAATATCAAGCCGACTCCAAGCCTTCCTCCTCCGCTTAAGCTATGGCGGACAAGTCGGCGCGACCGAGCAATCGCGGTTGGCCTACTTCGCTAAAGCTACGAAGCCTTCAATGCCGCTCCTACACTCATACTTCATACCTCATACTTCATACCTCATACTTCATACCTCATACTTCATACCTCATACTTCATACCTCATACCTTGCTCAGGGCGTCCACTCGTCCGCGCCGATGTCCCAGCCTGCTCCGTAGGGTCGCGCATCGCCCTCGAAATCAAATTCCACAAAGCCCGGATCAATGTAATCCGGCACGGGATCGATGCCGGTATCGATGCAAGGGCTTGTGTCTTGTAAATGAAAATCGCCGCTGGCAGCATCGACGAAAAGCGGATCGTCGCTGATGTTGCCGGACGCCTCCTCGCAACCATACCACGCGCAGGCATTGATTTCAGCGATTGTATTTGCATCACATTCATAATGGTCGCCATCGTAAATCATGCAATCCATATCAACGCCCCAGATGTCATTGTACATTAGTATCAACATACCATCTTCGTCGCTGTAAACACCCCAGCTTTCGTCGCCTAATCCGCTGTCGATCATGTTGTTCGCCAGCGTCGCCGCGCCTGCACTGTTTACGACGCCGTAGCTTGAACTGAAATCTCCCGTCGCCAATCCGCCGTGAATGAAATTGCCCGTCAGCATCATTGTGGCGGTATTGTACACGCCATAGCAATTGCCGTCGGACCCGCCATTGATTGTGTTGTTTATCAGCGTCGTCGTATCTTCGTTGTATACGCCAAAGCTGCCTTCATTCCCCGATCCGCCGTTGATATCATTGTCCACCATTGTCATCATGCCCCAGATGTTGTGCATACCGTAGCTGAATTTGCCCGACCCGCCATCAATGGTGTTGTTGGACAGCATTGTTGTACCGTAATTATACACACCGTTGCTGCTGCTTGAATCACCCGTCGGCGACCCGCTATCAATGGCGTTATTCACCAGCATCGCCTTGCCATTCATGTTGGCAACGCCGATGCTGTCGCCAAGACCGTCTGTCGCCGACCCGCCATCAAGGGTGTTGTTCACCAGCGTCACCGTGTCATATAAATTGTACACGCTGCAGCTAATGAAAGCTCCCGACCCGCCGCTGATAAGGTTACTCGCCAGCGACGCAGAGCCGCCGGTGTTGTACACGCCAACGCTGGTATCGCCGCCCATCCCGCCACTTATACTAAAACCTTCAACAGCTTTCGGCGCGGGGCCGTAGCAATAAACGGCGATGTTGGTCAGGGCGTTTATCGTGGTGACGTTGGCGTCGATATCCCTCGCCCAGCCGATGGATTCGTAGCCGCCGAACAGGGAAACCTGCGTTTCAACATCTTCCGTATAATCGCCCGCCGCGACGAAAACGGACTTGCCGTTTGCATCCGCCAGTGTTGCACCCGCTCCGATTGTCAGCTTGGGAGAAGCCATTGTGCCGGGATTGACGTCGTGGCCCGTTTTTGCCACGAAAACGCCGGTTGCGTCGCTGAGGACAAGATCACCCCCTACGCAGTCCTGACTGATGCCGTCATCGGGCAGTTCCGGCGCGTCCGGATGCGTGAGAATATCCGTGTCGTCGCAATCCGTGTTTTCGTGCACCCATCCCAATGGGCATATGCCATCAACAAACACATTGCTGACCGCAGGATCGCCGTAACCGTCCCAATCGGCATCCTGATAACAGATATTGGAGGAAATCGTAGTAGTTGTTGTTGAGGTTGTAGTTGTGGTGGTCGTCG
>CAZQAE010000017.1:0-40124 GCA_964591275.1 uncultured bacterium | reverse complement strand
TCGTCGGCGCGATTGTTGTCGTTGTTGTCGTCGTCGGCGCGATTGTTGTCGTTGTTGTCGTCGTCGGCGCGATTGTTGTCGTTGTCGTCGGCTCCTGCGTTGTAGTAGTAGTCGATGCAACCGTGGTCGTGGTAGTCGGTTCCGTCGTGTCATCGTCATCGTCCGCATCATCGTCCACATCGTCATCCAAATCGTCATCCGCATCGTCGTCGACGTCGTCGTCCGCATCATCATCGATGTCATCGTCGGCATCATCGTCCGCATCGTCGTCCGCATCGTCGTCGACGTCATCGTTATCATCATCGTCGTCGCCGCAGCCGCAGGAAATTAAGCCAGTTAAAGAAAGTAAAATAAGCGAAAGCAAAGCCATAACTTGAAAAATCGACCGCATTTATTGCCTCCTTAAGGTTGCTCAATCATTATTTAAATTACATAGAAAAACTGCAAATGGCAAATACTTCCGAATTGTGAATTACGAATTGTGAATGGGAAATGCGCCGAATTACGAATGCCGAATTGCAAATTGTGAATAAAGGATTCTGAAAGGAAACACAGTCGGGGGTGGCTGTGCTACACTTACCAATATTGAAAAGCTCTCCCGCTATTCTGGACGCCGGGAAATTTTAATGCGATAAAAAGGGCGGGGAGAACCATGTACGAATTTTCTGAATTCAAAGTATTCAATCACTCGGACCGGATCGCCAGGATCCTCGTCGGCGAACTGCCGCCGCCGGTGACGCTGGAAATCGATCCAACCAACGCATGCAACCACGACTGCATCTGGTGCGTGGACAGTGAGCACCGCAAGCTGCACAAGGGACACATGGACAAGGATGTGCTCTTTTCGGTGATCAAGCAGGTCGCCGCTCTGGGCGTCAAGTCCATCGTTATCAAAGGCGGGGGCGAGCCGCTGGTCTATCCGTGGATCGACGAGCTACTTTATGAGATTCGCGACAAGGGTCTCCCCGTGGGCATCATCACCAACGGCGAACTTGTATATAAACACAAAAAAGCTATCACAGACACCTGCGAATGGCTGCGCCTTTCCGTAGACGCGGGCACGGCCGAAACGCACACTCTGACGCACAGGCCGAAGAATCCCGACGCTTACGCGGACATCTGGAAGGGCGTTCGCGCCGTAGCGCAAGACGTGTTTTGCGGCATCATTTACGTTGTCCACCCCGCGACTTTTCACGAGATGGCCCTGACCGCCAAGCGAGCCAAGGAAAACGGATGCAGGTACATTGCCTTCAAGCGCGTGATCGCCGATTTGGAAGTCTTCGACACGGAGCTTTATTTGAGCATCGACTCCAATTATCTATTTGCGCGCAGACAGTATCAGGACAGCAACTTCAGCGTTGTGGGCTTTCGCATTTATAACTTCACGCAAGGGCCGGACAAGGAACCCTACAAAGTCTGCAAGGGCCATCACCTGGTGGGCATTTTATGCGCCGACGGCAACATGTACGCCTGCTGCGCGACGCGAGGGGTGGAGAGCTTCTGTTACGGATCGATATACGAAAATACTTTTGCCGAGATATGGCTCGGCGAGCGGCGCAAGGAAATTCTCGGGCACATCGACAAGTGCGAATGCGCCACGATATGCCAGGGCCATACGAGCTTCATGCGCTACGATCATTATAATGAGATGTTTGAATACATGATGCTTGACGACAAACCCCACGGGCGCTTTTTATAGATTCTTGCTCAATATGTCGGAGAATTTTTTTTGGCGGAGAACAGGGCGCTCGAAATCAATGATTTATTTTGGCAGGGTTTAGGGTACAGGGATTGGGGTTTGGGAAAGGCGAATTATTTGCGTTTCCGCCAAACTGAGCGAAAGCGGGCGAAGGTATGCATGCGATGGAGCCAGCCCTTTGAGCAAAGTCGAAGGGTGAGAGAGAATGCAAAGTGACGTAAGAGGATAACGCGATGCCGGCAACTCATTCTTCATACCTCATACTTCATACATGATGCACTTCGAGGGCGCATGAAAAATTGGCGACGCAAATCGGATGGCCAGACGCCGAAAAGTTACGAGATTCGCGTCGATGACGCCGAGCTTCCGCGCAAAACCATCCATATTTCCGGGCGTTTATCCTTCTCAAACGCCATGCAGGCGCACGACGAAATCCTGGAAGGCCTGCATCGTTCGGCGCATAAAAGCCTGACCCTCGATCTTTCTGACTTGCACTATTTTGACGGCGCCGGCGTGGTGGTCATTCTCGACGTCGAAAAACGCAGCAACGCGGCGGATGTCGAATTTGCCCTCGTTGGATTGAGCGGCGGCGTCGCAGGCCTTCTTTCCCTCGTGGACCGAGAGGCCCTCACGCGCCGGATAGATGTCAAGGCGTCAAAACCCAAAAGCATCCCGCTCCAGGTCGGCGAAACGAGTCTTGCCGTCATGGACGATGTCCGCGTGATGGTAAGCTTTGTAGGCGATGCAACTCTCGCGATGATACACGCACTGAGAAATCCCGGCTCTGTACGCTGGCGCGACGTCCTGTTTTACATGGAGCGATCCGGCGCCGACGCGCTGCCCATCGTCGGACTGATTTCGCTGCTGCTCGGTCTTATCCTGGGATTCCAGGCCGTCATGCAGCTTTCCCAGTTCGGAGCGAATATCTATACGGCGAATCTGGTCGGGCTTTCGGTTCTTCGGGAACTGGGGCCGCTGATGACCTGCATTCTCGTGGCGGGCCGGTCCGGTTCGGCCTTCGCGGCGGAAATCGGCACCATGAAGGTCAGCGAGGAAGTGGATGCGCTGCAGACCATGGGCTTTGATCCGGTCAGGTTCCTGGTCACGCCGAAGCTCCTGGCGCTTATGATCATGGTTCCGATGCTGACTCTATACGCCGACATCATCGGTCTTTTGGGCGGTATGATCGTCGGCATAACCAGTGGAGGACTGACAATCACGGCCTACGTTGCGCAGAGTTTTCGTACTATCGACCTGTGGGATTTCGGGCAGGGACTCATCAAAAGTGAAGCCTTTGCCATCCTGATCGCGCTGGTGGGATGCATGCGCGGATTCCAGGTCAGCGGCGGCGCCGCCGGCGTCGGCAAGTACACGACCAGCGCCGTGGTCACGGGAATTTTTCTCATCATTGTCGCAGACTCTATTTTTACGCTGATCTTTCAGTATTACTTTTAGAAAAGGACGAAATCCTTCGCTTGGAATGAATGCGGATTTTTACTCTATACCGCGGCTGGCATTTCGATGTAAAATAGCCGGGATGAAAATTGGAATACCCAGGAATTAATAAAATGTCCAAACTGAAGCTTATCATTCTAATTCTGGCATTTCCGAGCCTCGCCATGGCCGGAAACATCGGTGGAATTGTTTACTTCGATGCTGATCATAGCGCCGGTTCCCACCTTTGGCAGGGCTTCAATGATGGCGATCGCGCTATGCAAAATATAGAGATTGAGCTTTTCGACGGGACGGCCAGGCAAGTCCGAAGCACCGGAAAGTTTGGCACTTACTCCTTTTTGAATTTAGCCAATGGAACATACTTCGTCCGCCCTCTATTGCCGAATTGGCTGGAAAGCACCAGCAAGAACGTGCCAAGCCGCGTGCCGGAGGCGATTGACGAAGGGCACATCACGATTCTGACGATCGGAGACAGCCTCGGAGTTATCGGCTCGGAAAAGCCCTATCCAAATTGGCTGGCCGAGCATTTTACCGCGCTGTGCGATGTGACGCTCTACAATGAACACGTAGCCGGAAGCCGGTCCTGGGAGTGGATGCCCCAGGACCCGAAAGCCTATTATGAGAACCGGGTATTGCCACACGCAGACGAAGTAGATTTGATCGTGGTGACTGTCGGTGGAAATGACGCCGACATTTATATTGGCGATATGGACTGGGATGACTATGACATCGCCGAGATCGTGCTGAATTTTTTAAGCGACCCCAGCTACGTCACGGAAACTTTCCCGAGAGTCAGGCAACTCATGGACGACCTGCACGCTGCCGCCCCGCAAGCTGATATTGTCTATATGCTCTACCCGAATTACGCAAACAGCGCCTGGGTTGCGCCGCCTCTCGGAATTTTTGCGAATGCCTTTCAATCCCTGTTGGGATGGCTTATCGAATCTCAACGGCTTGATTTCGAGGACTTCGACTACCTGACCATTGCGGACCAATATGAATACTGGAACGGCGTCGCTCTTGATCCTTATCTCTTCGATGCGATCCACTTCAATGATCTTGGCGCCGAGGAATTGGCGCGGGTGATGTTCCACGCGCTGGGAGGAGTGATTATCGACGAAGACCATGCGAAAGACCGGCACTCGTACGGATTGAAGAAGGGCTTTCTCAGATCTATCAATTTTCCATATTAGTTGAAATTGCTATAAATCTTGTTTTTCTTTGCGCCAAAGTCTGATGCCCTCCCTTGCTGATTGAATCGACTCGCCTCTCGCTGTTTGCTCCGTGATCTTTTGGGAAAAGTCCTGTCTCTCCAGCGTTGACAGTCGAACATTATCCTGTAGGATTCACAACCTGAAAGACAATTCAGGACAAGCAAAAACACTTGACAAGAGAAGCACAAACCAAGCGCGTGAACTTTCTCTACGGAGCCGGGTTGTGCCTTTTCGCCCTGGCCGTGCTGGTCTCCCTGATCGCGCTTTTCAGCCGGATCGTCTGGCCCTACCCCTTCGAAACCGGGGAAGGCATCAGCGTCTATGCGGCACAGCATTTGGAGGCCGGAAAAGACCTGTACCTTTCTCCTGAGCGCGGCGCTCTGCCGATCTGGATGTATCCCCCCCTGCACACAGCCCTGCTATCGCTTATTACTAGCGATGCAAACCCCTTTCTCCCGGGACGGATCGTCAGCTTTGTGTCGCTTATGGCCATTGCGTTTTTTGTGGCCATGCTCGTGGCTCGATTGGGGGGCAGCTGGAAGGTCTCGGTCGGGGCCGCAGCCTGCTTTCTCGTGTTGCCCGAAAGTGTGGGTTTTGGGGCGGCGGTGCGGGTGGATATTTTAGCTGCGGCGCTTTCCCTTGGGTGCATTACTGCCGGGCTTTTTTCCGGGGCTTCGATCCGGGGTCTGGCCCTGGCTGCCGCTCTCGGATGCGCAGCTTGGATGACCAAGCAGACCGCTGTGGCCGCACCGCTGGCCATCGGGGTCTGGCTCCTTGCATACAACCGAAAAAATGCCCTGGCCTTTGCCGGAATCTACGGGTTTTTGATGGCCGCGTGCATCGGCTGCATGGAACTTGCCACCGGGCGTATTTTTTTAGAATCGATCGTGAAAAACGCGGTGCGACCGTTTTCCTGGGCGTTGCTGTATGATTATATCCGGCTTTACCCACTATCGTTTTTCCCACTCCACCTGATACCGATTTTTGGGTTTGTCGGCATGCTGCTGGTTTTGAAAAAGACGGCCAAAAAGGATTCGCTGGTGCAGATCTTCGGGCTTTGCTGCCTGGTCAATCTGGTCTGGCTGGGCAAGGAAGGTTCGTGCCCGCTTTACTTTTTCGAGTTTAACGCCGCCTGCGCGGTCGGGTTTGGCTTGGCGCTTATCAAGATTGAGTCGCTAAAAGGCGAATATGCCGCGGCCACGGCGTTTCTGATCGTTTCACTCATCGGGGCGGCGGGGATCGGGCATCTGGCTGACAAGGCGTTTATCGATCTTTCGGCCAAGACCGAAAAGCTGTTTGTCAAGGTCCTGAAAATCCACCGGGGCCCACTGATGATGGAGGACCTGGGCTTTGCGATCGTGGCGGGCAGAGCGGATGCGGTGGACATTCCCCACCCGGACTTGCTGAAAACCCTCGTGGCGCAAGGCCGCCTTTCCCCGGACAGGTACGTTCAGCGAATCCAGAACCAAACCTACGCGCTGATCGTGCTTTCAAGCCCGGCCCACAGCATGGAGGGATTAACCCGAGAGCGATATCCTGGGACCATTGTCGATGCGGTCCGGGACCACTACGCCTTTTCCGGCTCGTTGGGCGAACGGTTTTTCTACAAACCCCCAAAAGAGCCATGATGAATGCTCTTCAGGCCAACTCCGATAGTGGCCCGAAACTTTGGTGCTTCTCTATCCAACTGTTGTTAGCGCAGACCACCCGCAAAAGCGTCAAAGCGGCTTTTGGGAAGCGGAATCGCACGACGGAGCGACAGTCGTTAAGTCGGTGAATCTATCGATCAAATAACGCTTTGACAAAATCCTGCGCGTCGAAGGGACGCAAATCGTCGATTTGTTCGCCGATGCCGATAAAGCGGATCGGCACGCTCAACTCGTCGCTGATTCCCACGATGCATCCGCCCTTGCTGGTGCCGTCGAGTTTCGTGAGAATGAGGCCGGAAAGATCGATAGCTTCATTGAAGGCCTTGGCCTGCAAAATAGCGTTCTGCCCCGTGGTCGCATCCAGAACCAGAAAGGTCTCATGCGGCGCGTCAGGGATGATCTTGCTCATGACGCGCTTGATCTTCTTGAGTTCTTCCATCAGGTTCGATTTCGTGTGCAGGCGACCGGCGGTATCCACGATCACGACATCGGCGCCGCGATTTTTGGCGGCCTGCACAGTGTCGTAGGCCACTGCCGAAGGGTCGGCGCCGGTTTTCTGTTTCACGAAATCGGCCTTTGCCCGCGTACTCCAAATTTCAAGCTGTTCGATGGCCGCCGCGCGGAAAGTGTCCGCGGCGCCCAACATTACGGACTTGCCTTCGGCGACATATTTCGAAGCCAACTTGCCGATGGTCGTTGTCTTGCCCACGCCGTTGACGCCCACAACCAAAATGACGAATGGCTTTGCGCGGTCCGCATCCAGGGGAGGATGCTCCTGGCAAAGAATGTCTGAAATTTGCTCCTTGAGAAGACTTTTCAAGGCCTCGGGATCATTCAAACTCTTTTTTTCAATCGCCTCGCGCGCGCCTTCCAGGAGTTTGTAGGATGTCTGAATGCCGATGTCGGCTGTCACCAGCGCTTCTTCCAAATCATCGAAAAGGTCGTCGTCGATGCTTTTGCGACCAGTAAGAACCTGATCAATTTTGCCGACAAATCCGGCGCTGGTTTTGGCTAGGCCATTTTTGAGCCGGTCAAAAAAACTGAGCTTTGGCTTGGGCTCGGGTTCAGGCTCGGGTTCCGGTTCAGGCTCGGGGATAATTTCCGGCGCCGCCACAAGCTCGGGTGCCGCCGCTTCTTCAAAAACTGTTTCGAGCGCGGCTTCGGCGGTTTCATCGGAAGCCGGGAGAGCTTCTTCGGCCTCTTCTTTGTCCGTTTTCCTTGCACCGAGCAAATCTTGAAGGCGGCAAATTTCTCTATGCGATCTGTGCAGCCGGAGCACTTGCCACAGAAGGAGCAGCCCCATAATGAATATTAACGGCGAGGTTATCCGCGGCTCGATAAGACCGTTTTCGCTGGCTAGTTCATTAAACGCCTCAAAAAAAGGTCCCCAGTATTTATCCAGAAATGATCCTACTAGAGGAATGATTGTCCAATCCATTGTGCTCGTCCTTTTCACGCAGTGGGTGCGTATTTAAGCAACCCTGA
Organism: uncultured bacterium; assembly: GCA_964591275.1. Classification (GTDB taxonomy): domain Bacteria; phylum Lernaellota; class Lernaellaia; order JACKCT01; family JACKCT01. Next base: position 32,622 of record CAZQAE010000017.1, on the reverse strand, counting down.
TAGTCGGCGCCCTACCTACTATAAATACCGCGCAAACTCAATATGCCCGGTTAAGAGTTGTTGGTGACTGGCATCCATTTGTCAAAGAATGTGCAGGATTTCGGACACAGGCACCCCCGCCTGTGCTACATCACGCTGCGATTTCCGACAATCTTTTTGGTTTCCTATTGGCCTGTTTTGTTCGCCAGTCAAGCTCACGCAAAGCGAAAACCGTGCGGCACAACCGCCCTCGGCTGCGTTGCGCGGGGTTAGGCTCAACTGATTTGAAGCATTCTGTCGAGGGAGCCTTTCGCGCGAAGGCGAAGCTCTTCGTCGATTTCAATCCGCTGTACATTCTCACGCAAAGACCTGAGTACTTCTTCGAGCGTGACCTCTTTCATGTGCGTGCAGGTTTTGGAGCACATGCGCAGGATGTCTTTGCTTGGATTTTCCGCCATAATGTTGTCGCCCATACTGCATTCGGTCAAAAGGAAAAAGTGCGGCGCGGCGCTTTCCATGACGTTTTTTATCATTTGCGAAGTGCTTCCCCCGAAATCGGCGGCTTCGAAAACTTCCGGGCTGCATTCGGGATGAGCCAAAATGGCGACGCCCGGAATTTGCTCCCTCACTTCCTGGACATCCGCCAGGCTAAACGCTTCGTGCACCTCGCAGCGCCCCCGCCAGCCGATAATCACGTCGGCGGGCAAGTCCTTTAGATCGGTCCAACGGGAGGTATCTCCGTCATTGGGAATGACGTAAACCGGACGCCCGGTTTCCGCGCCGATATTTTTTGCCATGTACTCATCCGGCGTGAAAATCACCGGTTGGTTTCCGTAGGATTGCACAACCTTCACCGAGTTGGCAGAGGTGCAGCAAACATCCACCTCGGCTTTTATATCAACGTAGGTGTTGATGTAATTGACAACGGGCAGCCCGGGATATTTCGCGCGGAGTTTGCGCACATCTTCGGCGCTGATGCTCTCGGCCAAAGAGCACCCTGCCCGCGTCGCGGGAAGCAAAACGGTCTTTTGAGGATTGAGGATTTTCGCCGACTCAGCCATGAAGCGAACACCGCAAAAGATGATCGGGTCGCAATCGGTTTCCAGGGCCATTCGCGCCAACTGGAGAGAATCGCCGACCATGTCGGGCACGCTGACAAAAAGCGCCGGCTCCATGTAGTTGTGGCCTAAAATGAGGGCGTTTCGCTCTTTTTTCAGCCGATTGATCTCATAAGCCAACTCGGCCTTTGGCCTGATCTCGTCTTTCGGGACGATCCCGGCCAACCGTTTGCTCATAATTTTATATGTTTCTTCAAATGTCGCTGCGTCGATTCCCATTTCGTCCCTCTCAATTTGAACTATCCGGAATTTCCGGATAGTTCGTCGATTCAGCGTTATAGTTGCTTCGTCAAAGCAAAAAACACCTTTCGCTATACTTTACGAATTTGCGGCGCAGTCAACCTTGTTTTAAGATTTTGGAAGGGTTACAACACCGCTTCTCGCGAAGGCGAATGTAGGCCTCAATCGCAAAACAGCTTTTCGTCGGTGAGTTCCGATGGCTAAAATCATTTCATTTTCAGGCTTGGTTCCCGAGTTTTTCGAACTTGGCAAAACTCTTGAGGACTCCGGAGGACCGGACCTGGCTATTTCAGGACTGCGCGGCGCCGCGATACCTCTCGTGGCCGCGGAAGTCATTGTCTCGCACCGCGGCGCCTTATTGGTCATTTGCCCCGACGCGCAATCAGCCAAACGGCTTCATGACGATTTGCAGTTCTTCCTCGCTGACACCGGACGCCAGGACCAGCTTTTTTATTATCCTCCCTACGACGTTGCGCCTTACGAATCCCTGTCGCCGCACTCGGCCATCACTGCGGCGCGACTGTCGGCGCTGGCGGCGCTGGGTTCGGTTCGCAGCGAGGCGGTCGTCGTCTCGGCGGTCGGCCCTTTGCTCAAAAGAGTGATCCCGAAAGGCAAACTTTCCGGCTCCGCATTGGATGTGCGCGTGGGGGAGGAGGCAGATCGGGAGATCATGATCTACGCCCTGGAAGAATCGGGCTATCACCGGGCGCCCCTCGTGGAAGATGTGGGAGAGTACGCCGTTCGCGGCGGCGTCATCGATTTTTGGAGTCCGCTTCTTTCACACCCGAGTCGAATCGAGCTTTTCGGCGATGAAATCCGGTCGATCCGCTCCTTTTCCCCGCTCAGGCAGACTACGCTCAAGCACATTGACAGCGCCCGCATCTTCGCGTGCCAGGAGGCGATCATCAGCGAGGGAACGCCGGACCAGTTCGCCGAACGGATCAAGCCGATGGCCGACGCACAGAACGTGGACCGCCGCCTTCGAAACCGCCTGGTCGAAGAGGTCCGCGCCGGAATCCATACGCCGGGCATCGAATTCCTTCTGCCGCTTTTGTATGAACGCCTGGACTCGATAGCCGATTATCTTTCCTCCTCAGCATCCGTCCTGGTGGTCGATCCCGACCTGACGGACGCGATGGCGCACACGGAAAAAGGCATTATCAACAAACGACGCGCCACGGCGCGGGAAGCCGGCAAGCTGTGCGTCGAGTATCAAAGTCTCTATCAAAGCCCCGAAGAATTTTTCGACAGTCTGGAGCGCCTGCGGCATTTGGCTTGCGGCAGCGAAGTCGCCTTCCCCGAAGGCAGGGGTTTGTCTTTTCGATTCGAGGCCGAAACCAACGCGGATCTGCGTAGCGAGATTCTGGAGCGAACACGGAGCGAGAAAATGCTGGAGCCTCTCACGCAACGTCTTGAACGCTGGACCGACAAGGGCTTTCGCACCGCGCTGGTGGCGCGAGGACCTTCAGGAGCCGACCGATTGCGGCGTTTGCTCGAAAGCTACAAACCAAACTGCGCGGCGGGCGCTGAGCAAAGCGTTGCTGATTTTCTGGGTCGCCCTGCTTCGCTACGCATCCCAATACTCATCGGCGAACTGTCGGCCGGAGCAGTTATTCCATCGCTTCAAACGGCCCTGGTAACCGAAGAGGAAATATTCGGCCCAAGAAAGCGATCCGATGCCTACCGGGGAAAAAAGGGCGAGCCCATCGCCGATTTCGGCGATTTGTCCGAGGGCGACGCGATAGTCCATGTGCGCCACGGGATCGGCATATTTTGCGGCCTGACCCGCCTGTGTCTTTTCGGAGCGGAAGGAGAATTCCTTCACATCGAATACGCCGGCGGCGACAAACTTTATCTTCCGGTGGATCGCCTGGCGCTGGTGCAAAGGTACGTGGGCGCCGGTGAAACCATGCCCAGAATCGACAAGCTCGGCACAGGATCCTGGGATCGCAAAAAGAGCCGCGCCAAGGCGGCGATACGCAAAATGGCGGGGCAGCTCATCAAGCTTTACGCCAAGCGCGAATCGCTGCCCGGTTACGCATTTGCGGACGGCGGAGAACTGTTTGAGGATTTTGAAAGAACCTTCCCCTACGATGAGACGCCCGACCAGATCACGACCATCAACACCATTGTCGACGACATGAAAATGGACAAGCCGATGGATCGCCTGATCTGCGGCGATGTGGGATTCGGGAAAACGGAAGTGGCCTTAAGGGCGGCTTTTCTGGCCGTGAACGACGGCAAGCAGGCCGCCGTGCTGGCTCCAACCACAACACTGGCCTTTCAACATCACCGGACATTCACCGCACGCATGGCGCCGTTTGGAATCCGGGTCAAAGTGCTGTCGCGTTTCGTCGCGCCGAAAGAACGTTTGAAGGTTTTGGAGGAGCTTGAATCCGGGCAGGCCGATGTGATCATCGGCACGCATCAGCTCCTGGGCAAAAAGGTGAAGTTCAAAGATCTGGGCCTTTTGGTCGTGGACGAAGAGCAGCTTTTCGGCGTGGCGCAAAAGGAGAAGATAAAATCCATGAAGGCGATGGTGGATGTAATGGCCATGACGGCCACGCCAATTCCTCGCACGCTTCACATGAGCCTTGTCGGCATACGCGACATGTCCATCATCAATACTCCCCCCGAAGATCGCCTTTCCGTGCGCACTTTCATCACGCGGTGGGATGAGGATACGCTTCGCTCGGCCCTGAAACGAGAGCTCAGCCGCGGAGGGCAGGTATTTTTCATCCATAACCGGGTGCAGAGCATCGACGGCATAGCCGACAAAGTTCGCCGTCTTGCGCCGTCGGCGCGCATCCGAATCGGTCACGGCCAAATGCCTGGCGATCAGATTGAACAGCTTTTGATCGACTTCGCCGAACGTCGATTCGACATCTTCGTAGCCACAACCATCGTGGGATCGGGCCTGGATTACCCGCAGGCCAACACAATTATCATCAACAGGGCCGATATGCTGGGGTTGGCGCAGCTCTACCAACTCCGGGGGCGCGTGGGCCGCAGCAAAACCCAGGCTTTTTGTTATCTGGTTATCCCGGAAGGCGCAAAAATCGGCAAGGACGCCCGCCGCCGGCTTTCGGCCATCAAAAACTTTTCCGAACTGGGCAGCGGCTACAAGGTGGCCGGAAAGGACCTGGAAATCCGCGGCGCGGGCAATCTTTTGGGAGGCGAGCAGTCAGGGCACATCACCGCCATCGGCTACGAACTGTTTCGTGAGCTTCTGGACGAGGAAATTCGGCGTCTGAAGGGCGAAGATGTGACGGAAAAGATCGAAACGGAGGTCAATCTGCCCATTCCCGCCTATATCCCCGATGATTATATCCCGCCCGAATCCATTCGCCTGGGCGCCTACAAGCGAATCTCGGAAGCGCCCGATGAGCAGACTCTGGAAGATGTGAGAGGCGAAATCCTGGATCGTTTCGGCAATGCGCCCGAGGAAGTTTTGCGCCTGTTCGAGGTCGTGAGCCTGAAAATCCTCGCTGCGCCACTGCGAATTACGGCCATCGATTACAAAAAGGAATCCCTCATTTTTTCTTTCAATACGGACACACCGGTAAAAATTTCCGAACTTGTCGAAATGGTTAGTCAAAATCCTGAGCGTTTTCGTCTCCTGCCTGATGGAAAGCTCATGGAGATGATTGGGAAATGCTCGGGGAACCGGTTATTTGAAGCGGTGCAAAAAGGCTTGATCGCTCTGAATATCTATGGTAAAAACCGCGAACCTGAAAGGGAAGTTATTTCCATAGCGCAAAAGCGCTAACAAAACATAATAAGGTGTCACGAAAAAAGGATGGTGAAACTATGAGTAAACGGATAGCCATTGCGGTGTCAGTATTTACGCTCGTTTTATTTTCTCTTAGCGCTTGTCAGCCCACCGCGTCCACGCCAACGACCACGGCGGCGGCCAAAGCCAAGAGCGGAACGACTCTGGCCAAAGTGGGCAGCGAAGTCGTTACGCTGGAAGAATTCAACGCCAAGCTGGAAAAAATTCCGCCCTTTTACAAGCGACGCGTTGCTTCCAAAAAAGGCAAACTGGAATACCTTGATCGTTTGATCACCGAAGAGCTTTATTATCAGGAAGCTCTGGCCCGCGGCATGAACAAGGACCAGGAATTCACGGATCAGCTCGAATCAATCAAGAAATCCATTCTTGCCGGCAAGATCAAAAAAGAACTGATGGAAAAGAAAACCGAGGTCGGCGACGCTGAAGCCAAGGCTCATTACGACGGAAACCCGGAAGAGTATCAGACGCCGGAAACGGTCAGCGTGAATCACATCCTCTTTCGCCTGAAACGTGGTGATTCCGAGGACAAGGAAAAAGAGATCAAGGAAAATGCCGACAAGGTTTACAACGAAATCAAATCCGGCAAAATTTCCTTTGAAGAGGCCGCGAAAAAGTACTCGAATGACAAAGGCTCCGCCAAAAAAGGCGGCAAACTCCCTCCCATCCGTAAGAGCCTGAAATCCAAGGAATTCGACGATGTCGCCTTCGCTTTCAGCGCCAAGGATGAGGTCAGCGCGCCTTTCAAAGATCGTCGCGGCTACAACATCCTTCAATTTATCGAGAAGACTCCCGCGCAGCCGAAAGAATACGATAAGGTTGAAAAGCAGATCAAAAGAAAGCTGGCCCAGGAGTTTCAGAAAACCGCCCTTGACTCTTTCACCGAGGATATTCGTAAAAAATACCCGGTCGACATCAATGACGAACTGCTGATTGATGAAGCCGAGGCAGAAAAAGCGCCCGCGGAAGCCAAAGAAACTGTGAAGATGGGTGGGAAATAAGGCTTTCATTGCTTTTAGGTGATCTGAAGATCACGCGATTTTGAAAATGAGACAACTGCGGGCGGTCGTTGCCAAAGTCGACCGCCCGCTTTTTTTCCGTCGCTATGGGCGACATTCTAAAAAGCCGGGCCAGGATAATAATTACCGTGGATTTTTCATTCGCCAGAGTTTATGATCGCCATCGGATGACTATAAGGAAGTCTTCATGAATAGAAAATTGATCTCCATTTGCACCGCGCTGGCCACACTCTTTTTCACGGCAGCCATTGCACGCGCCGAAATCGTGAATCGCATTGCCGCCATTGTGGACGACGAGGTCATCACGGTTCACGAAATCGAAGTCAAATCCCAGCAAATCATCAACGCCTATCTGGCGCAAGCCAAAGAAGAATTGCCGGAAAAACGGGAACAGCGCATCCAGAAAATCCGCAAGGATACATTGAGGGCGCTGATAGAACGGAAACTTCTGGAAAGAGAAGTGGCGCGTCTGGGCATCCCCGTTGAAGAACAGGATATTGACAGTCGGATACAAAGCATCATGAAGGCCAATCAGCTCACGCGCGAGCAGCTTAATCAAACGCTTTTGCGTGATGGGATAACCATGAAGGAGTTTCGTGATGAGATCCGCAACAGTATCCTGACCGACCAGTACGTCGGCATCCGCATGAAGGACCGTGTGAAGGTGAGTGAAGAAGAAGCCATGTCCTATTATCAATTGCATTTGAATGACTACATTGCCGATATCAGGATCACACTCGCGGAAATTCGCTTCAACCTTCCCGCCGCCGCCAATGATGAGACCATCCGGCAAGTGTTTGATGAAGCGGCCTCCACCTACGAGGCGCTTTTGGCCGGAGCGGACTTCGAACAATCTGCGCGCGAACGTTCCGACGGTTCCACGGCAAAAAACGGAGGGATCCTCGGGCAGTTCCTTCTGGGATCCCAGCTGAAAAAAACCTATAAGCGAGCCGCCGAGAATCTGGAGTCGGGGCAGGTATCCACCGTTTATCGAGACACTGCGGGATTCTTCATTCTCAAATGCCTGGACCGCACCAACGACGGCAGCAAACCTTTTGAGGAAGTGCGCGACAGGATCATGATACAACTGCGCAATGAGGCCAGTCAGCGGGAAATGCAAAAGTTGGCCAAAGAATTGTATAAGAAGAGCTTCGTGGACATCAAAATCGACGAGTTCAATTAAGGTTAGCGCTCAGTGCTCAGGAGGGTTTAGGGTTCGGCCTGTCCAACTTATCCTTCATCCTCCACCCTTCATCCTTACTGGGAATTATTAAATGGCATTACCAACGCTCGCCATAACAATGGGTGATCCGGCCGGCATCGGTCCGGAGATCGTCGCCAAGGCGCTACCGGAGGCATTTCGAGTCTGCCGACCGATTCTGATTGGAATCAAAGAAGGTTTTGTGGATGCGGCCAAGGCCTGCGGCCTGGAGGACATCGCCCGGCAGATTGGGCGCTCCATACCGGTTGAAACGCCCGAGCGCCTTTCAGAATATGCCGGCGCCCCGAAGCCTGGCGAGGCAGACGGCGCACCGCGTATGGGATACGACCTTGCTTTTCGGGGCATGGCGCAGGCCGCTTTCGTACGCATGGCCGTTGAACTGGCCATGGTGGCGGATGTCGATGCCCTGGTCACGGCGCCCATCACGAAGTCGGCTCTTCATAAGGCCGGCATCCATTACCCGGGTCACACGGAAATCCTGGGCGATCTGACGGGAACGCAAACGCCGGTCATGATGCTCATCGGCGAAACTTTGCGCGTTGTTCCTTTGACGACGCATTGCCCGATCCGCGAAGTACCCGATATGTTGACCCGCAAGCTGGTGGAAGAAAAGATCAGGGTGATCGATAAGGATATGCAGCGATATTTCGGCATGAGCAAAGCCAGGATCGCCTTGTGCGCCCTCAATCCGCACGGCGGCGAAGGCGGCCTTTTCGGAAAAGAGGAAATCGAAATCCTTGCGCCGGCAGTTGTGCGCCTGCGCTCGGAAGGGATCAACATCAGCGGGCCTCATCCGGCGGACACGATCTTTGTCAAAGCCGTTAAAGGCGAGTACGACGTGGTGGCAACGCCGACGCATGACCAGGCCATGATCCCGATCAAGCTGCTTCACTTCGACAAAGGAGTGAACATCACGCTGGGGCTGCCCATCATCCGCACCTCCCCGGACCACGGCACGGCGCTAGACATCGCCGGAAAGTACTCGGCCGATCCGACCAGCATGATTACCGCCATCAAAACCGCTGCCGACATGGTGCAAAAAATTAGAATCCACGGATAAATGAACTCGGACAAACTTGTCATCAAGGGCGCGCGGGAACACAATCTGCGCAACGTAAGCTGCGATATTCCCCGCAATAAGCTGGTTGTCATCACCGGCATATCCGGCTCGGGCAAAAGTTCACTGGCCTTCGACACGATCTACGCCGAGGGCCAGAGGCGCTACGTGGAAAGCCTGTCTTCATACGCCCGGCAGTTCCTTGAACAGTTCGCAAAGCCCGATGTGGATTTGATTGAAGGTCTGTCGCCGGCCATCAGCATCGAGCAAAAGACCACAAGCCGAAATCCCCGTTCAACCGTCGGAACCGTCACCGAGATTTACGACTACCTGCGCTTGCTCTATGCGCGGATCGGAACCCCCTATTGCCACTCTTGCCACAAGCCCATCACCGCGCAGTCGCCGCAGCAGATGGTGGACGCGATAATGCATCATCCCGCAGAGACCCCGATTTCCATCCTGGCGCCGATCGTGCGGGGACGAAAGGGAGAATATAAGAAAGAACTGACACAGTTCGCCCGAGCGGGTTTCGTCCGCGCAATCATCGATGGAAAGACTTACGATCTGTCCGAAACGCCGAAGCTCAAGAAAACGGTCAAGCACGATATTGACCTGTACGTGGACCGAATCAAAATGCGCGACGGCATCGAAAGGCGTCTGACCGACTCGATTGAGACCGCTTTGAAAAACGCCGAGGGATTGCTCAAAGTGATCGTCGGCGATGAGCCCCCGCGCATTTTCAGCGAAAACTTTGCGTGCGTTGAATGCGGAATCAGCTATCCTGAAATCGAGCCTCGGATGTTTTCCTTCAACAATCCGCACGGCGCCTGCCCCGCTTGCGATGGCCTGGGCTCAAAGATGTTCATCGACCCGGATCTGATTACGCCGGACCCGAACCTGTCGCTCAGAGACGGCGCGGTCGTACCTTGGGCCAATCGCATCGGCTCCGTATTTTTCCACAGCATCCTTGAAAGCCTGACGAAGCTCTATAAGTTTTCCATCTTCACGCCTTGGAAGGATCTTCCGGAAAATGTTCGGAATCTTCTGCTTTACGGAAGCGGAGACGCAGACATTCGCTTCGATCATCAGGACGGCGAAAGACGCTATTCCTACACGCGGCCATTCGAGGGCGTCATCCCCAACCTGGACCGGCGATTTCATGAAACGGGCAGCGAGATGATGCGCGAGGAAATTCGTCGCTTTATGAGCGTTATGCCCTGCGCCGATTGCAAAGGGCAGCGACTGCGCATCGAGGCGAGAAACATCCGCATCAACGGCCTGAACATCTCCGAACTCACGGCCCTGTCCATCGCCAACTCCGTCAAATTCATCGATGAGATCAAGCTCAGCAAAAAGCAAACAGAGATTGCCCGGCGCGTGCTGCGCGAGGTAAAGGAGCGCCTAGGATTCCTCAAGGCCGTGGGATTGGACTACCTTTCCCTTGACCGCAAAAGCGGGACCCTGGCCGGAGGCGAAAGCCAGCGCATCCGCCTGGCCACGCAGATCGGCTCATCCTTGGTCGGCGTGCTCTACATCCTCGACGAGCCTTCCATCGGGCTGCATCAGCGAGACAACAAGCGGCTGCTTCGAATGCTCAAGCGACTGCGGGATCTGGGCAACACCGTCATCATCGTGGAACACGACGCAGAGACCATCGCTGCGGCCGACTACGTGATCGACATGGGGCCCGGCGCCGGGGTTCACGGCGGCGAGATCGTTTACGCTGGAAACGTGCGGGGATTAATCCGCAGCAAAAAATCCCTGACCGGACGATACCTGTCCGGCGAGCTGTCCATCGGCATTCCGGCCAAGAGGCGTGTCATTAAAAAACGCGCCATCACACTCACGGGCTGCCGCGGCAACAACCTGAAAAAGATCGACGTGTCTTTTCCGCTGGGCGCTTTCACCTGCGTAACGGGGGTTTCGGGTTCGGGCAAATCCACGCTGATCATCGATACCTTCCATCGCGCGCTGGCACAGCACCTTTATCGTTCCAAGGATCGCCCGTCGCCCTTCGACAAAATCAAGGGGCTGTCTTTCGTGGACAAGGTGATCAACATCGACCAGTCCCCTATTGGTCGCACGCCGCGCAGCAACCCGGCGACGTACACCGGACTTTTTACGCCGATCCGCGACCTGTTCGCGTCGCTGCCGGAGTCCAAGGTGCGCGGTTATAAACCAGGGCGATTTTCCTTCAACGTCAAGGGCGGACGCTGTGAAACCTGCGAGGGCGACGGCCTCATCAAGATCGAGATGCACTTCCTGCCCGATGTTTACGTCACATGCGACGATTGCCGGGGGCGGCGCTATAACCGGGACACGCTGGAAGTGAAGTACAAGGGAAAATCCATCGCCGATGTGCTGGACATGACGGTCAATCAGGCGGCGGATTTTCTGTCGAATATTCCCGTCATCTACAACAAACTCAAAACCTTGCAGGATGTGGGATTGGGGTACATTCACCTGGGGCAGCAGGCGACCACGCTTTCCGGCGGCGAGGCGCAGCGCATCAAGCTGTCCAAAGAGCTTTCCAAACGCTCAACCGGAAAAACGATCTACATCCTCGACGAACCGACCACCGGGCTTCATTTCGAGGACATCAAAAAACTTCTCGAAGTGCTGGGAAAGCTCCTGGACGCGGGGAACACGGTGATTGTCATCGAGCATAACCTGGACGTGATCAAAACCGCCGACTGGATCATCGACCTGGGGCCGGAAGGCGGAGACGGGGGCGGTCGGATCATCGCCAAGGGACGGCCCGAAGACATCGCCGCCAATGAAAATAGCCACACAGGCCGTTTCCTGAAGAAGATATTCGAAGACCAGGCGACTTGAGCGATGGCCTTCGCCCGCTGGCGTGGCATCATGTAATTTTATTGACCGGCAGCCCGGTTGGGTCCATCATGCGAGGCATGATTCTCCGCTCATAATAAAGCGAAACGACAAAGGTCAAACTGATATTTCGTTTTATCAATGCGCGCTTAAGAAGATGGGTGTAATTTGGTCAAAGACATGAAATTCCAAAAGGATCAAAAGCCGGTCGGCAGCGACAGTGAAGAGGACCTGCTGGACTCCGCGAACGAAACCACTCGCTTTCAATGGAAGAACGAGGCGGATTGGACTCGGCGTAAAAACACGATTATCGACGCGCATCCCTATCTCGCGGGCTATACGTTTTTTGCGGGCCTGGTCCTTTTATGCTTCGCATCGAACCTGACAGTATTCGTTGTCTCCTTTCTTTTTCTGTATCTGGTTTCCGATTTCATGACCAACGATGTGCGGCGATTGGTTCCCTTTGTGCCCAAAGCGCTTCTATTTTCCATACTGTATTTAGCCGTTATCGCCCTGTTTACAGTACTGTTTTACAACATCATCCCCAACCTGATTGCACAGATGCCCGGTTTGGCCGAGACACTACAAAGCCAGGCAATCACGCTGTTCGAAAACGCCAACGCCCGTTGGGACCTCACGCAATACGTCAACCCGCAGGAAGTCAAAAGCGCCATCGTCACCGGGACCACCAGCACGCTGAAATTTCTGGCCGGCGTATTCTCAGCATCTTACAAAGGTTTTATCTATTTCATTTTCGCCCTCGTTCTGAACCTGCTTCTCTATCATAAAACGGAAAAACTTGACGGCGTTTTCGGTCGCCGGCCGAAAAGCCTGATGAATTTTTTCTACCGCTTCGTGATCACGCGCGTACGTGTTTTCTATTACTACTTCCGGCGCGTCATGGGCGGCCAAATCATCATTTCCGGCATCAACACTGCCATCTCCACGATTGTCATTTTCGCCCTGGGTTTGCCCTATCCGTTTTTGTTGATCGGCGCTGTTTTTGTTTTTGGATTGCTTCCGGTAGCCGGCAATTTGATTTCCAACACGATTCTGACGGTTATGGCCTTCGTGACCATCGGTCCCTGGGCCGCCGCAATCTGCCTAGGTCTTCTAATCGGCGTTCACAAACTGGAATACTTTCTTAATTCGAAGATCATCGGCGATATCGTACACATGCCCATGTTCATCACACTCACCTCCCTGGTCGTTTGCGAAGTCCTGTTCGGAATCGTCGGCCTGATGCTCGCCATCCCCCTGGTCCTATTTCTGCGTCATGAGTTCGAGCAGATGCCCGGACCGGAGTCGAATGCGGAAGGAGAAAGGTCGAAGGATGAAGGGAAAAGACTGAAGGCGGAAGGCTAAAGTCGAAACGACTTTTTTCACTGGGGCGATTCGGGCATGAAAATATTTCAAGTCCCGCTCAGACTTTATCGACGGTTTGCAGGCGACGCCAACGGCGGAGGCCTGCCGGTTTTCGCAATGACCGCATTGATAATCGTGAGTCTGTTCGCCCTGTCCTGGTGGCATTACGCCAACATTATCCCCAGCGGTCACGACTCCCAGCAGCATTACACGCACACGCTGCGCATCGCCGAGTTGCTCCAGAATAATCCCAGACAGCTTATCCACGTTCTCCGGCAGCAAGCGGCGCGGTACATGCCGCTTGGCTACTTTGTCGGCGTAGCTGTAATATTGGCGACAAATTTCTCCTGGTTAAGCTCAGGACTCTCTATCCTTTTCTTTTGGTCAATCTCCCTGATTATTGCGACGCTTCTCGGGCGTAAAATGGCGGGAAACTCGATTCTTGCGGCAGCGCCGCTGGCCATCCTCCTAGCCAATCCTGTGTTCTGGGAAACGGGGATGTCTTTCAATCTGGAAGCTCCTTTGCTGGCGGGAGTCCTGACGGTTTTCGCCGCCATTTATTACGCCGACCGCCTGTCGAATCCTTTGGCGTTTTGCGTCGCCGCGTGTGCCCTCGTCCTTGCGGCGCAGACGAAAATGGTTTTGCTTCTCCCCATTGTCCCGGCGGGAGTCATTTTGTGTTTCACGAAAGACAAAGCGCTCAGACGGCGCAGAAGCGCTTTGCTGGCCATCGTACTTATCTCCTCGGCCCTTTGGGTTATCCCTCACCTGAGTGTTGTTCCTGATGAAGTCTATTTTGATTTCAACAATTCTTCCGATGAAAACTTTCCCGGCAGGTTTTTCTACTTTCCCGTCATGCTTTTTGGCTTTAGGGGCGCTCCTGTTCTCGCGTGTCTCGCCGCACTTCTCTATGTGCGAGCCAAAGACAAAGATTTTAGTATCGAGGATCTGGCCTTCGCATCGTTTTTTCTGATCCCCTTAATATTCTATCTTTCTTTGGATACGCGGCGACCCTGGTACATCCTCGCGGCTTGGCTGTCTTTGCCCCTGTGGTCCGTCTTTTCGGCAGTTCGCCTATGGAATAGAAAATGGGTCCGGCGCATCAGCTATATCGTCACGATTCTCTACGCGGCTCTTGGGCTTTTCAACGCGACAGTTGTTGCGGTCTCAGCGGCCACGCCGCCGCGCCGCGCCGTTTTGTTTGGCCTCAGGCATCCGGCTCCAACGGGCGATTACGCTGCCGATCAAGCCAGGGAAGCTATGACCAAAGGTCAATGCGGTGTAATTCACGGTGACGATAAGGCCGCTCTTTTATTGTATCAACTCTTTATGAGCCTCAATGCCAATGATGACAACACGCGTTTCAATCTGGCGCGTCGACTGGCATGGCTGGATCGCAAAGAACAGGCCGACGAGCAATGGGATATCCTGATGAAAAAAGGCGCTCACTTCGGTCCAAAGATTGACGCTCTCAATGAAATAGCCAAACTCGAAGCTGCGGGAAAAACGAAGGAGGGAAGCTTCAATAAATATTTCGAGCCCTTGCTTGAGCAATACGCAGAGGATCGCGAACGTATTTATTCCCTTCTTTCGGCGAAAGTACACGCCACGCTGCAAAAAAGGGATTGGGCTGCAGCCCTTGAGACCATCCGGCGGCTTCGGAGAGTTGCCTTTCCTGAGCAAATACCCGGAATTGATCTTGATGAAGCGCTCATTCATCGACAAAACGGTTCAGTGCAAAAAGCCGAGCAGATGCTGCTGGAGATTCTAAAAAATAATGAGGGGGCCATCTACGCCGAAGCCGCCTTGCATATGGCCGGGATATCTTCCATGCGCGATGATTTCGCCTCTGCTCGCGGCTTCATTCAAAAGGCCGTAAAAGCACATTGCGACCAAAATTCCCTGACCCAGACCGTGATGGAAACAGCTCTAAAAATGGAAAGCTCAGGCAAGACAAACGCCGCCGCCGAGCTCTATGAAAAGACTTTACAGTCCCTTGACGGCGAAGCGGCTTCGCTGGTTTTCATAGAACTCGCAAAACTCGCCGGTCGGCAGGGCGACTTTGCCGCTGCTCGAAAAGCTTATCAGGAAGCGCTTAAAAACACGGAGGACCCGTCACGAAGGGAATGGGTCGCCGAATCGATTAGGGAAATCGACGACGCCAAACATCCATGACGAGGGGCAATGTTTCGGAGTATAGTGACACGCAGGATGACTAAAGATACTTCATCGAACACTATTGAGCGAGTGTTGCGCTTTGCGATGGCGATGGCCACTGTCGCAGCGCTGAGCATCGCCCTCTACGCAAGCCCGGCCCTGGAACAAGACCAACCTCGTTTGTCGCCCATGCAGGCGCTTTCGCCCACTTCGGCCCCCGGCGGCGGATTGCCCATCACGGACGCTCAAGGTCTCGCTAACAAGATGGTGTATCATTTGGAAACGCGATCCTTCGAGGTCCCCGGGGCATACTCCCTGGTGTTTTTGCCGAAGCGCGCGAAATCCGTGTCGCTCACCGTGGCGATGAAGAGTGTTTTTAAAATCGGGCTGGATTCAAACTCAAAGCCCCGCATCGTCGCCGACAATGTCGGCGACACGCCCTCGCCGCAGCCTGCCCTGGTTGAGATATTAAGCGATAGGCCTCTTGCTATCCCGGATGGCGCCGTAGCCGTCACATTTCCGAATACGAGGTCGCAAATTCCCGCGACCGACACAAAACCCCGAGCGGTCAGAGAACCGGTTGAAATTCAGATCGGACCATCCAAAACCTACCAATTTCATTTGCCGGTAAAATCCATCTCGCAGATTTATATCGGTGTTCGGCAAATTCCACCGACATTTTCCAAAATGCTTCTGATCCGACGCGATGAATCGCCCATGGAAAGCTCCGTGTTCATCCCCGAAAACGGAGTTGCGGAAATCCCGCTGGCGATGCGAATCATCGCATTTATTATTGCCATCGCCCTCGTCATGCGCGGCCCGGAGATCGCCACAATTTCCGGGCGCCCGGCCATTTTCCTTGGCGTCATCCAAGGGATTATTGGAATCATCATTTTCCATATGCCGGGCATGCTGGCAAAACCATCGGGCACCATTAGCATCTTGTGCGCCCTGACAATTCTTGCGCATGGACTTTCAAAAAACCCTGCCCCTGTTTTCGGAATAATCGCTTTTGCCGCAACCATACTGTTCTTTTTCCCAGTGTGGCCGGTCATCCCCGCCACCCTTTGCCTGGCGACAATTTTTTTAACCGCAGCGCACGCGCTTCGGCATCGAAAGCTGCTAAATCGCGCGCAACTCCTTTTACCGGTTTTGTTTATCGCATTATTGCCCGGATTCGAGTTTATGCATGAGACCCGCGGACAACCCGGAGATCACGGATTGCCGATGACCGGCTCCCGGCTTGATAGCTGGGCTATCTATCGACACACGGACATCATGAACAATCACAAGGATCTGCGTGGCGAGGAGTTTCGCAGCGCCTTCGTCCATTACCAAAAGCCGGAAGATGTTTTTCGCATTATCGCCCTGGGCTCGTCTTCAACGTATGGAGCCGGAATCGGAAATCCTCAGCAAACATGGCCGGCGCAATTGGAAAACCTGCTTCACGATGATTGCCGATCGAAGATAGAGGTCCTCAATGCCGGATGGGGCGGCTACAACGCCTTCCAACTGGCCATTTGGCTCAAGGAAGTTCTGTGGCGCTACAATCCCAACGCCGTCATTTTGTATTACGGCGGCAATGAAGACGGCGACAGCAGGCCGGAAAGCTATTACTGGCGCATTCGGCATGAACTCGACCGCCTGGGTGAACCAAACGAACAAGAGATACGACAGGTCCTGCGCTACGGCGTCGGCAGGTCGCCCACGATTGTTTTTCTGGACAAATTCTCCGGTATGGCGACATACGGTTTCCTTCGAAAGCTGCTCGTTCGTCCGCAGGCGCCAGTGATAGACAAACAACTTCCTCCTCCAACGATCACACGCTCTCTTGAGATAATGCTCGATGTGGCCAGGGCTTACGATTTCCAGCTTGTTTTAGTCCCGGAGATTGAGGCTCAAGTAGGCAACCAGCCGGTGAAAACCCTCAAACCCCGCATCACGCAAGAGATGAAGGATTTCTCCGAAGCCCATCACATCGAATTTTGCGATCTGACCGAGCGGTGGGAAAGCGTGAAAAACGAACCGGTCTCCTTCGACCTTGTGCATCTGACCCCGCTGGGAAGCGGCTACCTGGCGCGTTTTATCGCCGACAGCTTATACGATGGACCGGTTTTGCGGGGGATGTGCGCGCGGCCTTTGGCGGATGCGGAAACGGTTGCGGTTGTGAAATGACTTCCATCCCAAGGTTCAATCCTAATGAACAAGCAAGTTGATGATGATCTCAGGGGAATTCGCAAAAACCGCAAGCGCTACGCATTACTGCTTTTGCCGGCGGCGCTATTAGTCTTTATCATCGCCGTCCAGAACCTAAGGCATGACGCCAAATCCAATCCCGAAATCAAATCTTATCTTAAAGCCGTGGCCGCTTGTGAGGATATCGAATCGGAAGATCTGCGCCTTCGCTGCGTGCGGATGATGGAAAACCTGGATCTGATGCTGGAACCCGGCGCCGAGGACCCTTGCGCGAATCCAGCCAACGCAGACCTCGCCGCACGCTGTCGAACTGAGCGTGTCCGCCGTCTTGCGGCGACGGATCCGGAAGCAGCCTTCGCCCTGTGCAAAATGCGCGAAGGCTATGACTTGAACTGCGTTGCCGATGTCGGCGGCTACGCGGCCTTGAAAACGCTGAGCCGCGGGGACGAGTTTTGCCAGGCAAGAAAAACCATCGCCTTAAAAGCGGCTTGCTATCGCGGTCTCGCCACGCAGATTGGAGTCATAGATCGCGGCGCCGCCAAGGCCGTTTGCGATCTTTTGGAAACGCCGTCGGTTCAAAAAGCCTGCTATGACGGATTGGGCGTGGCCATGGCCCAGGGGAAAGATTGAACGAATAATTCATGCAATCCACTAAGGGTTGATAGGCTATTCGTACTGAGATGGATTCATTGGCATGGCATCGGCGGCGCATCGGCATCCAAAATAATCATTCGCTGTACCTTCGGTGACGGGATTGCGTAGGCTGGGTCGCAGATTTAGGTTGTCGTTTTTCCACGATCCTCCTTTGGCCACCCTACGAGGCAACATATCCGGCGGAATTGGTTCGCCAATATTTGGGCCGGGAGGATTCTTTGCCGGCGAGGTTTTGTAGTATTTGGAATCGTACCAGTCACTGACAAATTCTTTGACATTTCCCGCCATGTCCATGGCTCCATAAGGGCTTGCCCCAAGGACAAAATATCCGACCGGAGCGGTGTATTCCATTCCGTCCTCACTGCCTTTGCAGGAGACTTTTTTGCCATCAAATTCATCGCCCCATGGATATTTTCTCCCATTGCTCCCTCTGGCAGCTTTTTCCCACTGCGCTTCAGTGGGAAGTCTTTTCCCCTCCCATCGACAAAATTTCACGCAATCCTTCCACGACAAACCAACGACGGGTTGCCTGGCGCCGTTCAAATTCGTGTCATCAATGTTGTTTGCCGGCGAGCAGACGCCGACCTTGACGCACCGTTGATATCGACGATTCGTCAATTCATATTTGTCTATCCGAAAATCATCGAGATATTCGTTATGCATCGGAGCTTCATCGGAATTGCCAAAATTGCTCCCCATTTTAAAGACGCCCTTTGGAACGAAAACCATTTCGCCGTCTTCTTCGAGTTTGAAAGCTTCACCGCCATTTATCAAATCGCTGTCCTTTTCAAATACACCCTTCGAAGCAGTCGCCGCCTCATCTTTTTGCTTCTCACAAGTTGCAAGGCAAAGGCCCGCTATTATTGTGACAATGATGATGGATATTTGTTTAAGTACCATGCTTGCAGCAGATTCCGGGATTTTTCATTCAATGAGTGGTCGATGAATTGGGCGAATATCAAGTTTAATTTACCCACTTCACTTTTAGTAATTTGTCTTTTCCCTACAACACTTGTCAAGAAGATTTCCTTAGACAATTGCTTTCAAGCAGTCTTGGTTTAGCAGGAAAAATTGCGGACAAAAACGGATTGACTCGTCCGTCCGTTTTATTTAGAGTCTCTTTTGGCGCGAAGAAGTCAAAGAAATATCCACTTCGTCGAAGCATCGGCTTCGGTGAAAATGGAAGGTGAAAAAGGAAAGCGATGGCAGGGACTAGCCCCAGAAGCAACGAGGTGAGGAAGCAGGAAACGAAGCAGCAGCTTTTATACGCTGCCGCCTCGGTTTTTCAGCGAAAAGGCTATCATAAGGCGCTTGTCTCCGACATCGTCGCCGAGGCGGGTGTCGGACAAGGAACATTTTACCGATACTTTGCAGACAAGCGCGAAGTCTTCGAAATGCTCATGGACCAGTTCATCGGCGATCTTCTGGAAAAGTTCAGCGAAATGAGCGCCAATCTTCCCATGGATGTCAGCGAGTACCGGAGCGCCTCCGTGCGTGCGCTGCACAAGGTTGCCGAAACCGCCGACCGCAACCGGAAGATGGCTCTTCTTTTTGTTCGGGAGGCGCCGACCATCGACCATAGGTTCTCGGAAAAAATCGCTGACTTCTATGATCAGTTTGCGAAATTGGCGCAGTTCTATCTGGAACACGCCATCAAAAATGGCTTTGCGCGTGAGTGCCGACCCGAGATCGTATCCCAGGCTTTGCTCGGGATCGGCGTGCGCGTTGTGGATATCTGGCTCAATGAAAGGTTATCGGGCATCACGCTGCGGGAGTTGATCGAAGAACTGGTCGAGTTCGCGTTTCGCGGATTCGGCCTGCCCTCGCAGTCGACCAAAAAGGAAAGGGTTTAAAAAATGGCGAAACTCAAAGGCAAATCCGTATTGATCACGGGCGGCGCCGGGGGCATCGGCCTGTGCCTGGCGCAGCATTTCGTAAATGCGGGGTGCAACCTGATCATTTCGGACATCAACGGCGATGCACTGGAAGCGGCCCGATTAAAGCTGGGGGCGACGGGCGCGCAAATTCTTACGTATAAGACGGATATCACCAAACGCCGGCAGGTCCAGGACATGGCATCCGATATTTTGGACAGATTTGGGAGCCTTGATATTCTCATCAACAATGCGGGTTTCGGTTACTCGGGAGAACTGGCGGATACGGATATCGCCATGTGGAAGAAGCTCATCGATGTCAACCTGATGGGAACGCTGTATCACGTCGATTCTTTCCTACCTTCCATGATCGAAAAGGGCGGAGGACAGATCGTCAACATATCTTCCGGGCAAGCCATTTTGCGCCTTCCGACATGGGGCGCCTACGCTGCGGTGAAATCGGCGCTTGGAGCATATTCGGAGACCTTGTATTACGAACTGCGCGGACATGGAATCCACGTCACCACGGTTTATCCCTTCATGGTCAACACCGGTTTTTACAGCGATATCGAAGGAGAAAGTTTCGGAGCAAAGTTGTCCATGAAGCTTGTGCCCTATTATTCCATGACGCCGGAAAAGGCCGGAAAAATCATTTTCAAGGCGGTGAAAAAACGCAAGAAAGTTGAGATGACGAGCATCGCCAACGACCTGATTCGTTACTCCAAATTTTTGCCCCTTGTCCCGGACATCGTGGGCTTTACGTCCAACTACTTCCTTTCGAAAAAGGACTAAGCGCTTCCGTCAACGCACGAGCCAAGGAGACCAACATGGGACGCATAGATGATTTTCGCAATATGCTCGAGGAAAAACGTCTGGGCTTTAAACTAGACGAGATCATGTCCGGCGAACACAGCTTCGAGCCGGGCTTCGGTACGCCGGGAACCCACCCGATGAAGTTCGAGGTGACCTGGGGACCAAAAGAGCTGGGCCCGTGGATCAATCCATTTGCGGATAGCTTTTTCAAGCAGGAACTTGCGGGAACGGTGAGCATCGGCGGTTTGTGCGACAAGGCTTCCTGTCAGGGCGCCCTTGAACTCAACTACTTCAGCGAGCGCAAGATCCGCTACACCTTCGAGTTCGAGGCGAAAGGGAAAGGGTATCGGTACGTGGGGGAAAAGGTGAATATCCGCCCATGGAATCTCCCGGTATCCCACACAACCTGCTTCGGCCGCGTGACCGAGAAGAAAACCGGCCGCCTCGTTTCCACATCAGTGACCTATTTCAAGCTGTATTTGACGCCGCTTTTCATCGCCAGCATGCGTCTGGCCTGATCGATCCCGCCACCAATTAGGATGGCAATAATCCACCTAAGTCGCCCCAAAGCCCGCAGGGCTTAAAAATGCGGAATGACGAATTGCGAATGCGAAATACAAAACCGATAAGCCTACGCCCTGTCGGGGGCATCCGCGCATTCCACATTCTGCATTCTGCATGGATTGGACATTCTGACATTGGACAAACATTTTAGCGCTTTTTCTCGCCTGAAAGTGCTGCGCCAATAAGATAAACGGGGCCTCTCCACCGAAGAAAAAGTTACAGGGCAATCATATTGCCCATATGACAATCCCGTATAATTTGGTAGATTATTTGCGCTTCGCGTGGACCTCGCAAATAGTGCAACGCGGATCATAGTTAAAAAATAGCTTTTACCTGGGGCATACCCAATGACACGCGTTCTCATTGTTGACGATGACAAAAATATTCGCACCGTTTTTACGAGAATTCTTCAAAAAAAGGGCTATGACGTTGAATCCGTTGGCGATGGCGAAAAGGCCCTTTCTCTCATCAAGGATCACGACTTCGATGTCATCATTTTGGATATCATCCTGCCAGGTCTTAGCGGCATGGATATTCTCGAAACCATCAAACGTGTTTCACCGCTTTCCAAGATCATCATGTTCACCGGTCAACCCAGCGTTGAAACAATTTTAGATGCTCTACGCGCCGGCGCAAACGATTATCTATCCAAACCTGTGAAGCCGGAAGATTTACTCGTCGTCGTGAGCAACGCCGCCCGCATCAAAGCGCTGGAACTTGAAAATAAAAAATATCGCGAACGTCTGGAAAACCTCGTTTCCGATCGCACGCTGCAAATCCATGATTTCAATGAAAGGCTCCAGCACATCGCCGAAGAAACCAGGAGTTTTTCGTTATGCGAAAACACGGGGGAACTCGCCGGGCGGATTCTCGGCCTTTTGTCAAGAAATATGTCGGCGAGCGGCGGAAGTCTATTCTGGCGGGAAAACGATCATCTCCAGCTTATCGCAGCCATTGATCCGGGCCATCAGCAACAAACCATATCGCTGCCGCCCCCTCCCGATTCCGTATTCGCCAGGGTTTTTGAAGGCAAAGAGGGCTTCGTTGTCTCCGACATCAAGGCCGGAGCTAAAATTGAGCCTTCGGGCTGGACCGGATATAAAAACGGGTCGCTGCTGGCGCTTCCCTACCAGAATGAAAAAGGGGAGATTCTGGGCGTCCTAACGCTGCATGACAAAGAGGGGCCTCCTTTTTCGCAGCAGGACCTGAAAATTGGCCGCATCATCTCCGCACACAGCCTGGAGGCGTTCAAAAACATACAACTCAAAAGCTCCCTTGCCGAATCGGAAACCAAATACCGAAATATGAGCGACAGTTCATTGACGGGCATTTATATCCACCGCGATGGCAAGCTCGTTTACTGCAATCCTAAAATGGTCACCATGCTGGGATACAGCCTCGATCAATATCCGTCACTTCTCGGTCAGCCTTTCATCGAGTATGTCCACTTGCGCGATCAGGAGATTGTAAAATCCCGCGCCAGCAGGCGTCTTTCCAATGAAAATCCTATCGATCATTACGCCATCCGGCTCGTTGCGAAAAACGGCCGGGTCATCTGGGTCGATCTCCTTGTATCCCCGATTAAGCACGAGGGACATCCAGCGCTGATGGGAAACGTCATCGACATCACTTCCCGGAAAAAGGCGGAAGGGGAAATCGCCGAACGCAACAGGGAACTGACGATATTGAACCGGTTCATTCGGGCTTCCAATGAGGCCGTAAGCTTATCGGAACTGCTCGAATTTGTTCTCAACGGCTTGCTAAAATGGCTCGGATTTGACGGCGGCGGCATATACCTCCTGGAAGACAAAGGATTCGCAGCCATAAAAGTCCATAAGGGCTTACCAATGGAATTCGTGGAACAGGTTAGATGTGTTCAAGTAGACAAATTGCCTTATAAGGAGGTTTTCACCCAGGGAAGACCTTTGTACGTCGAGAATTATCCTGACAAGTTTCCAAATCATGCGACTTTATCTGATATCCTCAGCCTGGCTTCAGTTCCAATCTTTTCCGGCGAACGCATCATCGGCGCGATAAACGTTTCCAGCCGGAAGACGTGTGTCTTCCCGGATTCCGTAAAATCCATGCTAAAAATGATCGGCAATGAAATCGGCAACAGCATCAGCCGTCTTCAGACCGAGGATGACAGGGAGAGGTTGGAAAGCCAACTGCGGCAATCGCAAAAGATGGAGGCCGTGGGACGCCTCGCCGGCGGCATCGCGCACGACTTCAACAATATCCTGACCGGAGTCAACGGCTACGCGGAATTGATTCTTGAGTCCATTGCGCCGGATAATCCTCTGTATCCACAGGTCACCGAGATAAAAAAGGCCGCCGGCCATGCGGCGAAGTTGACGGAGCAACTTCTGGGCTTCAGTCGCAAACAGGTGATCGCCCCGATCACTGCGAACCTCAACGATTTGATCGACGACAGCCGCAATATGCTGACCAGAGTCATTGAGGAGGATATTGAACTCGAGTTCGTACCCGGCGACAACCTGGGCAACGTAAAAATCGACCCGCACCAACTCGATCAGATACTGGTCAATCTGGTCGTTAACGGTCGGGACGCCATGCTCGGTCGCGGCGGAAAGCTTGTGATCGAAACGAAAAACCTTTGCATGGACGCCGAATACTGCAGCCGCTATCTCTGGACTGTTCCCGGCGACTACGTGATGCTGGCCGTCAGCGACACCGGCGTCGGGATACCCGAGGAGGTTCTGACGCACATTTTCGAGCCTTTCTATACGACCAAAGAAAAGGGAAAGGGAACGGGTCTCGGGCTCTCAACAGTTTACGGCATCATCAAACAGAACAATGCCTTCATCAACGTCTATACCGAGGAGGGAATCGGCACGACTTTCAGAGTTTATCTCCCGCTGGCCAAAGGTCCGATTAAGCCTAAAGCCAAAACGGTCGAAGTATTATCCAAAAATGGCACTGAGACGGTTCTCCTTGTTGAAGATGAGGAAATGGTCCGAGATCTGGCAGAGACAATTCTGACGAGGAACGGCTATAAAGTAATAAATACTAAACGAGGCGCTGACGCCGTGGAGATGTGCAAAACTTATGAGGGCAAAATCCACCTTTTGCTCACCGACGTCATCATGCCGGGCATGACGGGCAGGGAAGTTTATGAAAAGGTCAAAACCATAAGGCCGGCGATTCGAGTTCTCTTTATGTCCGGTTATACAGAAAACGTCATCGCCCATCATGGCGTTCTCCAGAACGGCGCAACTTTCATCCCAAAGCCTTTTTCCGTGGACGGTTTGGCAAGAAAAGTACGGGAAATCCTCGACGCTTGAGTCGCTTTTAAAAATTGAGCGGACTACTGACGGACGCAATGGACCGCGCTATGCGATGAAATTATTGCATCCACCTTCTTATTTTTGCCTGCTGCCCACACATTTTGAAAACTCCCTGGCGATTCGCGCCATGCGGGGGCCGGGAATCATCGAAAAGCCTCCATGCACCACGCAGATACGCCCGTTTTTCACGGCGCGGACAGTTGACAGCGGCGACCAGAGAGCTTTTTTCTTTGCCATATCGCGCTGGCTCATGGAATCTTGCGGGTAGAGCAAAATGATGATCTCAGGCGATTTTGAAATGATCGCCTCTTTGGAAATCTTTGGATACGCCGCAAGGGAGCGGTCAAAACAATTCCGCCCTCCTGCCATGGCGAGAAGCTCATCGTGAAAGGAACCTTTGGCCGCGATATAGATTTCACGCAATGATCCCGGTTCGTGCCCGATGACGATCATGGCCGACTTTGATTTTCCTTCGGCGGCCTTTTTCACTTCTTCGAAACTATTTTTTATTTTCGCCATGAGAGCGGCGGCTTCTACTTCACGACCAAATGCATTTCCAACCAGGCGGATGGAATCTATCACGTCCGCGATACCTGCGGTTTTTACCGGCAATGTTTTGATCCCGAGCGCCTTATATCGCCGCAGCAAACCCCTGTCCGTATTTTGCAAAAGCACCCGGTCAGGTTTGAGGAACAAAACAAGTTCGAAGTGGGGATTGAGCACGCCGCCCACGCGTGGCAGTTTTGCCGCCTCCGGTGGCCAGTTGCAAAAATCACTGACGCCGACTAGCTGATCGCCAAGATCCAGGGCAAAGCAGATTTCTGTCAGGCTCGGAAGATGCGAAACGATCCGCGCCTTCTCGTCGGCGCTTCCCATTCCGGCAACGGAAACAATCAGCAAAAATGTCGTCAGCATGATGAGTAGGGGCGATCCCCCCGTGGTCGCCCCATCGCAGGCGTAAGGACGATCCCCCCGTGGTCGCCCATCGGCAGGGCAGGCACGAGGGCCTGCCCCTACTTGTTTACAATCATTATCATTGCTCATATTCATGCACCATTAAAATGTCGCATCGAAATTCATGAAAAAGGATCGCCCTGGCAGCGGAAAATTGCGCACATCCACCGCGCGCTCGTCGCTAAAATTCTTCACCTCCATACCGACCTTGAAATGCTCGTCGGGCTGCGTGACCAAACCGACATTCCAAATTTTTCTTTCCGCGAGCAGCTTTGTATTGGCCTGCGTGATGAAGTTGCCGCCCACGTAGTTGAGTTCAACGAAGGGACTGAAAATTTTCCAGCGCCCTTGCGCCCGGCCAAAACCTTTGTGTCGCGGTCGTCCGGGGATCTGCCTTTCCCGGCGATTCGGATATTCGGTCATGTCCAGCGCGTAAGTCAGCGTGTAGGAGCCGGTCAGGGAAAAATATTTCACGGGATTGAAACGTAGCGATCCTTCAAAACCCTCAAGCCTCGCCTTTCCTATATTGAAGGGTTTGTAACGAAAGCCCGAGATCAGCAAATATTCTATGAGGTCTTCGACCTCGCTGCGAAACCATGCGCCTTCCAAAAAAAGCCGTTCAGTAATGAATTGCAGCCCCGCGTCGTAGTTGACGGAGCTTTCCGGTTCAAGATCCGGATTGCCCTGCATGAAACCTTGATTGAAATACAGTTCGCTAAAATTCGGGGCGCGAAAGCTCTTGCCGGCGTTGCCCTTAAAAACCAACCACGAAACAGGCTTTATCGAAAGTCCGAACTTGGGACTCGAACGGTCGCCCATGTCCGAAATGTGGTCGTATCGCCCGGCGGGAACAAGCGTAACAATGTCGTTGAAAAGATATATCTGATCGCGAAGCGACGCTGCCCAGGTGGTACGCGAAGGATTCTCAAACTCTTCATCAAGCAATTGATTGAGTCGGTACAGGCCGCGAAAGGTCCATATCTGGTGATCGCCCCAAATATAGCGAATCGTTTCCTCGGCTTCAGGCGCGTACTCGTGTTGTTTCGTTTTGAGGGACACGCCGGTCTGCTCGCCTCGGGGATCGTGATAGCTGTTGAAAGTGTAGAGGTGCGTCAGTCGCGTTTTCAACGAAAGCCCCCCGGTCGCAAGGTCGTTGAGAGCCAGGGACAGCGAAGTAGCGTTGCGGATGTCTTTCCGATGCACATACGGCGAGGGAAAAGTCACCATCCCCGGCTGGCCCTTGTCCGAAGAAAAGAACTCGTTTTGAGCGGCGACTTCAACGCCTTCGTCAAAGGCGTAAGAGGCCTTTAACAAAGCGCCCCGGTTGTCCGTTTCGTTATTTTCCCGGATGTCGTCATAGTCGTCGCCGTCGTTGAACTCCGTACCGTTGTTGTTTTTGAAAACGAAGTCGCCGTCGGTGTGCAGATAGTTGGCCGACGCTAGGTAGCTGAGCTTTTCATGGCTGCTCGAACGCGTTGCGCCGACGCGGAATGTGTTGAAGGAACCATAGGAAACGCCGATGGTATTGATGGGGCGATCAGTGCGTTTTGTGACGATGTTCACAACGCCGCCCATAGCGCCGTCGCCGTAAAAGGCCGAGTCGCCGCCGCGTATGACTTCGATACGCTCGATCTGGTCCGGCGGAATGCTGGACAAGTCCACGCCGCCGCCGACGGCGGAATTGATGCGCACGCCATCCACCAGCACCAGCACCTGGTCGGCGCTCGAACCGCGGATGGATATGGTCGAAGTCTTGCCGAGACCGCCGAAGTCGCGCACGGTCACACCCGCAGCCTGGCTGATAACTTCTTCCGTGGTGACAAAGCGCCCCTCGAATTGCTTCATGTCGATCTTTTCAACGAAAATCGGAGGATCGTCCAAGGATGCATTGATGCTCTTCGCCGTGACTTCGACCTCATCCAAGGTTGTGGATTCGTTGATCTGCTCAGCATCCTCCTCTGCGTGGATTTGCGCCGGACATGCGACGGCCAGTAAGACCGCCAAAAGCATGAAGCGAAACATTATGGCATTCATCGTATGAAACTCAGCGTGTCCGGGCCGTCGTTGACCACGAAGACCGCAATGATGTCATTGCTGTTATGCGTGTCGATGACAAAAAGCTTGTCGTGATTAAATTCCGCGGCGTAAAGGTAGCCATTGCCGTCAACAGCCAGGGCCGATGCGAAGGAAAGCGCCAGCTCATCGCCGGGATCGCGGATGTCGATGGGGTCAAGAACCTCAAGCGTTTTCGTGTCGAATGACAGGATGACGCCTTCTTTGCCGTTGTTGCAAAAGGCCGCGCCGCCCGCAGCGATCACCATCTCGAAGGGTGAGCCGTTCAAATGAACAGTGCCGGTGATTTTCTCCGAGGCCAGATTGATAATTTCCACAACTCCATTGCCGATGAACCACGTGTCGTCAAATTCGCCGGCGGAAACGGCGTATAGGAGTCCGGCGTCTTCGTCCAGATGCATGCCCACGGTGTCGCGTCCGGTCAACTCGATGCTCTTTACTAAGGATTGGGAAGGCGCGTCGATAACCGCCACCAGGCCCGGCCCTCCGGCTGTGTGAAGGCCTTGGAGGTTGCCCAAAGTCGCGTAAACTCTGTTGCCAGCCACGACAACATCGTTCGGCCTCGCCCACGTTTCCTCCACGCCCGCATCCCTGGGCAGATCGTTGCCCGAAGGCATGGCGATTACGGCCAGGGCGCCGCCCTCTTCGTCGGCCAGGTCAAAGTACGTGATCGCGTTGCTGACGTAATTGGCCAAATAGGCACGTTTGCTTTCGTAAAAGGCCAGGGCCATGGGATTTTGGCTTGTGCCCACGGACACCTCTCGTTTGATGGACAGGTCTTGCGTGTCGTATACGACGACAGAGTTCGTCAGTGAGCACGCCGCAAATAACTCCCCTTCGCGCACTACGGTGTCGTTGATGCCGCTGCCGGTAAGCTGCACGTCGTTGACTAAAGAAAACTCTCCGGGGCCCGAAACGGTGAGCAAAGACAGCGTTTCCGAATACCCTCCGCCGATCACCAAATAATAGGGATACTCCCAGGGTTTGCTCACGTCCCGACTGTCATCGTCGTTGACGTGCAGCGTGGGCAGTTCCTCGCGCTGCTCCACAAGATCCTCACAGCCTGCCGCAAGCGTCGCGAGTAGCGCGGCAAAAAGCAGCAAAAGGAATTTCCGTACGCAATGTCTCAAGTCGCTTCTCCAAAATTTATCACGGCCACGGCGTCCAGGTCGAAAGCGCCCTTGCCCCCGCCTTCCGGCAGATGGTTTCCGGCGTCGTCGATGAGGTCGCCGTTGTCGTCGTATGTCTCGGTTCCCGGCGAGCGGACGCTGTCTCCGGTGTCCATAATACGCACGTACGTGGCGCTATCCAGTTCCAGATCCGCCAGGTCGAAGCTGGCGCCTCCGGCCTGCTCTGGATTAAAGGGATCGATTCCTTCCGCCGGATTGGCGAAAACCGGATGGACGCCGGCCAGCCCCGTGAAGTTGGCGGGATTGGCAAAGACGACGGGGCCTTCGCCTTCCGGATTGTAGTCACAGGGAAAACGATGCCATGTCTCGCCGTCTGGGCTGACTTCCACAACCGCCGCTTCCGTGTAGATGTTGTCCGGCTGCCCCGCGGTGAAAAAGGGATTTTCAAAAACAGCCAGATCCGGGCCCTCGCCGTCGATAATTTCATACCCCAGGCGCAATATGATCCAGCCGCCGATGCCCAGACTGAGCAGTTCATCATCGCCGGATTGCGGACTGACATTGCCGCCCCCGGTCGGAGGTCCCAAAACATTGTCCGGCGCGTAGTCCTGGCCATAGCCCGCCGCATCGCCGTAATGCACATCGACAATTTCCACGGCAAAGCGAAGCGGGTCCACGTCCAGGGCGTCGTCATCGTCAAGGTCATCGTCGCCGAAGTCGTCATCGACATCCCCGCCACTCGTATCATCGTCCGCTCCGTCGTCGTCATCTCCCGGACCCGCAGTATCATCTTCTGTCGAACCCGAATCGCCTTCGCAGGCAAATGTCGAAGCCATGAGAACAATGATGATTGCCACCCAAACGACCAAGGCTTTCATGAGCGCCTCCATTTTAAGAAACACATCGCAATTTTTCTTCGTAAGGAAATTTGAACCGGCAGGAGTTTTGGGCAAACAAAAATCCCCTCTCCTTAATTTCCTAAGAAGGGGGGGGGTTGGATCACTGGCCCAAGCAAACCCGCCCCTTCCTCCGAAGAGCGATGCGGTCTGCGCCGGCGAGGCAGGTGTCTGGCTTTGGGAATGTTCCCATTACAGTAGCGGGACTGCGCCGGATTCTCACCGGTCTTCCCTGCGTGCCGCTCGGCATAAACTCGACCGGTAAAATACTCCGAAGAATTGTCAAAAGCAACTGCTTGGGGTTTTTTGGATGCGCGTCAACACAAGTGAGTAAGAATGGTGGACAACATTTTAGTCCGTAGCGGGCGACATTCGCATTAGGGGCAGGCGTTGCTTCCCTTTTTGATCAGAATGAATCCATCTCCGCTGCCGACGCTTATTGTCCCAGAGACAGGCGACAACGAATCATCAGCTCGCACGCGGCACCAGTCGCCGTCAAGGTCAAAGGATGCCGCGCCGTTGTCGCCGTCTGCGCGCACCAGCACCAATGTTTCCTGTCCGTTCGCCCGGCTGTATGTCCGCGTGAAAATTCCGTCCGGGGCTTGCGTGGCCGGTCCGTCCGGCGAGCCAAAATTGCGTGCGAACATCGGAAACCAGGTCACATCTTCCAGCGGTGAATAGGGATTCCAGGACGGCTTGATCACAAGCACGTCGTCCGGGTTTTGCATGACCAGGAATAATGCGAAGTAGTATTGCGCTTCGTCAGGCGTCGGATCGTCGCTGCCGCCGTTATAGAATGTTTCCAGAACAAGAAAACTGCCGATCTCCTCCAGATTTTTCGACAGCTCAATAAGCGCGGCCAATCGGTCCGGCGTACTTTGATTTCCCCAGTCCGGATAGTGGATGGCGTTTTCACACCACACGCCAACGCGCTCATGGGCCAGACGCTCCATCAGCGCGATGCTGCCGTCCCAACTGCAGTAACTGGCTCCATTGAAAAGCAATCGGGCTTCGGGCCAGGTCGCACGCACATCGCCTATGACAGCGGCTATGAAACCGTCCACAGTCTCATACCACCACTCATTAAGCAGATTCTCATCCTCCTCTGTCGCGTCCTCGATTTCCATGACGTCGATGTCGGACCAGGAAAGCGGAAGATAGTAACCATCATCAAGCGGTCCGCCGATGTTGTCGAATCCTGCGCCGGACCGGCCGGTGTCGGCCATCATGGTCCGCACTTTCCACGCCGTAAAATCGCGGGCGCAATCCCCGGACATATCCAGCAACCAGGCATATTCATCCCACACCAGAGTGCGAATTCGCGCCTGTGTGAGGTTCTCCGCGCCGCCATCCAGCCCCAACTGAAATATTTCGACGTCGCACCCGGCCGCATGCCAGCGCGAAATCATTGTTCCGTCGTTTCGAGCATGCAGAAAACAGCTTTCGCCGTCGCCGTGTGAAGGATTTTCTTCCAGAAAATCCGCCAACTGAGCGATATGCTGCGCATAGCTTTGATCCGGTTCGCCAACGCTCGGGTTGTCGCAATCACCGGCCGTTTCGTTTGTGTTAAACAGGTGAGCCGCCTCCCAGTTCAACCACAAACCACGCGGATCATTGGCGCTGATTTCCTCCCACGCGCGCACGGAGCCTTCGTCGCTTTGGCCAATGATAGCCAGTTCGATGTTGCTTGCTACCCATGCCTGATCGTCGAGAAATATCTGCCCGTCATTGCCGCCGAGATCGCCGTAATAGTGAAAGTGAACGATGCCGAAATTGAAAGAAGGTGAAGAATCCAACGGCTGAGCTGAGTCGCTGTCGTCGTCGTCGCCATTGTTATCGTTGTTGTTGTCGATGTCGTCATCATCGGCGCAGCCGCACGAAATAGAAAAAGAAAGCAGACAAGCCAAAACCAAAATCAACATTTGGAAAATCATCCGCATTTCAATCTCCTTGTTAATCGATCATTGGATAATGAGTACAAGAATGGAAAGCAATTTTCAAGCCATCCAAAACGGTTTTCGCACTGAATGCAGGCAAGAGCCGCCTGCCTGATGGCGGGCTTCGCCTGGGTTTGATATGATCCCTGATTCCCAGCGCTGCTCCTTCGACTTCGCTGGAGGACAGGCGCGCTGGGCTATTGAATGAAGCGCCCTACGGGCTCAAATTGTGTCGCCCTTCCGGCTATGGAGCGACCAGGAAGGATTATCACCTTTTTTGTTGCAAACCCTTTTGCAATATTGACCGCTCTGGTTGTTGCCATCCGCCATCATCCTGAGCAAACGACTGCATCTCTGTTCCGAACTTCATACCTCATACCTCATACTTCCGCCCGCCAAGGGTTAATCAGTCCCGGGAACAACGGAAGCCGAGTCTATAGTAACCGTCCACCGGGACGTACCAGTCCCGAACCGATGAGCGGCTGAACCTGGGCGCAGAGGTCGTACTTCCGCCCCGGATAACGCGATACAGACCGGTATCCGGACCTTGCGGATCGTTCGGCCAGGCGTCCGGCGGGTACTCGTCATAAAAATCCGCATCGTACCGGTCATTCAGCCATTCATGTACGTTACCCGCCATGTCGTGCGCGCCGTAGGGGCTGCGGCCGTCCGTCGTCTGATAGAGGCCGCCGTGGTCGCTGCCATCGTAGTACCCCACAGGCGTCGTCCATGGGTAGTCACCCGTTTCAAAGGGATCACCTGAATCCTCGTAATTTGCGGCATTGGCGATCAATGTATCGCCCCAGGGATAGATATAGTGCTCCGCGGCGCCCTTGGCTGCTTTTTCCCACTCGGCTTCCGTGGGCAAACGCTTGCCCTGCGACTCGCAGTAAGCCTTTGCGCCGTACCAGGTCACCGCCACAAGAGGGTGAAACTCATAGCCCGAATCGACTGACCAAACGCCGCCGGTTTCATACACACGAATATACAGATTGCCTGGTTCCGCGCACTCGCATCCGCCGCAGTCGTTGCCGTGCCAGGTCAGAAATTCCGCGTAAGTTGTATTTGTCACTTCGTAGGTGTCGATGTAATACGCGGACAGCCAGACCTCGTGGCGGGGTGATTCATCAGCATAGCAATCTCCGTCCTCCGGCTCACAGCCCATCTGGAAGGACCCTTCCGGCACGAAAACCTCCTCGCCGCTGAGATCCCAGGTCGTGCTTGTGGTCGAAGTTGTTGTGATGATTGTCGTGGTCGTGGTTGGTTCTACTGTAGTTGTCGTCGTGACAACCGTCGTCGTTGTTGTCGGCTCCTGCGTCGTTGTTGTAGTCGAAATGTTGATTGTCGTTGTGGTTGTAAAGGTCGTTGTGGTCGTTGTGGTCGTTGTCGGACTAGGGGGTAAGACGACTTGTCATAGGTGAAAAGCGCCTCACTTTTGCTTATA
>CAZQAE010000016.1:0-73960 GCA_964591275.1 uncultured bacterium | reverse complement strand
TTCATACCTCATACCTCATACTTCAACCGCGCTAATCGCCTTTACGCTGTGCCCTTTTCCATTCCTTCGGCCTAAAGATCCTTGCGATGATGGCCTGCCGGACTTTCCAGGCAATAAACAAAGGCGACAAAAGCAAGCCCCTGGCCAAGGTCCACGAAGGCCCCGCCCAGAAGAAGCCGATCAGAGCGCATAGCCCAAGAAGGAGAATCCCCGAAATCGCAAAGGCCAAAGCGGGGACAATGAAAGCCGCGGCGGCGATCAGGGCTGTTGTCATCAGGCTGGCGGCGATCATGGCGTAGCCCGGCAGCATCAGGTCCATGGCCAGTTCAAAAGTGCCTATGGATCGTGTGCGAAGTGCGCCTGCGAGCGTCGCCCATCCCAGTAAACGGGCCACCTGTGATTGTCCACCGCTCCACCGTTGCCTTTGCGCGGCGGCGGCTTGAAAAGTCCCGGCCTTTTCCGAGCGAACCTTCGATTCGAATACAAAACGAGCGGTGATTCCCGCTTGCGCCAGGCGAAGGGTCTGCTCGAAATCTTCGGCTATGGAAAAACTTTCCCAACCATGTTCTCGAAGGACCGGGGCCGTCAGGCACCAGCCGTTCATGAGCGGCGCGGGCAAACCAAATGCGGCGCGTCCCGCGTAAGTGCCGGCGTTTTTCATCGTGTTGGTCAGGACGCTCAAAGCCGCCAGCGGGGAGTCGGGATCTTTGCATCCGTTATAGCCCTGCGCGGCGGGCGCACCTTGTTGAAGATGCGCGTCGAGCGCCAGCAAATAGCCGGAATCGGCAACGGAGTCGGCGTCCAGGCATACGAGCGCTTCATCGTCCTTCCAATCTCTGGATTTGATGAACCAGTTTAAGGCTTTTCCTTTTCCGGGGTTATCGGGATCAAAGCGCTCGATGACTTCAATCCCCGCCGATCTAGCCAACTCGGCTGTTTTGTCTGCGCAGTTGTCGGCCATCACCGTAATTCTGAACATTTCGGGCGGATAATCCAAAGCTCTGGCGCTTTCGATTGTGGCGATGATTCCCGCCTCCTCGTTGTGCGCGGGGATCAGGATAGTAAATTGCGTGCGCGGCTGATCGACGGTTGGAATCTTTGTCGGGATGAGGATTGCCGCCGTGGAGTAGAAAAAATGCCTGAAGGCGGCGAGGCTAAAGAACACAGCCGCAAAACTTAAAATGACGCTTATCCCATCGAAGAGGCTCAAAACCTTTTTTCCTCCCGGTAAAGACCGGCAACTTTTTTTGCCATCAATTCAGCCGTATATTCTGTTTGGAAACGGCCTTGAAGGTCATGGTCCAGTTGTTTCTTTTTTCTGGCTGACTCCAGTATCTCCCGCGCGCACGTCGCCAAAGTCTGAGTTGTCGGCTCGGCCATGCACTCCGGGAAAGCCTTGAGCACTTCCGGGATGCCTCCCACGCGCGAGCACACGGGCGTCGTAGCGTCTCGCATGGCCGCCAGGAGCACTTGCGGCACTCCTTCCGAATCGCTGGGCATGATGATCATATCGCATCCACCGATGACAGTATCCACGTCGCGTCGAAATCCCAAAAAATGAATTTTATCATGGGACGGGCTTTTTGTCGCCATATTTCGACACATCGACATCAGCGGACCATCTCCGGCCATCGCGAAGCGGGCATCGGGCAACGCTTGAGACAATTCGAAGGCGATTTCGATAAAACGCAGCGGCGCTTTGACCGGATCGAAACGACCGATGAATCCGATCAGCGGCCCGGCGGAATCACCGAGTATTTTTGAGCGGAACGCATCGACATTTTCTTTCGTCGCCGATGAATCCGGCAGCCCATTGGGGATAACGCGAATTTTTTCGGGAGGCAGCCCACGCTCGATTAAGGAGTCCCCAAGGCGAGCGGATACGGCAACAACCCGATCCACCGAGGCCAGGGCTTTTATGTCCGCGTTCATGTATGCGCGCATTTTCAGGCCACGCCATCCCGGGAAGGGCTCAGGGTGACCGTGGACGGTGGCGATGTGGCGAACGCCGGATTTTTTTGCAGCGCGACTTCCATAGATGTCGGCGAGATAGCCGTGCGTGTGCAGGATGGCGCCGCTTTTCTTCAGCATTTCGGCGACGGTTGAAACCGGCGAAAAATCGAGCTTATGTCTTCTTGGCGTGATGACGCATTCGATTCCGATATCCGACAGTCTTGCGGCGAGTTCGCCTTCGTGAAACGAGGCCACTGTTATTTTTACACCGAAACCGGGAAGGCTTGCGGCCAGAGCCGTCAAGTGCGTTTCGATACCGGCGAAGGTTGCGCCTTCCACCCAGTGCAAAACCTGCGTCATGGCACGCTTTCTCCAGATGAAAAATTTACTTGTTCGATTTGCGTATTTTCTGCAATGTCTGAAAGCCCGTCATCATCACTTCGGCGAAATCGGGCGCCATCACAGCGCATGTCTGCACCATCGGTTCAAGTTCAAAACTCGTTGCATGATCAACGGAGGATGAAAACTGAACCATTCTTTTTATCAGACCCATGCCGAGTGATGGGCGGGCCAGGAGCCGCTGCACCAGGGCGTCCGCTTCTTCAGCCAGTTTGTCCGCGTCGGCGATGGTGGTCACAAGATTCATGGCCTTGGCTTCTTCGATGCTGATCGAATCGCCAAGCATAATCATCTCCTTGGCCTTGGCAATCCCGACAAGCTTTGTGAGTCTCGTCGTTCCACCGCAGTCGGGAATCAGGCCGAGGTGGATTTCCGGCAGCGAGAAAAGAACATCTGGCGTTGCAATGCGAAAATCACAGCCCAGGACGAGTTCCATTCCCAATCCCACGCAATACTTGTGAATCACCGCGACAATGGGTTTCTCGAGGTTTTCCATGCGGATCATGACGTTTTGGATTTTTCGCGCCATCTCGCGCAGGAATGTGCCGCGCTGTTTGTCGTCCACGGAGGCCAGGCCGCCGATGTATGCGAGATCGATTCCCGCAGAAAAACACGGGCCGTTTCCCGACAGAGTAATCACCCGAACATCTTCGTTCAAAGCAAGTTCGTCGAGATGGTTTTGCAGTTGATTAATGATCTCATCGTTGATGGCATTGCGTTTGTCCGGTCTGTTGAGAATCAGTTTGGCGACCGGTCCTTCGATCAGGCATTGAACGGCTTCATTCGACATTTGGCGTCTCCACTGAAAACTAAGTTGAAAGAGCGTGAACGGAACATGCTAAACGGCTGCGGGAAAATTACAACTACAAAGGAATTGCGAGGTGCAGATGAAAATGCGGGGGAGCACGTCCCCCGCATCCATTTTCACGATAGTGTTTTTGCTAGTAGCAATTACTATTCATGCAGTCGATGGCGCCGTTTACATCCTGCGGACAATCCGCATCAAGGCATGCCTGAATGCAGTCCCAGTCATCGCCCATCAAATCGCAGACGTCCATCATTTCCATCTCGGGAATCCAGTAGTTGCTGCTTTCGAACACGTAAACGATGCCGCATGCATACATGTCGGAAACCGTGTTCGTACATCCGCCGGTCCCGGACGGGTCGAAACAGTCATTTATCGCGTCCTGATTGCAGTTATCGTAAGAAGCCTCGCCGAGGCAATTCCAGAAGGGACTATCGGATTTTCCGTCGCTCACGAAATCCTCACACAATCCGCACCATTCAAGCAGACCAAGATCGTCCAACTGATCGCCATTCATGCCGGAAAGAGTAATCTGGCATTCAAAGAAAAATTCATTGACAATGCCATCGCAACTCATGTCATCGTCGATATCGTCATCAAAGTCGTCATCAAAGTCGTCATCAAAGTCGTCGTCGATATCGTCATCATCCACATCATCGTCATCCACATCATCGTCGATATCGTCATCATCGCCGCCGCCGAGGCAGGCTTCAATTTCGTCGCACGAGTCAGCATTGACGACGCAGTTCAATTTAGAATTGCCTACATTTTCCCCACAGTAATCCAGGCAATCGTCCTTGGAATGGACGCCGATCAAATCGTCCAATTGGCAATCGTGTATCGCTTCGCAGAAATCTTCACAATCGCCCGTTTGATCATCGTCGGCGTCATCATCGACGTCATCGTCAGTCCAGTCGTTGTCATCGTCGGAAGGCTGGCCGTCATCGTCGTCTCCGTCGCCCCCGGAAGAGCTGCCGGATGTGCACGCCATTTGAAAAGAAAACATCGCAAGGACAAGCACTGAAAGTAAAATCACCAACAACTTTTTAGCCATCCTAATAACCTCCCAGTAAAGTCCGTTTAAAGGCGCAATACATTTGACTCATGGATTATCTCGAATTTTGTTAATCTTTTCAAGGATTGGCGAGACAAAAGGCGCAAAAAGGCGACGCCGGTTTCGCTAAGATGAATTGATAAAATTGAAAAACCTTCATTCTCTGACGCGGATCATATTTCCTTGCTTGCGTCGCCTGTAGAATGCATGTGGTGAGCTAGTAGAATGTCGGAGGAAAAGATGAACAAAAAAGAACAAAAAACCATTCAGAAAATACTCTGGATTTCAAAATGGAAAAACCCTATTCTTGCCTTGGCATTATCAATCATGATCTCTGTTTTCGCCATTTCAGCGCTGGCGGATAAAGACTCCGATGCGGACCAGAAAAATCAGGAAAATTCAACGAAGAAAACGGATGTCAATCCCTGGAGTATTTCCATGAACGAGAAAATAAAGCTCACTGATGAGCAGTGGAAGAAAAAACTATCGCCGGAGCAGTACCGTATTCTCCGCAAGAAAGGGACGGAAAAAGCGTTCAGCGGCGAGTATAACGCATCCAAAGAGCACGGGGTGTATCGATGCGCCGCTTGCGGGCAACCCCTTTTCGATTCCAGCGATAAATACGACTCAGGATCGGGTTGGCCCAGCTATTCAAAGCCGCTCGAAGCCGACAGCGTTGCCCTTGAGGAGGACCAAAGTCTTTTCACGAGCCGCACCGAAGTCCTTTGCGAGCGTTGCGGCTCTCATCTTGGGCATGTTTTCAACGATGGACCCGAACCCACCGGAAATCGTTATTGCATCAATTCAGGAGCATTGAAGCTGGAAACGACCGATGCCAAAGAGGAAAAATCAGAGGAGAAATCCTCAGATTAATTATCGGGGTTTTCTGGTGAGATAAAAAAACCGGTCATGCGCTTTGCGCTATGACCGGTTTAGATTATCGGGGTTTTCTGGTCAGTTAAGATATCCGATGCTTCGCAGCATTTGCAGTCTGTGATTGGGTTTAACCGCCAAACCGCTTTTGGAGTTGAAAGCCGGCTCCAGTTCCCAGATGATCGTTCCGTCCGGTGCAATCAGCGCTACGTGGTTGGTGCCGGTGAGTGTATTGCCGTCGCTCAGCCGCTCGGCGTTCATGCCGCCGCCGAAGAGGAACACATATTGCCAGATGATCGAGCCGTTCGGATCGACTTCCACGATATGCCCCATATCGGTGATCAACGTCGAACCGGACTCCAGGC
The DNA here is from genome assembly GCA_964591275.1 of uncultured bacterium. Lineage (GTDB taxonomy): Bacteria > Lernaellota > Lernaellaia > JACKCT01 > JACKCT01. The sequence continues at coordinate 68,511 of CAZQAE010000016.1, read as the reverse complement.
GCTGCACGGATTTGGGCCAGAGTAGATCCTCGTTATACGCCCAAACCACTTCATCATTTTCGTCGATTTCCACAACTTCCCCGGATTGGGACAGGCAGTAAATCAGGTTGCCGTTTGGAAGTTCGTCTGGATCATGAATTTCATCGTCCCCAGGGTGTGATAACTCACCGGAACCCGTGAAAGGGTGCCTTTGCCATATCAACTCGCCGTCGGGAGTGATTTTATTGATCGTCGCGCTAAAAAGATCGGAGAAAATAATGTTGCCGTCCGGCGTGAAGTCAGCGTCGTTAGGCACCACAGTATCGTTCTCCCAATCCTCAAAATTGATTTCTTCGACCTCGTCGCCCGATGCAGATACGATGACAAGACGATAGTTATTCGAGTCGCTGATGAGGATATCGCCGCCGAAGACATCCAGCGTGTGGGGGAAATCCAAGCCGGCCTCGATTTGACGAATGGGTTTGCGGGCGTCGTCAAACCAAACGAGGGATGAGCTTATGCCATGATCCCATTCGTCGCCCGCACTTGTGTAGAGTACTATTAGTGATCCGTCTTCGCTTAGGATGGCGTCGATGGGCCACCCCAAACCCTCGCCAATATCGTCGTCGTTGTCATCATCGTCACTATTGAGGTCGTCGTCATCATCAGCCTCATTGCCAGATTCATCGTTTTCGTCATTTGCGTCGCCGCAGGAAATCGTCAAGAGCAGGGATAACATAAGCAGCACTAAAGATTTTTTCATTCCAGACCCCCATTCCATCATTAGAACCCCAGGGTTTTCCCCAAGGCGAATTAGCCTCACCCTTAACCACAATGCTATAGAGAACTTTATCTTGCAAGGAATATTTTAATGTTTGTCTAAATTTCGTAAGGTATTATATTGACTCAGATAAGGCATTTAGTTGGTCTTTAATAAGTAAATGCGCTGTTCTAAATAAGGGATTATTCAAATTATACTTCGTGTTCTTGAAAAATTACGAAAACACTTTACATTTATCTTCCGGCCCGTTATGCACGCATGGTTGGATCAACCGGATCAGGATCGTTTGCTTTGGCGAAAACCATTGTCCATATTCTTGCCCAAAGGCCTGGGCACACCGGAAGCGGCGTCACTTTGGACGCCATCGTGCGACATGCGCAATCAACCGGATGGAATCAGTGGATTGTGGCCGCCATTGCCGACGGAGATTCCATTCCCGAGATCGGCGGTCTGCAACCAGGCAGATTCCGCCCCATGGTGTTTGAGAGGCAGGACCTTGACTTTGCCATTCCCGGCATGAGCGATGTCATGCCATACCGCAGTACATGTTTTTCCTCCATGAACGACGCGCAGATGACAGTCTACAAAAACTCCTGGCGTCGGCTCATTCGCGAAGTGGTTGCGGAAGCGAAACCTGATTTGATTCAATCCCATCATGTATGGATGCTCGGCGCTTTGCTCAAAGACGCCGCGCCCGGCGTGCCGGTCGTCACGTACTGCCATGGAACAGGGTTTCGTCAGATGGCGCTGTGCCCGCACCTGGCAGAGGAAGTCAAAGAAGGCTGCGGGCGTCACGACGGATTTTTAGCCCTGCACAAAGATCACGCGGAAAAATTGCATAAAACGCTCGGTATTTCGCCGCAGCGGATTCACATCGTCGGCGCGGGATACAGACCGGAAATTTTCCATACTGATAACAATGTTCAACGCAGCGCGAAAAGCCTTTTGTATATCGGCAAATACTCCGCGGCCAAGGGTCTGCCGCAATTGCTGGATGCGGTGGAGCGTCTGAGTCGTAAAATTCCCGGATTTACGCTTCATGTCGCGGGCAGCGGCGCGGGTTCTGAGGCCGATGAAATCAGGAGTCGCATGGAGGCCATGCCCACGAGCGTCATTATGCATGGACAACTCGCTCAACACGATCTGGCCGATCTCATGCGGCGCTGCGCCGTGTGCGTGCTGCCGTCTTTTTACGAGGGTTTACCCCTGGTGCTCATCGAAGCCGCGGCGTGCGGGTGCCGTCTGGTCGCCACGCAGTTGCCGGGGATCGCCCTGGGATTCGCCCCGTACCTTGGGGCGAATTTGCGCATGGTTGCGCCGCTTGGCCTCATGGGACCGGATACGCCGATGCAGGAGGATGTCCCCGCATTTGTCGATGCGCTGACAAAGGCCATCGAGGAGTCCATGGTGAATCCGTCGGATTCGCCAGTGGATCTTTCCCGCTTCACAGTGCAATCACTTTTCAAACGCGTGGAAGCGGTTTGGAAATCCTTGCTTTAAAAATGCTTCACAAACAGTCTTAATTGTATAATGTTGGTTTGCATTGTATGGATTCGTCCAAAGGAGGCTGCACTATGGGAACGAAAATTCTGGTTTTGGCGTTTGCACTTTTTGCAATTCTTTTCGCTTCCTGCGGCGACGACGATGACGATGATATGGACAGCGTCGACGAGCCGGATGACGATGCTGACGATGACCTTAACGACGATGTTGACGACGATGATGTTAATGACGACGTAGATGACGACACTGGCGACGATGACACCGGAGACGACGACGCATTTGTGCCCGATCCGATGGATGTTGAATATAATTCCACCTTCTGCACGCTTAATGATCCCGAAAGTCTGGGCGACAACCTGATCGGCGGTGGACCCTTTAGCGATACGCTGAAAGTTTACGTGTTTGACGACCTCACCTGCGAGCCGATTCAAAATGCGACGATCATTGCGGATCAGCTCTATTACACGAACGCCGACGGCATGGTTGAGATCACGCCGGCCAGAAGCGGCCAGCGCGTGTCGGCATTCAAAGATCAGTACATACCCTGGGCTTATGAGGCGAATGCCGCGGTCATGTACTTCCGACTGCGCCCTGTGCACTACGATATCGACTACGCCTATGATTGGCAGGGAACTTTTTTGTCAGAGGGCGAACCCATCGAATTTCTGAATCCGCAGATTCCGACCCTCCTTCATCTCGCGAATCTTCTCAATAATCCGCTGTACGCCGGGATCGCCTTCCCCGGTTTTTCCCGCAAGAGCCTGATGCACGTAGATATGGAAAACTTCTTTCCGCCGGAACCCTATCAGATCGACATCGCCACCCTCTGGGGCGCTTATTACTTTTTGCTGACTGACAACATTTACATACCGGACCTGCTTTTCAACGTCCTTGGCATCAACATGCACATTCCGGATCACAGCTATTACCAGTTTCCCATAGATACCAACGCACCCGAAACGGCGATGGGCGGCGCCTTGCTCAAGATTGATTTGGGACAGGTGCTCAACCTGCAGACTCTGCAAGACCTTATTGAGGGATTGGCGGACGGCGAGGACATTCTTGACTCTGTCATCGGCATTGTTCCCGGTCTGCTTCAACGCGGCATCACCATTCCCGGTGCAGGCTTGAACGCCGGCTGGGATGGGCTGGGCAACCCGGACATCGAACTGGAGCGGATCCCCGACGAGCAGTCCTTCACAGCAACGATCACCAACGGCGCCGATGATGCGGATTATCTGGGGATTCTATGGGCTGAGATACCCAACAGGGCGATGACCGTGATGGATCTCATCATGGCCGACAACGGCGTCATGGACCTGCAGTACGAGTGGATTCCCGACGCCGATTATATTCTGACCGGCATGAAAACCGACATGGTTTCCAGTTGGTTCGCGCAGACCAATTTCTCCTTCGCCTTCAAATACGGGGAGGATTCGGAAACGTGGATCGACGGCGTCACATTCGACGATTCGGATTTCCCGCCCTATTTCAATATGAACCGCACCTACTATGATCCCAACACGCACACCGTGCAGTGGGAAATCGATCAGGACGCCGTCGATGCGGTTCTGGTGATTCATCATCCCGGCGAATGCATCGGGTGGTGCAGCACGGCCTTTGCGATGCTTCCACCCGATGCGGCCAGTTATACAATCCCTGATGAATACGGCGGCGTAGGCTCGGAGCATGACATCACGATTCTCATCGGTCTCGACCTGCCGGACGATGTGGATGTCAACAATTGGAATCCCGTGGATTTCTGGGCCAACGATGTCGAAGGCATGACGATCTGGATGATGCCCCATCTCTTCTACCTGATCGGTGAGTTCATTTACGAATGAGGGGAAAGAGAAAAATGCCCGCTCATTGTCACACTTTCGCTCACGCGAAGGTGTGACTGGACATTCGCGGCTCAGAGTTTGCCGATACCATGCGCTTACCCGACTGCGTTTCGATTTGCGACAACGAATTCTATACGATTCGGAATTCGGCGATCCAATTCGCCAACCCGGCACAAGCTTGATCTGTGACAACGAAACAGAGCCGCGAACGACAAAATCGCCGCTAGGCGATGAGTGAGCGGGCAAAATCACGAACGATTATACTAATTACGGGTTGAAGAAACCTGTCAGCGCACTTCGACAATCAGTCCATTGTCCGCGGGGCCGGGTTTGATCCAAAGCTCCCAGGATTTTTCGTCATAAAAGAAACCCGATGATGACATAAAGAGTTCATTGAAACTCGCCTTGGCCTGCAAGGGGCCGCAGGGCTGCGTGATCACGGCGCGGGGTTTGTCCATGTCCATCACGCGAAATGCGTATCGCCGCTGCGTGGCCGAAAGCCGGATCGTAAGGCCATCGTCCCGATAGTCGGCCTCAACGCGGGCGCCGCGTCCTTGCTCTTCGTAGATGCTTCGCGCCTCCGTCTCCCCGGTTTTGGGATAAATAAAAATTGTCAGCGGATTCAGATCATCTTTTGAAGGGCCGAATACCGACTTCGCCGGAATGTCCATGGGTATGATGGCGCCTTTGCGCACGAAGAGCGGATATCGGGAAAGAGGAAAATCCAGTTCGATTCCTTCGCCGCCCTCGTATTCTTCACCGCTCCACCAGGCGATCCAGGTGTCGCCGTCCGGGAAATGGATCGTCCGTTTCGGCGATGGCTCCACCAGCGGCGCCACGAAGAGATCGCACCCCAGCATGTACTCGTAGCGCCGGCGGCTGGTCGGGCGCATGACGGAAATTTCCTGGGGGTAAAGCTCCGCGCCCTCCGAATACAGGTACGGGATCAGCGCATGGTGGAGTTTGACGAAGTCACGGTAGATTCCCAGTACATACTGCCCGTACCTCCACGGCCGATGCTCACCCATGCCGCCATTTTCCATAATCGGCGACAGCGCGCCGAGCTGCGCCCAACGAACAAACAGGATTTTTTCGCGCTCTATGTTTTCACGATAGCCGCCGATGTCCGAACCGAAATACACGTAGCCCTTTTCCGCAGACTCAAACATATTCTTGAGCGCGGTTTTCATCCCTCTCCAGGTCGGGTCTTGATCGCCGACCCACCCGGCGAAGTTTATGTCCCGTTTCGCGTAAGTCATGTCAAAGGGCAAGCCCGCGTTGTCCACGGGCCGGGCTGTGATAACGCGACCCGGCCCGAGTCGCGCCCGCGTGTAATGGAAAAAATCCGCATAATACAAATCCTGATAGCTGGATGTTGTGATCCGTCCGGTTTGCGTGCCGATGCCGAGCCACAGTTTGGCGAGGGGAACAGTCCCGTCGCATTTCCAACCATCGATGCCAAGGTCTAAGGCCTTGTCCATTTGCTCGTGCCACCAAGCCAAAGCCTCGGGATTGTTGTAGTCGATGAAGGCGCCCTCGCCTTTCCACCAATTCAGCGTGCGACCCCCGGAAGCCAGGTAGCCTCTTGTCAGCGCCTCATTCCAATTGGGTGAATCGATGTTGATATTGGAAACGGTCCAAAGCAACACGCGCACCTGCCGCGCATGAAAGTCATCAATCATTTTTTTTGGATCGGGAAAAAGCCTGGGGTCGAAATCGAAGGCGCCGTAGCCCGTCGCCCAGGGGCTGTCGATGATAACCGCGCCGACGGGAATGCCTCGGGACAAATATCCTTCCACGAGTTGCGTTGCCGATTCCTGCGTGTTTTCGTCTTCCCAAACCCAATGCTGCAAAATCCATTCGGGCCAGGGCGGCGCCTTCAAACCCGCCGGTCCCGGCAGTTCGCTTCCCGTGGCGGGATTCACTTCGACCAACTCATCCGTCACGCGGATCGCACAGCCAGCCAGCAGCAAGGCCATCACAAGGAAAAGAGCAATAGAAATTTCAAGCCGTATTTTCAACAAGCGCCCCGAATGAAAAAAATGAAAATTTTGTTCTCCACCGCAGATTGGACATTACGCCAGCTCCGCCCGCGCATTGTATGAGAAAATTCATAAGCTTTCCACACATTCATTTATGGCTTCGACGCAGCCACCGAAGGCGAAAGCGAGCAAAGGATGCGTAACGAAGGTCGAGAGCAATTCCCTCTCCTTTGCAATGTAATGCTGAAAGGAAAAGTCGCTTCGAAAAGAAAAGGGGAACCACTGATAATAATACCTAAGATCAGACGAATTTCTCAATAATTTCTTGTGAAGTTAATCTGAAGCTGATACTATCGACAGGGTTTTGGAGAAATATTGTGATTTTCAGCACTGACGTGAACTCGGAAGCGGCTGTGAAAAAGCTTAAATATGATGTAAGTCATATTACAAATAACGCTTTAGCAATATCAGTGGGGCAGGCAACAAAAATCAAACACAATTTTGGGAGGATCAGAAGTGAAAACAACACTAATAATGGCACTGGTTTTGGGCCTCGTCGGTTTTTTAGCCGGCGATATCTATGCGCAGACTGACGAAGACCATGAATTTGAAAAATTCGACGGCATGAAGGATGGCGAGAAATTTCCGATATGGTCAAGCGCCGGATCGATTGGTTATTCCGCAACGGGAAAACGGATCAACACGAGCACGCTGACGGGTGATTTTAACTTAAGCCGCTTCGGCAAATGGACCAACAGCATCCTTTCATCCGGCATCACTTACGGCGACGTGATGTATCCTGGCGGCTCGCCCATAATTAACGCCAATTCGTATTTCGGCAAGTATAAGTTTGAAGGATACCTCATGCAAAACAAGAAGCCTTATCTCTGGACAATGCTCGGCGCTGATAGCGACGAGTTTCTGGGATACTGGGGACGGTACATCGCTGAGGCGGGTCTTGGCTACAGTTTCTTCGGAACCAGCGACGCCGTACTAAAAACAGAAGTCGGCTATGCTTTCGTCGATACGAACTGGATCAATAAGGTGGAGATCGAAGACGGCGAGTTTCATTACTGGGATCCCACGCACAACGGACTGGCCCGACTCATCGCCTCGATTCCCATCAAGAGCTATATTCTCTTTGCAGAGGAAGCCACTTATCGGCACAACATTGACGATGAAGACGACTATTCGGTCGAATCCGACACGAGCCTGTCTTTCAAACTGACGGGAAATCTTTCATTCAAGACCCTGTACAGCATCACCTACGCCAACGTTCCCGGCCCGGTTGAAGAGCTTGATCCCTACGGCAACGTCGTGACCTACCCTTACGATGATGACGGAGATCCTCTGACTCCTGATGTTGAAGTCGATGGGCTCGTCCCGGCGGACCGCGTGGCATATACCTGGACCAACGCCCTGGTCATCTCGTTCTTCTAAATCAGGCTATCATAAAGGAGCATCACAATGGAATTGGACCTGAAATCTCTGAATGTGGAACAAATGCCCTGGTTGAAAAAAGGGCAGGATTGGCTGATCGAAAGCGGGGCTGACTTCGTCGTCAATATCGTGGTCTTCGTGCTGATCCTCATTGTCGGGCGTTTTATCATCAAAGGCTTGGTAAAGCTCACGCGAAAAATGCTCAGTCGTTCAAACCGCGTTACGGAAACACTTCAACACTTTGTCCTTAGCGTTGTCAGCAAGCTCCTCTGGCTCGTCCTGCTTATGGTGGCCCTGCCGCGTTTGGGCATCGACATCGCTCCGCTCATCGCCGGTTTGGGAGTCACGGGATTCATTGTCGGCTTCGCTTTTCAGGAAACGCTGGGGAATTTGGCGGCGGGCCTGATGCTGCTTCTTAACGCTCCATTCAAAATCGGCGATTATATTGAAGCCGCGGGAAACGCCGGCACCGTCAAGGAACTGAACCTGATGGCCACCACGCTGACGACTCCCGACAACAAAAAGATCGTCATTCCCAACAGTGGAATTTGGGGCAGCTCCATCGTCAATTATACGGCCAATGATACACGGCGGGTCGATCTGACAGCCGGCATTTCCTATTCGGCGGACATCGGCAAAGCCATATCGGTCATCGCCGAAAAACTCAAGGGCATCCCTCAGATTCTCGAAGAGCCCGCCCCGATGATCGAATTGTTGGAGATGGCCGACTCATCCGTCAATTTCGTCGTGCGACCCTGGACCAAGACAGAAGATTACTGGACGGTTTTCTTCGCCGCCAACCGAGCCATCAAGGAAGGATTGGACGCAGCCGGCATCGAAATCCCCTTCCCGCAGATGGACGTTCATCATCACGGGACGCCGCCGACTTCATAAACACACAGTTCATGTCGAATTTATTAACGGGAGCTTTTAGGCTCCCGTTTTTTTAATACATCCCGATACCATGATGATGAATTGGACGGATCACCAAAGCCTGTTTTGTTTCACCGACTTTTGTGTTAATTATTTTTCACGCTTATTTTGTGAAGCGAGCAGCGTTTAAGTTTTGTAATGATTTTTACTGATTTTCCCGGGGCATAACGGGCGACTTATGAGGTATCGAATCGTTCTGGCTTTCCCTGCGCTTTGCGTAACCTTTCTGGCTTTGACCTGCGTCCAGGAAGAGCCGGGCAACAACCAATCCTCGCAATTCCTGGAATCGTCGTATGACTTTGCAGGCGATGAGAATTCGGCTGCGCAAAAACGGAATTCGTCTGGACTGATCCTCGCGGTGTGTTTCCGCGACGTGGATCACGATGGCTACGGCGATCCGGCGGTCAGCCAGTCCTTTCCCGGCGATTGCGAGTTCGGATGGGTGCTCGACAAGGACTTCAACAACGATGACCCTGCCACCGACGACGACCACCGCCCCAACAACTTCGACGCAGTCGCCTATCACAACGACCACGTCGAGCACCACCACTATGGAACCGACCACGACAACGGCGCCCACTTCCACAACAACATCCACGATTCCACCCGGCGGCGGCGATTCCATCCAGACCGAGCCGGATGTGCCGACGAGCAACGAGGATGATGGCGATGACGATGGTTGGCTGGAAGGCGATTTACCCGGAGGATGCTGCGCGAGTTGATGAACCTTTTATGGCGAGGTGACCAAGGATACTTTTCTTAAATTACCGGGGCTTTGCCCCACGCATGCGAATCTGTTCCCACTTTCTTGCGCTATTATTTATCACTTCTTCTTTTTCTTATCCAACCACTGCGCGTCGGTTGGCGTCTTCGGCGCATCGGCAGTGACGAACCACCCCTCGAAACCCGGCTTCCCGAGTCTGGAGCGGCGGATGAAAGTCGCGATGTAGCCCCCGTCGATTTTGTGGTTTGCGTAGCGATAAAGGGAAAGAAACTGGGCGTTTTTCACCATGTCCCGATAGGCCGGAACCGGCAGGACCTTGCCGATTTCCCCGCACTCCTTAAAAGGTGTTTTCGCGGTCTGAACGCAAAACAATATGAAATCCGGCCTGCGTTTCAAAACGTATTTCGTATTGTATCTTTCATGACCCCTAGGCGATTTTAATCTGGTGCGCGTTTTCGTATGCGCGATGGTTTCGTCGGTGAGTCCGAGCAAATCAATAAGCGGTCCATCAATGTACCAACCGAAGGCGCCGATGGCCGTGGCGGCGATCAGAGAATCCGGCGGAACGATCGCACTTAATATTCGCGCATTCTTTTCCCAGGCCCGGCAAGCCACGGCGCCGGTGAAAGCTTTCACGCTGCTCAATCCCATGAAGATCGTCGATGCGTTGATAATGAGCACGGCGATGGCGATGCCGCGCCGCCTGTGCATTCTTCCGGCGAGTCTGCCAAAAAAACCTTTGGAATCGCCCCACGCGATCCGCTGCGTCAGGCTCAGCGCCAGCAGCGCCAGAAGCGGCCACACCGGAATCATGAAGCGATAGAAGGGCATGAAGTCTCCGCCGGACATGATCGATTGGAAAGACTGCGCGGCGATGACGGCGACCAAAATTATTTCCAGGAGGCCCAGCTTCAGTCCAAGTTTTTTGCGAAAAACAAGCATGAGAAGAGGAATCAAAGGCATAGCGCCGCTGAATATGGATTTGATCCAGTACTCCATCCCGCGGATCACAATAATCGGCTTGAATCCGCCCACTTTGGCGTAATAGGTATTGGGATAAAACCAGCCGTAATAATGAAAACGCCAGGCAAAATAAACACCATACAGGATCCCGAAAATCAGCGAGAAGATGAGCGCGTTTTTCCATCGCTGGTTTTTAGTTTTCCAGAAAATCGCCAGTGTTAAAAATCCTGCGATCACCACGCCGTCGGGCCGGATCAGCGCCGCGACCACGCACGCCAGCGCCGCCGCAACGGGCGCTTTGTCTTTTTCGAGATCGCGCCACAAAGAAAGCGCAACGGCGGCCAGCGCGACGCTGTACAAAATCGTTTCCATTCCCGAGATTGTCCAGAGGATCATTCCGGGATTCGTCATGATGAAAAAGCCATAAGCAAAGGAGGCGAGGCGCAACTTTTCGCCGTCGTAAATCCGGCCCAGCAGCCAGACGCCCATCGCGACAATCAGGGCCAGGGCCAGAATCGACAGGGCCACGGACACGAATCGCGGATCAGCGCCAAGGCGAATGAAGGGCGCCAGAATCATCATTTGCAAAAAGGTCGTACAGCCCTCCACCCGCTCCCCGGCGTTGTAAACGGGACCCAGGCCGGCGGCCACGTTGCGGGCGTAGCGGAAGGTGATGTAGGCGTCGTCGTAGACTCCGAAGCCCCATAAAAAAACCGAATAGATCATACCCGCCAGCGTTGAGGCGGCGAACCATTTGAGCGCCCTTTTCATGAGCGGGTCGCCTCCTTACTCCACTTGGCGCGCAGAAATCCGTATAGAAAAGCAAAGGAGTAAGCCGACATCATGCACCCGATATAGCCGATCACCCCGACAAAAATCGCCACGCACGGCGCGCCCTTTGCCGACAGAGAAAAGGGAAGAGATAAAATGGCCAGAACAAAACCGGCGATCATAATCTTGCGGCCACGGGATTCAAAGTGAGGCGACTTCGACCAGCGAAGGCGCAGATTTTCCAGCGGCCTAAGAGCCAGCGCAATGCCTGTAAACGCGATAAGCGCCCTGGGATAGCGGAACCAGTCGTGAAAAAGAGGCCAATCCGTGACCTGGGCGATCATTTGGACGATGAATCCGGCGGCGATGATGAAAAACCAGTGAAAAACGAAAACGATGAGCGAGGTATGCGACCAGAAAGCGACCTTTTGATTGCAGGTCGTTTTTCCCCGGTAAAAAAGCTTGGCCAAAAGATAAAGCGCGGAGATCATTCCCACGGATTGGAGCATGAAACGCGGATTGACCCTGTAGGCCTGCATAATGTTTCCATCAGCTTCCAGATAAGGGAGATATGCACCCAGCGCCGCGATGAGAAATGACCCCGCCAGCGCCGCCCACATCCATTTGCCGCGAAGGCGGTCCAGGAATACGCCCAGCGTGAAATAGCCGATCCAGGGGATCGGGCCGTAGTGATTGAACATGTACGGGAATGGATGCACCCCCTTGATCCATTGACTGAGCACGACGCCGTTGCCGATGAGTTGGTTGTAGAAAAATGAACTTTGAACCGCGGGGAAAATCTCAATCGTCGAGCTGTGGACCAAGGCGCCGGTCGCAAAAAAGGCGAGCGTTATAAGGCCGACCAAGCTGTTTCTCACGCGCGCGTAAAGCAGCAGAAAACTCACGAAAGTCCCGATGGCCACGCACTGAATGAGGTCCATCACTCCCGGCGTTCCGACGATCAGATTGTAGGAAAAACCCATGACAAAAAGCCAGAAGGAGGCTTTGACGTAAAAGCGCATGGCGTCGAAGTTGGGCTTGGCGCGGGCTTTGGCGAGAAAATTGATGACGTTGGCGCCGGAGACGGCCAGATAGATGCCCGTGGCCAATTCCAAAATGCCGATGGAGATGAGTTGCGGATAATCATCCGGCGACCAGATGATGCGAAAATTGTGGTAGATCACCATGGCGATCATGAAAAGGCCGCGCAGGTAGTCGAGCTCCGGACGTCGCCTCCACGGCTCGTCCGAGGCGGCGACGCTGCCGACCGCTATGCTGTCTTCGTTTCCCATGAAATCCTTTTTCTAACAAAAAACAACTTTTAAAAATAACAAATAACGCCAGGGCTTATTCGCTATAGTTTTTTACCATAGCGCAATAACTGAAAATGCATATACCACCAAAGGCAAACAGACAAGGCCGGGCTGCGCGCGCGGGGGGTATATGTCACAGAAGTGGGTTTTTCATTTTCGTCAAATTCTCAAACCAAATACTAACCTCAATTATCAGCTTGTGAAACAGGCGATGCAGAAATAGCCCACAGCGCAAGCTGTGGGAATTAGGGGCCGCAAAATAATTTTAGCCCATGAAATGGGTGACACACAATAACGAGTCTTAAAACAATTCCTTCGCCCATTTCATGGGCTATATTTGTCTTAAGATATTCCGTTTTCCCACAGCTTACGCTGTGGGCTATTGCTGCTTTGCCCTGCCGGGCAAAAGACTTTGCAATGATGTACTATAAATTCCTCGGTGTTTTTCAAGGGATTTTTATCAAACCCACTTTTGTGACGCACACCTTGCGCGGGGCAATCGGTTGACGGCCACGGCGATGGGCCAGTAGTGTAGGGGATGTAGAAAAAATAAATTGCAAGGCAGGAAAATATTATGGCCGAAGGATCGATCCAATGCACCCTTCGTATCGGCTTAAAAAAGGTCGAATTTACAGCGGATAACAAAAGCGCGAGCCACAAGCCAAAAGGAATGAGCCATGAACTGGAGATGCGCCTTTACGACCTGGAAAGGGCGCGAGGTCAAAGAGCGCAGTTAGCCTCACAAGAGCGAGAGACTTCTCGCGATGCGAAAAATTCCCCGCCCGCCACAGAATCTTCCATCCTATACCGCCTCGGCCAGGAATTGACGCAATGTTTTCTCATCGGCGAGGCGGGCGAGGCATTAAATGAAACGGTCAAACTGGCGGATAGCCAGGGCGTATCCTGCCGCCTTGCGCTGGAAATCGTCGACGACGACTTGAACGATCTGCCGTGGGAAACGCTGCGCCTGCCGGAAGCAAAGGACATGGTCGGAACTCCTTTGGTCCTGCATCCCAATATATATCTGCACCGCATTGTCGGCGGCCTCGATCCCGTTTCCGCCCAGGAAATTCCCCGCCCGCTGCGCATACTGGTCGCCGTGGGCAGCCCGGAGGAAAACAACGAGCGGGGCGAGCTGCTGGATTATGAAAGAGAGTTATCGACAATCCTCAATGCCGTGGATGAAGCGCGCCAAAAGGGCGACGCCTACGTGCACATCCTGGAAAACGGTACGGTCAAGGACATCCGCGAAGCTCTTGAAGCCCGACGCTACCATGTCCTCTACATCACCAGCCACGGCGCGCCCGGATACCTGCTCCTGGAAGATGATGAAGGCAGGGCGGATCTGGTGGACGCCGAGCGCTTTTGCAAAGAGGCGATCCCGACCGACCGGGGCGTACCCCTTATTGTGCTGGCCGGATGCTCCACCGCCCTTGAGGGTAAAGTGGAAGAAACGGTCCTGCCCGCCGTGGCCCGCGAACTTCTTAAGCACGGCGCGCCGGCAGTAGCCGCCATGCAGGCCTCTGTGTCGGACCCCTACGCCACAGAATTTGCAGGCGTTTTCTTTCGTAAGCTCACGGTGATGGAGCAAAGCGATCCTCTGGCGGCTTTTTCGAAAACGAGACAAGAAATCGACCAGGAATACGCGAAAAAGTCGGCTAAAAAGGCCATAGGCGCGCTCGCGGAATGGGCGACTCCTTCGCTGTACCTCCGGGGACTTTCCAGGCCTTTATTCAATCCAAATGGCGAAATTGAGAAAATCGATCCGCCTGCTAAAGCGCAGTACGTGGACGGCGTCGTCACGCGGGGCGTGGGCGAGTTCGTGGGTCGCCGCACGGAACTGCGTAGGATCGGGCGGGCGCTGGGGGATAATGACAACGCCGGCGTTTTGATCCACGGCATAGGCGGCGTGGGAAAAAGCACGCTGGCCACGAAGGCCCTTTTCCGGCTGGTGGAAAAACAGTGGATTGTGGTTTCCCTGGCCAGTGAAATCAAGGGCGCGGCGGTTGTGATTGAAGCTGTCGGCGAGCGCTTGTTTTCCATCTGCATGGTTAATGGCTTTGATGAAAAACATCCCCTTCGCCAGGTAGCTGTTTTGCTGAAAACGCAGCAATACAAGTGGCAGGATCGTTTCAAAATCTTACAGGAAAACGTCCTGCCCCAAGTTCCCATGGCACTGCTGCTGGACAATTTTGAGGACAACCTCGACAAAAAACACAAAGTTAAAGATGAATCGCTGGCCGAGCTACTTTCCATGTGGGCGCGCAACCCAGGCTTAAGCCGACTGATGATCACTTGTCGCTATCCTTTCGATCTGCCCAAGCGGGCGCATAACCGCCTTGATCACCTGCATCTGGGCCCCCTATCCATAGCGGAGATGCGCAAGCTCATCATGCGCCTACCGGGCATAGACGGGCTGCCTTTCGCCGACAAACGCACAGCTTACGAAAAGGTGGGCGGGCATCCGCGAGCGCTGGAATATCTGGACGCCCTGCTGCGCGGCGGCAAAGCGCGCTTTAATGATGTGCAGGATAAAATGGACGAAGCGTTGGAGAAAAAAGGCATCGACGATCCCGGCAAATGGTGCGCGGACAAAAAAGGCAATTTCGACGCTGCCCTGGCCGAAACGATTACGCTGGCGACCGACGATGTACTGCTGCAAAAGCTTTTGGAAAGGGTCGATGAAGTTCCTCCGGCTCGGGAACTTTTGCTGGGCGCATCGGTCTATCGCCTGCCCGTGGATGCAGGTGGCCTTGACTGGCAGGTCGGGCGAGAAATAGAAGGACCCGAAAAGGAAAAACGGGAAAAGAAGCTCACTAAAATTATGAAGCAGATTGAGGCGGCGAAAAACAAAGAAGAAGCAGACCTGGGCCTAAGCGTTGAAGAAATAATAAAATTGCATCCCGAAATCCATGATCTGATGAAACCGCCCCTAACAACGCCGGATGGATTTGATGCCAGCGTAGAACACCTGCTTAATTTAACTCTCCTGTCGCCGGTTCAATACACCGCTTCCGATGAACCAAGTTACATCGTCCATCGCTGGACGGCGGAGGCTCTGCAAACAAAAATTTCTGTAGATAATCTCAAAGCCGCACACCTTCGCGCCGGCCGCTATTGGCACTGGCGTGCAAGAGTTCTTAGCCACGATTTGGAAGAATACATGGAAGCCCGATATCACCTCCATTCCGGGGGAGATACCGACACGGCGCTCGCCATTACTGGCGCCGTCTGCAAACACTTGGATACTAGCGGCGCATGGCAAAGAGAAGAATCACTTTGCTTGGAAACCTTGTCGTGGCTTGAGCAGCTTCCTAAAGAAAAGGCAGAATATCTGCATCAGTTAGGGATCATCGCGCAGAATCGCGGCAGCTATGACGAAGCGCTGGATTGGTACAAGAAGTCCTTGAAAATCAAAGAGGAATTGGGGAACTTTGCTGGGGTGGCCAACTCGTATGGAGAGCTTGGAAATTTATCCTTTCAGAGCGACAAATATGACGAGGCGCTGGATTGGTACAAAAAGTCCCTGGAAATCAAAGAAGAATTAGGAAACCGCGCCGGAATGGCTAGATCCTACCACCAACTGGGGACGGTCGCGCAGGAGCGCGGCAGCTACGACGAGGCGCTGGATTGGTACAAGAAGTCCCTGGCAATCAAAGAGGAATTGGGGAACCGCAGTGGGATGGCCAATTCCTATGGGCAACTAGGGAATTTATCCTATCTACGTGGTATCTACGACGAGGCGCTGGACTGGTACAAAAAATCCCTGGCGATTTTCGAGGAATTAGGGGACCGTAGTGGAATGGCCAAATCATACCACCACTTGGGAATTGTCGCGCAGATGCGCGGCAGCTACGACGAGGCGCTGGAGTGGTACAAGAAATCCCTGGCGATTGCAGAGGAATTAGGGAACCGCAGTGGAATGGCCAACTCTTATGGGCAGTTGGGACATTTATCTTTTGATCGCGGCAGCTATGATGAAGCGCTGGTGTGGTACAAGAAGTCCTTGGCGCTGGACGAGGAATTGGGGAACCGCAGTGGCATGGCTAAGACCTACCACAACCTGGGAACGGTCGCAGAGGATCGCGGCAGCTACGACGAGGCGCTGGAGTGGTACAAGAAGTCCCTGGCGATTGAAGAGGAATTAGGAAACCGTGGCGGGATGGCCTCCTCCTACCACCAACTGGGGATGGTCGCGGAGGATCGCGGCAGCTACGACGAGGCGCTGGAGTGGTATAAGAAGTCCCTGAAAATCAAAGAGGAAATTGGCAACCGTGGCGGGACAGCTTCCACTTTCAGCCAAATCGGTATTCATTTTACTGAGCATGGGAATGTCGAAAAGGCGATACCCTATAATCTGAAAAGCCTGGCCATTCGCATTGAAATCGGCGTTCCGCAAGCCAGGATCGATCTTCATTGGCTTTTAAGGCAAAAGGAAGCCCTGGGCGAAAGCAGATTTGGCGAAGTTGTCGAAAAGGAAGTCGGCAAAGAGCAGGCGGAAAATTTAAGTGAGATGATGGAGCAATACGCGAAAGCGAAAGCAGAAGCCGATGAATCCGGTGATGTGCAAACCGGGGAATAGGGTTAGGGTGAATTCGGAATTGCGAATGCGGAATGCGGAATGAGGACAGTAATTCACGCAGGGCGCCTCATAGCCCGTAAGGGCGTTACAATATTAGCCGGCCAGCGTAAGCTGCCGGTACACATCGTTTTTCCCTAATTTATTCGAGCCCTTTAGGGCGACACAATCTCGATTCCATGTGCCGCCCTTCGGGCTCAAATGGGAATAACAAATCACACCTATACCGGCGGCTTACGCCGACCGGCTAATATTGTTTCGCCCTTCGGGCTTGCATCTTAACTACGGGGAAAACCCCGTAACTTAGGGGCAAATATTGTTGCGCCCTCACGGGCCCGCATCTTGCCATCGGATCAAAATTCCATAATCATCGTTTGACGACCAATCAAGGAGGCCGATTATGAAAACCACGTATATGATATTTTCCATTCTGATAATTATTGCGTGCGGTATGGTTGCCGTGTCGTGCGGCGGCGATGACGATGATGACGACGACGACAGCGATGACGCGCAAAGCGGCGATCCGGGATGCTGCTACTGGGCCGGCGACGATGGCGCGGTTTTTGACTCTGACAGCGCCGAAAGTTCCTCCGATTGCAGTGATATGGCCGAAGAGGCCGTGAACGATCCTGATAGCGTGGCTTCGGAATACGTGGCTGAAAACGCCTACTGCGAAGATGAAGAACTCGCCCCGACCTGGTGGGGATGAGTCGGGTGAGTTATGAAGTATGAAGTATGAAGTATGAGGGATACGTTATCGGCATCGCGCTTTCGCCTCGGGCAATAAACCGACGCCTCAATGTGGGGCCGGAAAATAAGGGAAAGCCTCGCCAGAGGCGAAAGATTGTAGCACGGTGCGTAAGCGCCGTGGAAACGAGTAATTCATAACAATATACGAAGCCCTCTTTTGAGGGCGGCAGAAAAGCGCGGCGTCATCCATCCTTGCACTTGCGGCGCTTTATGGCTTTGTGCCTTCGCCCTTGAAGATTTTTAGCCTTCAACCTTTTTTTTCGCCTTTTCCTTTGCCGGTTTATCTATCAGGGTTTCGCGGATATTCTCCACGATCGCCTTGCTTCCGATGTAGAGCGCGCTGCGCTGATGCCTGTTGATCGGTTGGATGCCAAGAATGTCTTTCCCCTGTTCATCAATGGCGACTCCGCCGGCTTCCCGTGCAATAAGAGCCGTTACGGCGCATTCGTACATGAGGCGCAATTTGCCCTGCGGGCGGTTCTTGCCGGCGACGGGATGATTGACGATGGCCGGATACATGAACATGCCCCCGTTATCGAGAAGCCTGTGAAAGTCAATGGCCAACGAACCGGCGTAGCGAAACTTGAAGGCATCCTCGCTGCCGAGAATCCATTTCTGCACTTTTTTCGAATAGGTCTTGCGATTCGCTGAATTCCAGGAAAGCTCGAAGTTTTTAGGATTGTTTGGAATCATCACTTTGGTGGGCCTGATATAGATGCTCGACTGATCCTGAATGAAGCGCCATGCGCCGGCATCCTTGAGGGCGAAAGTAAAAACACCCGTCGGAATCAGAAACATGCCCGCAGCGATGAACTCGCAACCGCGGCGAAGGTGATAATCCTCCGGTCCGTCGAAATTTCTCTTGGCGATTCCGAACAGGATGCCGACCGGCAGGCTGTGGCGTACGTTGCTGGAGCCGTCCAGCGGATCGAAATATACGAAGTAACGACCGTTTTCGTTGAGCGTAATCTCTTCGGTGACCTCCTCGCTCACCGCCTCAATCACCTGCTTGGACTCGCCCAGATAGTGCATCATGATCTCGTGAGCCATGAGGTCCAGGCGCATCTGCACTTCGCCCTGCACATTGATCTGGTCGAGTTGGTCCAGGTTCCCGTGCAGCGCCGCAGTCCTATAATAGTGCTGCACGTACTTGGCCGCCGCGACGATGTTTTCCATGAGGATCAGAAAGTTGAGCGATCTTTTATTTCGTTCCTGGTGTTCCAACAGGAAATGCATGAAGGTTTCTTCGAGTTTCATATTAGCCCTCATTTGAAATCAAGGAATCCATTGGCCTTAGCGCATCAATGCTAGTGTCAATGCTGAAATGATTCAAGAAAAAGATGAATTTTTAAAAGGCGCACCTTGGGAGGGGTGGAAATCGGCCATGACAACCCCAGGTTGTATGGATGGGTACTGTTTGTTAGCAGCGCTTACATCATTCCTGATTTTTACTTGAACGGCCATGCGCTTTGTGATAATCAATACGTGGGCCGCAAGCTTTTTTTGACCTGCGGGTTTTTCATAATACGCATTGTTTTCAAGGAAAATGGCGCATTCGATATTTCCCGCCAGGCCTTTGTCTAAAGCACACTATAAAGGGGTTAAATCATGGCAATTCGCGTTGGCATCAATGGATTCGGGCGAATCGGTCGCAGTGTTTTGCATCGGGCGCTGGAAACGAAAAAGATCAAAGTTGTCGCGATCAACGATATTACGGACCCGGCCACGCTGGCTCACCTGTTCAAATACGATTCGGTTATGGGGACATTTCCAAAAGACGTAAGGATGGACGGCAACACTCTGGTGGCCGGAACCAGCAAGATCAAGGTCTTCGCCGAGCGCAATCCGGCTGAAATACCGTGGGAAAAGCTCAAAGTCGATATCGTTATCGATTCCACGGGCCTCTTTTTGTCTCCGGCGAAGGCTTCCATGCATCTGAGCGCCGGCGCCAAAAAGGTCATTCTCAGCGCCCCGGCCAAAACCAGCAACGCCGAGGAAAGAAAATTGTTCGCCTATGCAAAAGAAAAGGTGGACGCGACGATCGTGCTCGGCGTCAACGACCAGGTGTATAATCCCAAATCCCATCATATTGTCAGCAACGCCAGTTGCACCACGAATTGCCTGGCCCCAATCGCCAAAGTCATTGATGACAATTTTCAGATAAAAAACGGCCTGATGACGACCATCCACTCCTATACCTCCGACCAGTGCCTTTTGGACGCTCCCCACCCGGACCTGCGTCGTTCTCGCGCCGCCGCCGTTTCGATGATTCCCACGAAAACCGGCGCCGCGACGGCCATTGGTCTTGTTTTGCCCAAACTCAACGGCAAGCTCGGAGGCATGGCGGTGCGCGTGCCGACGCCCAATGTCAGCCTGGTGGACCTGACGGTTGATCTGGGAAAAGCCGCCACGGTGGAAGAGGTCAACGCGGCGATGAAAACAGCTTCTGATGGTCCGATGAAGGGCATTCTGGGCTATGAAGTTGCGCCTTTGGTCAGCGTTGATTTTACCGGCAACTCGCACAGTTCAATCTTCGATCCGGGTTTCACACGCATGAGTGGCAAAAAAATGCTGAAAGTGCTCTCCTGGTATGATAATGAGTGGGGCTATTCCTGCCGTCTCGTGGATTTGGCGGCGATGGTGGGCGGCAAGCTATAGTTTGTCGCAATAATTGAAAGCTATACGCTAAAGGCCTTAAAAACGCGGGCATCGAAGGATTTATTGATCCAAAGTATTCGTGTGAAGCAATACACATTAAGAAGGGTGCGCAATGACCATCAAATTTATTGATGAGGTCGACCTGAGCGGCAAGCGAGTTTTTCTGCGCGCCGACCTGAATGTTCCCATGAACGAAAAGGGCGAGATCACTGACGACACGCGGATTCTGGCCGTCGTGCCCACAATTCGTTACGCCCTGCGCAACGAAGCCCGTTTGATTGTCGCCAGCCATCTCGGGCGTCCGAAAGAAGGAACCCGTGATCCCCGCTATATCATGGAGCCCGTAGCGAGCCGCCTGGCTGAAGTGTTGCGCCGCGAGGTCGTGCAGGCGCCGGAAGTCATTTCCGATGGTGTGAAAATTTGGGCCAATCAGATCAAAGACGCGGAGATCATGGTGCTGGAAAACCTTCGATTCCACCCCGGCGAGAAAAAGAATGATCCCGACCTGGCGCAGGCTTTCGCTGATTTCACCGATGTTTATGTCAACGACGCCTTTGGTTCTTCGCACAGAGCCCATGCCTCCATCGACGCGCTGCCGCGCCTGGTCAGGGAAAAATGCGCCGGATTTCTGATGAGAAAGGAAATTCAATATTTTAAACTGGCCATGGATAATCCCGCCCGTCCGGTCCTGGCGATTCTAGGCGGGGTCAAGGTGTCCGACAAGGTCGGCGTCATCAAAAACCTGATCGAACGGGTCGATGCAATCCTCGTTGGCGGCGCCATGGCATACACCTTCCTGAGGGCAAGGGGAGAGAATGTCGGCCTCAGCAAAGTGGAGCCGAGCAAGCTTCATTTGGCCAAGGACATCCTCCGCTCGGCTGAAAACAAAGGGGTCAAAATTCACCTTCCGGTTGACCACATTGCGGCGACGAAAATGGAAGCCGGAGCGCCAAGCCGCATCGTTCCGTCGGACGGCTTCGAAAGCGATGAAATTGGTCTCGATATTGGCCCGAAAACGCGGGAGGCCTTCGCAAAAGTTATTAACGAGGCAAAGACCATCATCTGGAATGGACCGATGGGAGTATTTGAAATCGAGGAGTTCGCCGCCGGTACCTTCGCGATCGCCCGCGCCATTGCCGAGACCGATGCTTTAAGCGTGGTGGGAGGCGGCGATTCGGTGGCCGCCGTCAAAGCCGTCGGCGTGGCTGACAAGATATCGCATATCTCCACCGGCGGAGGAGCTTCGCTTGAGCTTTTGGAGGGCAAAGTCCTGCCGGGACTCGCCGCCCTTGATGTAGTGGAAGAAGAAAAAGAAAAAGAAGAAGAACCAATTTAGAAGGGAAATATCATGCGTCGATATATTCTGGCCGGCAATTGGAAAATGTACACGGATCTGGATTCCGCGGGAACCCTGGCCAGGCTGCTCGTTGAAGCTGTTGGGGACATTAAAGACCGCGATATTGTTCTCATTCCCCCCTATCCATTTATCGAATCCGTGGCGAGGATCGTGAAGGGAAGCGCCATCGATGTCGGTGCGCAGGAATGTCGGGCTGAAGATATTGGAGCTTTCACCGGCGATGTCTCGGCGTCGATGATCAAAAGCGTCGGCGCAAAGTATTGCCTGGTCGGCCATTCGGAAAGACGACAATTTCACAGCGAGACAAGTGAATCGTGCAACGGAAAAATCAAGTCGCTGCTTTTGGCCGATATTACGCCGATATATTGCGTCGGAGAAAAGCTGGACGTCCGCGAAGCGCATGGCGCGACGGCCTTGATTGAAACGCAACTGCGCGAAGGCCTGCTGGGTCTTAGCGCCGAGGATCTTGAAAAGATCGTCCTGGCTTACGAACCGGTTTGGGCCATCGGAACCGGCAAGGTGGCGACACCGGATCAGGCGCAGGAAATCCACGCATTCATCCGCAAAGTCCTTGGAGATATTTATAGCGCGGACCTCGCGCAGGCCATACGCATTCAGTATGGCGGTTCGGTCAAGCCCGACAATGTGGACGATCTGATGGCCTGCCCGGATATCGACGGCGCCCTCGTCGGCGGCGCGGCGCTCAAGGCGGAATCCTTCGCGCGCATTGTGAAATTCCTTTAGGAATATCCTTTTTGCCGCCGGGTGGAACTTCATGAAAGAGCGCCTGCAGCAATTCTGGAAGATATGGATGTTGGCCGCCATGCCACTGATTCTTTTGGGATGGCTGGCGGGCAAGCTCAACATTCTGCGCCATGGCTACATTGCCCGCGAGCTTCCGAACCTAGCGGACTTCACGATGCGACACTGGCTCGCGCCGGGACTGGCGGCGGGAGTAGCCTTCGGATTCTGGCTGGCCCTCGTCCTCGTCCTGGCCAAGGCACTGACGAATCATCCCCGCAGAGCTCGCCGCGCCTTTTTCCTGGTCATCGGCCTGGGTATTGTCGGCGTCGCCTGTTTTATTGCGTACAACTTGCCGGGCTGGAGCCGCATGGCCGCTTCGGCCGCCTATACCGGGCAACAGGTGAACCTTGTTTACGGCATCGCCCTGCTGGCTCTGGCCGAGGTCGTGCAAGCCACGTGGCCGCAGCGACTGGCCTCAATAGTCATCGCGGGCATTTTGGCGACAATCGCCATTATCCCTCTTTCCTATATCGAGCGCCGCATTTTCCGCGCCGAGCCGAAACCATGCCGTGAGCGCCAATGGCCCGGGCGATTCGCCGTGGTCGCCCTGGCGGTCAATGGGCTTTTCATGATGGCCTTTTTCGTTGGCGAAAGGCATCACGCACCGGCGGATCATCCTCCCGTCATATGGATTAGTATTGATACGCTGCGCGCCGACCACATGTCGATTTACGGCTACGAGCGCCTCACGACGCCGAATCTGGACGCCCTAGCCGCTGACGGCGTTGTGGTGGAGCAGTTCATTTCCCAGGCTCCCTGGACCCTGCCCACGCATGCCACAATGTTTTCCGGGTTGGCCCCGGCGGAACATGGCCTTCACACTCAGGCACATCGATTCAGTCCGCGCACGCCGCTTTTCCCCGAACTCCTCAAAGAGCGTGGTTATCGAAACGGCGCCGTGACCAGCGGGCTTTTGCTGGCGCCAAATTTCGGATACAGCGCCGGATTCAACCGATATGAAATGAACCTGGATTATCACGCCCAAACCATCGTTAAGCGTGGACTGTCCTGGCTTTCGATGAGCGATAATCCGTCTTTTCTATTTCTTCATATCTTCGACCCACATTATCCCTATCATTGTCCGCCCTTGCTGGGAAAATACAGTCCGGTGAACCAGGGCATGCAGCGCATGCAACTCCGAAACTTTTTCGAGTTTGCAAAATGGGTGAAGGAAAAACCGGAGACGCGCCTGCAACAGACCATCGACCGATACGACGAGGAGATCACCTACGTTGACCATCAGCTTGGGTGGTTATTCAAATCCCTGAAAGATTCCGGGCTTTACGACAAGGCATGGATCATCGTGGTGTCTGATCACGGCGAGGAGTTTTTAGAACACGGACAGATGGGTCACTCGGCCACGATGTACGAGGAGCTCACGCGCGTGCCAATGATCATCAAGGCGCCAAATTCTCCGTGCGCCGGAACGCGCTACAGCGCAGGGCAGATCCCGCAAAGCGCCATCGCCGAGCTGATTTTGCGTGTGGCGCAATCGTCGGAAAACACGGGCGGCGCCGCGATTTGCAACAAGTCCGACGGCGTGTTGCAGGTGCTGCACGACATTGCCGCCGACGGTCCGATTATGGGTGATTGCCGCATCTTCGGCCCGGCGCGTTTCATGGCCCGCCTGCCGGACAAAAAGCTCCACTCTCCAACAAAAATTCATAAGGGCGACATGCTTGTGGACCACGATTTCGAGCTATTCAATCTTGCGGTCGATCCCGGTGAAACAATGAATATCTACGCGCCCGACGCGGCGCCGGCTTTGGAAGGCTCGATCAAGCAGGCTTACACGGATCTTGCCGAAAATGAAGGCCAGGCCGTCAGGCACAAACTGGACCCCGAAACGATTCAAAAATTGAAAAGCCTGGGATATATTCAGTAGAACGCTACGGATGATTTCTTCTCATTTGGGGTGT
The DNA here is from genome assembly GCA_964591275.1 of uncultured bacterium. GTDB lineage: Bacteria > Lernaellota > Lernaellaia > JACKCT01 > JACKCT01. The sequence goes on along the minus strand of CAZQAE010000016.1, from coordinate 44,211 downwards.
AGCAATGATGAAGCGCCTTTTGATTTTCGGCATTGTTGCGATGTTTTTATTATGCCCCGCTATCTCCGCGGCGGAATCTTCTTACACTTCCCTTTCCATCTATGGCTGGTCGGAAAGCAGCAAGTACTGGGCGTTCGGCGAGGAGGGGGATTATTCCGGCGGGGCGATGGTGGGAAAAACGGCAAAGATCTACGTTATCAATGCCGCGAAAAACGACTTTCACAAGACCTGGAAGAAGGAAGTCTCGGAAAAGACCGGCGTGCAAGATGAAGACAAGATCGAAAGCGGCATACGGGCTTTCCAGCGCGATGTCCGTCGTAAATTGAAGGCGCGCGGCATTGAAAAGACAATGGGGCGAGAGGTTTACAAAAAACGTACGGCGCAATGGACCGAAAGCGACACGAAGCTCAGGCAGTTCGGCTCAAAGCGCGTGTCATTCACCTCGGGCGGCATAAGTTACGAGATAAAATTATCGGATGAAGTTTTCCCAAACAAAGATAATCCCTGGGCTACAAAATCCAAGTTTTCCATCGCCATGCGCCGAAAGGGCGGCCCCCGGAAGGTCTTGCAGGCTGACAAAAAGCCGTGGCGCAATTTCATTGAATATCGGATCGTTTACGTGTCCGTTTCCCCTTGCGGCACGCACGCCGCCGTCCTTGTCGAAGCAATCCAAAATGCCTTCGAAAACGCCAAAATCTCGCACTACAAAGCTGTTTGTGGAAAACTGCCATAGCTACGCAAATGAGCATCCCATGATGCTGACCCATTGCCGACTATGTTTTTTGAATGCAAATCGCTACGGCGGTCTTAAGCCCGTGTTTGTTTTCTCACCTTGTCCACAAGGCGATTCGTTATTCGCTCCCGCACGGTCGGCAGCAGCCGATTGAAGAGGTGAAAAATTTTCGCTTTGGCGCCGGGGATGATGAGAAACTCCTTTTTCATCATGGCGCGAAACATATACTCGGTAACTTCCTGCGCACTAAGTATGCCCGCCCGGTCATTGATCGCTTTGGTTTCGGGCGGTTTGTCGGGATCGGTCTTGACCAGTAGCGGCGTATCCACCTGCGGCGGGCACATGACCGACACAAAAATGCCGTCTGGCTTCAACTCCGCTCTTAGCGACTGGGAAAATCCCACCACGGCGAATTTCGACGAGGCGTAGGCCGTATAGCCGACAATACCCACCAACCCGCTAAAGGAAGAGACGTTCACAATGTAGCCGCCGCCTGCTTTCATGCGTGGCAATAGCGCCGCGATAACATTGCGCGTGCCGTAAAGATTAATTTTCATCGTGGCGTCGAAGCGTTCAAAGCTAAGTTTTTCAAAATACACCGCGCCGCCGATCCCGGCGCTGTTGATGATCACGTATGGCGACCCGAAAGAATCGGCGGCGCTTGCGAGTTTTTCTGCGACCACCTTTTCGTCCGACACGTCAAGTTTTAGATAATCAAAACGCTGTGCCTCTGTTCGTTTCGCGCCGCTAATCTTCCCCAAGGCTGCGCGCATGGCATCTTCATCGTCGATGGAGAAAATGAATACATCCGCGCCCTTCGAAGAAAAAAGCCTGGCCGCCGCGAGGCCGATCCCGCTTGATCCGCCGCTCACGTACACGCATCGCCCCTTAAAATCCATAATTCACCTTACTCCTTTGTTTTCATAATTGACCTGAAACCGAGCTTACTTGCATTAAGCTATGCACTGAAAACACCTTGCACAGTCCAATTGCGCCCTTATAAAGTCAACATGCTAAAATGTCGCTACGCACGCAATCATTGATGAAGGAAATTATTTGTCGAAAAACACCTTAAGAAAACGCCACATTCCATCGGCGATGATAACCGTCGCATTTTGATCGAGAATATCCACTTCGGACACGCGGGGCATCCAGCGCAGACGTGCTCGGGCGGCGTGACCTGGCTTTGTGAGGCCAATGATATCACGATAAAAAATTGCGTGTTGTATGGATCAGGCTGGTCCGCAGTGGCGGGCTGGAAAAGCAAACGCCTTCTGGTCGAGGGGTGCGCGCTGACAAAATGCACCCACCAGGCCATCGACCTGTCTTTTGCTGAGGATCTGACTTTTCAAGACAACTTCATCGCCTTTAATTGCGACGATGAAAGAGCCGGCTGTGTTTTCGATTTCGTCAAGAGCAAACGCATCCTCCTCAAGGGAAATCTTATTGCGAAAAATCATCATTGTTTCAAACACATTCAAACGGTGGAATCCTTGCGTTTCGTCGCCAATTATTTTGTCGCAAATTTTTTCGATATTCCAGGCGACATCTTGTCTAAAAATGACGTTTGGAAAATCGGCCCGGGTACGGTTGAAGATTTGCTAAACGACAATTCCTTTTGGCCAAGTGACCGTGTACGCGAGGCGGCAATGGCGTACCGGGAATTGGCCGATGTCATGAGGAAATTCGAGCGCGAACAATTAAAATAGCCTCCCAACCCGCGCTTGCATCCTCATAGATTAGGGGCCGTCACAACGCCTTGCCCTCATTTGAGCTTTCCACTAGTTTTAGCGCAGGATTTGAGACGCTCATCAAATTGGGGAATCCATATGGCTGATCTATGCCACTGGCGACACGCCTACCTTTTCGACCACGTGGGGCGGCGGCTTTTCCAGAATCCGGAAAAGATTATTGGCGCGCACGTCGGCGCGGGCGCGACAGTCATGGATCTCGGATGCGGAATGGGCTTTTTCTCCATCGCAGCTGCCGAGATTGTGGGCGACGCCGGCAAAGTCATCTCGGTGGATCTACAGCAGGAGATACTGGATGTCCTCATAAAGCGCGCGCAAAAAAAAGGCGTCGCCGAGCGCATCGAAGCCTTCCACTGCTCCGAGGATCACATCGGCGCACATAAAGACGTGGATTTTGCCGTGGCGATGTGGTCCGTGCACGAGATGCCGGATCAGAAACGATTTTTCGAGCAGGTTGCGGCAGCGCTGGCGACAGGCGGAAAGTTTCTTATCGCCGAGCCGCGTTTTCATGTGACAGGAAATGATATGAAAAAATCCATCGAAATTTGCAAGCAGATCGGTTTGCGCCTGGCGGACAAGCCGCATATAGGACTGAGTCACGCGGCGTTACTCATAAAGGAATAAAGGAAATTGTCCATGACACGCGTAGGATTCACTTTCAAAGTTCGCGCCGATAAAATCGAGCTATACAAACGATGTCACGAAGTTGTCTGGCCGGCCATGCTCGAAGCGCTAACTCGCCACGGTTGGCATAACTATTCGCTGTTTATGCAAAGCGACGGTCAGGTTTTCGGATATTTTGAAACGCCCGACAGCTTTCAGGCTGCCTGGGAGGGCATGTCAACGGAAGTCATTAACACGAAATGGCAGGATTTGATGATGCCCTTCTTTGAGGCGATTGACGAAGACAGCCCCGAACTGAACATGATCGAGCTGGAAGAAGTGTTTCACCTGGATTAGGGCAAAGAGCTTATGAGTGTAAATCGCCCGGCAGCGAAACTCCCGCCTGCGCCAAAAGTTGACAAGGCGGTGACTGACAATTCCGTAGTAAAAATTTATCAGGCAGGTCTGGTCTTTGGATACCGGTATTCGCGGAACTGCGTGAGCGCCTTGGATTGAAACGCTTTCGTCGCCGGGGTTTGGCGGGAGTGCGCTTGGAATTTGCTCTGTACTGCTCAGCTTACAACCTGAATCGCGCCTGGTCCCTTCTGGGCGCGTTGCGCCCACTTTTGTGACGGATTATGGCCTTCCAAACGGCCACGGAAGGCGAAAGAAAGGTTCAGGCTGCGGCTTGAGGAAAAATGACGTAAACGAACGGCGCGTCAGGTTGCAAAAATTGGCCCCTCGTTGCTAAGTGAGCTTATCGACAGTCTCTTAAGTGGGGGGATTACAGCTTCAAAAAGGAGCCCATTCATGGGCACTGCCATCTGCTCCGGGATAAGTCAGGCAAGCAACGCTGTCCCTTTGATACAGGCCGGCGCAAGGGAATTTTATTGCGGAATCAACGTGGAGGCCGGTTGCAATTCCGTGGGTACGCGAGGGCTGACAAGGAGAGGTCGTCATTCGGAAAACCTGAAGGATCTTGCCGAATTACGGAAATTGGTTGAAATCACGAAAGAGTATAACGTACCGGTTTGCCTTTTGTTAAACGTTTCCTGTACTGACCAACAGATGCTGATGGCCCTGGACATCGCAGAAAAAGCTGTGGCAATCGGGATTGACCGGATTGTCGTCAAGGATATGGGCTTGGCCATGGAGCTAAACAAACGGTTTCCGGGCATCCAACTTCATGCCAGCTCCACCATGAACTGCGGCACGGTTGAGACAGTCCGCTTGTTAAAAAGTCTCGGCTTTACACGCATCATTCTCCCCCGGCACTTTGCGCACGATCAGATCAGTAAAATTGAGGCCGAGGGTGTCTCTACGGAGATCCTTTTTTATCGCGAGAGATGTTTCTTCGATGATGGCCATTGCAATTTCCATCATCACACTGGAGAATCCCCGGTCGGCCATCTGAAATTGATTCGAGGTGAACGGTTTCAGGCGCTCAAATCAGCTATCCCTCCGCCCATCCATATTCTCCTGCAAAGAATCATGTTTCGTTTCTTCCCCTCTCCTCTCGCCTGCAGGCAGCGGTACCACCCGGATAAGCTTTCAAACAACAAAAACGCCGTGAAGCAAACCCTTCAGGTTCTCCGTGAGCACCATCACGTCTGGACCTGCGGCGCCTGTGCGCTCCCTGGACTGGTTCGGGCCGGCTGCCGCTATCTCAAGGTCGTCAACCGGACTCTGGAACCGAAGATGCAGGTGGAATCAGTGAAGTTCGTCCGGAGGATTGTGGAACTCTTTGAAAATACTCCGGACGAAGGTGAGTTTTTCAAAGAAAGTCGGAAGCTTTATCAACGGACCCATCTTGTGGCGAACTGTGAGAAATATTGTTATTACCCAAAGGGGGAGATGTGACTACTATAAAATACGGAGCGGGCATCGACTGGAGGACTGGTTTGCCGCCCTGGGTTGAGGAAGTCGAAGAAGTCTCCTTTGTTTGGATTGGCAGCGAGACGTGCGCATGCAACCTTCCAGAAAACAATCGGCTTATCGATCTGATGGCCCGTTTGCAGGAAAAATCCATTCCCTGTTCGCTCATAATTCCAGGATTTTCGGAATCGGAAAAAGACAAAATCACTTCACTCGTTGATTCTTATACACGTTGCGGAGGGCGAGAAATAATAACAAACGACATTAATGGCGCGGCGGTTTTACATTCCCTGGGCCTAAATTTTTCCATGGGCCGCGTGACGCTGGAAATCGATGTCGACCCAAGGCTGCGAACCGACCGGAAAATTGAACTGCCTGTTGAATATGGAAAACACGGATTCAATCGGGGGACAATCGATTGGTACAAATCCGTGGGGTGCAAACGTATCTATTGCCAACCGGTCCTGCCGATTCCGGATCTGCTTCTGGAAGATCCTGAAATTGAAGTGGGCATCATCGGGCCAACCGTTTTCATTGCTCAAACTTATTACTGCCCTGTATCTATCTCCGCTTCAAAAAAAAACAGGAACAGGCTATGCACCGGTCAGAAAATGCAACATCTCCTGTTCACAGAGTCCTCCTCTGATCTTTTATGACCGCCAGGATAATAAATATGAGATGGTGGGAAACGCAGTTTATCATCATTCGAACATTCAGCCTGAGACCTTTAGCCCAATAAACGGGATCGATTTATTTGTTCACTGGCCGCCATGTAAAAAGCAGTCGGATCTCTGGTATCTTTAATTATCCTTCTTAAGAACTGATTTTCCCACATTTTCCAACAGGCGCTCATCACACTCTTGCTTTGAGCACGCGGTCTTCGTAATCATAAATCTTCCGCATCCAATCGGAAGCGCCGGGGACTCCATGCGTGAGGCAATGGTAATCCCAAACGGCGCCCAGGGGCATGATCTTCATCTCTTCCATGAGCGCCAGGCGACCAAAGAGATCGCCTTTTGCCTCCATGTCACGCAGTTTCTCCGTCGGTTCCAGCAACGCATAGAGAAGCGCTTTTTGCGTGGCGCGTGTTCCTATGACCCATGCGCCGACGCGGTTGATGGAGGCGTCGAAAAAATCCAGGGCGATGTGGACGCGATTGAGCGCCCTGGCCCGCGTTATTTCGAGCATGAGCGCACGCAATTCATCGTTCAATGTGACGACGTGATCCGAATCCCAGCGCACGCCCCGGCTGACGTGCAGCAATATTTCATCAAAGAAAACAAGAAGCGCCGAGAGCTTGTCGGCGACGGATTCAGTGGGGTGAAAATGGCCCATGTCCAGGCAGACCATTACGCCTTTTTGGAGCGCCCACAGGAGATAAAATTCGTGGGAGCCTACCACGAAGGACTCGGAGCCGATGCCGAAAAGCTTGCATTCCACGCTGTCTTTCAGATGTTCGGATGCGTGTCGGACGCCGTAGATTTCTTCCAGGCTGCTGTGCAGATGTTCCCGATGCTTCATGCGGCTGACCGTTTCGTCTTTGGCGCCGTCGGGAATCCATAAATTGTGGATGCACGGGTTTCCAAGTTTTTCGCCCATCCAGGCGGCGATTTCCCGGCAGCGTTTGACATGCTCGATCCAAAAAGAACGGATACCCTTATCCATGCTGGCCAACGTGAACCCCGAGTCGGCCTTTGCGTGGGAAAACAGCGTGGCGTTGAAATCAAGCGCCAGATCGTTTTCCCGTGCCCAGTCCACCCATGTTTGAAAATGCTCGGGGGCGAATTGGTCGCGGTCGATGCGCCGGTCGCCAAAGTCGCCGTAACTGGAATGCAGATTCAAGCGATGTTTGCCGGGAATAAGCGAATAGGCTTCGGCCAGGTCCCGGCGCAATTCGTCGATGGTGCGCGCCTTGCCCGGATAGTTTCCGGTGACGGCAATTCCCCCGCCGCCAAGCTCCGCGTCCGGGGTCTCGAAACCGCTCACATCATCACCCTGCCAACACTGCAGGGAAATAGAAGTTGATGATAGGGATTTCAGGGCCGCGTCCGTATCCACGCCGAAATCGGCGTAGCGCTCCAGGGCTTGCTGATAGCTTTGTTCAATCGATTGATCGCTCAATAGCCTCTCCCTTTTAGTTTCACTCAACCCACTAGTGTTCCTTATCGGGCCGCTGTTTCATGACGAGGGCTTGAAATATTTCCCAGGCATCTTCCCATTCCGGCGATGGATTCGGCTCATAAATTTTTATCTCAAAGGAATCGCGCACGATGCCGCGAAGATGATCCAGCGAGGAAACCTTGCCGTCGGCCATGGCCTGCACGAGAAGATTGCCGATGGCCGTCGCCTCAACAGGTCCGGCGTAAACCGGCAGGCGCGTCGCATTGGCGGTGAATTGACAGAGCATTCTATTTTTCGCTCCGCCGCCGATGATGTGGATACGGTTGATCGGCTTGGACTGCGTGATACGTAGCTGTTCAAGAGTGTATCGGTATTTCAGAGCCAGACTGCGCATGATGCAATGAACAATCCTGGGGCGACCGTGCGGAACCTGGATGCCGATAGCCTGGCAACGCTTCTGAATGGCCTCAACCATATTTGATGGTTTCAAAAAATCCGGATGGTCGGGATCAATGTACGCATGCTCGCTATGGGCCGATTCAGCTTCATCGATCAACTCGTCGTAGCTGACCTCTTTGTCGACCGACCATATCTCCCGGCACTTTTGCAATAGATACAATCCCGCGATGTTTTTCAAAAAGCGAATCGTGCCGTTCACTCCTCCTTCATTTGTGAAGTTCGCAAGGCGCGCCTTTTCCGTGAGGATCGGACTTTTGAGTTCCACGCCCATCAGCGACCAAGTGCCGGAACTGATAAATGCCCAGTCCGTGCCCTGCGCGGGAACGGCGGCGACGGCGGAGGCCGTGTCGTGCGTGCCGACGGCGACGAGTGGAACAGGTTCAAAACCTGTTTGCTCGCAAAGTTCCTGGCTGATTGAGCCCAGGATGGATCCCGGCATCACGACTTCCTGCATCATTTCGTCGCACCCCGCCTCAAGACATAATCCCTCCTGCCAGCGCATTTCCTTCAAATCGAAAAGCTGTGAGGTCGTGGCGATGGAAAACTCAGTTTTTTTGACACCGGCCAAAAAATAGTGAAAAAGGTCCGGCATGAACAAAAGGTCTTTTGCCGTACGTTTGAACAAAAGCGGACTGCGCTTCCGTATCATCGACCAGAGTTGGAAGAGCGTGTTGATGGGGAGGCTTTGCGTGCCCGTTAACGAGTAAATAGTTTCGCTCGAATGCGACGCAAAAAAGGATTCCATCATGCCTTCGGTGCGGCTGTCGCGATATGCGAAAGGAAGGCCGATGAGCGAGCCGTCCTCCGCCAGCAGGCCGAAATCCACTCCCCAGGTGTCGATGCCCACGCTCACCGGCTTGATTTCGCCGACCGCACATTTCTTCATCCCCTCTTTAATGTTGGCCAAAAGACCGTATAGATCCCAGTGCAAATGGCCGTGGAGTTTGAGCATCCGGTTTTCAAAGCGGTGGATTTCCTTGATTTCAAGCCGGTCATTTTCCAGGTATCCCAAAATCGCACGACCGCTGCTCGCGCCGAGATCGAAGGCGAGATAACAGGATCGGGACATGCCTACTCCTTCAATCCGAATGCCGCGACCAGTTCGTCCTGTTGATGTTTTTCCAGACCCTGCGGACTAAAACCGGCGGCGCGGCACATGAGCAGGATTTTTGCCGACTTGTTGGCCGTATCGATCAGGTCGAAGGCGCTCATGACGCTGTCGGCAATCGCCACGCATCCGTGCATCTCCCAGAGGACAATTTTGAAGCCTCGGCGAAAAGCCTCGACGGTTTCCAAGGCCAGTTCCTCGGTGCCGGGAACCATGTAGCGGGCAAAACCGATGCCGACCGGCAGCGTAACTTTCACCTCGGGGTGCATACTCCACAGAGCCGTGCAAAGGGCTTGTTCGTTTTTGTATTCCGGCATGTGGGTCAGGGCGATCATCTCCGTGGGATGCGTATGCAAAACGACGTTTTCCGGCGCGCCGTTTGCCTGAAGGAACTCATGAACACGCAGGTGCGCCGGCCACTCCGAAGTGGGGTTGAAATCCGGATTGTCGAGACCGCCCCAGACAATATTGAAGCCGTCGCCGCTGTCTGTCATGCGAAGGATGCAGCTATTATGCCCCGTGTTCTTTGCCAGGTCGCGAAATCGCCGACCAGTTCCGGTGACCAGATAAGATCGACCGGCAAGCGATGGATAGGACCCGGCCAGCGGGCGAAATCGCTCATCGCCCGAAAGAACGATGTGAGATGATAGAGCATCGCTGATGTCAACGGAGAGATTTCCGGCGTTGCGTTCGGCCCATCCATTTTCCCAGAGATAGGATGAAGCCTCGGCAGCTTCATCCAATATCGTTTTCATTTTCGGCCCCGCGATAATTGAATCACGCAAGAGATTCTCCTTTATTTCAATTTTTAATGAGGAACTCCACACGCCAACCGAATGCAATTTGTGATGCATAACCTGGCCCTAACCGCTCCATCCCGCCATGCGCGCCATTTGCCACCAGATGGCCTGGCCTTTGCGGTAGCACAAGAAACACTCGGAGTGGCCGCACAGGTCGCAATCCGGGCAATTATGATCATCGCACCAGTCGAGGCACCACTGGCAATCCTGATGCGCATCGGGATAGAAATTTCCATCCGGATCCCAATACTCAATGTCGCCGAAGTCGTAGAGAAAGCTGTCATGATCACGGCAGTGATTGCGGATCAGATTGTTGTTGCCCTGTTCCTCTTCCTGCGCCCACATATCACTGTGGCCGGTCATGTACACAAAGGTCACGTCCGGGTAGTCGCTTTCCAGGTCCATCATCGTGTCCAGATAAACCTGCGTGTCATCGAAATCGTTATGGCTTGTTCCTTCACACCAGGACCACATCACCACGTTGCAGCCGACGCCATCGGGGCCGTCGAGGAAATCGCGCGTGCGGTCGGCCCATTCGGTGTCGCCGTACTCGCCCAGGTCCCAGCTATGCTCAAATATTTCCGGCCCAGCGTATAAAGTTCCGTCCTCTTCTTCCAGCATGTCGATGCCGCTGATGATCTGTCCCCCGTGCGAAGTATGCCCGTAGTATATGAACAGCTCGTCGCGCACCGCCTGAAACATATTTTCCGGAATCTGATCGAAATCGTCCGCAGCGTGGTGGTCGGCGATCACGGCCAGTGAATCGTCATCCGCGTCGTCGTCGAAATCGTCGTCAGCATCGTCATCGTCGATATCATCATCAATATCGTCGTCGGAGTCGTCATCCGCATCGTCATCGCCGCTCGCGTCGTCATTGTCATCATCGCCGTCATCCGTTTCGTCGTCCGAATCCGTTGCAGAGCCGCCCCCGCACGCAAGGGCGAAGGAAATGACCATCAGCAGGGAAATGATGAAGAGCATCAATCGATTCGATTTCATGGGTCGCTCCTGCGCTAAAGTCGTTTTCCTAAAAGCTCTTGTCGATGAATTTGTGATAAGACGACATCCAATAGGCCGTCAGATAGTCCACGCCCGGTCGCGTGATGTGGGGCGAATCCGATCCGCAGGGCTCATAGCGGAAGGGGTTTCGCTGCCACATAAAATCCGTGGAGCACTGCTCCAACACCGGGTGCGCGTCCTGGGACTGCGGGTCCACGTTGCCGAAAAGTTCAGCCAGAAAGGGATATTGAGTCATTATATCGTCGAGAAAAATCGATATCGGATCAATGACGCCGTCCGGAGGATCGACAAAGTAAACCCAGTTCGGCGCATCGCGAAATTCTCCGATGTCCTGTTCGAGCTGCTGCTGATACTGATCGTCCTCGGTTGGCTCATAAAAGCCCTGGCTCATGAAGACGGCGTTGAAAAAAGCGTTGTGCGAGAGCCTCGTGAAAGAGTGCGTCTGCTCGTCGAAGAGTTCGGATATGTATGCATAATCGTCCTGGCTCAAGTAAACCTTGCCCAGGCGCAAAAGCGTGTACATATTTTCATGGCCCAGGTTATTGCCGTAGTACTGTGTATATTTATTCGTGAGCGTAATGTTCATAAGCCGCAGGTAGGTGCGGTTGGAATCAGCAATCCAATTTTGCACAATTTCCTTATATCGCTCATCTCCGGTCAGGTGATATCCAATCAGCGACCAGGTCAACTGCTGCGTCGGCAATACGTTGGGCGCGGCGGCCGTTGGCTCGCCATCCACCTCAATGATCCACCAGTTTGTGGCAAGAAGCTCGTCGAGCACTTCGGCGACATTGCTGGCGATCATGTTTCGCATGTCCTCGTCATCCACAAGGTCAAAGGCCGTGGCCATGCCGAAAAACCATCCCGTGTACTGATCGCGGCTTGTGTCGCCGGCCCACCAGTCGCCGGCGTAAGGACCATCCTCGTAGTGGTGGCAAGAATCTTGCCCGTCGCACCACGTGTCGCCGCCATAAGCATTATACATATGGCCGCCATCGTCTTTGGGCGCGGTGTAACGGGCGATGAATCCGGTTCGTCCCGTCACATGCAGGTGTCGATCCAAAGAGGTCGCGGCGCGGATCGCATTGGCTTTCGCCACCGAATCGCCTGTCACGTAATAGCGCAACGCCTGGCTGGCCAGGTAGGTGCCGGTCCAAAGGGAACTGTCGCCGTAGTCGGCGTAATTGAGCACTTCCGTTCGGGACGGGTCGGCGAATACCACCTCCCCGACGGTGCTGCCGTAATAAGGCTGATGCCAGTCGAGGTGGAACTGGTCGTAATCCGCCGCCTTGAGACGACTTGGTCCCGCACCCGGCGTTTCATCGTAATCCTGAAGTTCAACGTTGGACTGCGGCCAGGGCGCAACGTAAAGATCGTCAAAATCGTCATCAATATCGTCGTCCACGTCATCATTGACGTCGTCATCCGCGTCATCATCAGCGTCATCGTCGTCGAAATCGTCGTCAATATCGTCGTTGAGCGTGTCATCATTAACCGGCGCATCGGCGCTGTCATCATTGTCGTCATCGTCGTCGCCGCATCCGCCTGTGAAGGCAAATACCATGAGAACCAGAGATGAAATGATGAAGAGCATCAATCGATTCGATTTCATGAGGCGCTCCTGTGCTAAAGTCGTTTTCCTAAAAGCTCTTGTCGATGAATTTGTGATAAGACGACATCCAATAGGCCGTCAGGTAGTCCACGCCCGGTCGCGTGATGTGGGGCAAATCCGAACCGCAAGGCTCAAGCCGAAAAGGATTTCGCTGCCACAGAAAATCCGTGGTGCATTGCTCTAGCACCGGGTGCGCGTCCTGGGACTGCGGGTCCACGTCGCCTAAAAGGTCCTCCAAAAATGGATACTGAGTCATGATGTCGTCGAGAAAAATCGATATCGGATCGATGACTCCGTCTGTAGGATCGACAAAGTAAACCCAGTTCGGCGCATCGCGAAACTCTCCGATGTCCTGCTCGAGCTGCTCCTGAAAAGGATCGTCCACGGTCGGCTCATATATTCCCTGGCTCATGAAAATGGCGTTGAAAAATGCATTGTGCGAAAGCCTTGTGAAAGTGTGCGTCTGCTCGTCGAAGAGGACCGACATATAATCGTAATCCTCCGGGCTCAAGTAAACCTTGCCCAGGCGCAAAAGCGTGTACATATTCTGGTGTCCCAGGTTGTTGCCGTAATACTGCGCATATTTATTCGTGAGCGTGATGTTCATGAGCCGCAGGTATGTGCGGTTGGAATCGGCAATCCAGTTTTGCACAATTTCCTTATATCGCTCCTCACCGGTCAGGTGATATCCAATCAGCGACCAGGTCAACTGCTGCGTCGGCAATACGTTGGGCCCGGCGGTCGTGGCTTCGCCGTCGGCATCAATGATCCACCAGCTCGTGGCGAGAAGCTCGTCGAGAACCTCGGCAACGTTCGCGGCGATCATGTTTCGCATGTCCTCATCGTCCACGAGGTCAAAAGCCGTCGCCATGCCGAAAAACCAGCCTGTGTACTGATCGCGGCTCGTGTTGCCGTCCCACCAGTCTCCGGCCCAGGGGCCATCTTCATAACGGTGGCAGGAATCATCTCCATCGCACCACGCGTCGCCGCCGCGCGCGTAGTAGAGGAGGTCGTCTTTGGGCGCAGTGTATCGGGCGATGAATCCTGTCCGTCCTGTAACATGCAGGTGGCGATCCAAAGTGGTCGCCGCGCGGATGGCATTGGCTTTGGCTACGGGGTCGCCTGTTACGTAATAGCGCATCGACTGGCTAACCAGATAGGTGCCGGTCCAGATGCAGCTATCGCCGGTGTCGCCGTAATGGTCAACTTCCGTACGATTTTCATCGGTAAATATTACTTGCCCGACGGTGCTGCCGTAGTAGGGTTGATGCCAGTCGAGGTGGAACTGGTCGTAATCCGCCGCCTTGAGACGACTTGATCCCGCGTCCGGCGTTTCATCGTAATCCTGGGCTTCAATGTTGGACTGCGGCCAGGGCGCCACGTACAAATCGTCAACATCGTCGTCCACGTCATCGTCTACGTCGTCATCGACATCGTCATCCACATCATCGTCAACGTCGTCATCCGCATCATCGTCAATGTCGTCGTTGAGCGTATCATCGTCAACCGGCGCATCGGCGCTGTCATCATTGTCGTCATCGTCGTCGCCGCATCCGCTCGTCACGGAAAACAACACAAACACCGCAAGCAAGCACGCCATCGCGTGAATCCAAGTCGATTTCGGCAGTCTCATTTTCATTAGCGCGTCTCCTTCAATTCTAAAATGCAAAAAGCGAACAGCACTCTACGCCATGATACAGGCGATCAAGTGAAAATGGAATTGTCGAATGAAAATAAATCTCCTAGAGTTTTTTTTCGAGGCGCGTTGAATCAACGTGAAATCACTTTTGGAGAAAACTTTTGAAAATCCTTTGCATCAGCGGATCGCCTATCGAAGGCGGCAACACTTTTTTGTTCATCCAAAAAGCTATCGAGCCGATCAAGGCCGAGGCGGACATCGAAATAATAGAACTCGCCGACAAAGACGTTTCGGACTGCGTGCATTGCGATTGGTGTTTGGCGAATAAGGACCCGGATCGAATCTGCCGGTTGAAGGACGACGGTCAGGCGATTCTGAAGAAAATTAAAGAGGCGGACATTCTGGTCCTCGCCTCTCCAACGTATTTTGGAAGGATGACCGGTCGTCTGGCCTCGCTCATGGACCGCATGAGGCCCCTGGTCGTCAGCAAAACGCATCATGGGTGCATGACGGACAAACCCGGCGTAGCGCTGGCTCTTTCCTGGTATCGAAACGGAGGCGTCGAGACGACCCTGCTTTCTATTATCTACAGTTTTCTGGTTCTGGAAATGATCCCAGTCAGCAGCCATAACTCCGGGTCATTTTTCGGCGGCGCCGGCCTGACGAACCTCAATATTCTTCCCGTCGAACAAGACGACAAACGGGCGATAGAATCCGACGAGATCGGCATCGCTTCCGCGCAGGGCGCCGTCAAACGAGCCGTGTACCTGTTCAACAGATTGAACCCGGCGTCCTGAATCACTCACATTTCGATGGCATTTTTCACTTTTGTGGCAAAGAATATCTGCGTATAAACTACTGAGCAGCGCAGCCCCGCGATAACCATCGACAGTTTCAGCGCAAACCTCTTTTGGAAACTGCTCACCGCGGAGGAGGTCATTATCCAGCAGCGCACGAAAATGCGCCGGCAAGTGGAAGCGGAAAGGAATCGGATCAGCCAAACAGGACGCTCATATTCAGCACCCACTTGCGGAATTTTATGAGCGGAATCACAACCCAGGGCGCGGTGTATCGCATCGGTTTTTTCTCCACGCATTTCAAAAGATGCCACGCGGCCTTTCCCGCACTCATCATGAAAGGCTTAAAATCGCCTTTAGCCATTTTCGTATCGACAAATCCGAAGCGCAGATTCGTAACGTGCACGCCCTTGCTTTTGAGCGCCAGGGCCAATCCCTCCAGGTAATTGGAAAAACCAGCCTTCGAGGCGTGGTAGCTTGGAGCTTCGGGAGATAGCATATCGTCAGCCAGGCTGGAAAGTCCGATAAAATGCCCCTGCCCTCGCCTTAGCATCATGGGGATTACGCGGGACGCGGTTTTTATCATCCCCAATAGGTTTACATCGACGACATCCACCTCCGCGCTCATGTCCTCAAAATTCAATAATTCGCCGATCCCAACAAAATACACGCACAAATCAATCACTTCGTTTTCACGCACAACTGATTCCAGTTTTTCCAGATAATCGTCATTCGACACCTGCGCCACGGCGTGTTCGTAGGCTTCGTCTTTAATCGAAGATTCACTCCGCGAAATTCCCGTGACTTGCCAACCCAGTTTTAACAATTCCTTCGTCGCCGCAAGCCCAATGCCATCCGAGTTTCCAATCAAAAGCGCTTTTTTCGTCACAGATTCTCCTTTCATGTCGGGATGTACTTTTATATCACAATGAAAAGATTGTTGACACCCGCTTTCGATCACCCGCAATCGAAAATGTTCACACGCGATAGTGGCTCAAAAACATCTGAATCAATTCATTTTTCAGCACTTGGAGATTCTCGATATCCGATACTTTTTGAAACAGTTGCGGCCAGAACAAAGCGCCGGATATCATCGACCAAAATATGTTGGCAGCCAATTCCGGGTTATCGATTCGAATCTTTCATCCTCAACGAGATGAAATAAAACAGTATCGGCGCGACAAACCATATGGGCTGCATCATCAACGTGATCGGGTGCGCCCCCACGTAAAAGAGCGTCGGGTTCCACCAGTAGCCTTCAACGTAGACCCAGGCATCGTTTGTAATGCTGGAAAGCTCCACCAAAAGCGCTGAGGCCTGCCCCCAGGCAATCATCACCGCCAATTCACTCAGGCGGAATCGCGCAAGTACGGGCGGTCGGCAAATTAGGGCCACGAACCAAACGCCCACGAGAAATATCGCGCCGTCCCATAGCGTGTGCGACACCATGAAAACCGTCCAGTGCATGGGAAATTCGCGCACCCACGCCACAATGGGCGCCTTCGACATTGCGCTTAAAGCAAATATCGGAACTTCCCAAAAAAGACCGATCAAAGCCCCGATCCAAAAAAGCCTCCAGTCGCGCTGGCCGACTCTTCCCCGCAAGTAAAAGACGAATAGGATCGCGGGGAATCCGTAGCCGACGAGAAGATCAAGCCAGTAGTAGCTGCTTTGAAATAATTGCATCATGGGAGTGATAGGGTGTCAGAGAAGTTCGCGCTTTGTCAATGAAATGAGTGTAATCAAATACCAAAGCTACGCTAGAGGTGTGCTTTGCACGGCGCGCAGAAACTCCTTGACGCGCTTTTCTTTTGGATGGTCCAGCAAATCTTCCGGGGCGCCGGATTCGATGATTTCCCCGTCGTCGAGAAAGCAGATTTTGCCTGCCGCGCGCCGTGCAAAACCCAGGTCGTGCGTGACGATGACCATGGTCATCCCCTTCATGGCAAGGTCGGTGAGCAGATCATTGATGCCGGAAATCATCTCCACATCCAGAGCGCTGGTGATCTCGTCGAGGAGAAGAACCTCCGGATTCATAGCCAGGGCGCGCGCGATGGCCACACGCTGTTTCTGCCCGCCGGACAGTTGCGACGGCCAGGCCTCGTACTTGTCCTGCAAGCCGACCTGATTGAGCAGCGCTTTTCCCTTTTCGGTGGCTTCTGATTCCTTCAGGCCGCGTACATGCACGGGACCTTCAATGACGTTTTGCAGCGCGTTGCGATGAGGGAAGAGATGGAAATGCTGAAATACCATGCCCATGCGCGTGCGGTGCTGCGTAAGCTGAGTCGGCGTCATGGTTTGATATTCCACAGGCGCGTCTTTGACGAATATTTTCCCGGCATCGGGAAATTCCAGCAGATTAAGACAGCGCAGCAAGGTGCTTTTCCCCGATCCCGACGGGCCGATCAGCGCCACGACCTCATGCTCGTTGACCGAAAAATCCACGCCTTTCAGTACTGCGAGATCGCCGAATTGTTTTTTCAAACCCTGCACACGGATTTCGATCTTCTTTTGCCCGCTCATCAGATCGACCTCCCAACCGCCTGCCGGGATCGCTGCAGGTATCGCTCCCACGCCTTCATGGAAACCGTGATGACCGAGATTATTAGCAGATAAAAACCCGCAGCCAGCAGGAAAGGCAAAAAGGCCTGCCCAGTTTGAAAGACGATGTTGCGGGCCGAATAGGTCAGTTCGATGAGGGTTATGGCCCCGACCAGGGAGGTGTCTTTGGTCAGCACTACCAGATTGTTTCCCAAAGACGGCAGCGAATCGCGAAAGGCCTGGGGCAAAATCACCCGGCGCATGATCCGGAGCCGGGTCATTCCCAACGATGCCGCCGCATCCCACTGGCCTGTGTCCACCGCGTTGATCCCACCCCGCAAAGTTTCCGCGTTGTAGGCCGTAGTGTTCACGATCAGGGCGATCAGCGCCGCGCCGAAAGCACCGATTATTTCGACTCCCGCCGCACGATTGATCACAGTCGCCAAGACGAAGTAGGACATGAAAAGCTGCACAAGAAGAGGCGTACCTCGAACCACCCAAATATAGGTCTTGGCCGCACCCTTAATCCACCACCGGCGCGAGGTGGTCCCCACGCCGATAAGCGAACCGGTCAGGAGTGCGAGGATGGCGGTAATGAGGGTTAGTTCCACCGTAAGGATGGCGCCTTTGGCAAGTAGCGGCAGCATGGCGGAGGCCTGTTCGGCAAACTGAGGCTTCGCGCCGGTTGCCGCGCTTTCGCTTTTTATGGGCGGAATTTTTTTCGCGTAGCGACCCCAGGAGGTCAGGAGCACTTCCAAATCCGGATCGGCGCCGACCCATTTGGCGTAAATTTTCGCGTACGCGCCGTCTCGGATCATCTGGAAAAGGACGTCGTTGATGCGGTGAACCAGCTTTGCCGAGTCCTGCCTGGCGGCGATCCCGCAAGCCTCCTCATAAAGCAGGGGACCGAAGGGAAAGATATCTCCGGCGCTTCCCTTGGCGATGTAAAATCCGCCGACGATGCGATCCGAGATAAAGGCGTCAATCTTGTCGGTGTTCATGGCGGCCACGATCTCCGCCTCGCTACCATAGTTTACGACAATTGCATCGGGAAATTTTTCGGGATGCTCATTGATGTATTTCGAATACGTGGAATCCTCTAATATCCCGATACGGATTCCCGCGAAATCTATAACGCCCTTTTTGGCGAAGACCTGCGCCCCGCTGACGTAATAGGGTAGCGTGAAATGCATGGTCTTCAGGCGCTCGTCGGTTATGGCCATCGAACCGCAGATCAGATCATATTTGCCGCTTTGCAGCCCCGCCTGTATCCCGGCCCAATCGGTTTGCACGAGCTGTGGTTTTAGGTCGAGACGAATCGCGATCTCCCGGGCGATGTCGGCGTCGAAGCCGACCAGCCGACCCTTTTCATCAGTGGTTGAGAAGGGTTGAAAGGCCCCGGACATGGCCAGGGATAAGGATTCCTTTGAAGATTCAGCTTTGCCCGGCTGCGCGCCGGCGACTGCGACAGTCATAAAGAGTGCCAGGCAGGCGAGCGAGAAAGCGCGTAAAATGGGCGTGATGCGTTGCATTTTGGATTTTACTCTTGTGACTTCAATGAATTTTCAAAATCCATGGCAATGGCGGATCACTTTGCCCAATGATCCGCTCGCCTGTCAATAAATCGGATTATTAAGACATGAAATTACGCGGCAATGATCACTGGCGATGAAAGAATAAGCGCACACCCGAATGATGAAAACAATCAAGCTCGCGAATAATCCAGGATGTTCACCGACAGGTCGCTCATGGAAAAGGTGATGGATTCGCGGTAGCCGCTGGCGTCGCCGCCGATGTGCAGGGGCATGGGTTGGTCAAATTCCATGCGAACTTTTGTGGCCAGAAAGTCCAGGAAGTTTTTCGACTGATAACGACCGCGGAATATCCACGGACTCCGCATCACGCATTCCACTACGCCCGCATTAATGATGCGGAAATTCATATAACCTTCCTTGAGGCGCGCGAAGGGAAAGGCCACCAGATTATAGCCGTAGAAAGGGGAAGTTCCGGCGCCTAGAACGCTGACCGGACCTTCATAGATCGTGTCGCCGCGCTTGTACTGCATCAACTCCGCGGGTTTGTTCAGGCGCATATTATAAACTTGGTCGCCCTCGTTGATGACGCGGACGTTCGGGGGCCGACGGCGGAATAGTTCCCTCGGCACGGTCTTCACAGCCATGGACGCGATGTAGCCCCGGAAGCCTTCCATGAGCCTTCCGGCGACCAGAACTTTTGAGAAACGCTCTCTCATCGCATGGTAATCGTTGATGATGGCCGCATCCCACCCCAGCCCCGCAAAGTGAAATTGCTTCTTTTCCGACTCGATCAGATTCAACTTCATCAGGCTCGACTTTTCGCCGGAGTTGAAAGAACGCAATGGACTCAGTCCCTTCGGATTGCCAATCATTCCCGAGATGCCGTTGCCCGTCCCCAGTTTAAGAACGCCCAGGGTCGGAAACTTGTATTGCGCCACGGCGCTTTGCACCTCTTTATTTTTTTGATCGATGTATTCCTTGAACTGCGTGATGGTATTGACGAGCGTGCCGTCGCCGCCGCCGCAAAAAACGGTCTGATAGCCTTTTTCCACGATGTCGCTAATGGCGGTCCTGGCCTCATCATAACTGTGAGACACGTAGAGCTGGGCTTTGGGAATGAACTGCTCGGTCTGCCTTTTGATTTTCCGCGTCACTTTTCGCGCATTGGCGTTTAAAATGACGGCGGTGTTTTCAACTTTTTTTTCATCCATATCGCCTAAAACCTCTATCGCTCAAGTTCTACTCTAAGGCCTGACTAACAACGTTACATACCGCATATTATTGAGCAAGGTCAAGATTAGAGTTTTCTTGCGCTAGACTGCGAATCATCCGGGTGGAATTTGTAGACACCTAACCCGTGCAGCCCTCCGCGAGAACGAAACCGAGCCGCGAACGACAAAATCGCCGTCAGGCAGCGAAACAGAGCCGCGAACGACAAAATCGCCAACAGGCGATGAGTGAGCGGGTGATTGTTCGATAACCGCTTGTTTCACGCCGCCAAGTTCGTGTACGCACGGATTTTGCCGGAGAATGCGTTGTTGCCGGGTAGGTGCATACCCGCTCATTGTCGCACCTTCGCTAAAGCATCAGATGCGACTGGACATTCGCGGCTCAGAAAACGGTGCTTTTGGCAAAACCAAAAAATTATCGATCCGAAAAAACCAGTCTAATTGGTGGCCCCAATTTTCCTTTTGGCCGATCTTGGAGAATTTCCTTTGATGACCTCCGGATTTCATGGTATAGAAAAGAATCGAGAAATGAGGCGCAGGTGCAAAAATTCGAAGCAAAAATTCAGCAAAATAAAGGCGCTAGACAAGGCGGAAATGGGAGACAGAAATCGACCGGAACTATTTTGCAACAATACTCACATTCCAAAGATATATTAGGTGATTGTCACCTGTTGTTTTCAAACGACTTCCCATGCTCGGGATGGGAATCATCTTAAGCGTACAGCAACGAAAGAGAGCATCCATTGAAAATTACCGTCCTTGTGGAAAATTCACCGGGTCCCCACGCAAACCTTGAACCGGAGTTTGGCCTTTCGTTGTTGATCGAAACGAAACAGACAACGATCCTGATGGACACGGGAGCCAGCGGTCGTTTTGCGCTGAATGCGGAGGCCATGGGGATTGACCTGGAGGCTGTCGAGTGGCTGGTGCTTTCTCACGGCCACTATGATCATGGCGGCGGCCTGGAGGCCTTTTTCCAACGTAACCACCGGGCAAAGGCAATCATCAAGCGTGGCGCCGACAGCCCTTTCTACGGCAGCTTGACGCCCGGATTGCCTGACCTGGTGCATCGCACAGGACTACTCACGCGTTACATCGGTCTGGACGCAGAGGTGCTGGGGCGTTTTTCTGACCGGATCCAGTGGATCGACGCCCCCATCGACCTTTCTGACAGCGTGCATGTGCTGACCACGATTCCACGCACCCATCCCTTGGCCAAAGGCAACCGGAATCTTCTGGTTAAACGCAAAAACCATTTTGTGCTGGATGACTTCAGCCACGAATTGCTATTGGTCGTGGAGCAAGATGCCGAGGCGGTGGTTTTCTCCGGCTGCGCGCACTCCGGAATATTGAATATGCTAGAGGCCGTGCGCGGGCAAAAGGCGGAAAGGCCCATTCGTTCAATAGTCGGCGGTTTCCACTTGAACCTGCCTCGCTCTGAGCGTATGTCGGCTCCCGAAAGCGAAATCCGTCAGTTGGCGCTTAGGCTTGGACAAGAAGTCACCGGCGCGATTTATACCGGTCACTGCACCGGAAACGAGGCATTCCAAGTCATGAAATCTGAATTGGGTCCGAGGCTTCATGCCCTTCACACGGGTGTACAATTCGAAACGTGACAGACACATTATAACAATGTAGCGCAGTTCGTTTGCCGTAAGATCAACGCATTGTATAAAACCAGGTCGATATCAGCGCCGCGAACAAGGAATTTATAAGCATGCCCTTCGTCAGCGCCAAGTTCGAAAAGGGGTGTTTTCTCAATGACTAAAAATTTCGCCATGCGAAATGCTCGGCTTGCCCAAAGAAATTATACCTGGACACGCGATAATAATTTGTTGATCGCCGAAATTTGTGTTATCTTCATAAAATCAAGAAAAGGGACATGGATGCAAAAGCTCGACGCAAGAAGGCAGCCAAGGATGATTAGAAAACAAGACGGAATTGGGAGACAGAAATTGACTGGAGACCAATTACCACAATACTCACTAATCAAAGGATTATTATGTTCTGTCACCAATTTTGAGTTTTTTACCAATTTTTTCGAAGCACTCTGAGGTAACCAATAATGACAATAAAAGTCACTGATACATACTTTTATTTCGATGAAGCCGGAGAAAAGGGATATGTCAAATCCAAGCCGTCAAAAGTAGATTTCGGCATCATTGCTGGATTTGCCCTTGATGGACCAAACTTAGCACCTTTTCAGACTGAAGCTGAAAATATGCTTCGTTCCCTCATTACTCTTTGCACTCAACATGGTTTTAAAGCTCATTGTTCGGCAATCGCATCGTGTGGCGTAAAAGAAATACAAGACGAGTTTCATCAAGCCCGCAACAAAGTTCAAAACTTCCTATTAAATGAACAGGTTCTCATCTTCTACACAGCAATTTATTCCCTTGGTTTTTTCTTCGTAAGGAAAAGGAGAGAGGAGATAAAGAAACAATCGATGCTCCTGAGACGCTCACCAATACAAATTACTAGTCATAACACTTCAGAGTCATTGTATGAAATTCTTTTTGAAAATATCCTCATTCAGTTAGATGAATTCAATAAAATAGAAGAACGAGGAAATATGCTCATTGTTTCTGACCATATCGATCCTGGTATTGAAAAGAAGCTCCGCAGATGCTTGGAGAAACTCTCGCAAGCTGAACATGAACGAACGGTGAAAGGATATGACGTTAGCAAAGGAAAAAAGCATCTTGCAAAAATCACCATCACCGCAACGAACTTTGACAATGCTATTAGGACAATCATGGATATTGAAATCGACACAGAAAATTCGCCTTTGACCTTCATGGCTGATATATTGTGTAATGACCTGTATAGACATCTCCACTCAAAGGTAGCAATAGAATCTGATATTGGATTAAACTGTCGCCGCGCCATAGAAGATTTCCCTCTCTACTTAAAAATTCCATTTGTTGAAGATGAAAATTTTCTGGACAAAGCATATTCAGGAAATCAAATAATTAGAGAATAAATAATAATGTTAGTAATTTCGGTTCTTCGAAAATTACTACTCTTTTTCATCCAAGCGACCCGTAACGGCTTTCATGGAGCGCTGGAGTTTTCCGCTTGAAAAACTGGTACTGTCAAAAAAAATTCGCACTTATGATTTGGCCTCAACCTGATTGAGACTGGATCATTGTCTCTTTTCCTAAGGTGTTGAACAACCCGGCCTCACCGTTATCACCAGCGGCTCACGTCATTCGGTGGTGATGATAGGATACTCGATGAGCACCTGCGCCGTTGGATTATTCACCTCGCCCGCGCGGGAGAAACCGCCGCCCCGAAACTTTTGCGTCGGCGCGCAGCCGTCGCCCTGCTTGACGTAGTGATAGGGCGCAGCGCTTGTCGCTTCAATGCGCAAAATGTCTTTTGCGCCGATAGGCTTAGCCACCTTGAAATTCATCCCTTGCGGAAGCATCTCGCCCGAATAGGTTTTGCCCGCTTTGAACACGATGGAGGTTTGCGTTCCGGGAAAGTGGTTCGGGTAATACTGACAAACGTGGTTTTGGTCCGGCGTTTCCGCAGTGACGCGCACGTAACAATCCGTTGAAGCCGTGATGTAGATTCTATATTCATCGCCCAGCTTTAAGGTGGAATTGGGCGGAACCGGCGCACCGTCTGTTTTCCGAACTTCAACCTGCACGGCCAGCGCCGAGGCCTCGCCGGGTATCGCATCGGAATTTTTCCATATCCCCATGGTGGATGATGGCGCGTAGGAAATATTTTGCATCGGCAAAAGGTTCACCGCATCCCTGACATAGCCGATGGCTCCATCCGGCAAAATGACTTTCAGCCAATCGCCCTCCCGGCCCACGGCGGTCATTTCCCGACCGGGTTCAACGCTTCCTGAAGATTCTTCCAACTCGCCTTTTTCGCCGATATCGAATTTGTTCTTAAACCAGTCCGTCGTCTTCTTCGCCACCATTTTCCCCAGCGGCGTTGCGGCGGCGATCAGAATCGGCACGAGGGGCCCGCCTCTTGTTTTTGCCTGCTGCAAGGATCCGGCGGGAAGATACCCGGTCTTGCCGCTCACACCATACTCAACGCGCATATAATCTCCGGCCTGGTGCGTGACTTCCACGATATTTCCCTCGGGCACCTCATCGATGCTTTTGGAATCCGCCTGGGGCGCCTGCAGCACCTTGGAATCGGATACGACAACGAAAGGTCCCGCCAAGGCCAGGCCGGCAAGGACAAAAACAAAAGCGGCGGTCAGGGCGATCACGCGAAACGACATGAGTATTTACCTCCGGATAGAGTCCATGAGATTGCTACAAAAAAGCGGCTCCGTCAAATTGCAATTCCCTAGAAATCAACAAAATTGCGCGGGCCATTATCTTGCGCGTTTCCTCAAAGTCGTCAGTGAAAACATATTCGGATCCACTCCGGTATTCGCTTCATAAGCGTACCAGGGAAAGGCCGTGGCGTGCCCGGCCTGCAGGTCGATCACCAGCGACGTGGCGATAGTAAGCGGCTTGGACGTAGGATCGAGAGATTCGTTCGTTGCGTTAAGAACCAGTTTCCAGGGCTGGCCCTTGCGGTCATAAGCTATCTTCGCGTGCGCGTAGTAGCCTTGCGCATCCACGAATAGGATTTGTTTGCTATAGGGATACTTCTTAAATTTCGGCGTCAATTCCAGGACATAAACCGGGCGTGGCTGCCAGTTCAGGCGTGGATTCCAATGGGGAGGATTTTCAAAATCATAGGTTTCTTTCGCGGCCTCGGGACCGTATTTCACGCCGGCGCACATGGGCGCGAGCATCGTCGTTTTCGCTAATATCTTCCAATCCATCCATTCCGGCCTGCCCGAGTATCCCCGAATATCCTCATAGAAAAGATCGGTGTTGTTCCAGGACTCGCCGTGGTTTTCACTGGTGAAGCGCATGGTTCGTCTCTGCGCCGGGATATAAATCCAGCCTTCCCGCTCCACGGGATTATCGTAAATATTGTACAGCGCCATTTGCCCCTTGCGATCCATGGGCGAAAGGATTTCCGTGATCGATGTGGCAGCAATATTCTTTTTCGCGATCTTCTCCAGGCGCGGGATCGGCTCGATGTCGGTGCGATGCATCGAGTTGTTGATCAGCGTCCAGCGCCAGCGTTCACTGCTTTCCACGCCCTTTTTTGCTGAAATCCAGAACACGCCAAACTCATGCTTGCCGTCGTCGCCGTGGTAACTGTTAAAAAAATTCCACGCCACCTCGCGACCGGTTTTCGGATCGGGAAAAGGCAGACCCGCGTGATAATTTTCCAGGCCCGTAATTTTTGTGCTGTCGCCGATCTCGACTAGGCGCGCTGTGCCCCTGTGCTTGTTTGTCGCCGCGATGTAACCGTCGCTCGGGGCATAGGGCGCGTAATCCCTTGTGCGTATCTTCAGCTTGTATTTTCTGAGCATCAAAAGCACAGGCTCGGGCAAATAATCCTTAAATTGCTCGACATTGCCGGCGTCAATGGTCATGCCTGATTGAAATCCCGGAATGTTTAGGTCCGAGACAAATCCTGTCTGCGCGCCCCAGTTTTCCCGGGTGATGAGCGCATCATCGCTTTGCGCCAATACCGGTTGCCCGGCAAGAAGAGCGAAAGCGAGAAAAATTGTGGCGACAGGCAATCCCAATGTGCACTTTTGCGTCATTTTTTTCCCCGCATAATGACAAGGATGTTTGATGAAAAAACTTGCTCTTTTAGGATTAGCGTTTCGACGCGCCGCCGTCAATTGAAGCGATCAGGTAAAAAGGGCAGAAGAAGAAAATCAGGAGCTTTAACGTCCCAGCAGTTCGGACGGATCGAGGAGTCCCAGTTCCCGGCTGCGTTTCGCCGCAGCCTCGACGGCGTCTCCGACGGTGGAGCGGAAGTTGCCCTTTTCCAGAGCCTTGAGGCCGGCGAAGGTCGTGCCGCCTGGCGTAGCCACGAGGTCCTTCAATTCGCTGACGGGCTTGCCGGTTTCCAGAAACATCTTTCCGGCGCCGTACACGGTCTGCGCCGCGAGCATGTTGGCGACTTTGCGCGGAAGGCCAATCTGAACTCCGGCATCGGACAAGGCCTCGATCATCAAAAACACGTAGGCGGGGCCAGAGCCGGACAAGCCGGTCACCACGTCCATCAGCCATTCCTTTTTAACAACGGTGACGCGACCGACGCAGTCAAAAATTCCTTTCGCCAAATCCAGTTCCCGACGCCCCGCGTGCTCGCCGGCGAATAAAGCGCTAGCGCCCTGCAGCACCTGGGCGCAGGCGTTGGGCATGACGCGCACCACGGGGATTTTTTTCTCGCACCCAAGATCCTTTGTAATACGCTGCGTGGAGATACCTGCGGCGATGCTGATCAGGATCTGTTTTTGGACGAGTATTTCCTTAAGTTGCGCCAGGGTTGCATCTAATACTTGCGGTTTAACGGCGATGATGACGATATCCTTGCCGCGCACTGCCGCCATGTCCTCGGATACGCTGATGCCGTGCGTTTTTTTGATGTCCTCGCGCCGGTCGGGCAGAATTTCCACGGCGCTCAGGCGACTGGCGTCAATGACCTTCGCCGCCAGCAGTCCCTGAATCAGAATTTCTCCCATATTGCCCGCGCCGATAACAGCGATGGATATTTTTTTGAACATAAGCTGCTTCCTTTTCTCTTGAGGAAATCGAGATGCCGGCACGATCTATGGGAACGATACGTCCTCAAAATCTTCACCAGGCTCTTCGGGCAAATATTCCTCGGGAACGTTGTCACGCCGGGCGACGCTCCTGAATCGGGCGTACTGTCCCTGAAATTCCAGTTCGATGGAGCCGGTCCTGCCGTTGCGGTGCTTGGATAAAATTATCTCCGCCTTGCCCCTGTTGTCGTCCCTTTCCTGATTATAAACTTCGTCGCGATAGATGAAGATGATCATATCCGCGTCCTGCTCCAAAGCGCCGGATTCACGAAGATCGCTCATGAGGGGACGCTTGTCGGTGCGGGCCTCCGGCGAGCGGTTGAGCTGCGCCAGGGCGATGACGGGAATTTCCATTTCCTTGGCCAGAAGCTTCAAGTTCCGGCTGATTTTACTGATTTCCTGCTCGCGGTTTTGGGATGCCTTCGGCGGCTCCATAAGCTGGATATAATCAATGAAGACCATGTCCAATCCATGCTCCGCTTTCATCCGTCTGGCTTTCGAGCGTATATCCATGAGGCTCAAAGCGCCCGTGTCGTCGATGAACAACCGGCTTTCGTAGAGTTCGCCGGCCGATTTCGTGAGCCGGTCGAAGTTGGCCTCGATCAATTGCGCGTTGCGCATGGCCGACAGATTGATCTCGGCAGTGGAACATATCAGGCGCAGGCCAAGTTGCGTGCGCGGCATTTCCAGCGAAAAGAACAATACGTTTTTATGAGCCTCGTACTTGGAGGAGGCATGGGCGGCGATGTTTAAGGCCAGCGCCGTTTTCCCCATTGCGGGCCTGGCGGCCAGAATGATCAGATCGCCTTTTTGGAATCCGTTGGTCATACGGTCCAAGTCGGCAAAGCCGCTGGGTACGCCCGAAACCGGGTTCCCCGTTTTGGCGATGTCCTCCAGGTGTTTTATGGAATCGCGGACGATGGAGGAAATCGGAATGATTCCTTCCTTGATCTTTTCTTCAGCCACTTCAAGGACCGCTCGTTCGGCGTCCTCAATGATCTCGTCGGCGTCGCGAGTCGGGGTGTAGGCGTCGGCCAGGATATTGTGCGCAGCGTTGATGAGACGACGCAGCATGGCTTTTTCAAAAACCACATTGGCGTGTGAAACAATGCTGGCGGAGGTTGTGGCGGTATTGAGAAGATTAGCCAGAAAGGCCAGGCCGCCGATCGCATCCAGGCTGCCGCTGGTTTTCAGGGCTTCACCCAACGTCACCAGATCAATAGTGTCGCCCTTTTGATGCAGCGCGACCATCGTGCGGTAAACCAGTTTGTGCGCGGTCCTGTAAAAATGCTCTTCGCTGAGCTGGTCGGCGATCTGGTCGATGGCGTCATTGCGCCAACAGATGCCGGTGATAACGGCGAGTTCGGCCTCGTCGGAATAAGGGGGCTCTCTGAGGATGGCATTGTTGTCGCCCACGACGTCCCCCACAGTTTAACCTTCGCCAAAACTCAAAGGGAGAAAACCCTTCTTAAAAGAAGTTTTTCATCCCTTTGTCAAAGGCTCTTTTCGGCGGCTATTCCTTGACGATCCAGACCTTGGCTGTTGCCTGGACTTCATAACCCAACTTGATGGGAACTTCGAAAACGCCAATGCTCCTGATTGGTTCTTCGAGAAGGATGTCGCGCTTTGGCATCCGCACGTCAAACTTTTCAAGAGCCTCCTGAATGTTTCGGCTTGTCACCGATCCATACAGTTTTTCTTCCTCGCCAACCTTTGCCGGAATAGTAATCTGCAGGGATTCAATCTTGCGCTTGATAATCTCGGCGCCGGCGACTTCCTTGCGTTTTCTGTCTTCGGCCAGGCGCTTTTGATGATTCAATTTTTTCAATGAGCGCTCGGTCGCCGTAATCGCCATATCCCGAGGGATAAGGTAATTTCTGGCATACCCGTCGGCCACGGAAAGCGAATCCCCTATTTTCCCAACATTGTCTACATCCTTTAGCAAGATGACCTTCATGTCTGATCTCCTTTATCTTCTTTGGCCGACTCGTCCTTTGTGGCCGATGTCGGTTTTTTCAACCGTCTGAAATCCAACCAGATATCCATGATTCCAACCATTGCGACGGCCGGAATGAACATCATAACATCCAAAAGCCCGAGAAGCAGGGCGTATCCGATGATCCGCATGCCCGGACTCAATTGAAATCTATCCATTGCAAATCGCGTAATGGCCATGCCCTGGAAAAAAAAGGGCATGATCGAAACGATCAGAATATTCCCCGCAATCGCTTCAGCCCACGGATTTCCCGAAAGAGCCAGAATCAGTCCGGGCGCGACCACCAAAAAAACCCAGGACTCAGGCGCCGACCAATTTTCAAACTCCGTAGCGCCACCGCTTATTCCCACGGAAGGATTGAATCTGGACACGGTGATCATGTTCAGCCAAACGATAAGCGATGCCAGCACAAGATACACACCGGGAATGTAGATCAGAAATCCCAGAAACAGACCCGGGTCGATACGGACTTCCGCCGGTAGACTCGCGAGTTGTTCAAGCAATACAGGATCGATCAACCCGCTACGTAAAAAAACGCCTGGGCGCTCAACGCGTGTTGCCGTTACGAGGATATCAAGCTGCTCTGCGCCGAATCCCGTTCCCATGGACGTTGCCATAGCGACAAGAATAAAGCCCGCAACGCTGGCGCCAAATGCAATGAGAAAGATCGACTCGACGGATTTTCCGGTCCTCCGACCATAAGCCAGACCCATGGCCGGGGCGCCGATGAAAGCCGTCATCCATGCCGCAGTGGCCGGCCCCCCTGTCATCGCGGCCAGTCCAATAAGACCGACTAATAATATCCACGCGTGCGCCTTGCCCCGTCGTTCACCGACGACAACCAGCATAGACGGCATAGCCGCCGAGGCTGCCAGCATCGCCAAAAAGATTGCAACGGCAAAAGCCGACAGCAAAGCCTTTGGACCTCGCTAGACGCTGACGTCAACGAAAGGCAGCAAAGCGACATGCCTTGCCCGCTTAATTTGCATCATCACTTGCCGCTGATGTCTGGCGCAGGTGCCTGAAATGCGTCGCGGAATAATCTTCCCCCGTTCCGTAATAAAATGGGAGAGGATTTTTGTTTCTTTATAATTGATGACCAAGTCCGCATCCTGGCAGAACCGGCATCGTTTTCTCTGTAATAGCTTGCGTTTCTTTCCACTAAGTTTATCGATACTCATAATTTTTTCTCCACGTTATCCACTAGGCCCTTTTTTAAAAGGGGATGTCGTCATCTTCGATAGGCGGTGGTCCGGTGTTTGCGCCCTGGTTGCTTAGATCCTGGCCCCCGCCATCCGGCCTGGAGCCCAGAAAAGCAACTCTGCTGGCAACAATCTCGACCTTGTTTCGCTTCTGTCCTTCCGGCGTTTCCCACCGGCGCTGCTGGAGTTCTCCATCCACGAGGATGGGACGCCCCTTGGAGAGGAATTTTGCGCAGTTCTCAGCCTGTACGCCGAAAACGACGATGTCGAAGAAGCTAACCTCTTCAATCCATTCTTCGTTTCGCTTAATCCGTCGATTAACGGCGAGGCCAATATTCACGACGCATGTTCCGCCCTGCGTGTAGCGCTTTTCGGGATCCCTGGTCAGGTTGCCCATGAGAATGACTTTGTTGTAGCTCGGCATGTCTCCATCCCCTTGTACCCGGTCGGTTTGAAAAGGATTTTAGCACGTTAAGGCGCAGAATTCATCCTGCGAATTACTCTTTGGTTTCGGCGTCGTCCTTAGCTTCACCGTCGTCCTTGGCTTCAGCGTCGTCTTTAGCTTCAGCGTCGTCTTTAACTTCAGCGTCGTCCTTAGCTTCAGCGTCGTCTTTAACTTCAGTGTCGTCCTTGGCTTCAGTGTCGCCCTTGGTTTCGACGCTGTCGGTTGAAGCGCTTTCGGTCTTTTCCGCGACCGGCTCAACTTCGACCGGCGCATCGACCGGCGCATCGACCGACTTCTCCGGCTGTACTTCCTGGCTTTTTTCGGAAGCTTTCTCGGTTTCCAGCTTCGATGCCTCGCCTGTGGTTTCGCTTTTTTCTCCGGTGGTTTTTTCGGGTACAACCGAATCGGAAGGTTTGGCAACCGGGGGGCGAGGTCGGCCTTCGTCCGAGTCAATCGGATCGAGGCGCGGCGTAACCGTGGCGTAATGCGCGATTTCCGCATCCAAATCTTTTACCTTGTCGTCGAGTAAAACAGTGAGCCAGCGCAGAACCTGCGGATGCATCCTGAAAACGCGTTCCATTTCTTTGATTGAAGATGCCTGGCCTGCAAATGTGGTGAGTTGGTAGATGCCTTTGCTGGCCTTTTCGATTTCGTAAGCCAGCTTTCGCTTTCCCCAACTCTCGGCGAGGAGAATGGTTCCGCCCTGTCCTGTGATCGTGTCTTTGATCTTGTCAATGGCGGCCTGCGTGACGTCGGTTGGGGCGTCATGTCGCAGAATATACATCACTTCGTACTTGCGCAGCAATTTAACCTCCTTACGGTCTTCATCAGCCCCTAATAAGCACCCAATTGCGCTTTATGCGGAGCAAGGAGAGGAAGGGGCGAAAAACCCGCCCCTCCCAATCGATTATTCAATTGTCAGCCGATTTGCGTTTATCACAAAATCGGTGCGATGACCAGAGCCACAACACTCATCAGCTTAATGAGGATGTTCATGGCCGGACCGCTGGTATCCTTGAAAGGATCGCCGACGGTGTCGCCCACGACTGCGGCTTTGTGCACGTCGGAGCCTTTGCCGCCGTACTGGCCTTCTTCGATGATCTTTTTCGCGTTGTCCCAGGCGCCGCCGGCATTAGCCATAAACAGAGCCATGAACACGCCGACGAGCGTAGCGCCAGCCAGGAAACCACCCAGGGACTCTTTGCCGAGGATGAAGCCGACGGCGACAGGAGCGATAACCGCAGCCAGACCCGGCGCGATCATCTCTTTGATAGCAGCATCAGTAGCGATAGCGACGCAACGGTCGGAATCAGGTTTTCCCGTTCCTTCCATGATGCCCGGTATTTCGCGGAACTGACGGCGGACTTCTTCGACCATGGAACCTGCGGCGCGACCGACGGCGTTCATGGTCATGGCGCCAACCAGGAAGGGCAGGATGCCGCCTAGGAACATTCCAACGATGACATCGTTGTTCATCAGAGACAGGTCAGCCACCTGCATTTTCGTCGTCGTTAAGTAGGCCGAGAAAAGAGCCAGAGCCGTCAGAGCGGCGGAGCCGATGGCGAAACCTTTGCCGATAGCGGCAGTGGTGTTGCCCTGGGCGTCGAGACGGTCGGTGATCTTACGAACATCATCTCCGAGAGCAGCCATTTCGGCAATTCCACCGGCGTTGTCGGCCACGGGGCCGTATGCGTCAACGCTCATGGTCACGCCAACGGTGGCCAGCATGGAGACGCCGGCGATGCCGATGCCGTAAAGTTCGGCCCAGTTAAAAGCCAGGTAGATGGCCAGGGACAGAACCAAAACCGGCAGGGCTGTCGATTCAAGACCAACGGCCAATCCGGTGATGATGTTGGTGCCCGGTCCTGTCTCGGAGGCCTTAGCGATCTTGTGAATCGGCTTGGAGCTTGTGTAGTACTCGGTCAAAAGGCCGATAGCGACACCGGCGAACAGACCAACGACGACTGCGCCGAATGTACCCCAAACTTCACCGGTTCCCCAAAGAAGGGCCACGCAAGCTGCAAACGCGCCTACAACGTAAACGCCGCCGCCGTAATAGGTGACCTTGCGCAGTGCGTCCGCAGGGTCGCCGTCTTTGAGTTGGTCCATCTTTCTGCATCCGATAATGGAACCGATCAGGCCGACAGTGATCAAAACGATCGGCAGAGACATGTGTTCCATAACTTTTGTGGCCATACCGGCCGAAATGACGATAGTGGCAATGACCGCGCCCACGTAGGATTCAAAGAGGTCAGCGCCCAGGCCAGCCACGTCGCCTACGTTGTCGCCTACGTTGTCGGCGATAACGGCGGGATTGCGGGGATCGTCTTCAGGAATGCCGGCTTCCACTTTACCCACAAGGTCCGCTCCGACATCCGCGGCTTTCGTGTAGATTCCGCCGCCGACGCGTGCAAACAGCGCGATGGAACTGGCGCCCATGGAGAAGCCGCTGATGATGCTGGCGAAATTAGTCAGGTTGGACTGCGTGTTGGCAGCGAAAACCGGGTAAAGGAAGAAGAGTCCCAGGCCCAGAAGACCGAGGCTCGCCACCAGAAAACCCATGACATTTCCGCCGGCAAAAGCCTGCGCCAACGCTTCCCCGGCGCCCTTGGTCGCGGCAGCCTGGGCTGTGCGGACATTGGCTTTTGTGGCCGCCTTCATGCCGAAGAATCCCGCGCTCACGGAACAAGAACCGCCGACCAAGAAGGCGAAGGCCGTCCAGAAGTCGCGAAAGATGAGCAGAAGTGCGAAAACCACGATGCCGAAGACAGCCAGAACGCGATATTCACGCTTCAGAAAAATAGCCGATCCTGTCGCGATTTGATCGCCAATACTTTCCATAAGTTCGTTGCCGGGATCAGCCGTCAGAATTTTTTGGTAAACCTGCCATGCGGCCCACAAGCCGACAAGGCCAACGATCCAGGCGAAAAACGATAAAAAGTCACCCATTAAGCCGACAAGGCCAACGATCCGGGCGAAAAACGATAAAAAGTCACCCATTTAGCACCTCCACTAAGATTTATTTTGTAAAACAAGCGGCTGAAGTCATCAGCCGTCCTTTCTCCACATTTTCAAAAGTCTCGGGCTCCGGATTACTGGGAAACCGATAATAACCCAATGCGTGCTCAAGTGTCGGATTCGCGAATCCGGCACACTAATTTTCAAATCCGCGGCTGTCGTGGAAACGATTTTGTGTTTCCGTTAATCCATTTTCAATGAAGAAGACGGCTGCGTCCGCCGCCTCATCAGCAGCTTTGGCAAAATGCGTCATCAACTCACCGGAAATTCTGGCCAGCACAAAATTCGATGTTTCCACCATGGGATTTTCCGAGCGGCCCACGCCGAAACGCAGCCGATAAAACTCATCATTTCCCAGTGTCTCGACAATGGATTTCAAGCCCTTGTGCCCCCCCGAGCCTCCACCTAGCTTCATTTTGATGCGACCTGCTTCGAGATCCACATCGTCGTGAATCACCAGCAAATCCTCCGGAGCGCCGTCAAAAAATCTCAGTACTGCCCCGACCGATTGCCCCGACCGATTCATGAAAGTCGTCGGCTTCAGCAGCGCAATCCTGTCTCCAGCCATTCTGGCCTGGGCAAATAGTCCCCCAAACTTGCTTTTCGAGGAAAAATCGACACCCGCACGCTTTGCTAAAATGTCACAGATCCACCAACCCGCGTTATGACGGGTCGCCTGATAAGCAGCCCCAGGATTTCCCAGGCCGACAATCAACTTCAAAACCGCTCCCAGCGATCATTTCTTATCGCTTTCAGGTTTTTTCTTATCGCCTTCAGATTCTTTTTTATCAGCGTCATCACCTGCGGCTTCTTTGCCTTCAGGCGTTTCGCCCTCTTCAGCCGCTTCATCTACGACTTCCTCTTCTTCCTTACGCAGCAACGCGCAAGTCACAATCGGAGTGTCCGTCGGTGATTTTAATGTTGCGCCTTCGGGTA
Source organism: uncultured bacterium (assembly GCA_964591275.1). Classification (GTDB taxonomy): domain Bacteria; phylum Lernaellota; class Lernaellaia; order JACKCT01; family JACKCT01. The sequence goes on along the minus strand of CAZQAE010000016.1, from coordinate 10,136 downwards.
ATATCAGACAATCGGCGTACCATGTTTGTGATTCACCCAATTCCGTCACATCGCAACTAATCGACGATGGAATTTCAGTAGGAAGGCAACTTAGGTGTATCGTGCGGGCCAGCGGCTGCAGGAGAGCACCTGTTTTGAGGCCTTCAGCCGTGCCTTCAAACTTTAAGGCAACCGACGCGATAACAGGCTTGTCAAGATCAATTGTTTTGAAATCAACGGCCATCGGATTACGTTCGATATGATGAAGCTGAAGTTCCTTGATCATGAATACCTTTGCGTCAAGGGTATCATTTCCTTCGAACTTGAGTTTGATCAAGGAGGTCAGATAGTTGTGCGCCGCCAGAAAACCTTTGAATTCCACGGCGTCAAGGGAGATGCTCACCGGCTCAAGATCAGTTCCGTAGATCACGGCCGGAACTCTTCCATCACGCCGCATTTGCCTTGCCGGACCCTTGCCGTGCTCTGTCCTCGTCAAGGCCGATAATTCGATAATACTCATTGTTTTTCTCCAGTCGAAACTAAGCGATTGGGCGCATTGAAAAGAGAGTATCTCTCAATATCCACGTTAAATTGTGTTTTTTCAGCAGCCTGACTTTGCCGCTCTTTACACTGACTCATGTACTCAATCGCCCCAAAAAAGGTCCAAATAGTGCTGTTTTGCTTTCAGTTTATTACCTGCACGTCGGTGAAAAGCGAACTCACTGATCCACCGATGTGAATATTTGCTATGGCTCTTGCCAAAAGAGGCGCCACGGAAACCACCTGCAAGTTATTGAGTTTCCGCGCATCATCCCCCAAAGGTATCGTATCGGTGATAAGCATCCGATCGATTTCCGAGTTCTGAATACGTTCAATGGCCGGGGGCGAGAATACCGCGTGCGTTCCGGCAGCCAGAACTTTTGTGACCCCCGCATTCTTTAAGGCTTCGGCTGCCGCGCAGATTGTCCCGGCGCTGTCGATCATGTCATCAACAAGAATGGCTGTTTTGCCCTCGACATCTCCGATTATGTTGACGCTTCCCACGTATCCGGGCCGACTTCTGCGCTTATCGATGATGGCCAGCCCCACATCGCCCTTCATGATGTGGGCAAGATATCGGGCTCTACGCACGCCGCCGGCGTCGGGGCTGACAACAACCTTTTCGCCGTATGATATTTCGTCTATGGATTCCAGCACGTTGCACAGGTCGGATGTCGCATAAAGATTGTCCACGGGAATCTTGAAGAAACCCTGAATCTGCCCGGCGTGAAGATCGACTGTCAGAACGCGGTGCGCTCCGGCCCCCTCAATCAAATCGGCCAGTAACCGTGCGGATATAGGCGCTCTCGGGCTGACCTTGCGATCCTGCCGGGCATATCCGTAATAGGGAATGACAGCGGTAATCCGCTCGGAACTGGAGCGGGACAGGGCATCCAACATGATCAGAAGTTCCATGATGGAGCCGTTGACGTCCGGGCGGCACGTTGGCTGCACGACGTACACGTCCTTGCCGCGAACCGATTCGCTGATCTCGACGTTGATTTCCCCGTCTCTGAAACGCGAGACGTTGGCATTGCCGAGTTTGATGAGGAGATTCTCGCAGATCGCCTCGGCAAGCCCCGGGTGGGCGTTTCCAGAGAAAACCAGCATTTTATTGCCGTCAACAGCTCGTATGGCATCGTCCATACTGTGTCACCATCACCTGCCGTAATTGTCCCGATTGAAGTCGGGAAGGGCATGAAAACGAGTTTTTTGGCTATCTCTCTTTGCTATTATCGCACTATCCACCACTAACAACTGGGGCGGTAGGATTCGAACCTACGGTACAGGAACCAAAGTCCTGTGTCTTGCCACTTGACGACGCCCCATCAATTCCAACCATCCATCAATCTTCATGGGCGACCTGAATTTTTTTCTTTGTATCCGTGACAAGCCGAGTCCGAATGGCTCGCCAACCGCGCAAAGCGCAGTCACTCATAACGCCATCAATGGCGTCGGCGTCTTGAAAGATGCCAAAGACCGTCGGTCCACTGCCGCTCATCAAAGACCCGAGCGCCCCATGCTCATGCAGCATGGATTTCATCCCACTGATTTCAGAATGCTTTTCGGAAACGATCGGCTCCAGATCGTTCAATAATACCCTTGAAAAATCATCTAGGGTACAGATCAACCGGGGAAACATAGTGTGCATTGACTTTCGTGTCAAGGTCCAATCATGGGCCTCGTAGACCGCTTTGGTCGACACCGGAAATCCGGGATTGATCAAGACAATTTCCGCTTCGGTTTCCAATGAAAATGGGCTTAATATCTCCCCGATCCCCTCGACCAATGCGGGCCCGCCGTGAAGAAAATATGGGACATCGGCGCCTATGCTCAGGCCGATTTTCATGAGCTTGTTTTCAGACAAATCCAGTTTCCAAAGTGCATTCAGACTACGCAAAACTGCGGCTGCGTTGCTCGACCCGCCGCCCAGTCCGGCGGCAATCGGGATCAACTTTTTTAAGCTGATCGCAACGCCCTTCCCGCAGCCCGTCGCCTTCGCCAGAACCTCGGCGGCTCGCCAAACCAGGTTGGATGAATCCGTGGGCAAATCCGGGTGATCGCATTCCATCGTGATCCCTGATGAGCGCTCGCCAAGCTCCAATTCATCGCAAAGCTCAAGGTCGCAATTGATCATCCGAAGTAAATGGTATCCGTCAGCCCGGCGCCCCACGATCTCCAGGCGCAAATTGACCTTCGCGGGGGATTTTACGATGAGGGTTTTGCCATCCATTAAGACTATCCAGCTCGGAGTTTGAAATAACGCCAGGTCGCCAGACCATCAAGCGCCGGTAATAATGCAAAATCGAATCGCTCATGTCGATGCGACTTTGGCCCTACGCAAACATTTTTTAGTGCCCGCTGTACACTCTTGATATTTTTATCCGCGCAAGTGAAGGTGTCGGACAGGATAATCGGGCATTATTAGGAGAAAAACAATGAGACATCGCGGTGTTTCGGGAAAAGGCACGCTTGCGTTGCTAAAAAATGTTGTTGCCACGATGTTTTTCATTTGCGTTGCAGTCACGGTCTTTTTGTTGATGGGGACAGGGCAGTCCCTGGCGCAAAGTCCCCAGTGTGAAACGCCTCTTCGCGCATGTTTGGAATTCACGGGCAATCTTTCAGACGATCAGCACGACCCTGATGCTGCGGGCGGATGTTTCGATTTCAGCGAGTTTTCCGAAAACATCCAAAAGCGGCGGGAAATCGCGATTAGGCTCAAAAAGATTCTCGACAGCCGCGGCCTGATCATCCGCCTGGATCATGTTCCAGACAAAGCCGACGCCATTGACGAAAAAACGGGCCTGCCCCGCTTCACGCTGTTCCCGAGCCAGTTGCCGGAAGTGTATCTGGACAAAACAGGCGACCGCTGGCTTTTTTCCGCGGCTTCCGTCGGCGCGATCCCGGATCTGTATGAGCAAACATTTTCTCTGGACATCGAAAAGTATTCGACAAAGGTTCCGAGCTTTCTTCGGGTCGGGGTTTTCGGCATCGCGGCCTGGCGATATATCGCCCTGGCTTTATTAATCATCACAACGCTGGTCGCCGGGCGCATCATCGGTTTCTTTGTCGGCAACCTCATCACCAAAGCTTTCAAAAAACGCGATGTCAAGTGGACTGAGCAGGCGGCCCAAATTACGAAATGGCCTTTGGCTTTTATTGTCATGTCGGCCCTGATGGCGCCGATTCTGCCGGAACTCCTTTTGCCCGCGCGCCTGAACGTGATCCTCTTTCTCGCCTTAAAAGTGATTGCCGTCGGCTTCACGGTCGTCGTCGCTTACCGGCTCAACGATGCGTTTTTCGATTATCTGACCCGCCGCGCAAACAAAACCGAAACGCGCCTGGACGACCAGCTCGTTCCTCTGCTGCGCAAAGCGGCGCGCCTGATTTTGATTCTCATCGGGTTTCTTTTCGTTTTGCAAAACCTGAACGTGGACATCGGCTCTCTTATGGCCGGCCTCGGTCTTGGTGGTTTGGCCTTCGCACTGGCGGCAAAGGATACGCTGGCCAACTTCTTCGGATCGATCATGATCTTCGCCGACCGGCCCTTCCAGATCGGCGACTGGGTCGTTATCCAGGACGTGGAAGGCACCATCGAGGAAGTGGGTTTTCGCTCCACGCGCATCCGCACATTTTACAAATCTCTGGTGACCCTGCCGAATGCCAAGGTGGCCGACGCCGTGGTGGACAACCTGGGCGAGCGCACCTACCGGAGACTAAAGATGGACCTCGGCCTGACTTACAACACCACTCCCGAGCAGATGCAGGCATTTGTCGAAGGCGTGCGCGCGATCCTGCAAGCCAATGCCAAAATATGGAAAGATTATTACGAGGTGCATTTCAATAACTTCGGCACTTCATCGCTGGATGTAATGGTTTATGCCTTTTTGGATGTGAAAAGCTGGACCGAGGAGCTGACCGAAAAGCACAACATTCTCATGGAGTTTCTGCGACTGGCTTCCACTATCGGCGTATCCTATGCCTTCCCCACGCAGTCCCTGCACGTGGAATCCATGCCCGACGAGGCGGCCAGGCCGCTTTCAAAAGAGGAACTTATCAAAACAGTTCAGGGATTCGGCCCCAGCGGCGCCCTGGGCAAACCTTCCGGCACACCTCTCACGCATGGCTACCATCCGGGCGACATGCAAGGCAAAGGCAAAGACGGGGAATAAAAAGGCAGCCCATTGCCAAGCGTAGGAGAAGAATCCCGCCGCAATCTGCCTCGGCGCGGACATTTTCTAGGATTTCGGCCTTTGACGCCAAGGCCAAAAAATTTACGCTTTTGCCCTTCGGTCCTTTTCCAGATGCAGCCAGATGATGTTGAGAGCGGCGGGCGTCATGCCGGAGATGCGCGAAATCCGTCCCAGGTTTTCGGGCTTCGCACGGTCGAGCAATTCCCGAATTTCGGCTTTGAGGCCGTTCACCTTGCTAAAGTCGAAATCCGGTGGAATCTTCACCTTGTCCGCGGACAGCAGCCGCTTCGCCTCTTCCTCCTGCCGATCCAGGTAGCCGCTATATATAATTCTTGTTTCGACTTCCGAAATCACGCTGTCCGGCAATTCCTCGCGCTCTGGGTCCAGCGAAGCCGTGTTTTCGTAGTCCAACTCAGGCCGGGAGATGAGCAGTGCGAGCGACGACGGCTTTTTCAAAGCGGCGCTTTTCAACTCGGCCAATTTGTCGTCGATTCGCCCCGTTTTGAAAATCTTTTCATTAAGGCGCGAATACTCTGCGTCGATTTGGTCGCGTCGTTTCTCAAATTTCTCCCAGCGCATGTCATCAACCAGACCGACCTCCCGGCCCAGCGGCGTCAGCCGAAGGTCCGCGTTGTCCTCCCGCAGCAAAAGGCGAAACTCGGCGCGGCTGGTGAACATGCGATAAGGCTCGCTCACGCCGCGTGAGATCAGGTCGTCGATCATTACGCCGGTGTAGCCCATTTCCCTGCCGATGTTGATCGGCTCGCGACCGCGCAGCATCAGCGCCGCGTTGAGGCCCGCCACGAGACCCTGCGCCGCGGCTTCTTCGTATCCGCTGGTGCCGTTGATCTGCCCGGCGAGCATCAAGCCCGGAATGTCACGCAGTTCCAGCGTGTGCCCAAGACTTAAGGGGTCCACGTAGTCATATTCAATGGCATATCCGGGGCGAATCAGCTCGGCGTTCTCCAATCCCGGAATCGTGCTGTAAAACTCGTTTTGCACTTCGTAAGACAATCCCGTGGACACTCCGTTGGGATACCACTCCTCGGCGCTTTGCGTGGTGGGTTCGAGAAATATCTGGTGCCGGTCTTTGTCGGCGAAGCGCACTACCTTGACCTCAATGGACGGGCAGTAGCGCGGTCCCGCACCGGTTATCGCCCCGGTGTTAATGGGCGCATCGTCCAGGTTGGCCCGAATGATCTCGTGCGTTTTCTCATTGGTGTGCGTGATGAAACAAGGTTGCTGTTTTACATCGATGCGATCATTCAAAAACGAAAAAGGCAGCGGCGGGTCGTCGCCGTGTTGCGCTTCCAGCCTGTCAAAATTGATGGAGCGACCATTGAGGCGCGCCGGGGTTCCCGTTTTCAGTCGCCCGACGCGCAGTCCGATAGAGCGCAGATGTTCCGCCAGGCTCGTGGAAGGCGGATCGCCGAAACGGCCTGCGCCGTAAACCACGTCCCCGATGAAAACCTTGCCCGCTAAAAATGTGCCGGTCGCCAGAATCACGTACGGCGCGCGATAGGTCAGACCCTTGAGGCCAACCACGCCGGCGGCGCGGTTCTTTTCAATAATCAATTTCTGCGCCGTGTCCTGTTTAACAAAAAGGTTTTCTTGCGTGAGCACGGCGCGGCGCATGTACCGGGAATAGGCCGCCATATCCGACTGACAGCGGCGGCTGCGAACGGCGGGGCCTTTTTTCGTGTTGAGGCGACGGAACTGAATGCCCGTGGCGTCGGCGGCCAGACCCATCTCTCCGCCCAGGGCGTCGATCTCTCGAACCAGATGCCCTTTCGCCAAACCGCCGATGGCAGGGTTGCAACTCATCTGCGCGATGTGGTCGATGTGCATGGTGAGAAGAAGGGTCCGGCGCCCCATGCGCGCGCCCGCCAGCGCCGCCTCGACTCCGGCGTGCCCTCCCCCGACCACGATAATGTCATAATGAGGTTCCATAACCGGCGGACTATAGCAAAAAGGTCGGGCACTTCATAGAATTACTATGCCGCTTTCCGACATGTGCATGATTCATTTGACCACGCCGGAAATTGCGTTCATAAAATGCGTTAATGTCATTGCATTCCCGCAAAACCATTGCCGGCGCCGTTTTTCTTGTCGCGGCGGTCGTGCTGGTTTATGCGCGGGGAATTGGCGGACCTTTCCTTTACGACGACAAGGTCTTCGTCGTCGAGAATCCATCCATAAAAAGCGTCGGCGCGGCGCTGACGAGTTTCGGCGATCCGGCGGCGGCGGATTCGGGGCACTTTCGCCGCGAAATTTATCGCCCCATTATTCCCGTCGTTTATAGTCTGATTCACGCCGTGGCGGGCTTGCGTCCCGAGGCGTATCATCTGTTGAACGTCTGCCTTCACGCCGCAAACGCCGTGCTGCTTTTCGCCCTCATTTTCCTCATCACGCGAAAGCAGATTCCGGCCCTTATCGCCTCGGCATGGTGGGCGCTTCACCCGGCGAACGTGGAATCGGTGCAGTGGATCAGCGGCCTTGATGATGTTTTGGTCGCAACATTTATTCTGAGCGCCTTGCTGGCTCACGGCTACGGGAAAAAAATCCTAAGCTATGGTCTGTTCACGCTGGCCCTGCTCACTAAGGAAACCGCGCTGGTCGCGCCGCTGCTTTTGCTGGCGATGGATTATTGGAGATTCGATCTCACGGAATCCGGAGCCGAGCCGGAGCAAAAGCCGCTTTTCGATAAGCGCCGTTTTTTGGCTTGCGTGAAAACGACGGCGCCTTATTTTATTTTGGCTCTTGGCTTTTTCGCCATCCGCGTAGCGCTGGTGGGCGTCAGGCAAATCGATACGACCTGGGGCGAAACTCCCATCGAAACAACCCTTATCATGTTGCGAGCCTTCGCGCGTTACCTGCAAATTGTTTTCTTTCCGGTTTCTTTGCGCATCAACTATTGGAGCGGTTTCGAGCAAGGCTCCTGGCTTTTTGGCGGCCTGGGCTTCGCGTTGATGATGCTTCTTGCGGCGTGCGCGTTCATGGCCCGGCGACGGTGCGTCGCCCATACACTCGGCGTAGTGTGGTTTTTCATCTTCCTGATTCCGGTAAGCAACATTGTGCCTTCAGCTTCCATTATGGCCGAGCATTTTCTTTATCTGCCTCTGGCAGGCGCAACGCTGGCCCTGAGTGTTTTCCTGGGCGCGCACTCGAAACGGGCGAGGTTTTTCCAAGGCGCGTGGATCGCGATGATCTGGCTTTTCGTCATGCTGAGCATCGCCAGGATCGGCGTGTGGAATGACGAGGAACGCTTCTGGAAAGACATCATGGCCAAGGAGCCGGATCTTTCGAGCTATCGCGTCAATCTCGCCACGTATTACGCCGAGCATGGGCGCTTTGACGAGGCCGAACCTCTATATCAATTCGCTTTAACCGAGCGCCCCGGCGACGCAAACGCCGCCGCCAATTACGCGCAGATGCTATTTGACGCCAAGCGCTATCGGCAGTCCCGTGACCTATTCAACCAGCTATGCCGGGCATATCCAAAAAGCGAGCGATACTGCCAAGGGGAAAAGCGGGCAGCAGGTATGAAGTAAGAAGTATGAAGTATGAGGTAGGAAGTATGAAGCTAGAAGCTAGAAGCTAGAAGCTAGAAGCTAGAAGCTAGAAGCTAGAATTTGAAGGAGGAAGGTGGAAACGACAAGCTCTCGCCTATGTCTTGGTTGCTCAGGATCATTCCGCAATCCGCATTCGAAATTCCGCATTCCTTTGGCCATCCCGAATATTGCTATCGCCAATCCGTTTGCGTACTGCAGCGCAAGGGGATTTCTGATTCGTACATAACCCTTATATATCACAAATAATTGGTGACTGTCACCAATTTTTAGTCCCCAATTTTCTTAATTTTGGTTCGAGATGAACCGTTTGCGGTAAAGTCGTGTACGGTTCAGAGCATATTTTCCTTCCTTGATCCACTGCTCGACCATGCCGAGTCCGTTATAGAAATGGACCTATATCATCACTTTGATCAAGGTCAGAATTCCCAGAAACAGAGTGGCAAAGCCAATGGATTTTTTCAGCATGCTTTCCGGCAAGACCTTGACTGTCCAAACTGCGGCCGGGACTGAAAGTAGAGCGCCTACCGTCAGCGTAATGCTCAGTCGCCAATAAAGCCCTCCCTTAAGAGAAATATAAAGAATCAGCCCAACCAGACATACGAGGCCTTCGGCGAGGGAGGTTATCCCCACGGCGTTCTTTCCGGGTATGCCAACCATAACCTGCCCTCCGGTGACCAACGGCCCGTAGCCGCCGCCCGAGATCCCCTTGTTGAATGCCGCCACCGTGCCCAGCCCGATGACCTTGCCCCAGGAGAATTTGCTCATCAGGCGTTGGCCGACCAGAATAAAGAGCCCAATCGCCAGAATCATCAAGCCGATATACAGCTTGACGATATGTTTGGGCAGCGAAAGCGCCAACAACACGGCAATGACTGTTCCAATAATCGAGCAGAGGGCTAAAACAATCATGATTTTGTTGGCCCTTGTGCCTCGTTTCAGGTTCACGTTTCCCACCTTATGGTGCAGTCCGCCAGCCAGTGTGCCTGAAATAAATTCTGAAAGAAGGATGGCCGGCACAATCTGCAATGGTGTAAATCCCATGATTAAAAGCACCGGCGTCAGCGTGGTGCCGTAACCCATTCCGATCGACGAATCAACGTATTCCGCGATAAAGGCCATGACGCCCAGCACCGCGACCAGCAAGTAGCTTTTGGAGAAATCCTGGGCAAAGGAAAACTCTTTGACAAATGTCATCACGATTAATCCTGATACTGCCAGCGCCATGCACACCATCCAAAATATCTTCAATGCCCGCCCTGAGGACATCGAGAAATCGTTTTTCGCTCCACCCTCAAACTGATTTGCTTGCTTCATCACATATCCCCCTATTCCTATCTTACAAGTTGTGAACGCCGGTCGAAAAGTGAAGCGTTCGCCGGTTGAAAAGTGAAGCACCTGACGCGAGATTATCGATCCTTCCGGCCTGTGTCTAGTATCCTTGGAAGCGGTTGCTATTCCTGAGGCCCCCCTAAGGGGATGCGACGAAATCGGTCTGGTTTTTTGCTTTCATCCATTTTCTGCGACGCTTCTTTGCGTCCTTCAGGCGATAACTCTCCCCGCGCATTTCGAAATCGAAACTCCACATTGTGTTCATTCTGCAATCCACATTCGAAATTCCGCATTCCTTTGGCCGTCCCAAATATCGCTACGGAACGTGTCAACGATAATGAAACACCGTTTTTCATAGTTTAGAGTACACTGTTCTGGTTCTCCGTTTTCGGCGACTTGATCCAAGCCGCTTCCGGCAATTTCATGGGTTCGGGGATTTTGTTAACGAACCGTTCGGGATGTTTTCCAAAAGCATCCAGCAATACGATCTCTCTTTGTTTGGTCGTTTTCTCCCAGCGCAACG
>CAZQAE010000015.1:0-76220 GCA_964591275.1 uncultured bacterium | reverse complement strand
GAAGACGGCAGGTACGGCATCTATCGGAAAGTGTTGGACACGGGAGAACCTTTCTTTGCTGAGGACCTTGTTACAAATGCAAAATTCGGTGATCGCCACTTGTCTCTTAAAGCATTCCGCGTTGGCGGCGGCTTGGGCCTGATTAGTACGGACATCACCCAGAAAAAAATTGCCCAGGAAGCTTTGCGCCGGAGCGAGGAAAGGCTCAGAACACAGTTTAATAAATTGCCCATCCCCGCGTATGTCTGGCGGCGTATTGGAGATGATTTTATTTTAATAAGTTACAACGACGCCGGCATGGAAATTACCAAAGGGAAAATTCCGGATTTCGTCGGAAAGACTGCCCGGGAGATGTACGGAAAGCAGCCGGATATTCTCAGCTATATGCGCGAATGTTACGATCAGCGAAAAGCCATGCGAAAAGAGCATGCCTATCGATTTGCGTCGACAGGGCGCGACAGTTTTTTGCATGTAACCTATACATTTGTTCCTCCCGATTTGCTCATCATATATACGGAGGATATTACGGAACGGCACAATGCCGAACATGAACTACGGGAAAGCCGCAACGAGCTTGAAGCGCTTATCAATGCGACGACGGATATCGCAACTCTTATGGATGTTGACGGAAAATTGTCAGCGGTCAATGAGAGCTTTGCCAAACGCTTTAATGTGACGCCGGAAGAAGCCACAGGTAAATACCTTCGGGATTTTATTAGCGGACCTCTTGCGGATAATCGCATGCTTATGGTCAAGGACGTAATTCAGTCAGGTCTTCCCAGGACCTTCCGAGACACAAGGGAAGGACGCCATTTCGAGAGTATTTATTATCCTGTTCTCAAGGAGGAGGGAAAAGTCGTCAAAATTGCGGCCTACGGGCGCGATGTCACGGAGCAAATGCTCAACGCGAAGATTCTGGAAGACAGTGAAAAGAGATATCAACTCTTAGTTGAAGATATTTCCGAGGGCATAGGTATTGTCAATCTTGACGAGAAATTTGTTTTTATCAACCCGGCCGGCGCCAAAATTTTCGGGTGTTCCATAGATGAGATGCTCGGAAAAAGTCTGGATAAATTTCTGGATTCGAAGCATCGGATTATTGTCGGTGAGCAGACCAATCTTCGACTCAAAGGCATAGACAGCCGATATGACCTGAAAATCATTCGATGCGACGACTCCCGGAGAAACATTGTTGTCAACGCCGCGCCCAAGAGAAACGTCAACGGAAAAGTTATCGGCACGCAGGCAATATTTCACGACATCACTGAGCAAAAAAGAACCCGCGAAGCTGCGCGAAAAAGCGCCAGCGAGATGAAGGCGCTTTTCAACGCCACGAAGGATATCGCTTCCCTTGTGGATGTTGAAGGGAAGATACTGGCGAACAATGAAAAGATGGCTGAATCTTTCGGCGTGAGCGCCAATGACCTCTTCATGAAAAACATCCATGATCTGTTGCCGAGCGATCTTTCCGACATTTTCTCAGTCCATATGCGAAAGGTCATCGAAACGCGCATGCCCGAATACTTCGACAACTTTCGCGAAGGCAGGCATTTTTATGTTTCTATTTATCCAGTCTTCGACGACGTGGGCGTCGTAAGCAAGTTGGCCATATTTGGACAGGATCTTACGGAAGAGGAAGCCGTTAGGAAAAAACTACTGGAGACCGAGAAGCAGTATCAAACCGTTGTGGAAACTTCCAGCGACGCCATCGTGATCATTCAGGACGGAAATATTGTTTACGGCAATCCGGGCCTTTCGGAGATGTTGGATTATCCCATGAGTGAATTGAAGGGTACGGAATTCCTGCGCTACATTCATGAGAAAGATTACGAGAAGATTTTGGAGTTGTATGAGCGCTACATCGGCGGCGAAAGGGAAATGGGTATTTTCCATCTTGTCGCCCTACGTCGTGACGGTTCCCTAATCAACATCGACCTGGATGCCGGAATGCTCACTTATAGAGGACGGGACGCCCTTCTGGCGACTTGCCGGGATGTCACCGACAAAAAGAAAGCCGAGCAGGCATTGCGCGAAAGTGAAACACGGCTTCAATTGGCCATGGTGGCCGTCAATGAAGGTGTGTGGGATTGGAACCTGATAACACGGAAGATGTATTTCGGTCCGCGCTTTTTTTCCATGCTGGAATACGATCCTGGCGATCTGGCTCAGTCTTTCGAATCCTGGATGGGTCTTATACATTCCGCTGACAGGGCTGAAGTCGAAAAAACGATCAAGCGTCACATTCCACAAAAAAACAAGATGTTTTCCATCGAGTTCAGGATGCGAACAAAGACCAGGAAGTGGAAGTGGATTCTCGGAAGAGGAATGGCCGTCGAACACGACGACGACGGAAATCCGACGAGAATGGTGGGGACGCATATCGACATTTCCGAAAAGAAGATTGCCGAGACCAAGCTAATGGATTATCAGTCGCGCCTGCAATCTCTGGCGTTTAAACTGGTGTCAACGGAAACGCGTGAGCGCAAGAGAATCGCCACGAAACTTCACGACGGGATCTGTCAGTTGCTGGCTACGGCTAAAATACAAGTGGGTATTTTGGAGAATGCGAAGTCGCCGACGGAAAGAAAAGGAAGCCTGCGGAATGTGAAAGAAGTTTTAGAGATGGCCTACAAAAGCGCCAGGACGCTGACTTATGAGTTGACCCCACCGATTCTGTATGAGTTGGGATTTGAAAAAGCCATTGCGCAATACCTCGATAAAATGAGTTCGGACTTCAACATCAATACGACATGCAAGGCCAGCGGTGAGCGCAATAAACTGGAACGAAGTCAAGAGGAACTGTTGTACAGGTCCGTTCGAGAACTGTTGATGAACGTGGTCAAACATGCCAAGGCGAACAATGTCGTCGTCGTATTCAAAAGATTGAAAAAAAGCATGAAAATCGAAGTGGACGATGACGGCGTGGGGTGCGAAGGAATAAACGATATTATAGCGCATCCCAACGGAAATCAGGGATTCGGAATTTTCAGCATTAATGAGCAACTTAACAATGTCGGTGGGCGATTGACGATTCAATCCAAAGCCCGAGTTGGAACAAATGTAATCATCGAGTTGCCGCTCAATTTGCGGGCGACAAAAAAACGAGGTCGGAAATGAGCACCAAAGTACTCCTGATGGACGATCATCAAATATTTCGCGACGGCCTGAAGCTTCTGATAGATCGTCAGAAAAGCATGGAAGTCGTCGGCGAGGCCGGCAGCGGTCGCGAAGCTGTCCAGCAAGCCGAAAAGCTCCAACCCGACATCATTGTCATGGACATCGGCATGTCTGACATGGACGGAATTGAAGCTACAAAGGCTATTTGCGCCGCACAGCCTCAAGCCCGCATCATCGCCTTGTCCATTTATTCTGAAAAAATTTTCGTTTCCGAGATGCTCAATGCCGGCGCCAAGGGATACTTGCCGAAAAACGCCGCGTCGGACGAACTTATTGTGGCAATCAAGGCCGTCGTCGGAGGGAAAGGATATCTGAGCCCTCTGATTTCCGGCGATGTTATTGATGATTACGTTCGATCTCTGAAAAGCAGGGAGATGCGCAAACCGGCCATGCTGACACTGCAGGAAAAGGAAGTCCTGCGACTGATTGCTTTGGGTTGCAACAGCAAGGTTGTGGCGAAAAGAATGAAAGTCAAAACCCACACCGTTAAGGCATACCGCAAACGGATTATGAAAAAACTTGACCTGGGGGGCATCGCAGATCTGACCAAGTATGCCATTGATCACCACATGCTGGGCAACGATTGAACCCGTGGGCAATATTCGATGGCATGTGCACTAGCGCTCCTGGTCCACGCAAGTGTGATATCCCAAAACTGTATGAAATAATAAAGAAATAGATTTTTTTTCACCTCTTGAGACAGCTTGGGTGATCCCGGTTTTCGCCACGAAATTCCTGCGTGGGGCATTGGGAGTGTCTTTCAATGTGTATTAAATGAGACACTATGATACACTGCTTCGACATTGATCCTCGGAGATTGAAATGAAGATCCTCTTTTTATGCAGAAGTGACGCGAGCCTTGCCCGAATGGCCGAGGCTGTTTTTAACGCTCTTTTTCAAGGCGAGGAAATAGCCGTTGGCGCGGGCGTGCGCGCTGCTCATGCCCACCCCGCAGCGATCGAGGTCATGCGTGAGATCGGAATCGACATTTCCGATTCGGAAATAACGGCCGCCGGCGATCTGCGGCAGCTAAATTTCGATATGGTCGTCACACTGCGCAACGAGGTTCAAAAACGCAAAACACCTTTGCCGGAATCCGAAACTCTCAATGAATTGAATAGGCCTTCACTCGATGACGCCTTTGCCAGCGCTGCGATTCAAATCCATTGGACTCTTGGCGAATTATCGGATGAGCACAAGGATGATCCTCACAGTCTCGCGGCTTATCGCAAGGTGCGAGACGAGATGGAAAAGCGCATCAGGATATTGCTCGATCATGAATACTATGGTGCCATGAAAGAACAGCGCCGTCGCTTCAATCACCTGGCCGATCTGATGGATGACGGTCTGATCGCGCACGACGACTTGCGCAACATCTTTTTATTCAACAGAAAAGCCGAACAGATCACCGGCCTTTCTCGGACCGAGGTTTGCGGTCGAGACTGCCACGACATTTTCCCGCCCAGTGGAATATGCGGCGCGCAGTGCCGGTTCAAAGACAGCCCATCGGCATCGACCCAAAAGCAGCAGTACGAAGTCGTCATCACGGATACAAAAGGTATTGATAAAAGGCTGAAAATGAGTTCGGCGCCTTTCGTCGTAAAGCAGGGGGTTCCAACCGGCGTTCTGGCAATCCTTCGCGACATGAGCGAAATAATGAATCTTAAGCTGGCCATAGGAGCGGAGCAGGAATTTCACGGCATGATCGGCGTTTCCAATGACATGCGAAAAGTCTTCGACACGATAAAAACAGTGGCGCCTTCGGCCTATCCAATATTAATATCCGGGGAAAGCGGAGTCGGCAAAGAGCTTGTCGCCAGGGCGATTCACGCGGAAAGCCGCCGTTTCGCAGGTCCCTTCGTGCCGGTCAACTGCGGCGCCTTGCCCGAAAATATTTTGGAAAGCGAGTTGTTCGGACACGTTCGCGGTGCATTTACCGGCGCGATTCGGGAAAAAAAAGGACGTTTTGAACTTGCCGACGGCGGCACGCTCTTTCTGGATGAGGTGGGCGAGTTGCCCGCGAGTTTCCAGGTGAAATTACTTCGCGTTCTCCAGGAGCAAAGCTTCGAGCGTGTCGGGGGCGAAAAACCGATAAAGGTCGATGTACGAATCCTCAGCGCCACAAACCGCGACCTGAAACAAATGATCGCAAAAGGGCGCTTTCGTGATGACCTGTATTATCGACTATGCGTGGTGCCTATATGTTTGCCGCCGCTTCGCGAGCGCCCTGACGGCTTGGCTTTGCTCGTAAATTATCTTCTCGAAGAAATAAACAGGGATGCGGATGGAAAGCGCCTCGGAATTTCAGCTGAGGCCATGAACCTGTTATTGCGCTATGATTGGCCCGGCAATATCCGAGAGCTGAAAAATGCTCTGCAATTCGCTTCGATCCATTGCACGCATGGGCAGATACTTCCAGAGCACCTGCCGCCGGAAATCCGCTTAAAGACTCCAGAACTCAGGCAGGGTGAGGAGCGGCCCTTGCTCCCAGGCCGGCGCGAGTTTAGAAAAAAGAAGCTCAACAGAGACTCGCTACTGGACGCATTGGAGAAAACGAGGGGAAATAAACTTCAAGCGGCGAAAATTCTGGGCGTCGGGCGAGCAACGCTGTATCGTTTTTTAAAAGAGCATCCTGACATTTTCTCTGAATAACACCGTAATCGAGACATTTCGAGACACATGTCTCGTGTGAGACATATTTGCACGTTTTTCATATGTAACTGATAATAAAGACAACTTCTCTCCTGGCGAACTCGCTGTGTATCGTTTGTCTCGTCTCCAATCCATTTCTAGTGATATTTGAGACACTATTTCTTTCTTATCGACTGATTCTCCGGTCTGAAATATTTTATAAGCCATTGTATTATTTAAAGAATATGCTTGTCATTCAACACTTGGCACAGGCCTTGCTTATGACTGAAGCAGAAGAAATTAAACTGGCTGCGAAGGAGATTCGATGAAGGGCAACGACGGAAAAGACCAGGCTCATGCAAATGAGAATCTCCTTCGGACAATTCGCATGACCAAGGAAATGCTCGCGCTTGCCGACGAAGGCGACCGAGATCGTCTGGACGATTCCTGCGGCATTCTTTATGGCATTCTTCGCGACGCGGCTTACAGGCTACGCAAGCAGGCTGAGGAAGAATGTGAGAAGCATAAACAGGGCGGCAAATGGACCGAAAATATAAACTGAATTTAAGGAAAGGACTGAATCATGAGTTTGAAAGGCAGCAAGACCGAGAAGAATCTGATGGCGGCGTTTGCCGGAGAATCCCAGGCGCGCAATCGATACAACTATTTCGCGTCAAAAGCCAAGAAGGATGGATTTGTACAGATTTCCGCCATCTTTGAGGAGACGGCAAACCAGGAAAAAGAGCACGCCAAGCGGCTCTTCAAATTAATGGAGGGCGGTGAAGTGGAAATCACCGGCTCTTTCCCGGCGGGAGTGGTTGCCGGCACCGTGGAAAATTTGGCCGACAGCGCAGCCGGAGAAAACTACGAGTGGACTGAAATGTATCCGGGTTTCGCCAAAACGGCGCGCGAAGAAGGCTTTAATGACATCGCCGTTGTTTTCGACTCGATTGCCGTCGCGGAAAAACAACACGAGAAGCGCTACAACGAGCTCAAAGCAAACATTGAGGCGGGTCGTGTTTTCAAGCGCACAGAGAAGGTTGTCTGGCGTTGCCGCAATTGTGGATATTTGCACGAAGGGACCGAAGCCCTTGGCAAGTGCCCCGCGTGCGACCACCCGCAAGACCATTTTGAGCTGCTCGGCGAAAACTGGTAATCGATTAAATTAAGGGAGGGGAACATGGGTGAGAAAACGACGTCGAATCTGAAAAAGGCTTTTCAGGGCGAATCAGAAGCATACTTCCGCAACCTCGCTTACGCCAAGGTTGCGGAAAAAGAAGAGCTTCCCCAGATCGCCAGCCTTTTTCGCGCTATGGCCGAGGCCGAAGCAGTGCACAGTCTCAAGATGCTGAAGTTGCGTGGAATCGTTAAAAACACGGAGGCAAATCTTGAACGCGCCTTTTCCACGGAAACTTATGCCTTGGACCAAGCCTACCCTGATCTGATTCGCGAAGCCGAGGAAGAGGGCGAAAAGGCCGCACTCATGGCCTTCTCTCAGGCAAGAGACGTCGAGGAGTTTCACGCGGCGCTATATCAAAAGGCAATTAGCGACATGATGGCGGACCGGGAGTCGAAATATCATGTCTGCGCGGTTTGCGGGTACATCACGGACGGCGAGCCTCCGGATCGGTGTCCGGTATGTCAGGCGCCGAAAGAAAAATTCAAGTTCGTGGAGTAATGCGGGACCTGAGCGACTTAAAGCGATAGCGCCTAAGATAAAAAAATGTTAAAATAAAGAAACGGCGATGCAAATTACAAAACGCGCCACTGAGAAAAGAAAGCGTCTTTCTGAGTACGTGAGACGGGGGTGCCCCATGACCAAGAGCAGTTCCAAATGGTGTTATGCCATGTGTGAGCCGGTAAAGGGACTCGGTTTTTGCGGTCGCATCGCCCCTCACGGCCTTGAGAAAAGAACGCAGCGCGCCATCAGACTCCATAACGAAAAAAAAGAAGGCTGAATGTTCATTGTGACGCAATCACCATAACTCCAGGATCGACCGAGTGAGGGGAAACTGTCATCACTAACAGGAGATAGTAAAATGGCTGAAAGAACACAAGTCTATAAGTGCGAAATATGCGGCAACATCGTTGAGGTTCTTCACGGCGGCAAGGGACAACTGGTCTGCTGCAATAAGCCGATGAAGCTCAGCGTAGAAAACACGACGGACGCCGCAAAGGAAAAACACGTGCCCGTGGTTGAAAAGGTTGACGGCGGATACAAAGTGGCGGTGGGCAGCGTGGCGCACCCCATGGAAGACAAGCACTATATAGAGTGGATCGAATTGCTTGCCGGTGATAAAGTATATCGCCAATATCTTGATCCCGGCCAGGCGCCTGAGGCAATATTCATGGTTGATGCCGACAAGGCATATGGTCGCGCTTATTGCAACCTGCATGGACTTTGGAAAGCCTAGGACCAAAGACGAAAAGCTGTGGGGCGCAAATCAGATAAATAATGAACCAGCCGATTTGGCTGTGCAACGCGGGCGGAACAGACACATTGTGAAGGGGATCGATCATGACAAACGTGCTTGTATTAACACGCAGATATTTGACCGGGCTTCTCTTGTTCGCACTGACTTTGCCACTGTCCGCAGCCGCATTTGAGAAAGCCGCCTCACCGACATATGGACCGGACGACGCGCCGGTAACCGTCAGTCTTTATTATGATTTCCAGTGCGGGTATTGTGGAAAAACCGCGCCCGTACTTTTCGATGTCGTTCAGGAATACAAGGGGACGGTTCGCCTTGTTGCCATCAACGTTCCCGGCCCCGGGCACGCCTATGCCTTGCCGAGTGCGGAACTGGCGCTGACCGCCCACGAACGGGGAAAATTCTGGGAAGCTTTCTCGCTGCTGTTTAAGAACCAGAGCAAACTGGCCAAAGAGGACCTCATCGGCTACGGAAAAACGCTTGGTCTGGATGAAGCCCTCGTCACAAGCAACCTCGAAAATTATGCCCATCGCGATATCCTGAAAAAGAATTTCTACGACGCCATCGACCTTGGATTGACCGCCACGCCAACCATCTTCATTGGAGAAGCCAAACTGGTCGGTGTTTATGACGCCAATGCCTTGCGTTATTACTTGAACGAAGCGCTTAGCGTAAAAGGCATCAAAAGCCCTGTAGGGCCTGTGCCCAAACCAACACCGACAAAAAGCGCAACTGCCTCAGAACAAGTTCCACAGAAAATGATCTATTCCATGAAGGTCATGGAGCCTACGGATTCTAAGCTGGCGGTCAAAGTTGGAGATAAGGCGCCGGACTTTTCGTTGCCCACCGTGGAAGGGGAAACGATCCGCTTGAGCGATTTCAGGAACAAAAAGAACGTGGTTCTCTCGTTCGTTCCGGCCGCGTGGACGCCGGTGTGCAGCGAGCAATGGCCAGAGTACAACGACAACAAACCGATTTTTGATAAATCGGAAACCATGCTGATCGGTCTCTCAGTGGACAACATCCCATCGCTGTATTCCTGGACCGGGACCATGGGCGCGCTCTGGTTTCCAGTGGCCTCGGATTTCCATCCCCACGGCAAGGTGGCGAAATCCTACGGAGTCCTGCGCTCATCAGGGATGACGGAAAGGGCGGTTCTCCTGATAGACAAGGGAGGCATCATTCGATACATCGAAGTCCACGACATCAACTCGAAACCGGACATCGCTGCGCTGAAAAAGGCGCTGGGCAAGCTTTAAAAATAGGGCCGTTTCGCATTTAGCAATCGGCGCAGATACAACTCATTTGCAGGAGGAGGAGTAATGAAACAGGTATTTATCGTGATGGTTATGGCATTCTTTCTTATGGCCTCATGGGCGATGGCCGAGGAGAAGATGGGCAAGGATGAGGCTTGTGACCTTATCGGCAACTGCGGCGACGATATGGTTCAGGCAGCCAAAACAATGAAGGCGGAATGCCAAAGTATGATGACCAAAGCCACTGTGCTGATGGACAAGGGCAAAATGATCCGCGGACAAGGTCTTATGTGGGCGGACAAGGAGATGGAAGCCGATGGGATGGCCATCTACACCCAGGGGAAGAAGATGTACGAAAGCGCAAAGGACATGAATGACGTTTGCGAACTGATCATCTCTGAGGGCGAAAAAACAAAAAAGAAATACAAATCAGGTAAGAAAAACGAAGGATCCGAAGTTTCTCTCCCAAAAGGCGGGGATTTCGTTCCTTATACTCCCTAACGAGAGAATGTCGTTTCGGAGTTTGTTAAAGCGATAAAGAGAAGAAAAGATATTATGAAAATCGACCGAGACAAACAACTCGTGGAGTTCACTCCCGAATCCGATGCGGAAACCAAGAGCCTGCAGTTGCTATGGAACCTTATGGTCGACTGCGTGAAATTCAATAAAAACTCGTGCCTGTAGGGGAATTTATTCCTTCAAAAAAGAACATGGCCAGATTCATGGTGGAAGGCGAGATTGACGAGCAGGTGCCGATCTATGTTCCGAAAGACACCACTGTCTATTGCGCTACGTGCAATAAATACTTCCTTGTAAAAAAGGGCCAACAGGTTCCGCTCTGTTGCGGAAAAACCATGGGATCGCTTGATTAAGAAACCACCAAATTCAAAGGAGGTTGACGTGTCGCATCATGATACTGAATCCCAGGTGAAACTTCTCGATGAATGGTTGGTGGCGGAAGATGACACCATTGCAATGACAAACAAGATCAGCGCTTCGACCAAAAACGACACAATAAAAATATTCATGGATATCATTCGGACCGACTCGGCCAAGCACAAAAGAATCCAGGAATTTCTCAAGGCCGCAATGACCGTAAAGGCGCCCTCATTGAGTTTTGGCGAGATCAGCGAAATATCCGGCATGATCAACGAGCACCTCGCCCTCGAACAAAAGACCGTCGATTTGGGCAAGGAACTGGTGGCCGAAATGAAGCTTCCCGTCATCAAAGAGTTATTCCAGTATTTGCTGGACGATGAGGAAAAGCATGTCCGACTCCTCAACTCCCTAACCGCTTTTAAGGAGTTTGCCCAGAAAAACACTTGATCTGAATCATGTGTCGAAAAAAGACAAACGGGGGTAACTTATGACCATCGGCGATGCGATCCAAACCGCGATCAAATATGAAACAATAATCCATGCCATGTACAAGGACGCTGCGGAGGCGTCCGGTGATCAGACGGGGAAAAAGGTGTTTGCGGCGCTTGCCGATGAAGAACAATACCATCTCGATTACCTGAAAGACCAGCTGGATCAATGGGAAAAATCCGGCGATGTTAAGCTGGGAAATATTCCTACAAAAGTGCCGTCCTCCGAGGTGATCCAAAAGGGTTTGGAGAACATTTCAAAGCAGATGGCCGCAAAAGACTTTGACGATGAGCTTGTCATGCTCAAAAAAGCTTTGGCCCTCGAGATTGAGACAATCAATTTCTATAAAAAAATGACAAGCGAGATGACTGGCGCCGCTCAGAAAATGTTCGCCCGCTTTCTCGAAATTGAAAACGGGCACCAGCAGATTGTCCAGGCTGAGATCGACGCGGTTAGCGGTTCTGGATTCTGGTTCGATTTTCAGGAATTTTCCATGGAAGAATAGCCTATCATTTGATTTACTGGGGGTAGCAATGAATTCTGAATTAACCATTCTTGAAATCATCGGTCTGGCCGTCAAAAGTGAGCAAAACGCGGCGGCTTTTTATCGGGATTTCGCCAAGCTCATCAAAAACGAATTGGTTCACGCAAGGTTCCTGGCGCTGGCGGAGGAAGAGGACAAGCATGAGCAGATGCTCATCGACTACTACAAAAAACTCACCGGCGAGCAGGCTCCTCCTCCAGCCATCCCTGGCGACATTCAAACCGCCGAAGGATCGCCGCCTTTATTTTCCATCGATTCGATCGAGGATCTTTTCAAGCTCGCCATCGAACGGGAAGTGGAGGCGCGCGAATTTTACACAAATGCAGCCAAAGGCGCCTCCGACAATTCCGGGAAAAACATGCTCGAATACATGGCTAAAATCGAGGGCATTCACGAGATGACCCTCAAGGCGGAACTGGAAACATACCTTCATGATGGGAAATGGTATGCGAACCACGTGGATATTCAACTGGTCGGTCCCTGACTTGGGATAAATATGGAATCCAGAAAGAAGGTCGCATGGGTTGAAAGATCACCAGTCCAAAAGTGTGGAATATGCGGCCATGTCGTCGGTGTTCTACACAGCGACAATATATACGGATGCGCTTTTTGCAACCTGCACGGACACTGGAAATTGGAAGGAGAAAACTCATGCTTAGCCAACGAATGCTGGGCGCAATAAATAAACAGATCAACGCGGAAATATACTCGTCCTATCTGTACCTTTCCATGGCGGCCTATTTCGCCGCCGACGACCTTTCCGGTTTCGAAAACTGGATGAAAATGCAAGCCCAGGAGGAGCTTTTTCACGCTATTAAATTCTACAACTACGTGAATGAACGCTCCGGCCGGGCGCTCATGGCGCCGATTGAAGGCCCGCAAACGGAATGGTCTTCCCCGCTGGATGTTTTTGAACAGGTCTTAATCCATGAGCAGAAAGTCACGGCGATGATAAACGACCTGGTGGCTTTGGCTCGGGAGGAAAAAGATTTTGCAACGGACAATTTCCTCCAATGGTTTGTGGCTGAGCAGGTGGAGGAAGAGGCAACGGCGGACGCTGTTGTCAAAAAACTCCATCTCATCGACGGGCAAGGTTCGGGTATGTTCATGTTGGACAAAGACCTTGGCATGCGGGTTTTCACAATGCCTGCTGCCGATACGACGGAATAAAGTGGATGGCGACGCCATGGTGCGTCAAAACTGATGAAAGGAGTGGATAATGGCCGATGAACAACCGCAAGGTTGCGTGACGCCCGCAGAGGGTCCGATCACGCCGCAGGTCGAAAACGAACAATCTGATAATGCTTCATCCAATTCAACAAAGGGGGTAAAAATGCAAGTCATGGTAGGACATGAAGCGCCGGATTTCGGTGCGTCGGCGTATTACGAAGGCGGCTTCAAAAACATCAAGTTGTCGGATTTCCGAGGCAAATGGGTCTTCCTGTGTTTCTATCCGGGTGATTTTACTTTCGTTTGACCGACCGAACTGTCGGCGGTCGCCGACAAGGCTGATAAGTTTGAAGAACTGGGTGTGCAAGTTCTGGCGTGCAGCATGGATAGCCGTTTCGTACACAAAATGTGGCAAGCGAATGAGCTGTCAAAAATGGTTGAGGGCGGATTCCCCTTTCCCATGTTGACGGATGCCGGCGGACGGATCGGATCTGTTTACGGAGTCTACGACGAAGCGTCGGGAGTGGATGTTCGAGGGCGATTCATCATTGACCCGGACGGAATTGTGCAAGCCATTGAGATTCTGACTCCTCCCGTTGGTCGTCAGGTCAAAGAGTCGATTCGGCAAGTTCAGGCCTTCCAACTCGTGCGCGCGACGAAAGGCGCAGAGGCATGCCCAGCCGGCTGGGAACCGGGCAAACCCACATTGAAAGTCGGCCCCGAATTGGTGGGCAAAGTCTGGGAAGTTTGGAAGCCGGGCGAATAATACTGCCTGATTGATGCTGTTGATGTTCGCTTTGGGAACTTTTGCAAAAGAGTTTTCACAGTGCTCGTGACAGCTTAAGGAGTGGCGATGAAATCAATTATGAGTGCGGACGAAGTATTGGCTATTGCCGAGCAGATCGAAAGAAACGGGGCCAAATTCTATCGTCAGGCCGCAGATGGATTTGAAATCGGCAGAAAAAAAGAGCTCCTGCTCAATCTGGCGGCGATTGAGGACAATCATGAAGAAATCTTTGCCGACATGCGACGTGATTTGAGTCAGGCCGACTCCACCGGCCCCGATGACCAGGGAACCTTGTACCTGCAAGCTTTGGCCGGCGGTTATGTTTTCGATGTCACGGCAGACCCCTCAGAAAAGCTCAGCGGCCAGGAAAGCATCGAAGAAATTCTCGAAACGGCCCTCGTGTTGGAAAAAGAATCGGTCATCTACTACCTGGGTATAAAAGAAGCCGTACCGGTGAAGCTGGGCCAAAGCAAAATCGACGTGATCATCAAAGAAGAGATGGGGCACATTGCTTTGCTCAGCAAAGAGCTCGCCAAGTTGCGTGGCGAACTTGCGTGAAGTATAAAGCCGCAATTAATGAACCAGACAGCCAATAAAGGGAGGCTAAAACAATGACGCCAGAAACTGACAGGGTGCTAGAAATGCTTTCCGTCGCTTTGAGTATGGAAAACAAAGGCAAATCATTTTACGAAAAGGCTATCGCTGAATGCAAAAACAGCCTGGGGAAGGATATCTTCACAAAGCTTCGCGATGATGAGCTTATCCACGTTGACCGGATAAAAGTTATCTACGCCGAAATTAAAGGCGGCGAGAATTGGAGCGAGGCTTGGAAAGCCCTCAATCCCGACCATGATGAACTCGGGGCCATGTTCCGCGCCATCGCCGTAAAAAATGGACCGGAAGTCCAGGTGGACGCCGAGGATTTGGAGGCCCTGGGCATCGGAATTGAGCTAGAAGCCGCCGCCGTCAAATTCTATCAAGAGTATCTGGCAAAGGCGACCGACCCCATGGAGCGCGAATTCGCCCAAAAGATGATCCTGGAAGAAAAAGACCATCACCACGCCCTGACCGACATGCACCAGTATCTGAGCAATCCGGAATCATGGTTTGAGGAGATGGAACATATCGGCCTGGACGGAGCCTAGTTCCGAAAAACGTTGAACCATGCAAGCGGGTTTTCATAGCCACTGTCATTTAATACAGGAATCACTGAAATGCAGCGACTATCGGATCAACTGACGCAGCAAGCCCCCTGGTCGGGCTTGGTCATGGGCAACCACGCACTCGTTCGGGCCATGTTCGAATCCGGCGTCAAAGTCGCCACAACTTATCCCGGTTCGCCGACGCCGGAAATCGCCTCGGCGATCCTTTCGGTGGAAGAAGAGCAGCGGCCAATGGTTTTCCAGTACGCAACCAACGAAAAAGTTGCTCTCGAAGTGGCTTTCGGCGCCGCGGTCAACGGGCGACTTTCGTGCGTATTTTTTAAATCCGTGGGACTGAACGTGGCATCGGAGACGGTTCATGCATGACGACATGTCCTGTGGACGCTCTGAAATTCCTTGAGGAAAAAGGAGTCAGCCGTGGATAAAGTGAATATATATCTTTGCGGCGTCGGCGGCCAGGGAATCGGCCTGTTATCCGAGGTAATGATTCGTTCCGCCATGGATGCGGGCTACACGGTTTTCGGCGCGGATACGCACGGGCTGGCCCAACGCGGCGGGACCGTCGTTTCACATTTGAGAATCGGCGATGGTGTTTTCACACCACTGGTCCCGAAAGGCGAAGTTGATATCGTCATCGCATTGGAGCGGATTGAAGGACTGCGTGGTCTGCTGAAAATGCTCAAGCCGGGCGGCGCTTTGCTTTATTACGATACGGTTCAGCAGCCGATCACGGTTCGCGCAAATCAAGACAAATACCCGACGAATGATGAACTTCAAAAAGCCGCGAAAATGATCGGCGCCAGGGCGATTCCGGTACTTCTGGAAAACCTGCCCGACCCACGCATGCAGAATGTCGCTGTGCTTGGGAAACTCGCGGCGATGGAATTGATCAAGGGATTGGGTTCAAAGGTGATCGAGAAAGTGCTGAAATCCTTGGCGCCGCCAAAATTCGTGGATGCGAACCTGGATGTATTTCGCGCAGCCCAGGAGGTTCAATGACACCGTGGATTGAGGCGATATCTTCCTGGCCCGTCCTGTATCTCGGCGGCCTGGCGAGCCTGCTGGCCGGGCTGGCTACTGGCGTCGGCGCACTCCCGGTGCTACTGACCCGCAATATTTCCCAACGCACGCAAGACATAATGATGGGCTTCGGCGCAGGCGTCATGCTGGCGGCGACATCGTTTTCATTGATCATTCCCGCAGTGGAGGCGAAGGGCGGCGGCTGGTCCGGCGCCTTTGTCGTGGCTGCCGGCATGTTGTTGGGCGGCCTTTTCCTCTGGATCAGCGATAAGTATTCTCCGCACGAACATTTTATTAAAGGACCCGAGGGTGCGAGTGCGGGAAATCTTAAACGCACATGGCTGTTCATCATCGCCATCACCCTGCACAATTTTCCTGAAGGGCTGGCCGTCGGCGTCGGGTTCGGCGGCGGCGACATCGAAAACGGCCTGTCGCTGGCCATCGGCATCGGTTTGCAAAATATGCCGGAAGGATTGGTCGTGGCGCTGGCCCTGCTCAGTTTAAAATACCCGATGGGACAGGCGCTGGGCATCGCACTTTTAACGGGGCTGGTCGAACCGGTCGGAGGCTTACTTGGGGCAGGCATCGTGAGCGTGTCGGCGCCTCTTTTGCCGTGGGGCCTCGCCTTTGCCGCCGGAGCGATGCTTTTTGTCATCAGCGATGAAATCATTCCCGAATCCCACCGAAATGGCCATGAGAAGGTGGCCACCCTCGGCGTGATGATCGGCTTTGTCGTTATGATGCTGCTGGATGTTGGTTTGGGCTGACGGAAACTTGTGAAGCGGCGACAAACGCCTATCATGAATATTTCAAGGGAGAAAAGGGAGAGGGATTCGAAAGTTGGAGAAACGGGCGCAAAGAAAACAACTGATGAAAACAATTCTTCGAGATCGTGATTGGGATCAGTTGAAAACCCTTTTTGATGAACGGCGCAGTCCTGACAGACACCTGCTTGGCGCACTCTTCGATCCTGATCCTTTGCTTCAATGGCGTGCGATTGAGGCTCATGCGATCTTCGCCGGGCATTTGGCCAAGTCGGATTTGGAAGACGTACGCAGGATCATTCGCAAAGCACTATGGCTGATGAATGATGAATCGGACGGGATTTTATGGAACGGCCCGGAGTTGATTGCCGCGATACTTCGCGAGCTTCCTTCTTTGCTGGAGGAATACGGGCGCATTCGGGCGTCCTTTTTGGTGGAAGAACCTTTTGAGCGTGGAACGCACTGCGCATTAACCCATCTTGCGCCGCTCAATGAGGCGCTCTTTTCACACCCTGATGTGATTCAAAACCTTCATGGCAGCCTGACGGATTCCGACCCGGCCACGCGGGCTTATGCGCTGCGTATTCTCCATATCCTGGGTTATAAAAATCTGAAGGATGCCACCCGTCGGACGCAAAATGATGACGCCGATTTCACGGAGTACGACATTCACGGCGGGCAACTGGTTCGGCGCACCGTGTCTGAAGCAGCCTCTCGAATTCTCGACGACGAAACACATGCTTTGAATAATCAAAGCCTTCACATGGACAGGAAGGTTGGCTGATGGCTGAGCACATGGCCCGGTTCCAGTTTTATTTCACCATTGGATTTCATTATCTGTGGCCGCCGGTCAGCATTGGACTCGCCTGGATTATTTTCTTCATCATGACCAAATACAAGAATACCGGCGACAAACTCTATGAGGTCATGGCCAGGTTCTGGATCAATATTTTTGCCCTCATATTTATCGTGGGCGTGGCCACCGGCATTACGATGGAGTTTCAGTTCGGGACCAACTGGTCCGAATACTCTCGATTCGTCGGCGACATTTTCGGCGCCCCTCTGGCCGCGGAAGGAATTCTGGCCTTCTTTTTGGAATCTTCATTTTTAGGAATGTTGGTCTTCGGCTGGAAAAAACTGTCGGTGAAAACCCATTGGTTCTCATCACTGATGGTTGCTATCGGGTCCACGATGTCGGCGTTCTGGATTATTGTCGCCAATTCCTGGCAGCAAACTCCGGCGGGATATAAGGTGGTCGGCGGTCGTGCGGTGCTCACGGACTTCTGGGCGGCGGCTTTCAATCCTTCCACGTTGGAACGTTTCTCTCACGTTGTCGTTAGCGCCCTGGCTACAGGCGCTTTTGTCGTGCTGGCCATTTCCGCCTTCTACCTGGTGAAAAATCGGCATGAACCATTCGCCAGGCAGTCTTTCAAGATCGCCCTGGTCTTGGGCTTAATTGGTTCGTGGGGGCAGCTATTCACCGGGCATATGCATTCGGTGCAGGTTTGGAAGACGCAGCCGGCGAAATTGGCTGCCTTTGAAGGACAGTTTGAAACCGAGACGAATGTCGGCCTCTCTGTTTTCGGCCTGCCGAGCGCCAGCGCTGAAAAAATTTATTTGGATGTGCGAATGCCCGGAATGCTGAGTGTTTTGCTGGCAGGATCGAAAGACACTGAGGTCATGGGACTCAAGGAATTTCCGAAGGATGAATGGCCGCCGCTCTTCATTACATTCATGGCCTATCACGGAATGGTCGGACTGGGAATGTTGATGATCGGATTGACTACGCTGGCCGCGTTCCTGCTGAAAATCGGAAAACTGTTCGATTTCAAACTGCTTTTGTACGCTTTTATTCCGGGATTTCTCTATCCCACTTTGGCCAATCACTTCGGATGGGTCGCCGCGGAGGTCGGCAGGCAGCCCTGGGTCGTCTATGGCCTCCTCAAAACATCTGAGGGAGTTTCCGTCACGGTGCCCTGGTATCATGTCGGATTTACCGTGCTAATATTCATGGGCATATACGCTCTGATCGGCTACGCCTTCTTCTTTACCCTGTTTAAGAAAATCAAAGAGGGGCCTGAGCCAATGGGCGACGTGGAGATCGAAGGGAGGCCATCATGAGTATTTTACAAGTCACATGGTTTTTCCTCATTGGGGCTTTGCTCACAGGCTATGCCATCCTCGACGGTTTCGACCTGGGCGTCGGCATCTGGCACCTGTTTGCCAAAAAGGACAAGCACCGGAGAATCTTTTTGAACGCCATCGGTCCGGTATGGGACGGCAATGAAGTCTGGCTTCTAACCGGTGCCGGGGCGCTCTTCGCAGCCTTCCCAATGGTTTACGCGACCGTATTTTCCGGCTTCTATCTGGCCATGATGCTGGTACTGTTCGGCCTGATATTTCGCGCCGTCTCGATTGAGTTTCGCGGCATGGTTGATGATGAAAATTGGAGGCGCAAGTGGGACGCCGCCTTCGCGGTGGGCAGCATGCTTCCCGCATTTTTATTCGGCGTAGCTCTCGGCAACATCATACGCGGAGTTCCACTGGATGCATCGGGGCAGTTCGCAGGCTCCTTCTTCGGATTGCTGAATCCCTTTGCCCTGATAACAGGATTGCTCGGATTTGCCATGTTCGCCACGCACGGCGCGCTGTACCTCGCCTTGAAAACCGAAGGGGAACTTGGCGAAATGGTCAGGGGATGGGCTTATAAAGCCTGGAAGGTGTACATGGTCCTTTTTGGCCTCGCCACTATATATACATTCATCTTTGAAAGGCGCCTGCTGGAAAACTTCCTGGCCCAACCTGTTCTGTGGATTATTCCGGCGGCGACAATCATCTCTATCGTAATGATTGGCGTTTATAATGCGCGCAGTGATGAAAAAGCGGCCTTTATCAGCTCTTCAGTATCCATCGCGTCTCTCATGGCTCTGGCGGGCGCGACCATTTTCCCCAACCTTCTTCCCGCGATCAATAATCCCGCCTGGGGCCTGACCGTCGCCGGCGCTTCCTCGTCGCCGTTGACATTAAAAGTTATGTTGATCGTTGCGGCGGTAGGAATGCCGATCGTGGTGGGCTATACTTGGTTTGTTTACAAAACCTTCAGCGGCAAAGTGAAGGAAAATGATCTCATTTACTAAAAACAAAAGGAGTGAATCATGAAATACGTATGCGACCTTTGCGGTTATGTCTATGATCCGGCCGAGGGCGATCCCGACAACGACGTCGCCGCGGGGACCGAGTTCAAAGATGTGCCCAAGGATTGGGTATGCCCGGTTTGCGGCGCGAGCAAAGATGATTTTTCGCCGGAAGAATAAAAGACACGATTTTTCAAAGGATAGGTTGAACCAATGACTGAGGCGCTGAAAGCGGTTCGGATTACCGAGCACGTGTATTGGGTGGGTGCGATTGACTGGGCGATACGAAATTTTCACGGCTATAAAACTTCCCAAGGAACGACTTACAATGCCTTCCTGATTATTGGGGATAAGATTACGCTGATCGATACGGTGAAAGCCCCTTTCAAAGACGAACTCCTTTCGCGTATTTCGTCGGTGATTGATCCAAATAAGATTGATTACATTGTGTCCAACCACTCGGAAATGGATCATACGGGATGCCTGCCGGGTTTCATCCATACTTTAAAACCGGAAAAGGTCTTTGCCTCGAAAATGGGCGCAAAAGCTCTTTTGCAGCATTTCGGTCTGAAGGAAATTGAGGCTGTCGCCGACGGACAAACCTTAAGTCTCGGGAACCTGAACCTGACTTTCACGGAAACCAGGATGCTGCACTGGCCCGACAGCATGTTCACGTATCTTGAAGAAGATAAAATATTATTTTCCCAGGATGCTTTCGGCATGCACCTGGCCTCCGGCAAGCGCTTTATTGATGAGGTGGGAGACTGGGAAAGCGAGGCGGCGAAATACTACGCAAACATATTGCTGCCTTTTTCTCCCATGGTGACCGGACTTCTCGCTAAAGTCTCCAAAATGAACCTACCCATTGAAATCATCGCGCCGGACCACGGTCCCATCTTCCGAAAAGATCTTGATAGAATTATCGGGCTTTACGCCAAATGGGCCAGACAGGACCCGACGACAAAAGC
The DNA here is from genome assembly GCA_964591275.1 of uncultured bacterium. GTDB lineage: Bacteria > Lernaellota > Lernaellaia > JACKCT01 > JACKCT01. The sequence continues at coordinate 55,806 of CAZQAE010000015.1, read as the reverse complement.
TGTCATCGTATTCGACACCATGTGGCAAAGCACCGCCAAAATGGCTGCCGCCATCTGCGATGGACTGGTGGAAGGAGGCGCTGAAACGAAAGTCATTCCTCTTGACGCCGGCCACCGAAGCGATGTGGCCGCCGAGATACTCGATGCGGGGGCGCTTATTGTTGGTTCGCCGACAATGAACAACAATATTTTCCCACCCGTAGCTGATGTCCTGACCTATCTGAAAGGCTTGAAGCCCAGGAATATCATTGGCGCGGCCTTCGGCTCCTACGGCTGGAGCGGCGAAGGCGTCAAACAGATAGAGGAATTTTTCGACGCGATGAAAATCGAGAAAGTCTGTGGCGGTTTAAATGTCCAATACGTTCCCACGAGCGCCGATTTGGAAAAATGCCGTGCCCAGGGACTGCAAATCGCGCAGCGGCTAAAAGATATTGCCGCCGGGACTTTGCCTTTTAAAAAATAGCTTCAACGCAAAAATTCTTCGGGTCCTTTTCTAAACCGAGAAGAATTTCAATACCTTGAAAATTGTCTGGAGAATAATGAGTTTGCACTGCGCTACGAAAAGCTTGATTGGATTCATGGCTTTCATCCTTGGCCTGACTTCGCTGGCCGTTTTTTGCCTTCCTTCCGCGCACGCCCAAACCGAACCCGCGCAGGACAATGACAAGGTTGTCATGGGATTCAAGACCAGGATCGGCGGGCGCTATGACAATGTCAGGATGTGCGTGGCCACCGACCCCGGCGTCAAGGGAGGTACGGCGGCCGACATTTCATTTTACGTGGAATACGCTTATGAAAATAATTGGAGCTTTGCGGCTGATCTGCCGGTATTTCGGCCAATACTTTTCGGCGCAGCCTTTGAGATGCTGCAATACGAACCCGACTTTAGTCTGCTATATCGAATTAAAGGCGATAGCGGCATAGACACCATCCTGGGCCCCACCCTCGGGGCGTCGTTTCACTACGGACCTGACTTTCAATCTGAACAATCCGGCGAGGGCAGAAAACCGTCGTTCTTTGCCATGGGACCTTCCATCGGCGCTTACGTGGGGCTGGATTTCAAACGACCGGGCAAGAGCTTTAACTTCCAGTTGGGTCTGCATCCCTACGCAACGCCCCTGTTTTCCATCGGTGATCCCGACAATCACCAGGGGATGGTCGCAGGCGCATTGCTTGATGGCGTATTCAGATTTCAATGATCTGATCCGATGGGAAATCCAATTTTCTCGATGAAAAAAAACTGGAGGCGATGAATGGGCAAGCGTTACCGATGGGGGATTTTGGGCACAGCGGAGATCGCCCTGGAAATTATTAAGGCGATTCAATTGGGCGATTGCGGCGAGCTTCAGGCCATCGCCAGCCGCGATATCGACAAGGCAAATGATTGGGCATGCATACACGGTATTCCCCTGGCCTATGGTTCTTACGAAGACCTACTGCGTAGCGATGAAGTGGACATGGTCTACATACCGCTTCCAAACAGCCTGCATGTTCCGTGGTCGATCAAGGCTTTGGAAGCGGGGAATTGCGTGTTGTGTGAAAAACCGATCAGCACGAGCGCTGCGGAGGCCGAGGCGGTTGCCGCCGCCGCCAAACGCAGCGGGATGCATCTTGCTGAAGCCATGATGTATCGATTTCATCCCCAGTGGATTCGTGTACTTGAGTTGATCAAAAGCGGCGCCATCGGCGATGTCTCCACGCTACATAGCCAGTTCACTTTCTTGCTCGATGATCCCGCAGCGAATCCCTTTTCCGCCAAACTTGGAGGCGGCGCATTGATGGATGTCGGCTGCTACTGCGTTGATTTTTCACGTATGATTGCGGGATGTGAACCGGTGCGCGTGAGCGCTATGGAAAAACGAAAAAACGTTGACGAAACGATGCTCGGGTTGCTGGAGTTTCCGAACGGCGTCCTGGCGAATTTTGAGACCAGCATTGATAATTTCGAGCGCCATCGCGCGGAAATCGCGGGGACCAAAGGCGCCATAGAACTTTTGAGTCCCTGGATTCCCGGTGACGAAGCAGCCACAATTTTACTTCACCGCGATGGCCGTTCGCCAGAAACGATTATTGTCCCACCGGCAAATTCCTATCAATTGGAAGTGGAGGAATTCGTCGCCGTCGCCAACGGCGAAACCAAGCCTGCCCGATCAGTCGGCGATGCCGTGGCGAATATGAAAGTCATTGACGCTCTGTTTCTTTCAGCGCGGGAAAAGGCATCGGTTGAAATTAGCTGATTTTTAGCCATCATGGAGATTCGTTGCGCCTTCCGACTGAATCGTTCAGCGGCGGCGTGAGCTGTGCTCGGAGCAAAGGTCGGCGTGGAATCGAAATCCGCTAAAATGCTTTCCTTCGCAACCCCTAATCTTTCATAATCCCCGTGAGGAGAGTGAGATGACACGAGACGCAAGTTGCTGGCACATTTTCGCTTCAATTTTTGTGCTTTTGGTTTTCGTTTTTCCCGTCGTCGGATGTGGGGATGACGACGATGATAATGATGATAGCGACGATGTCCCGAATGATGACGACGTAAATGACGATGTCGATGACGATCTAAACGATGACAACGATGATGACGTGAACGATGATCTCAACGACGATGTCGATGATGACGATACTGCGCCTGTCGATCCTTATGCCGAAATGACTCCCGGTGGCGGAACGCTTGATGAAATCCTCGGCATCTCCAGCCATATGAGCCGTGGGGCGGCGTATAATTGGAAGAGGGAATTCGAGATTGAAAAACTGGTGGAAGCCGGTGTGAAAATGGTACGAACCGATTTTCACTGGTACAGCATCGAGCCCGAAGACGATGTATGGAACTTTGACGGCCTCGACACCATGACGGATTTGTGCCTCGCCTCCGGGCTGGATGTCACCGCCATCTTCCTGGGAAGCCCGGACTGGGCGACGCCCGGTGGGACCGCCGATGAAATCGATCCGGCGCAATACGCCGACTACACAGGCAAGGTCGCCGAGCATTTTGCGGATCGGATTGATCACTACGAATTCTGGAACGAGCAGAACACGACGCGATTCTGGAAGCCGGAACCGAATCCTGATAAGTACGGCGAATTGCTTAAAGCCGTATATGAATCGGTTCACGACAATGATCCCGACGCGAGCGTGATCTTTGGCGGATTGTCGCCTCTGGAAGTGAACTTTTTCGATCCACGAGGCATCTGGAATTTCATTCATCGCGTGCATGAATTTCATCCGGACATTTGCGATTATTTCGACGTCTTGTCCATCCATCCCTACACCTTCTTACAGCAGCCCAGCCCGGAGTTTGACCTGGACCTGGGCATCTACCATTTTCCGACGACGGTCGGTTTCATTGATCTGGCCCGATCAACGCTGGCCGACATCGGCTGCCCGGACAAGCGCCTGCAGTTCACGGAGATGGGTTGGCCGAGCCTCATTATCGGCGACCAGCGGCAGGCGGCATACCTGGCGCACAGCATGATGATGGCATTGGCTAACGACATTGAGATTTATGATTGGTACACATTCTGGGACGGCTCCGGCGGCGCGTCTTTGCCGACCGAAGATTATTTTGGATTGTTCACTTATCCGGGCGACACGCAAGACACAGAAGCCAAGGAGTCCTTTCTGGCTCTTCGTGGCGCGCATCGCCTGCTTGGCGACTCTCGCTACGCCGGCGATTTACGCCCGGCGTTGTACCTGGACACCAACGTGTACGCCCTGGTTTTCGCTGACGACCAAGGAATGTGGACTGTTGCTCTGTGGCGGGGCGGACCGGCCATTTGGGAAGAGAAAAACATCGTCGTTCCGCTTCCGGCGGGCACCGATGGTTCATGGACCTTATTCGATCAAAGCGGCGATGAGATCGAAAGCGGCATTTCGGAAAATGGCGAAGTGGAAGTCGCCGTTACGGGAATCACGCAGTATCTGCGCTTTTTTTTGAATTAATAAACGCGCACGGCAAGGCCATGCCTAGATTTCATAGATGGTTGTTGACCGAGCAGCCAAGGCTTTTGTCCTGGTCGGCGAATTTGATGGCGATATGGCGGAAATCCTCGTGAATATCCATAAAGGCGTCGGCGATATCCGGATCGAAGTGCGAACCCTTACCTTCGCCGATGATGTCCACCGCCTTTGAGTGGGGAAAGGCGGGTTTATAAACGCGCTTGCTGACCAGGGCGTCGTAAACGTCCGCCAGGGCCATCAGACGGGCGGCCAGGGGTATTTGTTCTCCCGAAAGGCCGTCGGGATAACCGGAGCCGTCCCACTTCTCATGGTGCCATCGGGCGATTTCCCCTGCAAAATGCAGAAAGCAGTTTTTCCCGAGGCGTTCTTGCGCTGACTGAATCGCTTCGAAACCCAATACGGGATGTTTTTTCATCGCCGTCCATTCTTCGTCGTCGAGTTTTCCCGGCTTTAAAAGAACCTTGTCGGAGATTCCTATTTTTCCGATGTCGTGCAAGGGAGCGCTTTTGTACAGCAGGGTGTTGTTTTCCGGCGTCAAAACTTCCCGGTGTTTGTGAATCTTGTGCAAGCGGTCCGCCAGGGCTTTGACGTAGTTTTGGGTTCGCATGATGTGGCCGCCGGTCTCGGGATCCCGGAATTCGGCCAGCACCGCCATGCAGTGAATGGTCACGTCTTGCGTGCACACCAGTTCCGCCGTTCTTTCCTGAACTTTGATTTCCAAAATTTCGTTTTGCCGGGCCAGTTCCTGTTTGGCCAGGCTCAAATTGAGGTGGAGTCCGAGCCGGGCTTTGACTTCCGCAATATCGAAAGGCTTGGTGATGTAATCCACGGCGCCGAGCTCGAATCCCTTGGTTTTGCTTTCGATCTCCCGCAGCGCGGTCAGGAAAATCACCGGGATATGCGCGGTGGCGGGATTGGCCTTGAGCCGGCGTATCACGTCGTATCCGTCCAGGTCCGGCATCATGATGTCCAGCAGGATGAGGTCGGGCCGGGTCGCCTCGGCCAGCTCCAGAGCCGTCGCCCCGTCCGTCGCCACCGAAAGATCGTACTGTTCGCCCACGGCTTCGACGATGATGTCGATGTTCGTCGCCGTGTCGTCTACGACGAGAACCGAGCACTCGGATAATTTTTTAATCATGGCGGTCCCCTTAATCTTCCAAAGTCTTTATCATTTCATCGATGATCGATCGTGCGTCCTTGAATTTGTATTTATTCACCTCGGCCACAAGGCTTTGGGCCCTGGCCGACAGGGATTCGGGCCAACTAAGGGTCTCAATTTCCGCAAGGAAGGGCGCACAGTTTTTCGGCTTTCGCGAGTCCACCGCCGGCCCCAGTTTCTTGAGCGCGTCCAGCAGGCTTTCCGGGTTGGAGGGCGTTTTCATTTTGTCCGCATCCGGCGCCTCCGGGACTTTCGGGTCCAGGGTTTCCAGGACGCCCAGGACCTGTGTCAGGGTGTTTTTGAAAAGGATAAAATGTTGCTTCAAGGCCCCCTCGTCTTCGTTTTTCAGGGAGGTCTCCAGGTTTCCCGCCGCCTCCTGCAGGTCCGTCGCGCCGATGTTCGCGGCTACGCCCTTGAGGGTGTGGGCCTTGATCCGCGCGCTCACAAAATCATCGTCGGACAAGTCCTTGAGCACGGCGTCGGCGTAAGCGCCGTAGTCGTCGCGCAACCTCAGCAGAAGTTTCCTGTACAACTTTTCGTTTCCCCCGACCCTGGCCACTCCCGCCCGGGTGTCGATCCCCGGAAGAAAGAGCCTTGAGAGCGGGGCTGAGGCCGGAGGGGTTTCCGGCGACGCCTTGACGCCGGTCGCCGGCCCCGTGCCGAACGTCGGCCCCGTGCCGGTCGCCGCCTTGGGCCGAATCCATTTCATGAGGGTTTCAGCCATTTCCTTCGGGTCGACGGGCTTGGTGAGATGGTCGTTCATCCCCCCGGCGAGGCTCTTTTCCCTGTCGCCGCTCATGGCGTGGGCGGTCATGGCGAGGATGGGCAGATCGCGAAGGAAGGGATAATCCGGGGCGAGCTTTCGGATACGCGCCGTGGCTTCGAATCCGTCCATCTCGGGCATCTGGATATCCATCAGGACGGCGTCGTATTTGCGAGTCTTGGCTTTGGCCACCGCCTCTTTTCCGTTTTTGGCGATATCCACCGAAAGGCCCCAGCTCGTCAAAAGCTCTCCGGCCACCTGCTGATTGATCTCGTTGTCTTCGGCCAGCAATACATTCGCGCCGCTGATGGACGATATCTTTTGCAGGAGATCGTCGGACTCGTAGGCGCGGGCCTGGTGTTCGGTTTCCTTGCCGAAAATTTCCATGACCGTATTGAAAAGGATGGACGGACTGATCGGTTTGATCAAAAATCCTTCGAGTCCCAGGTCCTGGGCCTGTTGAATGATTTCCTGGCGACCATAGGCGGTGATCATAATGACGGTGGGGATCTTGGCGAGAGCTTTATGGCCTTTGATCATTCGTGCGGCCTGAATCCCGTTGACGCCGGGCATTCTCCAGTCCATGAGCACCAGTTCGAAGGGCTGCCCGTGGGCGGCGCTCTCCAGCTCGTTGACGCCTTCCGGTCCCGAGGCGGCCAGGGTGACGTCGAAACCGAAGGTGTCGAGCAGGCCGTGCAAAATCTCCCGGGAAGTCCTGTTGTCGTCCACCACCAGGACCTTCATACCCCGCAAATCCTCGGACAGCACCATGCGGCTTTTGCGCCTGTGTTCATGCAGACCGAATTCAACGCTGAAAAGGAAGGAACTGCCTTTGCCCGCCTCGCTTTCCACCTCGATATCGCCGCCCATCATCTTCGTGAGCTTTTTGCTGATGGCCAGACCCAGGCCCGTGCCGCCGAATTTTCGCGTGGTGGAAGAATCGGCCTGAGAAAAGGACTCGAAAAGCTTCGCCTGCTGCTCTTTGGTCATGCCGATGCCCGTGTCGTGAACGGCGAACTTCAGCCGGACCTCGTCCCCGCTTTGTTCCAGGACTTCCACCTGGACGACGATCTCTCCTTTGGCGGTGAATTTGACGGCGTTGGACACCAGATTGAGCAGAATCTGGCCCAGCCTCAAGGGGTCGCCCACCAGGTTCGTCGGCACGTCCTCGTGCAGCCGAAACAGCAGTTCCAATCCCTTCTCCTCCGCCTTGATGGTGGAAATATTGGCCAGGTTGTCCAAAACCTCCTGGAGGTCGAACTCGACGGATTCCATCTCCAGCTTGCCCGCCTCGATCTTGGAGAAATCCAGGATGTCGTTGATGATGCGCAGCAGCGATTTCGAGGCCCGGTCGATCTTTTCCACGTAGTCGCGCTGCTTGGGCGTCAGTTTCGTCTGCAAGGCCAGCTGGCTCATTCCCATGATGGCGTTCATGGGGGTGCGGATTTCGTGGCTCATGTTCGCCAGAAATTCGCTTTTGGCCTTCGTGGCGTCCTCAGCCTCCTTTCTGGCCTCTTCCAGATCCTCGGCGATGTTCAGCATGGCCCGCCGGGCGCTGGCCATCTGATCGAGACGGGTCGTCAGCTTTTCCGTCGACCGTTTTCGCTCGGTGAAAAATTCCTGCAACTGCTTTGTCATGGAATTGAAGGCCTCGGAGAAATCGCCCATGAAATTTACTTCATGATCAAAACTCCCTTTGGCGATCTGCTGGGTGACCCATGTCAGATGGTTCAGACTGGATTGCAGGTTTTTTAAAAAGGACACAAAGCTCAAGGAGCTTTGCGGGATTTTGGCGTCGATCGTTCCTTGAGACAGCTTCGCGAGAGTCCGCGCAACTTCATTGTATTCGCCGATGAATTGGTTGATATAACTCACCGCCTGCCGGATTTCATCTTCCGGGTGGTCGTCGGGCAGCGGGATTAAAGAAGGCTCTTTCCCCTTGAGGATTTTTTGAAAGGCCTCGGTGATTTTGTCGATGTGCTCTTCCTTGACTTGAATCATCGTATCAATCCCGTTTCAGGGTGATTTCGAAGCGGCAGATCCGCTCGCCCGTGCACCAGCAGTCGACCTCGCGGACCTGGAAGTCCTTGCCGGTGTATTCCATCGGCACGTCCCGCAAAGTGAATTGCATCAGCCGGCAGACGGCGACCTTCATCTCGGCTTCCGGGTTGGGGCGGTCCTCGCCCACATCGCCGATCATTTTCCAGTCGAACAAAAGTTCTTCGCGTTCTTCTTGAAACATGGACATACCCCGTATTCGTTGGGATTCACTTGACGATTTTGTATTTTTCCGGTTCTCCGCACTGGACGAGCAACTTGTTGATCTTTGTTTTCAGTTGTATCATCTTCTCCTCGCGCCCTGCGGCCAGGCGGTTGAAGCGCTCCAGATCCTCCATGTTTTGCCGCAGCTTTTTCTCGGCCTTTTTTCTTTCGGTCAAGTCGTGCCACACCGCCAGAAGAACGGGCTTCCCCCCCCCCTGGGTGACGGGGGTCAAGGTCACCTCCACGGGAAGCGGCTCGTCGTCGGTCCTGGTGAAAATCCAGTCGAAACGATAAAAACCGCGCCGGTAAGCGATGGCGTCCATCTCGGCGGATTTTTCGCCCGAGGCCTTGCGGTCCGGCTGATACTCCGGAGAAAACTCCGCCGGGCGCCTGCGCAAAAGTTCCTTTTTGTCCTTGCAGCCCAGGAGTCGGACCATGGCGTCGTTGCAGTCGAGGATTCCCTCGTCGCTGTAAATCAAATGGGGGTCCGAAGAGTTTTCATAATATCCCCGGAATCGGGCTTCGCTTTCGGCGATGGTTGTGGTTCTTTCGGCAACCAGATCCTCCAGATGATCCCGATGCTTTATCAATTCCTCCTCGGCCTTTTTGCGCTCGGTGATGTTCCGGGCGATGGAAAGAACGAAGTTATCGCCGTGCATCTGAAACAGACGGGAACTGATCTCCACCGGGATCTTCCGTCCGTCTTTGGTTTTGTGGACCGTCTCGAACACGGCCTGCTTGTCGATCATCAATTCCCTGAACACCGCGGCTCCGGCCTCGTCGAATTCAGCGGGCTCGATGTCCGCGGGCCGAAGTTCGGCGAGCTCGTCCCGGTCATAGCCCAGGCGTTTGCAGGCGACTTCGTTGACCTGAATAAAGGGGCCGGGCCGCCCGTCTTCGCTCAAGGCATGAACGAACAGGGCGTCGTTGCCGCTGTCGAAAAGGAGGCGGTATTGCTCCTCGCTGGCCCTGAGCTCAGCCGTCCGGCGCCGGACCGTGCGGTCCAAACGCCGGTTCCAAAAAAGAAACATGAGGACGATCACGGCGGCGATCAGCGCGAATTGCTGAGCGTGTTTTTTGACCTGGGCCCAGTCGGTTCGTCTTTCCACGTGAACGTTGATCCATGAAGAGTTGATGTTCGATTTGCGCTGCCGGGGAACGGCGGCCAGCTGCTTGTCGAAAATCTCGACCAGCTCGGGCCAGTCCTTGCGCACGCCCATGGACAACTCGAAGTTGTACTTCGTATGCCCCGAGACCTTCAGGTTCGTGACGCCGAGCCTGCGCACGGCGAATTCGATGGCGGCTAGGTTGTCCACCAGAGCGTAGGCCTTTTTTTCGGCCACCGCTTCGACGGCCTCTTCGATGTCGCTGACCAAATACAGATCGATGTCCGGATAATCGCGGCGGAGATACTCGTGGGTTATGTGATCATTTATGACGGCGATATTTTCGCCGAGAATCTCGTCGATGTCGCCCACGAAAGGGGCGTCGTTTCTGGTCATGATCACCATGGGCTGGATGATGTAGGGTTTGGTGAAATTGAGAAAGCGGGAACGCTCGGGAGTTTCGGCCACGCACGGAAGGACGTCGATCCGACCCTCTTTGGCTCCGTCAATAACCTGCTGCCAGCTCAGGCCGGGGGCCGGCGTCATCTCCACCTTCAGCTTTTCAGACAGGATATTTACGTAGTCGGAGGAAATCCCCTTATATGTCTTGGTCTGGTCGACGAACTCGAAGGGGGGCCAGGAGGGATCGACGCCTAGCCGGATATTTTTGTGGGCGGCAAGCCATGCTTCTTCCCGTTCGCTCAATTCGACGATTTGCTCGTCCGATACGAAGTCCTCAAAGTTGATCCCAATCCATTTTCGCTGAATTTTACGCTTTGTTTCCGGATCGATCGCCGCCAGCCCTTTATTGATAATACCGATGGCTTCCGGGGGCCAGTCATTGCGTAGAGCAATGCGAATCCTCATCGGTTTGAAAGGCGAAAGACCGCCGATTTTCAGGTTGGTCAACTGGTGTTTTTCCATGATGTAAAACACGACGGCGGTATTTCCGATATAAGCGTGCGCTTCCCGGTTGGAGACGGCCAACAAAGCCGCTAGCGTATCGGCGACATTGAGTATTTTGATGGAAGGGTAAGCGCTTCTAAGTTGGTTTTCCAAAAAATAGCCCTTTTCCACCACAACGGTTTTGTTGCTCAGGTCATTGATGTTTCGAATGTCAGCCACATCTTTGTTGATGACGATGGCTTCCGGACACATGAAATATGCCTCGCTGAAATACAGATAGTTTTCACGCTCCGCCGTTCGATAGACAGTTGCAACTCCGTCCAGTTCCCTTCTTCGGGCTTTTTGGATTACCTGATTCCATGACAGGTCCGTAACGACTTCAAATCGAAGGCCGGTCAGGCGCTTAAGTAGATTCAGATAATCGGCGGAGATGCCGCTGTGGATTCCCTTTTCATCGGTGAAATCGAAGGGGGGACAATCCTTCACCGCGCCGATACTTATCACCGGGTTGTCTTTAATCCATTCCTTTTCCTTGTCCGAAAACGTGACGTCTTTCCGAATTTGGTAAGACGAAATATCGCTGGAAATGCTAACCCATCTTTCCAGGATTTCACGATGTTCTTCCTCGGTGACGGCCGCCAGAGCCTTGTTGACGATCTGTAGCGGGGTATCGGACCAGTCCTGCCTGAGCGCGATTCTTAATTTTGCGGGCTCGTAAGGTCCCATGCCGGAAACTTTTAGAGTGACCAGTTGATGGGTTTCCATCAAACGGTTGACCACCGCCATGTTTCCGAGATAGGCGTCCGCCTCCTTTTTGATTACTGCCAGCAGGGCGTCCAATGTAGTAGCTTTTCCGATGGTAACGATGTCGGGATAATCTTGAGCCAGTTGATCTTGGATCAGATAACCCTCTTCCACCGCGACGGTCCTGCCTTTGAGGTCGTCTATACCATTAACGTCGTTTGTTTCCTTGCGGACGATGATGACCTTGCCGATGGCGAAATAGGGGTCGGAGAAGTTGAGGTAACGGTCGCGCTTCGCCGTATAGGAAATGGAGATCATGCCGTCGAGTTTATGGGCCTTCGTTTTTTCCAGGGCGTCGTTCCAATTGAGATCCGTCACCGGTTTGAAGGCAAGCCCCGACCGCTCTTCGATCAAACGCAGGTAATCGGCGCTGATGCCCGCATGCCGTCCTTCGTCGTCGGTGAAATCCATCGGAGCCCAGTCCTTGGAGGCGCCGACCGTGATCACCGGGTGATCGGCGATCCAGCTTAATTCCTCGGCGCTCAGGGCGATGGTTTGCGCCTTGTTATCCTGGTGGCTTTCCGCCAATAAATCGGGCGATTGTAAAAATCCTCCGATCACCAAGAATGAAATAACTACCAGCCAATAACTTTTCAAAGCCGTTTGATCCTCCGGGCGCTTGGGAAGCGCGGAATTCTTTCCGATTTGCACAAACAGTATACATGCTTTTTTTTCATTTAAAAGAATATCCGGCGACGAAAAGAGATTTAAATCATGTTGAAATCCTTGAGTATCGTCACTGCACAATGGTTATCAAAGCAGGGTGCTCATGTTTTCTTTGCGGAAAATACTTGCGGATGAGGCGTCTTTTTTAAATGTGGAGGTTATACGGATGCTATCACATATATTTGTTATTATTGGATATAATTTATGCACTGCTCGGTTCGTTCTTTATCTCGGTCTCCTTGGTATAAGCACAAACGTCTCGATCAAGCTCATATTTCGGGCGGGTTCGAAAGGCAAATAATCTACTCACGTCCATGCCGTGTAATCTGCTCACAGCCATGTCTCGCTTTCGAAGGTTTCAACCCTTTCCGATGCCATTAACGCCGAGGAAGACGCGCAATAATTTATCTGGTCAAGCTCACAGCTTGTCTGGCTTTCGGAGGAAAAACTCTTCTCATTGCCATATGGCCGAGGGGAGCGGGTGAGAAGTCATCAGCTCACGGCCTTGCCGTGTAGGGGTTGGGGACGCCTTCGGGCTGAATCTTCCAGCGACGGTGTAGCCAAAACCACTCGTGCGGAGCTTCATATATGTGCTTCTCGACGGCTTTGATGTAGTTGCGCGTGTTGACAAGAAGTTCCTCATCGGAATCCTCATGCGTCTCCCAGGGCAAATGCTCGGTCATCGTCATTTGAAAACTTTTCGGCCCCAACTGCCGAGCGTACCCCGTAATCACGGGCGCGCCGGTTTCTCTTGCAAGCCATGCCACGGATCGGACGGCGGAGGCCATGCGTCCCATCCATTCGACAAAGACGCCCTGGCTGCGTTTCATGTTCTGGTCGATGACCATGATGATCCCTTCGCCGTTATTCAGCCCTTCCCTGATGCGTCCCATGGCGTCCCGGTGCTTGATGCTTCCCAGGGTCATGGCGCTTCTGGCGTCGACGACGAACTTGTCCACTACTTTGTTTTTGATTGCTTTAGCCACAACGGCCAGCGGGTAGCCGCTGTGGGCGATCTTGCCGCCGGGCAGTTCCCAGGGTCCGTAGTGCATGTACAGCATGATGACGCCCTTTCCCTGATTGTAGGCGTCGCGGAGAATGTGCTCGTTTTCAAGCTGGAAATCATTGTTCCAGAAATCTTCATCCATCAGCGGGATGCGCATATAGTTCACGGTCTGGCGACCGAAATTGATAAGAGACGCCTTGTATATTTCGTCTTTTTCCCGGCTCGTTTTGCTGTCGCCGTAAACGATGTCCAGATTGGTCATGGCCACAGCACGCCGGACTTTCAATAAGTGAAGCACGCGGCCTATTCCCGCACCCATGCGATAAGCCAAATCCCAGGAAAGAAGTTGGGTCAGCCTGGTTATTGCCCAGACGACAAAGCGAAGGAAATATTGCCCCTTGATTTCGACCACGCGCGTGTTTTGACGCGTGTACTCTTTGACCCTGTCAAAAGTCCACGGAAATTCCGGAGTGTCCTTGCCGGCGTCGTCGCTTTTCGTTTGCGCTGTCGGTTCCACGTGATGCTCCCGTCAAATTCCTCAGCAAATCTAACTGGCACGAAATTTAGGGAAATGCAAATCGTCGGTAGTGAGTCAATGCTTCAAGCACTCACTCAGAGACCTGTACCCACAACCTCGTGTTGGCGGGTTCGCCGCGATGATTGGTGCGACTGATATTGACGAGATAGTCGCCGGAGGCGGCGTACGTGTGCGTGAGCGAGGCATAATCTCCCAGGGGTCCGTTGCCAGATTGCGTTGTATGCAAAGAACTCCCATCGCCGAAGTCCCATTGCTCCTCGCCGCCGCCGAAGCCGAAAGTTCGGGCTTTGAATAGAACTTCATCGCCGATGTGAATGTTCTTCGACGGCGTATTTGAAGCGTGCATGTACGTGTAGAAAAGTTTCTGGTCATCGGCATGCACGACCTGCACGATGGGAAAGTCGTAGGCCACGTTACCCGCCTTGTCAGTCACCTTAAGAATTTCCGTGTAAAAGCCGGGATGCTCGTAAATGTGTTCGACTGTCTCACCTTCGGACACGTCGCCGTCAGTGAAAATCCATTTGTAGCTGACGATTTCTCCGTCAAAGCTCATTGACTTTGATCCATCCAGCGCAACGGCATCACCCGCTTGGGCGAAACGGTGGGGACGTGCGAGTGCAATGATTTTCGGTTTCTCGCGCTCAACGTATCCCTCCCACAGATATGGGAAGGCCGGCTCCGCCCCCCATCTGCCGGAAGGCTGTTTGATGAGTATCTCAAAATGAAGATGAGCCCAGCCGCCGCTATGCCCTTCGTTGCCCAGTAGGCCGATGACATCACCCGCTTCAACGCGTTCGCCAACGCTTATCGACGGGTCGATGCTGTGCAGGTGGCTGTATCGATAATACCATCCCCGATCATCCAGGATATAGAGCACATCGGTCCTTTTGGCGATGAACATATATTGCAATTGTGCGGGTGTATCGCCGTAACCGGCCAAGATTTCGCCGCCGGCTGAAATGATCGTGCCGCCGGCTGCGGCCACCACCTCGTCCACGCCGTCGGTCCCGCCGAAATCCACGCCGCAATGATAGTAGATCGAGGTCAGAAAGGGCAGGTAATCGTCGGTGGGCTCGTTGCCGGCCTGCGTGCGATTGGCCATCCACCGCTGCTTGGCAACGGGATAAACGAGCGTTTGCTCACCGAAAAGCGTTCCCTCCAAAGGCCAGATGCGAAGGCGCGCGTCTTTGTCCAGGCCCCATTGGTCTTCGTCCGTATTTATGTAGTAATCGCGAGTTGTGGGGCAGTCGATCCGTAGATTCCCGATGGTTCGCGGCAGGTTGTAGTTGCCTGTCTCAATCCGGATTTGCTCGCCGTTTACATCGACGAGCACACTGGTGCTTCGGACGGCGCCGCGAACCTGATCGAACTGCGTTTCGATGCCCAGCAGTGTGATTTGCGAAGATTCTCCTGCATAGATACGTATTGATTCGCCGGTATCGAGATCATAGACTTGGCGCAGATCGGATTGATCGATCATGAAATCCGACGCGGGAAATAGGTTTTCCTCCTTGCCTTCCATATCGCCGCAGGAAAGCAGGCAAGCAAAGAGTGTCGACGACAGCGCCATGAAAATCAGTGATATATGCCAAAGATTTTCTAATCGGACAGCACGCATTTTCTCAGGCTCTTTGAGTTATTTTACGAATTCCTTGCCGAAGGCGGCAATAAAATGGGGACCGCTTTTTAGGCGGTCGTCTTATTTCACCGGCGTTTCGTATATCGCCAAAGCTTCCATTTCGATAAGAAGGTCCGCTCGGCACAGGCGGGCTTCGATACCCACGCTGGCGGGATATTGTTTCAGGCCGACTTCGTTGAAAAACTCCGTTCGAAAGCGGCTGATGTCGATATAATCCCGGTCGATGTCCCGATGATAGAAAACTGTTTTCACCACGTCCTGCCAGGAGGCGCCCTCGGCTTCAAGCAAAAGCGTCACGTTTTGAAACATGCGTTTCACCTGTTTTTCCAGATCGCCCGCATAAACCGTATCGCCGTTCTCATCCACGGAGGCTGTCCCGGAGATGAACAATTGCGTGATGCCATTGACATCCACGCGAAAAGCCCGCGAGAAGGGCACAGGATTGTCGTAATCGTAAGCTTCGTTCAGCGTGCTTTTTGCGCTAACAGGTTTCTTTGAAATGCTCATTTCGCCTCCCCATGTTTCGCGTTTAATTAGCCCAGTTCACCAAAGTCATATCTGCGGATACCCGAATACGCGCGGAGCCCCAATCGACGCCGGCGCTTTTGACATTGTATTCACCGTCGCCGAACTCGGTGCCCGAATTTTCCCGCGCCACACAATAAATGTCATAGACCCCCTGGTCCTTGGGCAAGCTCCACTCGACGGCCTTGTCCACCGAAAATTCCTTGAGACCTTTCGTGGCAGTGTACCAGTGAAAAGTTTTTTCGTCGCCGGTGGGAAAATCGACGTTGGCGATGACCTTGATCGCTTTCGTGTTTCCCACATCGTATATCCCTTCCTCGTCGGGCAGTACATAACGGCCCTCGACCATGAAATCGATGCCGTGGAAAACCGGATTCTCAAAAGAATTGTTGTCGCGCACCATCATCGTTTTGATGGACAGGGTTGGGTCTTCCAGATCGCCGACGCCCATGCCGATGGTCAGCACCGTCCCGTCAGGATTGTATTCGCCGAAGATCGCCTCATACTCATCACCCGTCGGGATTGTCAGAACAAAGGGATCGTCTTCGCTCATCTGAATATGCGTCAGGCCATCGGGCAAGTCGCTTGAGCGATCAGCGCCAGACAGCGCGATCACGCCTCCAAGAAACCACACCATCGGAACCATGTACGGCGTTCCATCTTTGTTGACGGCCAGACCGGAAATGACCACCTCATCGCCCGGACTGACTTCCCGGGGTTCCGACTTGATCGCCAGGACCCGCAAACTCGTGATGCGGCTGGGCGCGTCAAAATCGGGTATGTCGCACGATAACGAAAGAACCAGGGCAATTCCGAAAAGGCCAAGCGCCGAAACCGCGATGGCCGTGTTAAATCTATATTTCATCTATTGCTCCATTGATTACCACCGTGCGGATACTCCCAACGTCGGATAAAACGACGGGAAGGACACGGCTTCTTTTTCCGTATAGTCGTAATTATACATGTAGCCAATCGGCTGCTTTTCAAAATAGACGTTTTGCACGTCCAAATAGGTCAGCAGTTCCCAATTCGTGTACTGCCACACCTTATCCACGCGCAGGTCCAATTGATGAACGTCATCCTGCCGCTCGACGTTGATGTCCTCAGAATAAATCGGGATGTAGGAGTCGGTGTCGGTATTGTATATCGCCGTATCGATTTCTGTAAAAGGCGTGCCGGTTCCGTAGGAGAACTTGCCTCCCACGCGCCACGCGTCACCAATGCGATATGAACCCAGGAGAATGAAGTTGTGTCGCTGATCCTGGTCGAAATAGCGCCAGTCGCCGCCCGGTCGGTTTCGCCTCTCGCTGACCGAGTACGTGTAAGACAGCCAACCGTAAAGTCTGTCCGTCAATGCCTTTCTCACCAGAAGTTCCGCGCCGTATACGTGTCCGATGCCCTCGTTGTCATAAGGCTCGTCGGCGCCCGACTCCGTGCCCGACACCAGGTTGAGCATTTGCTTGTAGTAGCCCTGCGCGTCCATCGCGTACCCCTCGCCGAAATCGTATTCCACGCCGCCTCCGTAGGAGTTGGCGACTTCGGGCTCAATTTTCGGCGTGCCGAAGGGCTCCACCATCTCATCGCCCTGCGGGTACTGGTGATACATCCCCGCCGAACCTTTAAGCGTCGCCGAATCCGTGATTCGCCAGCGGGCGAAAAAGCGTGGGTCAAGAGCGCTCATATCGCCTTCGACGCTGCCGTCCTCATATTGATAAATAGCCGTTGAAGCCCGCAGACCCGGCGTCAGGCTGAAAGGTCCGATATCGAATGTGTCTTCGATATAGCCGATGAGAATCTCGGTGAATATCGTTTCCTTGAACACGACTCCCACGTCGTTAAAAAGATCAGCGCCGGAAGGATCGCCTTCTTTGGGAGGCTGCACGACGTCGGCTTCTATGTCGAATTGATAGGCGTCCAGAACAAGGCCGAGCGACAGCGTATTCCAATCCGCCAAATCGATGGTGAAATCCTCGCGAAGCTCCATGTCCTTGATGGTGAACTCGATATACTTGTCCGCGAAAACCTTGAAGTACAATTTTTGGAGCCGGGGAGAAATTCCCAGGCGGTTGTTGATGCGCGGATTCGGCGTGTATGTCCATGACAGAATGGGGCGATGAAACCAAAGTTCCATGTCAAAGGACATATTTGCTGTTGGACTTTCCTCATCGGCTCTCTCGCTGGCAAGGCCCATACGGTCGTCGCTGCCGAAAGCAAAAAATTTGAATGTATGATGTGTGTTGGGCTTGTATGCCACAATGGCCTGATAATCATAGAAGCGGGGGACCATCGTAAACTCCGCCTGATCATCAGGGAGAAACTCCGGCAAAATGAAATCGATGAAGCTGCGGCGAACCGAGGCGCCGCCGCTCCAGTCGCTGTCTTTGCCAAAAGGTCCTTCGACCAAAGCGAAGCTGGAGTAATTGGTCAAATCGACAACACCGGCGAAATCCTCGGCTTCGGGCATGCGCGTGTTGATCTCGACGATGCCGCCCATGGCTTCGCCGTACATGACCGAATATCCGCCGGCGTAGTAATCCAGCGACTCGATCCATTCGGAATTGACCACGGTCTGCAAACCGCCGAAGTGAAATAACTGGGGTAGAAAAAAACCGTCCAGGTAGTAGCCGCTGTCTTCCGCGCCGGTGCCGCGAATGACCAAACCGCCGGCGCCATAACTCTGAATCCCAAGATTCGCAACGCCCGGCAGCGACTGCACCACGCGCACCGCATCGTTGCCCGCGCCGGGCGCGGTCATGATCTCCTCGCGTTTCAGAGATTGCTTGGCCGTCGCCACGACTTCGCGCTTGGCCGAAACGGAGACTTCCCTTAATACGACAGCGCCCTTCGCGGCAATCAGTTCGATGTCCAGCTCGACATTTTTCCCGCTGATCACAACCTCTTTCACGGTTCGCTCATGCTGAGAAGATTGAAGCACAATCTTATAGTCACCGTCCGCCAGGGCGGGCAGCGCGAAGCGTCCCTCATCGTCAGTAAGCGTGGAGATATCCGTTCCCTCGACAACGATCTCTATGCCGGAGATGGGAATGAGAAGCTGCTGATCGCTAACCATTCCCGTCACGACGCCGTCGCAAAAGGCTGCTTTGGGGACAAGCAGGCCGGAACATAAAATTGCGATAAGCAATATCGGTGTTGCAATGAACAGACGATACATATTTTCAAACTCCAAAATTTCGGGATTGAAAAAAAACCCGATTATTTGAAAAAGAATTGACCTTACTCAAAGCGCATAATAGGGCGCTTGGAGATGAAAGAAAAGCAAAGCTTCGTGGCAAAGTCAGGATGCGGATAATTTGCGACCCGAAGAGCGGCACAAACGATTGCAGGAAAATTGTGGATGCGCCGTCCCGTGGACCTGGATGTGAGCTGGGTGAATTATCGCCTTTTAGGTCGCACACCCAAAAACAACATGGTGTTGACAGGATTGGGCTTATTTTGGAATGCTTGGAAGTTGTTGATTTCATTGAAGCCGAGAGGTTTCGTCGAGCCTGACTGTGAAGAGAAAGGAAAACCATGATTTCGAAACAGTTTATTGGCTCCAGTCGCAGTACGGACGGAAAATACACGCGCGTTGTCGACAACATCACTATCCACGGCGATTATTTGCGTGGCAGCGATCTGCTCAATCAGGTGATAACGGCCAAAACAAAATACCTTGTCATGGACCTGGACAGAACTTTTCATTTCGGGCGCAACCTCGGTGAATTGCTCGGTTGGGAACTGTCCGCCGGCTCTTGTTACGGGGAAGATTACCTGGCCCTCGTTGAACACAAGCGAACAAAAAGCCGCTTTCTATTTGACAAAAACAGACCGATCGCCACGCTGAAATATATGCTGCGCGGCGCGAGGCTATGGGCGTATCCCGGTCTTTTTTATTTGTTTTTCGGCAAGTTGGCCGGACGTTTCGCCTGGAGCAACAGGCTGATCTACAAGATATTCGGAACGCATCCGGTGGCCGTTGTGCAGGAGATACCTCGTCTGGCCCTGATGCATCACCTGACGGAGTTTCCGCTTGAAGTCTTACGCAAAATGAGTCGGAGGCTGTGGCTCCGTCATGCCGGCGACCAAGTGTTTTTCCGCGAGGATTTTGAAGCCTTGCGGAAAAAATTCCCAAAATTGAAGATCATTATCAGCAGTGCATCTCCGCAGCCTATATTAGAAACGGCGCGCGAGCAGCTCGGCATTGACGATGTCATCTATACCTCAATTGAGGAACAGGATGGTTTTCTCAGCTCGCCGCATTTCATTTACAGATTCTTTTTTCTGTATTGGAAACCCAAGAGGATTTCCCCGCCGGACAAGTTCAAGCAAAACTCTTCGTACATGAAAATTACGCATCTGCTTGAACGTTTCCCGGACATTTTGGATCCCAAAGTGGAAACCGTGGGCATTAGCGACACCGCTTATGGCGAGGATAATGCGTGGGCGCAGTATTTCAGCCGGGTCGTGGACGTCAACAGTCCGGCGCCCTTTTCGCCAATCGTCAGTGCTGACTCGCCGTTGACACAAATTCACTCGGCGCGACTGCTCACGCAAAACGAAATGGTTCAAAGGGAGCGCGGGGACGCATCGTACATTGATCCCGGAAGAAAAGGCGCCAGGGCGGCATCGTTTGAATTTGAACGCTCTGAGCTTATGGATTTTCTGAAACCGATTGTGCGGGAACTCGAAAATCTGGCCGATGCTTATCACAGCGCCGACGAGGTCTCGCAAGCCGGGCGCCAGGATTTGGAACAGGAAATCAGCGATCTGCATGATCGTATCCAGGAAACGGTGCGTGACTATAACGAGTCAGTGGGCGCGGCGCACGCGAGAGCTTTTAGACAACTACGCTCATATCTCGCGAAACTTAGCCGCCACCGCAAGCGACTGGCGAAAAGCCAAAAGAAGCAGTCTGGACTGATGTGCGCCATTGAGCGAAACTTGGTTTTATCCCGCAAGTTGCTCGATGGTCTGAAGCCAGTTTCAAAAACAGCTTAGAACCGTACAGGCCAAGAATAATGTTTTGATAGATGCCGGATGACCTGGTTGCAAAACACCTGGGACACTATATCTTCATGATCCTGTCGGTCTCTGGTAATTTGCTTTTCCCTTGTGGCTTGGCTACTGTTTTTAAGGGTCGTTTTTGGATTAAAATGAGAATCACTCATATTGGGGAGCTTCATGAGCGCAAAAACTTTTTTCGCAATAAGCATCGTGTTGCTTCTTTTCTCCTCCCTGTTCTTATCCTGTTCATCAGGCGAAGACGATGATGATGATTCCGGCAACGCAACCGAAGACGACGATACCAGCGACGATGATGACGACAACGCGTCTGATGACGATGACGCAGATGATGACCTAAACGACGATTCCGATGACGATGGACCCTTTTCCTGCGATGAC
The DNA here is from genome assembly GCA_964591275.1 of uncultured bacterium. Classification (GTDB taxonomy): domain Bacteria; phylum Lernaellota; class Lernaellaia; order JACKCT01; family JACKCT01. Next base: position 35,078 of record CAZQAE010000015.1, on the reverse strand, counting down.
CTGACGGATGTGGAAATGAATCTGTTCAAAAAGGTCTTCATCGCCGGCGCAAGCTACAGCAACCCGACTTCCGGTTCTCCGCCCTTTGGGATGGAGCAAACCGCCGAATTTTACTATGCCAAAGCTATTGAGCGGGCATGGATAAATTTGGGGCAGTGCGTTGATTACGAGCCGGAGTTTTGGATCTACTGGGATGACGAATCCGACAGGATCACTGCCGATACGACGATTTCTCTGGCAATAGACGCATTTTTCTGGTCGTTGTCATTTACTTCTTCCGAGGAAGTCATCCGGGGGAAATTTTCAGATTACCTGGACAACATCTATGGCGAAACCGGCCTGGAAGAAGGGGAAACCTTCATTGGCGGCAACATCCCCAAAATGCTCATGAACATGGCCGGGTTTTTTGGCGACAAAGACAGGGTGCTGGAGATTATGCAGGAAGAGATTGACAAACGCCCCGGCGCTCGGTTGATCGATTTTGATTATTATATGGACGCGCTGCTGGGCGGGCGGGTTTTCTACGATGGAGTAAAGATTGGGTTTTTCGACGTGATCAGACTCGATTTTCTCCACGCCACGGAATTTGGCCACCAGGTTATTGCCGATATTTTCATCAAGGAACTAAACGACATCTACCCGCATCTTAAAATTGAGCAGTTCGGCTCAGAAGAGATTCTGGAGGAATAAATCGAAGCGGATGTAGCATCACCCGCCGCAACAAGGTCCTGAATCATCGTCATCGTCGCCTTCAACATCATCCGGGATTGTTGAGCTGTCATCATCTGAGTCATCATCAGCAAAATCATCATCAGCATCGTCATCAAAATCGTCGTTTAGATCATCATCCGCGTCATCGTCTGCGTCATCGTCTGCGTCATCGTCAACGTCGTCGTCCATATCGTCATTCAGATCATCGTCCGCGTCGTCGTCAACGTCGTCGTCCGCGAAAATCGTTGTTGTCGTTGTCCCGATTGTGGTTGTTGTAGGCGGCTGAGTCGTTGTTGTTGAAGTTGTTGTTGTCGTTGAAGTCGTGGAGGTCGTTGTCGTCGGGATGCACAGGTCGAAGTTGAATGTAATGGGGCCCCAATCGTAAGGCGGTGCCCCGTTCTCGTCTCCGTATAAGGCGACAAGAACGTTCGTGTCGCCGACATCGGTCCCGACCAGGACGTCCAACTCGAAGGTGACCGTCTCGCCGTTCACTGTGCCGCCGCCGAACTCGCTCGTCGCGTTGAAAACCCAGTTGACGATGTCGCTATGGGGATTATTGGCGCTCCATGCGCCGGGGATACTGCCGGTCGGAGGAAGATAGGCCTGAATTAATGTCCAACTCCAGCCCAGTTGGAACTGCACCGCAATGAGGGCCTGATCGTCCGGGACGAAGTAATCCACGCGCACTGTGAGATGTGCCGGTTCTCCAGGTTCGATGCAATCAGGAGAGGTGACGGTCACAACGGGATCCGTCGGCTCGACGCCGGTCGTCGTCGTCGTGCTGCTCGTCGTCGTGCTGCTCGTCGTTGTCGGTGTCGTAATTGTCGTTGTAGTCGTCGTCGTCGTGCTGGTCGTCGTCGGAGTGACGCTGGTAGATGTTGTCGTAGGCGGAGCAACTGTTGTCGTTGTTGAAGTTGTTGTCGGCGGCAAAGTTGTTGTTGTGCTCGTCGTGGTAGTGCTGGTGGTCGTTGTCGAAGTCGTGGTGGTTGTGGTCGGCGCGTCGATGAAGGCCTCCGGTCCGACGAAGACATAACCCCTGTCCTCAAGACCGTTCACGATGGTCATCACGTCCTCAACAGAGACTTCAAGATGGTGGAAGAAAAACGATGCCACGCCGTCGCGAACGATGGCTAGGTGATCAGCCATTTCCAGAAGGGCCTCGGGTGTTTGCGTGGGCGTGCTGTTGTCGATGTAACCCAGGGTCATGGGCAAAATGGCCATGTTCGACGAACCCGTGGCCGTGAAAAAGGGGACGATCTGGCTTGTGGGCGAAAGGTCCGTGACAAAGATCGGCGCCGCGTCAACCCGCACCGGAAATACCAACGGAAACTCAAAACATACATCGAAATAATCTGAAATGATCAGGTAGTCGCCGTGGGAGGCGGCGTAATGCGGCGTTTCCCATATCCAGGGGCTCCAGCCCTGGCCGTTAAATTCATCGAAGCCCGTTTCCACTTTGTTTCGGACCCATTCCTCTGAATCATAGGGCAGCGGGGCGGCCCAGTAGTCCTGCACGAACTCCCAATCGCTGCCCGTAATGCCGTTGTCGTGCTGGTGCGTGACGCCGTGCATGATGAGAGTGCCGCCCTGGGTTTGCATATTGTTCAGAAATGCAACGAAGGCCGGGTCGTCGGAAAAATGAAATTCCGAATCCGGGGGGAAATATTGCCCCAGGGGGTCCTTATAAATGGAAATGACGCCCACGGAAAAGGGAATATTCCGGTCCGCGAAAGTCTGCGCGAATGTTTGCAAGACGACCGAATCATTGACGACGGGCGCCACATCCTCGAAACGCACCATGGCCTGCTTCACCTCACCGATGCCGGTATTGTTGAAGATATGCAAAAGATCGGCGAGGACATAGGGACGGTCGTCGGTCCCGTAAAAGTACATCGGATCGTCGGCCAGATAGCAAAGGTTTTGGCCACAAAGGAAATAGGGGAATGTGTCATCTCCAGTTGTTGAGGCGATCAGGGCGTGCACGGTCGGCGCGCCGGTGATGGCCGTTTCATAAAAAGACAGGTCGGAAATGCGCGGGATCGACAGCCCCTTGTAGCGGACAAGATCGAATCCGTCGCCTGATGTCCAGTTGAGCAACTCAAAACCGAAGGGCCCGCTACCGCCCACGTAAGTCGTCAGGCGATCAAAGTTCGCGCCGATCCACATAAAGGGACGCGCGCCGATAACCAGGTCGTCGAAGAAAGCGGCGGGGATGGAATCGCCGTTGCCCGTGCCAATGAAATATCCCTGATCGAAATGTGCCAGATCCCCGGCTTGATAGTCGCGGATATTTCGCTGCGTGATGGATGCGTCGAAATGCCCAACCAGATTCAGAAGCATGTTGGCTTCCATGACGCCGACCCCGGCGTCGTCAGGGCTTTCATAATAGATCACAGAAGCGGCGAGGCCTTGAGAAGCCGCCAAGATAAACGCGGCGAAACAAACAATCGCGACGGCGGATGGACGAGACGACCGTATCGTTATTTTCATCAAGAACCCCTCGCGCCGCATGGCCGGTTCAAATTCCGGCGAATTTTGAATTAATATAATCCTTTTTTTTCTAATCCGGCGCACTTTTCTCCCGGCTTAAAGCCTCCTGGCCGCAAGACGGGAAATTTCCATTGAGTGTCGCACATTTTGAACGGTTTCGGACTTGCCGCCGACCGCTTCACTTTTGAGCCGACACCTGCAGAAGAGATATTAAAAGGACAAACAGCCAATAGCAAGAAAGGGCATCGCATTTCGCGACAATGCTCACGTTACGTTTGACGGCGACCGTTATCAGGCCCCGGCCCTTGTGCCCTGATACGCTCCCAAAAGAAAAGCGGCTCACCAGGCGTTTCCCTTCGCCAAATAATCCTGGTATAATGCATAAGATTATAAATGGAGGAATCCATGAAAATTTGGAAATGGGTGTTAATTTCAGTTTTCATTATTTCGCTGGGATTTGTCACGGCGTGCGGTGATGCCCCTTCGACAAAATCAGAGCAGAGCGATGACAACGCTAACGACGATGTGAATGATGATGTGAACGATGACGACGTTGATGATGATGTGAACGATGACGACGTTGATGATGATGTGGACGATGACGATGTGGACGACGATGTGGACGACGACGATGTGGACGACGACGATTCCATTCCTCCCACCACAACCACCAGTACTACACCTGCTACAACATCAACTACGACGACCACGACATCAACGTCGACCACGACGAGTACGGCCTCAGTGCCTCCGGGCGTCATGCGTATCGATCTGACATGGGGAGCTTCTCCTTCTGATCTCGATCTCCACATGTGGGCGCCTCACGATGGTTGCGAAGATCAAAATCCATTTCACCTTTTTTATCCCGACGTAGGCATCGGACATGGCTGTTATAACCAATTCGCTTTGACGCTGGACGATACGTCGAGCTATGGACCGGAAACCATTATGATTTGGGAGCCGATGATCGATCTCGATTATCATATCCTTGTTCATGATTATTCGAACCATATGAGTTGCAATCCCCCCTGTTATCAGATGTCCAATTCTGCGAATTTAAAAGTGGTGGCGACGACGTCAGATACTTACCGGGAGTTTCACATGCCCGTCGGCACTTCCGCGACGCAGTGGGATGTTTTTGCGGCCCGGTTTAATGGGAGTTGGTGGGAGTTTAATCCCGTTGACAGGTATTGCTACGCAAATACGACTAATGCTGTCAGGGGGTGCCCCATTGACCGTTGGATCGATTCAGAATCGGGATTTACATGGATGACCGGTTTATCAGTCGGAACGGAATCATATAATCACTCGGACGCTCAGCTTTACTGTCAAATTCTGGATTGGGACGGTTATTCTAATTGGCGGCTTCCCACGATTTCGGAATTGCGCAGCCTTGTGCGTGGATGTCCCGCCGCAGAGACGGGTGGCGAATGCGGCGTGACCGATGAATGTCTGCAACTTGGAAATTGCCGAGACTCCGCATGTGACGGATGCCCGTTTCAGGAGGGTCCGGGTTCGGGAGGGCGATACTGGCCTCAAGAAATGTCGGGCTACAAGGATTGGTATTGGTCATTGTCTGGTGTTTCAGACCTTCCCGGCAAAATATGGGCCCTCGAATTTAGTTCCGGTGAGATCGTGAACGTGGATGAAGCACTTGATCTTCGGGTGAGCTGCGTTCGTTAGTTGCTTGTAATCCGCTTCTGCGCTTGCACACAATCTCTTCTCATAGATAGCGGTTTTGAGCGGCGTTTTTCTCCTCGAAATGCTCTTTTTGTGGGCAGGCCGTATCATTTGTGATATTGCGAATCTGCCGGATCATCCCTATTCTGCGTAATGGAGAGCGCCAGAAGCGCGGAAGAAAAAAGCTTCATTAAGAACTAAAGAAAAATTGGGAGACCCATGGGGAAAAAAGCAAAGAAGTCCAAGTCGCTGCAAAAGGTGAAAAACAACATCATTTTTTATGCCGCAAGAGCCACGATGTTTATCGCCAAAAGCATCCCGCTGAACATCGGCCTGAAAATCGGCGCGGCCATTGGCGGCGCGGCCTGGCATCTTTTGCCCTACGAGCGCAATTGCGCGATGGTCCATTTAAAGCTTGCCTTTCCGGAAAAGTCGGATAAGGAACTTCTGGCCATCGGCAAAGAATCCCTTCGGAGCCTGGGGCGCGGATTTTTTGAAATCTTTCACTTCGACGACATCTTCGCCACCCTGGGCCGCGCCGACTCCTACATTGAGGTGATAGGCATCGAGCATTTTGAGAATGCGGTGAAAAACGAGGGGACCGGCGCCATGGCCTTTACCGGGCATATCGGCAACTGGGAGCTGATGGTGGCCACGGTCAGCAAGTGCGGATTTAAGTGCAACACCGTCGTGCGCAACCTTTACGACCCTCGGCTGGACAAGCTGCTAAACGATCATCGACTGAAAAATGGCTACGTGCCCATGACTCGTGGTGGGGATGAACTGGTGGCGGATATCGCCAACGTCTTTGCCAAAAACGAACTCCTGGGCCTGCTGATTGATCAGGACACCAGAGTGCGCAGCGTGTTCGCCAACTTTTTCGGTGTCCCGGCCAAAACGCCTTCCGGCGTCGCATACCTGGCCCTGATGGCGCAAAAAGACATTCACCCCTGCTTCAATTACCGCAGGCCTGACGGCAAATTCGTCGTGCACATTCACCCTCCCCTCATAAGGCCCCAGAGCGGCGACATGAAAGCCGATATACAAAAATATACGGAAATGATGAACGAATCGCTTTGCGATCACATCCGGCTGCACCCCGATCAATGGGTCTGGATGCACCGCCGCTGGAAAACACGCCCCGAAGGCGAGCCGAAAGACAAACACCCGGCGCCCCGTCCGAGAAAGCCCTATAAGTATTGAATGCGCGCGTGTCTCGTTCGCCAAGGACTAAAGCTTTTTAATCCGTCGCGCCGACATCCAATCTTTTAGCTTTCATCGCGAGCACAATCGGCACCAGCGTCGCCAGAAACACGGGCGCCGCCGCGATGATGGCAACGATATGCAATGTGCGCAGGCCGTATGTCGACGACACCCACTGCGAAAGGCCGACGCCAAAGGGATTGGCGATCCACCCCGCCAAAATCATGCAAAGGGCGATGCCCAGCATGGGACGCTTTGCCGGAACGATCTCATCGAACATGGCGAAAAGCGCAACGGTGTAGCAGCCAACGGACATGGAATACAGAGGATGTATAACTTTCGTCATATCCTTGTCGAGGTTGAGATACAGGGCAATGGCCGAGACCAGAAGCGCCAAAGCGGCAACCGCGACGACTTTGTGTCTTCCCCACCGGTAATAATACAATCCGCACACTACCGAAAACAGGAGATGGTACATGCCGTTGGTCATCCAGGCCGCCGGTCCGAAAAAGATAGGGTTGGGACCGTAATCGCTTTGCCCCAGAGGCAAAAAGGTGAAGGAGTCCGCCGCTATCAGAAAAGCCAGCGGCAAGGTCGCCACGAGGGCCTTCAATAGGGTTCCGTCCGGGACGCCGGGCGGCTCTTCGTAGGGCGCCTTAATAATGCCGGAGAAAAGGAAAATCGCCGCCGCGCACGACGCCGCCAGACCCATGTTGACCCCGCCCAAACCTGCCGGGCCGCTGCTGAAAGCTACAGCCATATTCGCTATCAGATAGGCCAGTCCCGCTGCGGCGCCGCCGAAAATTCCCTTGAAGCGGCTGGGGACGTTCGTGGCGAATACACCGAGGATTAAAACGATTTGCACTCCGAGCAAAAAGCCCAGGACAGCGAACAGAATTGTAAAATGACTTTTAAGCGCGAAGCTGAATTTGGCAATAAAAGCCAGCAGGGCGGCGATGACGGCGATGACGGCGAATCGAATCTTCGTGTTTTTAACCCGGTCGAAAACAAGGCCAGAGATCAAGGCCGCAACGATCCCCGACAGCGTCAGCGCGATCAGAGGGAGCCTCATCGCCACTTCGGACATGCCGACGGAATCGCGCATGTGGTGCAAGAGGCCAAAGGGGACCAACGTGACGTAATAGGCAAAATTGGTCGCGAGCACCCAGATGCACAAAAGGCCCAGCAAAAGCGGATCTCTCATCAAGAGCGTTCCCAGGGCGACTTTTTCCATCGCTCCGTCAGGGACAATCTTCGGGATTTTCATTCGCGGACGCTTGGGACTTTTCACGATGGAAACCTTTGTTTTTTTGTTTTTCCCCGTCGCTACGAAGCCGTTATAAACATAAGCAACAGTAATATCCATAGGACCGCGTGCCCGATGATTGTAAAACGGCAGGCGACCACCACGCGGTCCAAATCCTGAGTCCAGGATTCCGGCGCGCGGCTTCTGAGATAGATGATCGGCAAAAAGGCGACGGCGAAAAAGCCCGAGCGACCGATAACCCCCGCTCCGGCGCCGACGACAATGACCATCACGGCGACAAATAACAGCGTCGCCCAAAGCCTGATACCGGCGCTGCGTCCGTGGCGCGCCACGAAGTTCAGCTTCCCGGCGGCTTTGTCGGCCACGAAATCCGGTATCTCGTTGACGGTGATGATGGCCGCGGACCATAAACCAAGAGCCGTTCCGATCCACAGGACCGAAATGGGGACATGTCCGACTTGCGCGTAGGCGCCGTATGCGGTCAGGATCGGTCCGAAATTCAGGCCCAGCACGATCTCCCCGAGGCCCCGGTACGCCAGCCACACAGGACGAAGGCTATAGGATATGCCCGACACGACGCCCACGGCGGCCAGCAGGTAAATGCCGGGGCCGATACGCGAAGCGAGAATCCATATGACGATGCTTCCCAGCCCGTAGGCCATCCACGCGGCATTACGCAAAGAGCGGGCCGGAAGCAGTCCTTCCTGAATGACGCGGGTGCCCCCGGAAAATGGGGTACGGACTTCGTTGATATCGTCGGCGCCGGAAAGGTGATCGTAGTAGTCGTTGAGAAGATTGGCGCCGGCATGGTAGCACCATGCGCCGAAAAGAGCGCCGAACATCAGACCCCAGTCCAAAGGTCGCCCGCTTCCATGCGTCGCCGCGACCGAACCGGCGGTCACGGGGATCAGGCTGACGAGAAGAAAGCCGCGAAAAAATCCGACGGCGCGAAGCCAGCGGTATGCCAGGCCGGTGGTTTTGCTTTGCGCTTCGCCTGCAGGCGTCTTGCTATTTTGATTCACATCTTCCATCGGCGCAACACTAAACAATTGCACCAGATGATGAAAGCCCTATGTTCCAAAGACGAAGCTTCATTGGCAAATTTTGCATAAAAAAAGGAGAAGCCATAATTTCCTGGCTTCTCAGAGGGAGGGTAGCAATCAGGTTGTGGTTGCGAGGAGTAATGAGGATTATCCCTAGGCCACTCTCAGACAATACCCCGGCGCACCCCCCTTGTCAACTGAGATTTGACATCGCGTGAGGCATTAGAGCTACCTAAGAGATTCCGATAATCTCCCAGGGAGAATCGGCGAACGGAGGGGATTGCCCGGCTTCATTCGAGTTCTCCTTCACGCCCTCGAATTATACACTAAATTCACCTGTACAATTTGTCTCACTGTTATTGACACAGAGGGATCGGTTTTTTACTTTTTGTTGATTTTTTTAAAGACTTCATTTTCATCCCTAACAATGGTAAAAAATAGTGGCGTTTTATTTTTCGCGACCCGGTTCGCCGACTTTTTAGAGGTGATCAATGATGAAGATTAATGGTTGGGTTCTCACAATGCTCCTTTGCCTCATTCTGGCGGTCGGCGTAATCGCGGTCGCCTGCGGCGGAGGCGACGACGATGACGACGATAACGACGACAACGACACCGCGACCGACGATGACCTGACATTGCCGGACGACGACGCGGGTGATGACGGCGACGACGATCTTTGGGACGATGATGCGAACGATGACGTCAACGACGATGTTAACGATGATGCAGACGACGACAACACCGGCTGCGAGGGCTGCCTGATCAACAACACCTGCTTTGACGACGGTGAAGTGAATCCCGGCAACGCCTGCAAAGTCTGCGATGTTAGTCTGTCCGAAATCTCGTGGACCAACGACGACGGCGCTTCGTGCGAAGATGGGTTGTGGTGCAACGGCGCCGATGCCTGTCAGGGCGGAACCTGCCGGCACGGGGACGATCCCTGCCCCAATGACGACGCCTATTGCAACGGCGAGGAATATTGCGACGAGCTAACAGATTCGTGCATGCGCCGCAACGAGCCGGACTGCCCGAGTACAAACGGATTGTATTGCGACGGCGGCGAATGCAACGAGCAGCTCAATCACTGCGACCCGGACGGCTATCCCTGCGGCCTCTGGGGAATGTGTCTGGAAAACACCGATGAATGCGTCGCCAGCCCGGATGGCGCCCTTGATGTTTTGTATTGCGGCGAAACCTTAAGCGGCAACAACCTCTGGCAGCAAAATGTTCTGGAGGATTATTCATGCATAACAACCTGGTGGTGGGGAAAGTGGCTCCACGACGCACCCGACAGCGTCTACTTTTTCGAGGTCTGGGACAATAACATGACCTTGTCCCTGACATGGACGCCGGGACCGCTGGCCATTGATCTGGACATCCTGATTGTGACTGACTACGCGAGTTCCGCATCGTGCGTGCTTTCGTCAACCGAGGACGGCGTTGATGAACCGGGCCACGACGAACTTTCGCTGGGAAGCCTGCCCTTTGGCAATTATTATGTCGTCGTTGACGGCAAGAGAAGCATCCCCATGGACGCAGGGCTTTTCGAGCTAAGCGCGGATTGCCAATAACCAAACAGGAAGTGGCTTGCGGGCGACGGGCGGCGTCGGACCATTAGGTCTTATAGACGGGCGCGCCACGTCGAGCTGCCCCAGGCCTTTTTGTTTCAGGATTCCTCATCCCTTTTGGAAGGCACAAGTTCCGGCGGCCAGTGGAAGCGGTGTAATTCCTCCAGTCCCTTGATATAATCGGCAAAATGCTCGCGGCACTTTCCATCAAATGACATCAGGCGCAAACCGGCGCCGAAAAATGCTTCCTCGTCATTATCGGGAGCGTCGAAAACCGTGACCACCTGCCCCACGCAGGTTATAGGTTGTTCCAATTGCGGGCCGACGAGACGAAGATTGTATTTATCGCCCTGCTTGAGTTTTTTCGCCGTTTTAATATACAGGCCATCGGCGGAGATATTTAAAGTGCTAGCGCCCAACAGGTCCAGGACATCCTTATTTTCGATGACGAGGACATCGCCGAATCGGGGATTTTTTCTACGCTCCCGTTCTTTGGTGTGTTCAATGGTCTTTTCAACGTATTCCTTGTAATCCTCCGTAACTTCTTCGAGAGCGATTCCATATTTGTATTTCGCCTTGAAGGTTGCGGGCAGGTCTGTTTTCCAAACCACGGGACCTTTGACACGCATGCCCGACAGGCCGGACGCGCTGAGCATTACGTCGGCTTGCTCGCCGATGCGGATTTCATGATTACTGAAAAAACACACGCCGCTGATTGAAAGGTTCTGCGTGTAGGCGAAGATCTCTCCTGAAGTCAGCACAATCTTGGCCAGGAAAAATTTCTTCACTCTTTCTTCACGGCGTTTTGTCATTCCGCTCTCCTTAAATATGGCCGATTGCCAACCAACTCAGATGGATCCTTCTCAATCATTGTTTTCTCCGGCTGCTCAAATTATACGCCCAATCACGCGCCCGATGCAATTGACTCATCCGTGGCCTTCTTTAAATCGGCGATGTCTGCGAAAACGGAAAATATGATACTTGATGTAAATCCAGAATCGCCAGTCGCCACCATGAATCGCCACGAGAATTTGCAACGTGATCATAAAATAATGCGGAATATTTCCTAGCAGACGGTTTGCGCCCCGATCGATTATGAAGCCCGACAATCTTTTGGGGAAAAGAGGCATGAGCTTGTAGAAATTTTTCCACTCGAAAACATGCCGCCGCACATCCGGGCGATTGACGCTGCCGGTCCGGCAGATGTCGCCAACCTCGCCCTCCTCGGCTCGCCGCCTGTCTTCGCCGCTCGCCAATCCCATCTTTTCGGCGATGTCTATGATCGGCGCGCCGGGAAAATGCACCAGCATATGGACCTTCACCCGGTTGAGAAACGCACAGTCGGCATAGAAGCGCGCGGCGTCAACGCAATCCTTGTCCGTCTCGCCGGGAAGCCCGAAAATGTGATCGACGTCGTAATGAAGTCTCCACCGGTCGCAGAGGGCAAAGGCTTTTTTCGCTTCTTCGAGAGTTTCCGGGCGGTTGAGGATATCGCGGCGCATCTCGTCGTTGGTCGTCTGCAAACCGAACTCCACGCCGTAACAGCCCGCGTTTTTTAAGGCCAGCACAAGCTCGACGTCCAGGTATTTGATCTGGCCGTAGCAGCGAAAGGGCAGGCCAATGCGCTTTTTGTAGCCGCGCAGAAGTTCCAGGGTCCATTTCTTTGAGGTAAAGAAAACGGGGTCATTGATCATCACAAAAGAAAAATCGTAGCGGTTTTTCATGACTTCAAGTTCACGCAGGACCGACTCAACGCTTCTGCGTCGAATGTATTTGCCGCCGAACATTCGCCGAAGCGTTCCCTCCCGGCAGTATGTGCATGAGCCGGGGCAGCCGCGTCCGACCAGGAGCATATAATCGTCTCGAATGTTGATTTCCGCGGCGAAAAGTTCCTTGTCCGGCAAGGGAAGTTCGTCCAGGTTCGCCAGAGGCGGGCGCAATCCGGTTTCCAAAACCTTTTGGCCGTCCCGATAATAGATGCCGCGCACGGATTCCGCTTTCCTTCGCCCGGCGATCAAGTCCAACAACTCTGGAAGCGTTTCCTCGGCCTCGCCGACCACGATATAGTCCACAAGGGAATGCTTCATAACCGCATGGGCCGCGAAGGTCGGATGACGCCCGCCAAAGATGATCGGCGCAATGAGATGCCGCCGAACCTGCCGCGCGATGTCGAGGGACCATTGATAGGTATCGCTGTCGGTGAAAAAAAACAGAGCATCGGGATTGTCGGCAACGATCCGGGAGATTAGAGCCGACTTCCGCGACATTTTTTCGGCGAGAAAAGGAATGTTCGCCACGTTGTCGATGGCGGTGTATGCGCCCGGATCGTAAGCAAAACTTATTAAATGGCCCGCGCGCTTGAGCGTTGCGGATATATATTCGAGTTCGACGCTTTCGCGCCCCATATAGACTATCGCCAGGTGCATCGCGCCTCCATCACAGCACTAATTACAAGCCGATTGCGCGTAATAAGTGTAGGAGGACGCCGCAAATGGCGTCAAGCGGATTTCAGCGGCGGGTTTGATTTTTAAGATCAAACTTCAAATGTCTAAATTCTATCGTTTAAATTCTGAACTTATCTCAACAACCGCAACTGCCCTGGCCTGCGGTGTCATCATCGCCTGAGCTATCGCCGTTAGCTGTGATGACGCCGCAAACGCTTTCGAAGCATTGAGTGAAAGTCGAACAATTGCTCACGTTGTCGTTGGTCGAACATTCCATGACGCAATCCCATGAACTGTTTCCCTGCTCGCAGGCGTCCATGGCCTCGGCACCGGTCCACTGGTTGCCTGATGCGACGATGTAATATCCGCAGTCCTCGTATAAAAGCGAGAGGATGGATCCGCAGTCGGTTTCGCTATCGTCATCCGGCGACCACGCATCGTCGTCATCGTCATCGTCATCGTCATCCGACCACCAATCATCGTCGCTGTCGTCATCGCTGTCGTCGTCGGAATCGTCGTCGTCGGAATCATCATCGGTGGATGGGCCTGAACCGTAGATATGAACGATGCCATCGATGTCGTCCTGATGCAAAGTGCGGCTTTGCGTTTCGCCCGTCTGGCCATAGCCATACATGGTCTTTTCCGAATCCCAGTTATTATAGAGGTCCAGGAGACAAAGATAGTGCCCAAATTCGTGCGTGGCGATGTTTTGAACGTCCATCTCGTTGTATCCGGGATTTCCCTGCGCCGACCAGTTATAAGAGTCCAAAAACAGCATGTCGCATTCAGCGATGGTGTTGTCGTCGTAACCCCAAATAGCCGTGTACGCGATAGCCTGTTCGGAATCACCCGAACCCCACATCACTTCGTTGCGGTTATTAAGCTCGGTCTGATTGCGGGAATGCGTACCGTTGTCTATGAAACGAAAATCAGCGGGGGTGGAATTCCATGTGCTCATCGACCGGCGGATGGCGTCGCCTTCTCCTGAAGTGTCAGAGCAGTTTTCGTTGATATAGATTTGGACGCTGTGGGAATCCCAATGCAGACCATCGTAGGCAAATTTTCCGCCCAGTCGTCGGACATATCCGTCAATGGAGGAGGACGGCGCAAAATGCGCATCAATATCCACAATCGGCGCCTGGCCTCTGGCCATGCGCTTGAGCGATTTGACATACTCTTCGGCGCCGAGCATCGTTTCCGCGACCATGCCGGATTCCAGCGTTGCTTTTCCCATTATTTGACCGACAAGCTTTTCCAGGGATTCGTTCAGAAAAAGAACGACCTCCTGGCCCTGTTCGAAGTCGGGATAATTGGTGATGAAATAAAATTCCCCGTCCAAAGCGCCGCCCGGAACAGTCAGCGTGAAATCCGGCGGAGCCTGCCCTTTGATGCTTTCGGCAATGTGGACATCCACAAGCGTTTCGATGTCGCCCACGCGCTCGCCCGGCGCGGTTCGCGTGGCGACGACAAAGCCGCGCACGATGACATCGGCGCTTTCAACCAGTGTCTCCGGGGACGTGGAAAGCATTGCGGACTGCGCTGCAGCAGTAAAGAAAATCAGAATAGTGCAAATCAGGGTCGCGTTAAATTTCAAATATTTCATGGCTTAAAAAAGTCCTGTGAATGGGGATATTCGCGACTGGCGCTTTAGGGAAGGTCTGTTTTGAAAAAACATCTCTCACTGCCAAAAGACACAATAACACTTTTCCCCAAGATGCGTGGAATGACTTGCCGATTTGAGGGTCTGCGTCACAAAAGTGGGTTTGGGGTTTTCAAATATCTTTTGGCAGGGGTTTCACTGCCCTTCGGGGATGTTGAAGCACTCGGCCAGATCACCGCAGCCCTTGGCGCCTAGTGCGCACTGCATGAGCCAATCACTGAGGCCATCGGCATAATCTTCGCAATCGCTTATCCCGAGATCGCCGGTGAATCCACACTCGTCAATTTTTCGGCAGGCGATTTCCGCTTTGTCCTCGGCGGAAACGTCGTCGTCATCGTCGTCATCGTCGCCATCGTCGTTGTCATCATCATCGTCGTCATCGTCGCATGACAGCGAAAACCAGAAACATACGGCAAGGGCGGTGATTGATAAAATCAGACTGAGCATCCTAAAAATATTCCTGAAACGAGCTGGCGAAAAAATCATTTGTATCCTCGCGAATCGTGGTCATACGCGCATACAAAAACGATACTACATTGAACTATTGAAAAATCCAGCGTTTCAATGAATTGGGATCTCGCTAAAATCGGCCATTCGCGCACGGCGAACTTAGCGTCATGCTCAACTGAAGCCGCTGCTCGGGGCGCATCCGCCGCCCGAATCGCCACCTTTTTTAGAAAAAGAGCTGAGCGAAGCGATTTGCTTTTCCGTATTCTTGGATGAGCAGTGCTTGCAGGGCTGAGTTTCGTGAGCCGAGGACACGGCAACCAACTTCTCGAAAACCTGTCCGCAGTCTTTGCATTTATAAACATACATAGGCATTATTTGCTGTCCTTATTTTTTTCGTAATCGTCGCCGCCGTTGTTTTTTTGTCCGCCCGACGGGCGGCAATCGGGGCGCATTCAGGTGGATACACCCAAACGCGGCAGTATCACAAGCTGCAACAGCAGCCAGCCAAGTAAAAATACGCCAATCATTAAAATTTCCATAATTCACTCCACTTTCGCCAAATTGTGCCGCCGGTTTTTTCATCCGGCAAATAGTGCGCTTTTGCTTTGCCAATCATAATATATCCGCTCAGGTGCACCGACGCATGCATTTCAAAAGTTCCAGAAGATGCGGGTTGTTCAGGCTATAGTATGATTTGCCGCAACGCCTCTTCGATTTCACCAAGCCAACGAGCCGAAGAGTCTTTAGCTGCTGAGAAACGACAGCCTGCTTCTGCTCCAGCATTTCAGCCAATTGCCCGACGCAGATCTCCTCTATGGAAAGGGCATCGATGATTCTAAGGCGCACGGGATGCCCGACGGCCTTGAGAATCTCGGCAATCTCTTTCGACTGCTCCTCAGTAAACGGTTTCATCAGGTTTTTCGGCACTGCAATCGCCTCCAACGGTTATTGCCTAATAGGAATATAGTTATACTGGAATAATTGTCAACAAATCAGGGGCGACTTCCGCACTCGCTTTCGCTGATTGACAGGCCTTCACATTGGCGCTTAAATGCTCTTGTTGGATGCGCCGCGCCTTGCGTAGCGTTTTGGATTAAACCCATTGTGGAGAATTCCATGGACGAAGGCGCAAGTAGCAGTGACCAGCCTCCAGGTAGGGGCTTGGTCGGACTCGTTTTCGAACGTGGGGATTATTCACTTCGATAACGCATCCTCCTCCCCCTAACTTTCCTGGTCCGCCATCTACCAGCGCCATTGCCGTTTTGCTTGGTCACAGGCGTCGAAATGCGTTTTTTTCGCCTGGTCGATCTTTGCATTCGACCGTGAAAAATTAACGGTTTTCAAAGGCGGAAACAGCGAGGATACTAAAAGCCTCGCGCCGCCGGGGAGGCATATAATGGCCCAAACAATTATGCACGAAAACGGGCACGGCTACAGATTCGGCTTTGCATCGCAGCTCATAGGCCGCGCCGTGAGATCCGATGGGAAAAAAGGCGGCAGAATCAAGGATCTTATCGTTACACGCGCCGAGCCCTATCCAGAAGTCGAAGGCCTTGTTGTTCGTAGAAACAAGCGGGATTATTACGCGCCCATGATGCAGATCGGGGACTGGGATAAAATGCCCAAGGGCCGAGTTTCGCTTCCTTTGCCTGAAACAGAGTACGCGTTCGGCAACGACAGCCGCTTCAGCCTCAAGGACGTTTTGATGGACAAGCAGGTCGTTGACACGCAGGGCGCGAAAGTCGAGCGCATCAACGATGTCCAGCTTCTAGTCCTTCAGGGGCGTACCTACGTTGTGCACGTTGATGTGGGTTTTACTGGTCTTTTGCGCCGACTGGGATTTGCGGGCGTCGCTCGCGGCGTTGCAGGGATTTTCGGAAAATCGCTTGCCGACGACATGATATCCTGGAAGCACGTTCAGACCCTGGAGGAAGGCGGCGGACCCGGTCCCGTACGATTGCGCGTCGATCATGCGGAATTGAAGTCTTTGCATCCCGGCGAGATGGCCGACATTCTTGAGGACCTGGACAAAGACGAGCGTGTGGCGCTGCTGCACTCGCTGGACATTGAGGCCGCCGCCGAGGCGCTCGAAGAAGTCGAGCCCGAGTTGGGCGCGGCCATCATGCAGGACCTCGACCCCGAAGTCGCTGCGGATATCATGGAAGAGATCGAGCCTTCCGTCGCTGCGGACATCTTAGAGGACATACCCGAGAAGCAGCAGGAAATCATCAAATCCCGCATGGTGGAAGAAGAAAGAGAGGAACTGGAAAAACTCCAGACCTTCAGCGAAAAAGAAACCGCCGGCGCCCTGATGACAACGGACTACATTGCGCTCTCGCCAACAGCCACCGTTGCCGACGCCCTGCGACTGATCCGCGCCTCATCGGAAACCGTCGAACTTATCCACTATGCCTTCCTGGTGGATGGAAGCGATCATCTACAGGGCGTGGTCTCGCTACGCAGTCTTATCATCTCCAAACCGGAAACGCCTTTGAACGAATTGGCGGGAGATCGGCTGATCTCGGTGCAACTGGATGACGAGTGGGTTGAAGTGGCCAGGCAGTTTCATAAATACAACTTCCTCGCGCTTCCCGTCTTGGATGAAGACAGTAAAGTGCAAGGCATCATCACGTTCCAGCATAGCTTCGACGAGTTGATCCCCTTCTACCACAAGGAAGCGGCGTAGATTCAGGGTCTAGGGTTCAGGGTGAGACAAAACGCCAGGCCGACTCAGCCCTTAGCCTTTGAAAAACGGTTTGTCATGTCGAATGAAAAGAAAAAATCGGTGAAATCCCTCTACGCCCGGCTCGCCGTGTTCGCGGCGGTTCTGGGTCCGGGCATCATCACCTTGAGCGTGGGCAACGACGCCGGCGGCCTAGCCACGTACAGCCGCGCCGGGGCGCTGTTCGGCTTCGACATTTTGTGGATATTTGTGCCGCTGACAATCATCCTGATCATGGTGCAGGAAATGGCCAACCGCATGGGCGTGGTCACCGGCGACGGCCTGTCGTCCATGATCCGCGAACGCTTCGGCGTCAAAACCACTTTCTACCTGATGATGGCGCTGCTCTTCGTCAACTTCCGCACAATCATGGCCGAGTTCGCCGGCGTTGCGGCTTCCGCTGAACTGGTGGGCGCGCCGCCGCTATTGGTCGTGCCGATATGCGCGGCGGCGGTGATCGGCCTGGTGCTGCGCTGGGATTATAAATCCGTCGAAAAAGTCTTTTTGGTCGCGGCTTTTTTCTACATCACGTACCTGGTCGCCGGATACATGGTCAAGCCCGATCCCGTCGAGGTTGCAAAGGCCCTGCTGATTCCCAAATGGATTCCCTCCAAAGCATACATCCTCATCGTGCTGGCCCTGTTCGGCACGACGACCGCACCGTGGATGGCCTTCTTTCAGCAGTCGAGCGTCGTGGAAAAGGGAATAGATATAGAGGACGCGGCGTATTCCAGGGCGGATACAATATTCGGCAGCGTCTTCGTCAACTTCGTGGCCCTGTGCATTGTCATCACCTGCGCCATGACGCTGCATCCCGCGGGCATCGAGGTCAACAACGCCGGCGAAGCCGCCACGGCGCTGGCGCCGCTGATGGGAAACTGGGCGCGGCATCTTTTCGCCTTCGGCCTGTTCAACGCCTCCATGTACGCCGCGTGCGTTTTGCCGCTGGCCACAGCGTACACGATCTGCGAGGCGATGGGCTGGGAACGCGGCGTGAACAAACGCTACGGCGAGGCGCCGCAGTTTTATTTCCTCTACGTCGCATCAATTATCCTCGGCGCATTCTTCGTGCTTTTGCCCGGACGTTCGTTTATCGACATGATCATCGTCTCGCAGGTGGTCAACGGCATCCTCCTGCCGATCGTCCTTGTCTTCATTCTGATTCTGGTCAACGACTCGAAGATCATGGGTACGCATACGAATGGCAGGATTTATAATTACTTCTGCGTGACGACGGTGGCATTTCTCACGGTGCTATCCGTGGCATATATCGTGTCTTTGTTTCTATGATTCGTGAAGCGCGCTGCAATCTGTCGCCCGTTAAAACGGGCTTTGAAAATTGTTGCGGATCATCTTTCCCCCGCGCTGACGCACAGGGCTATTACTGTTTCGCCCTAAAGGGCTAATCGCGGCTGGAAGCCGCTCCTACAACTCAGCATTCATCATTCATCACTCGCTTGCCGGCCACCACTCATCTGGGCCGATGTCCCAACCGGCGCCAAGGGGGCGGGGATCGCCTTCGAAATCGATGTGTAAATAACTCGAATTATTGATGTAAGCCACCGGATCAATGCCGGTATCGATGCATGGGCTTGAATTCTGAAGATGAAAATCATCGCTGGCCGGATCTATAAAGAGCGGATTTTCGCTGATGTTACTCGACGCCACGGCGCAACCGGCCCAGGCGCAATTATTTATTTCTGCGAGCAATGTGATGTATGTCGAATCGCTGAGCATTAGATAGTCCTGTTGTTCTCCCCAGATATTGTTATTCACTAGCTCAACCGAGTCGGGCCAGCCGTTATTAATGCCGTAGCTAGTGTTTCCCGATCCGCCGCTTATAATGTTATTTGTCAGTGTGGCAACGCCTAAGATGTTCATAATACCGATACTGACAATGCTTCCCGAGCCGCCGTTGATGAAATTATTCGCCAATATTAAAGTATCGGAGTTGCTCACACCGCAGCTAGATGAGATTCCAGATCCGCCGTCGATTATATTATTCACTAAAACCATTGTGCCCCGTATACTAAACACACCTTGGCTCCAGTCTCCGGATCCGCCGTTAATGCGATTGTTAAGAAATGTCAAATAACCATCATTGAATACACCGTAACTATTAGCACCTCCTGATCCGCCATTTATTGTATTATTAGCCAGCATTGCCGCTCCTTGGTTGGCCAAGCCTACGCTGGCAGTGTAGTATCCATTTGGTGATCCGCCGTCGATGGTAAACCCTTGAATAGCTACGTGGATTGGATTATCTGCCTTCACATCATCCCTACTACCATCCGAGTTGTCACATCGATCCTGGTTCGGGTTCTCGCTCACTGATACGGCTGCGGACAACAAAGCGTTTATCAATGTAACGTTGTTTTCAATATCCCTTGTCCAGCCTGCAGACTCATAACCTCCGAAGAGTGAGACTTGTGTTTCCACATCTTCAGAATAATCCCCTTCGGCGATGAAGGCTGATTTGCTCGTTTGTGCAGCAAGAGTCGTGCCTGCATTGATCGTTAACTTGGGAGCGACCATGGTGCCGAGATTCGCATCATTACCCGTTTTCGCAACAAATACACCTGTGTCATCTCCTAGCAACAGATCGAAGTCATCGCAATTTTGATCAATGCCATCGTCGGGCAATTCCGGAGCGCCGGGGTGGATTAGAAAATCCGTGTCGTCGCAATCTGGACCGGCGTGGCAATTTTCTCCATACGTGTCGCCGTCCTCATCGATGCACTCTTGTGTATCATCATCGGCGTCATCGTCGGTGTCGTCATCCACATCGTCGTCTGCGTCATCGTTCAAATCGTCGTTTAGGTCATCGTCTGCATCGTCATTCATGTCGTCGTCCACATCGTCATCCATGTCATCGTTCAAATCGTCATTTGCATCGTCATCCGAGTTGTCGTTTATATCATCATCAATGTCATCGTCTGCGTCGCTGTCCTCGGAATCCGCAGAATCGTCATCATCGCCGCAGGAAAGCGGCAAAGCGAAAAGGATGGACACCAAAGCGACCAGTGCAATTTTCATCAAAGATAAGCGGCGCATTATTACCTCCGAAGCAAGATCATTGAATATACAATCCCGCACACAAAAAGCCCCAATTATCGAACGATTGATAATATCACAATTATCGATGCGCGGACAATGCGTGAAAAGGCGCGCGGAAAATAGTGACTGGCATCGTCCGCTTCGGGCGTGCCTGTCATCCCATTTTATTAGGCTGGATGACAGACACCATTTGCCGCAAATGGATGTCAGTCACCAACTGCCGGGACGCGATATGGCTATTTCCAGTGGACGATCTTTTCTTCGAGCTTGTCCAGGCTGACGGAAAGGAGGATGCCGATGATGGAAATGGTGATCAGGCAGGCGTAGATGTCTTTTATCAAGTAGAGTTCCCAACTCAACCAAATGCGGTAGCCGATCCCCGAGTTGGCGGCCACCATCTCCGCGGCGACAATGAGGATCAGGCCATAGCCCACGCCCAGCTTCAAGCCGGTAAAAATTCCGGGGAGGCTGGCGGGCAGTACAATGCGCAGAAATATTTGCGAACGACTGACTCGAAAAACGCGGGCCACCTCAAAGTGGATTTTCGGGATCTGCGCGACGCCGGCTTTCGTGTTGATGAGCGACAAAAAGAAAACACCGATGGCCACCACCATGATGTTGGACATATTGCCTAAGCCAAAGATGATCAAAAGCAGGGGCAAAATGGCGATTTTGGGAATCGGGTACGTGAGCGCCACAATCGGCGAAAAAAACGCCTGGGCCAGGCGCGAAAAACCCATGATCATGCCCAGGATGGCGCCGGGAATAAAACCCAGAGCGACTCCCGCAGTGATTCGCCACATCGAGGAGCCGATATCGACGTGAAAATTTTCTTCCAGAAAAAGCGGGCCGAACTGCGCGATGATCAACGAGGGCGGTGGAAAAAACCGCGCATCGATGAGGCCAATGCGGGCGCTGAATTCCCATAACGCCAACAGGAAAATGGGGCTGGCGACGTAGATGATTTTATAGCGCAGTTCTTTTATCCGTCTTGGCAACGTCGGCATTTCAGACATCCAATCCACGCGCGCGGGGCGAGGCGCCGTCTATATGGAAAGGATCAGCGCGCCCAGCGATTTCCATGGCCTGCGCTCGCTCGATTTCCTCTTTCAAATCCTCCGTGATCTCCACGACGGTCTGGCCGAAATCGGCGTTTTTACGAAGCTCCACCACGTCGCGCGGTCGCGGGAAATCACAAACAACTTCTCGCTTAAAACGTCCCGGACTAGCTGTCATCACCATCACGCGGTCGCCCAACGTCACCGCTTCGTTGATGTTGTGCGTGACGAAGATGATGGTCTGGCGCTGGTCCTGCCAGAGTTCGAGAAGAAGTTGATGCAGTATCATGCGGTTTTGGTAGTCGAGAAAAACGAAAGGTTCGTCCATCAGCAGCAATTGCGGATAAACGCAAAAAGCTCGTATCAGCGAAACGCGCTGCTTCATTCCGCCGGAAAGCTGATGAGGATGGAAGCTGCGAAACTTTGTCAGACCCACGCGCTCGATGAAGCTCGCAATGATCTCATCGTGGCGTTCGGTTTCGATGGGGCTTGCATTGAGCACAAAGCGAAGATTGCCCTCGACGCTCATCCAGGGATAGAGACCGGGCTGCTGAAAGACCATCGACAGGGGCGTCGTTTTGTCTTTGTCGCTCCAGTCAACCGAGAAATTTCCCGTGCTCGCCTTCTCCACGCCGGCCAGCGTGCGCAGCAAGGTCGTCTTGCCGCAGCCCGAAGGGCCGACCAGACACAGGAACTCGCCCTTGTGGACATCAAGGTCCAGGTCTTCGAAAGCCTGCACGAGATTTTGCCCGTCGCCAAAGCGCTTGCCCAGTTTTGCAATACGAAGAAAACGATCATCGGAATCGGACATTGAACTTGTCATCCTTTAAGCAATCAACAACGATGGGTGTACGTCACTGCAAGTGAGTTTTTCATTTTCTTCAAATTGTGGAATCAAAACAATAACCTCATTATCAGCCTGTGAAACAGGCGATGCGGCAATAGCCCACAGCGCAAGCTGTGGAAATCAGGGACCGCAAAATAATTTTAGCCCATGAAATGGGCGACGCACAAAAACGAGTCGTAACACAATTCCTTCGCCCATTTCATGGGCTTTTTTTGTCTTAAGATATTCCGCTTCCCCACAGCTCACGCTGTGAGCTATTTCTGCTTTGCCCTGACGGGCAACATACTTTGCCATGATGTACTACAAATTCCTCGCATTTTTTCAAGGGATTCTTATTAAACCCACTTTTGTGCCGCACACCCAACGACATTGGACAGCTTGGCAGTGCAAGACAACAAAGTCAATAACGGTATAATTTATGTCATTACCGAAAGGACTGCCTCTCCCGACAATTACTTCACGGGATCGCTTCACCGTCCGGTGATTATAGTTCGATAAGTTCAAATGCCCCTGGAGCGTTATAGCGATTGGCCATATCAATATATAGCTGTTTCCCAAATCCCCAGATGGCCCTGTGCTTGTCGCGAACCTCGCCTTTGATCACGGCCGGAACGCCAACGGCGATTTTCCCCTCGGGAATCTCCTGGCTGTTTTTGACCAGCGTCATTTCGCCGACAATCGCCCAGGCGCCGACCCTGGAGTAATCCGAGACGGTGGCGCGCATGCCAATCACTGCGTCGTCGTCAATACGCGCATTGTGGATCATGGCGCCGTGTCCCACGGTGACACGCTGGCCGAAGACGGTTTTGTCGTCGGGCCTGGCGTGTACAATAACGCCCTCCTCGATAGCCGTGCCGTCGCCTATGATGATTGTTCCATAGTCTCCGCGCAGTATCGCACCGTGGCCGATGTAGCATTGTTTTCCAATACGCACGTCTCCGATCACCAACGCGCTTTCGGCAACGAAGGTGTCGACGCCGACAGTCGGAACGCGATCTTCAAATCTATATAACGCCATGAGTTCTCCATTGGTTAAATGGCTTGTCGTGAACATAGCTTATAGCGAGGCAGGCGATTGAGGTAAAGGATGAGGGATGACTAATAAAGTGCAGGGACTGGAGAGCGGCGACCAGCATTCGGTTTCACTTCGACAAAACAGACGAAATGTTCCACTTTTCTTATTATTCGTCTATAAAGAAACCCAAGGAACGCTTTCAAGCAACAATGAAATCACGAGGCTCGCATGAAAGTTATTTGTCCCAAATGCTCGCAAGTTAGGGATGTGACAGGCATGGCGCCCGATTCCGTTGTCGAGTGCGAGTGTGGACAGTCGTTTCGCGTGCCGCAAACGGCGCAGCCTGCCCCGCCGCCTCCCATCGGACCGGGCGGTTCAATGTCGTCGGATATTCCGCCGTACTCTCCGGCAGAGACGCAGCCGCCATATCAGCCGAGTTACGGCGCTCCATCAATAAGCGGCGCTTTGCCGACGCCGGGACATGCGGTGGCGTCCATCATCCTCGGCATCTTGTCGTTCATGTGCTGCGGAATATTCATGTCGATCCCCGGATTAATTCTGGGGTACAAGGCCCGGTCCATGATCGACAACAACCCGGGCGCATATGCGGGACGGGGCGCGGCGACTGCGGGGATCATCATCAATTGGATTGCGCTCGTTTTCTTTGTTATCGCAATGGTCTTCGTCATCGCCGGGGGACTCCTCGATTCATTGGGAGGCCTGTAGCGCTTGCTTTCGCGATTTATACCTGTTGCGAAAAGCCAACTGAATCTTTTCGCCTTGACGGCCACGCCATTTCCATTATGTTTGAGTTGGCAGAAAACTTGCGCTTAACGCATGAGGAATTCCATGAAAAATCTCCCCTTTGAACCATTTAAAATTAAAGCTGTGGAAAAGATTCCGGTTCTGACAAAAGAACGTCGCATCCAAGCGATCTCGGATGCTCGCTATAATCCTTTCCGCCTCAAAGCCCGCGAAGTGACTATCGACCTGCTCACCGATTCGGGCACCGGGGCGATGAGCGACCGACAGTGGTCCGCTCTGCTCAGCGGCGATGAATCCTACGCCGGCAGCGAAAGCTTTTTTCGCTTTGAAGAAACGGTGAAAAAAATCACCGGGAAAAAGTATCTCGTCCCCACGCATCAGGGCCGCAGTGCGGAGCATCTTTTCTTTTCGGCCCTCATGAAACCCGGCGACCTCATTCCCAACAACGCACATTTCGACACGACGCAGGCCAACATCGAGTCTGCGGGCGGACGCGCATTAAATCTGCCGTGCGCCGAGTCTCGGGATTTATCCAGCGAGGACCCTTTCAAGGGAAACATCGATCCGACCGCGCTGGACAAAGTGCTCAGTGATCCGGCAAACCATGTTCCTGTCGTGCTTATGACCGTGACCAACAACACCGGCGGCGGTCAGCCGGTCAGCATGGCGAACCTTCGGAGCGTCCGGGCGCTTTGCGATAAATACGAAACGCCCCTGTATTTCGATTCGGCGCGATATGCCGAAAACTGCTATTTCATCAAAACCCGCGAACCGGGATATGCCGACAAAAGCCTGATAGAAATTGCCAATGAGATGTTCTCGCTATGCAACGGCGCGCTAATGAGCGCCAAAAAGGACGGCTTCGTCAACATCGGCGGCTGGTTTGCCACCGACGACGAAAAGCTCTTTGGCCGTGTCCGTGAACTGATGGTCGTTGTGGAAGGATTCGTTACATACGGAGGACTGGCGGGCCGCGACATGGACGCCATGGCCGTGGGCCTCATGGAGGCTCTTGACGTAAGTTATATGCGGCAGCGCGTAGAACAGGTCGGTCGTCTGCATGCGAAACTGAAAAAAGGCGGCGTGCCGATGATCAATCCTTCAGGAGGTCACGCCGTTTACCTGGACGCCAATGCAATTTTGCCGCATATGCCCGTGGAGCATTTCCGTGGCTGGTCGCTAACCAACGAGCTTTATGTTCGCGGCGGCATCCGGGGCGTCGAAATCGGATCGGTGATGTTTATGAAACAGGACCCGGAAACGGGCAAGATCACCTATCCGGAAAAAGACTTGGTCCGCCTGGCGATTCCCCGGCGCGTATATACCGACCGGCACATGGACTTCGTCGCCGAAACGGTTATTGATTTATGCGGCGACGCAACACAAATCCGTGGTTATAAGATGACTTACGCGCCCAAGCACCTAAAGCACTTCATCGCCGAATTCGAGCCGGTGGACTGACACGAATGGCGCAAAGATAAACTTTAGGCGTACTGCTCCCAAGCGAATTTTTTCAAAAAAGCGCCTCTTGGTTTCCGCAAATTTTGCGGGTGGCATGGATAAGCTTCTCGGCCCGAGCTTGCGAGGGCGCTTGTCCGTGTTCGATGTGGGAGTGAATTGTTTTAAGATATAATGAGACACGGACAGCGCTGGATCGCTGACGCTCACCAGCGTCTTGTCCATGCCACCCGCGATTTACCTGACGCCCTCCCTAACACTAATGAAATATGCTTAAACACTTGGAATTTTTTCTTAGCGTCATTCTGGACTGACACTAGTTAATCACCAATCCCAATCTCACGCTGAGCTGCCACATGGATGAGCCTACCGAGAGGCGGCCGACGCCTCCGTCGCCGACGTTGATGTCGTCCGTATTGAGTTGCCAATAATGCATATCCAGCGCCGGTCCGATCACGAGGCTGGGATTGAGTTTGAAAACCATCCCCACGCCCAGCTCAACGATCCAGCCCGAGGCTTTCACCGGGTCCTGGCCGTCAATCTCCACGCGGCCCCACACCGGCCCGCCCTTCAAATGCGTGAAAGCACCCTTGCGACGCAGTCCCGCGCCGCCGAGAAGCCCTTGGGAGTAATACAGCAGTTTCTTTCCTTCCAGATCCGGAACAGTGTCGTTTTCCAGATGGATGGACATGGAGCCGACGTTGGTCAAAAGCGAAGCACACAAAAGCGTTCCGGGGACTCGCCCGGGATAATACAGGGCTTCGGCGCCGGCGTTGGCCTGCCAAGCCGAGGGGGATTGCGATTCCACTTCACTTTCGTTGTAGTTGTAGGGCCTCGTTTTGTAATGGAAATTGGCGAAGGAATCGCCGTGGGCCACGCCGCCCCGGGCTATGACGTAAAACTCCGGATCCCGCTGCTTTTTTTCACGCTCGAATTGCGGCCTTGACGGATACTCGCCGTCGAAATCACCTTCATCGACAATAAAGGAATCGCCCTGGCTTATCTCATCGTTTTCCCCGGCGGCAAAGGACAGTCCAGCGCAAAAAACAAGCGCCAAGGCTAAAGCTGGGATGAAAATCGAGATGCGCAAAAATCTTTCCTTCGTTGTCGCCGCACAAAAAAAATCAATTACAACCTGCGTAAAGATAACACGGAAACAGGTTTTCTGGACAGTGCCGGGCAAGAGTCTTTAGACAGTAGCCAGTGCGTTGCGACCAATGCTCCGCGAGGGATGTATTGAATAATTAAAGTTGCGTGCATAAAATGCGGCTATGAATTTGCCTTACCGAATTTATCAATCCTGCATGCGCGCTTCATGCGTCGCTATTCTGATTTTCGCACTTTGCGCCGCCTCGCTTGGCTGCGACCGGCAGGTGGTCGTTCCTTCCGAATCGTCAAAGACGCAAAATCCGGCGGGGGAGACGCAGCTTTCACACAGGAACTTCCAGGGCGCCGCGATGGGGACGACATGGCGCGCGACTATCTCCCACGCAAAGATCAGCGAGGATCAAGCCGATCAGATTGAGAAAAAAATCAAAGACGTCATCCAGGAAGTGGAAGGCGCGATGTCCACCTTCATTCCGGATTCTGAGCTTTCCGTGTTCAATAAGTCTGGGGCAAATATTCCCGTCAAGGTTAGCCCTGGAACGCTGAACGTGGTTTCCAAGGCTCTGCAAATTGCCAAATTGACGAGCGGCGCTTTCGATCCCACTGTCTGGCCTCTCGTCAGGCTCTGGGGCTTCGGCGACAATAAAGTTGGAGACAATGTCCCGACGAAGGCTCAAATTGAAAAGGCCGCCGAACTCGTGGATTACCGTGCCATGATTGTGGACAAGCAAAACGAGACTTTAGTCAAAACCCGCGAGGGCATCAGCCTGGATTTGGCGTCCATCGCCAAAGGATACGCGGTGGACCGCGTTTGGGAGGCGCTGGATTCCTGGGGCTATACGGATTTTATGATTGAAATCGGCGGTGAAGTTAGAACCAAAGGCAAGAACATCACGGGGATGCCCTGGCGCATCGGAATCGACAAGCCCCGCTTCGACAAAGGGCCGGGGGAGGAATTGCAAACCGTGGTGCATCTTTCCGGCGAAGCCGTCGCCACGAGCGGAGATTATAGGAACTTTCGCTCCGTGGGCGGACAGCGCGTCTCCCACACAATCGACCCCAGGCTGAAAGGTCCCATTCGTCACAATCTGGCCTCGGTGACGGTTATATCGTCAAACTGTCTGGACGCGGACGCCCTGGCCACCGCCGCCAACGTTCTTGGCGCCGCCGAGGGCAAAAAACTCATTGAAAGCATTCCTGACGCGCAGGCCTACTTTATCACACGCGTAAATGAAAAAAGCTTTGAAGTGAGTATGACGAGCGGCTTCGCAAAATATCTGAAAAAAAACTAATTTGGATCAAAGGATTTTTGTGATCAGCGGAATGGCGGGGCGGCGGCTCATGAACCGAGTGTTATAATCTTTCCAATTTGCTGTATTTCTTCGCTTCGTCATTTTCACATTGGCAGGAATTCTCACCGCCGCCGCAATGACCTTTGAGCGGTTTGCCCTTCACCAGCATGCCGACGCCAAGCCCCAGCGCCGCCAGGAGAAAAATTACGAAACTTAAAAGTAGCGTCTCCATGCGAGCCTCCTAGCGCACAATATGACCATTTTCTTGGAAATCACAAGAGCGAATCGCCAGCGAGTAGTCGCTTTTCCCGTGGTGCTTTGAAAAAAATTGAACTCTATTTACAAATTTCTGATTTTTTTATTAAAGTTTTCAGGATATTTTACCGATTACTGAGTCAAGGCAGATTGACTCGAAGGAACGAGGCAACCCATGAATGTCAACGGATTGACAGGCCCTGCGGCCAAACAGAGCATTGCGGCTAAAAACAAGTCTACGCAAAGCGTAAAATCCTCGAAGAATATGCACGGTGGAAGTGTCAGCTTGTCCCAGGTCGATCAGGGCAAGATGATGCAGATCCTTGCCGACAAGTCGCTCCAAAAAATCATGGACATGACCCAATTCGCCGCACAGGCTCTGGGTTATGATTTGAACAACCTTGGCGCACTAGATACATCCGCAGAGGGCACTTCGAGTCGCATCGCCGACTTCGCCATCGGTCTCTTCGGGCTGTACAAGCAGCAAAATCCGGACATGGGTGAAGAAGAGGCGCTGGTGGAATATGAAAGCCTGATAAAAGGCGCCGTCAATTCAGGATATCAGGAAGCTCTGCATGTGCTCTCGGGGTTGGGAGTCAACGATCAAAATATTCTCGATACCGCGCAAGACACCATCAACATGACATTCAAAAAACTCGACAACTTCTTCAACACCATGCGGGAAGAATTGACGCAGATGCAGACGCAGACGGAGATTCCGACGGAGGAGTAGCATTTGAGATAGAGTTATTTACAGTTTTCGTCCTGCCATCGGACCGGCGGTTCGGATTGGAAGGGGGCAACTTGGAAAGTTGTCCCCTTCGCTTTTTGTTCATGCAAAAGAAATGAGACGGTTTCCATCAACACAACGCCAGGGCAGGCATGGCTCCGTCGGGAGCGGCATGAGGTTTGAACACAAGGCGGCTTAATCAGCGCAGCTCCGGCACGTACTTCGCCATTGCGTCGCGCAGGGGATGAAGTTTCGGATACTTGCTCATGTTTTTTTTCACGTATTCCAGCGTGCGGGGAATGTCGCCCAGGAAGTTGGGATTGCCTTTGACCACGTTGAAAAACACGAAGCGCCCCGCCGCCTTGAGATTGCGCTGGATGGATTGAAAATCGAAATCCCGCCTAAAGGCCCTGGCGTCAACAGGCCCGTCGCCCGCCTTTTCTCGTCTCTCGATATAACGCGCGATCATCGCGTCCACCAGCTCGTCGCCAATGTCGATATAACTGTCGCGCAGCAAACTTGCCAGATCGTAGGCCGCCGGGCCGAGTAGCGCATCCTGGAAATCAATAACGAATATCCGACCATCGTTAACGATCAGATTCCGCGAATGGTAGTCGCGGTGCGTGAAAACCAGCGGAAGGCTTTGTAAATGCGTGCAGATGAATTCATAGCCCGCTTCGATGACGGCTAGGTCCTCTTTGGCCACCTGCCGCTCGCGCCCCGGTCGCTTCTCGATGCCGTACTCCGTAAAATGTCGCATCTCCCACATGAGCAAAGGCAGTTCAAAAGATTGCTTGAAGGCCACGCACGACGCATCCCGCTGGCGCATTCCCTGCACATGTATCTCGACAAGGATGTCGATTGCCTGCTCGTAGAGCACCCGCATCTGCGCCGGATTTTCGCACGCTGCGTTGAGAAGCAGCATGTCGCCCAAATCTTCAAGCAGAAGAAGGCCGTTTTCCCGGTCATAAATGTGCACCTGCGGCAGCGGCGCGCCCAACCGCCCCAGAAAGCGATGGATATTCAGAAAAGGCAGTTCGTCGTCTTCCGGGTGATATAGGGTGACTTCCTCGCTGGACACCACGTTCTTCACGTTGAGCAGGTCCATCACTACAAAGCTCGCTCGCCGGTCGTTTTTATCGCTGAAAAACGCCCGCCAGTATCGCCGGTCCGAGCCGTCCCCCGCCAGTCGTACAACTTCAAGCTCTTGCGGCGCGTAGCCTGTGACCCGGGCGATGGTTTTGGCGCAAATATCGATATCCATGCAATTTGCCTTCGGATCAGGTGTGCGATTCGACGAATTTATTATTAATCGACTTCATGTTTGAAGTGTTTTTCGATATCGTGAAGAAATTTAAATCTTTTACCCGTCGCATCCGTAAACACTGGCCGAACTCGGCCCGAAGCAATAGTCGGCGACTCCCCAAACTATCCATTGATCGCCGTTGTACACGGCGTTGAACACCTGCCAGAGGTTGGCGTGCGTGTTGGGAGGCATTGTGAATTCCCAGGAATCGTCCTGGGACCGGACTCTAACCGACAGCCCATCAGAATTGGACATATTATCGCAATCTAATGGAGAGCACTGCATATCCGAATAGTCATGGACCAGCAGGCGAAATTCTTCATTGGGGACCGGATCGTATATTCCGATGATCTCCGGGCCGTAGCTTGACGTGTCATCAAGCTCTAAAGCGAAATCCTCCCAGCAGCCGTGACCGTGTACTCCAGAATCAGGATAATAGAGATGAAAGGGATTTTCCTGTTCGCAGCCCGTGTGCGGCGCCCACATATGCAGGTCTAAATCCCTGGGGGAATATCCCCATACCAGCGTGATCCGCAGTTCCTTATCACCCAGATCATCATCAATGTCGTCGTCGACATCATCGTTGACATCATCATCTACGTCATCGTCGGCATCGTCATCAATGTCGTCATCGGCATCATCGTCGGCATCGTCGTCGACGTCATCGTCAGCATCATCATCGGTATCGTCATCCACATCATCGTCTGCGTCATCATTCACATCGTCGTTGAGATCGTCGTCTCCAATGGGCACACAGCAATGGTCCAGACACATCCAACCTTGCCCGAGCGCATCAAGGCATTCCGCTATGTCCTCGCACTGGATGCATTCGTCGTCGTCATTGTCGTCGTCGTCAATATCTTCCCCGTCGTCATCATCGTCGGCCGTGCCGGAGGAAGAATTTCCCGTGCACGCAGGTTGAGCCATCATTGAAATGAAAAACAAGGTCGTTAAAATTGCGATATAGTATCGATTCATTGGGTTCCTCGCATACAAATGCCTGATGGGCGAAATCATCATGCCGCTGATTTTACCACGTTGCCCGGCGAATGCAATTACGCATTTTAAGTTCCAACGGACCCGGAATCAAGTGCTGAAAACACCGTTGCCAAATGGAATCTTGATTTTCGGCGTTTCCCTGCTATTATTCCGGCGGGTTCACGGGGGACCACAAAGGGGATCAGACTTTTGCTGAGGCTTCGCATCATGGCGCTGCTGTGCGCTTCGCTTGTGCTTTGTTTCGCTTGTTCACGCGAACAGCCTGCATCCTCGCGCCCGGCGACCGGCGACACACGGCAGACTCCTCCCATGCCCTTGCCCGGCACTTCCACGCCGATGATCCCGGAAGTGATCGACGTCGAATCCGGTAAAGAGGACCCCTTTCCTGTCTTTGTTAAAAATTGTTACCTAGTCGATCCCGAAATCAATCCCATCGGCGCTCCTGAAAGCCGCGAGCACGGTATCCGCATGGTAACGCGCGGCTCCATCCGCAACAACTCGCGACGAATCATCCACCGGGCGGGCGTCCACTCAAAGCTTGTAGTAAATTTCGGGAAAAATGCAAAATTTGAAAAGCACTCCGGCGGACTGGGTTTCGACCCACCGGTGACCAGCAGCAATCCCTGGCGTCCGGGAACTTGGCGGAATTTTTATGTTGTCGGTCGTGCCTTCGACCCAATCTATCGCGAGTATGAGCCGAAAACGATCACGGGGATTCTCTCCCTGGAAGCCCACGATCCCATGGGATACCAGATTTCCGAAGAGGTGGCGCGGATGGAAATCCAGTGGGCCACGCTTTTCGGCGCTGTCGTGGACGCCACCATCCGCACGACCGAAAGCGTTGTACTCAAACAAGGCCCCTACGGCTACAGGACAACGATCAAAGAAGGCGAGGATGTCAGGCTCATCGCGCAGCAGGGCGCTGCTTATCTCGCGCTGTATCACGACCGGCTCGCCGGATGGATCGAGGAAATGGCCCTGAACATCCCGCAGTATGAGTCCCTTTATCCCGAGACTCCGACCCGCACTTTTCCCATGATGGCCACGTACGAAAATCGCTATCAGATCACAGTGTCTGATTATCGATTTCAGGCTTCCGTAGCCGGTTTGGAGGAATCGCCGGGCGGCTATATGGCTCTTTTGGTGAAAGTCAAAAGCCTTGCCCAGAACTCCGATCTGCCGGTGCGTCCGCGATTTTTCTGGGCCGACCAGGGCAGTGGTCGTCATGCCTCGGCCGTCAATCCACCCAAGGAGTCGACCAAAGCCCTTCAAAATATTGATCGCCTCCCGCCCCAGGCCCAGATCGGCGGCTGGGTCTATATCCCCCGGCATGAAGACGGCTGGCCCTTCGCACTGGTTTTCCAGACCGCGCCGCAGCAGGCGCCCGTGCACGTCTTTCTGCTTCCAGCCATCAGCCGAGAGGGTGCAATTCGCTCGCCGGGACAAAACGCCGCGCAACCTTAAAAACCCAAACCCTTGAACAAAAAGGCGCTTTGAACATATATAGAGTTCGGTTTGTGGCTGGTATGAGAACGGTTTCTAGCCGCTATGGACTGGCGACAAAATTGTGGGAGCAGCATTTTTAAGACACAACTTTTCAGTACTTTCGTGAATAGAAAAAAATGAAGGAGCGAAGCGATGGCCGTTGAAAGAACTCTTGGCATCATCAAACCCGATGCGGTGGCGAATAACTACGTTGGCAAAATTCTGGCTCACGCCAGCGGGGCGGGACTTCAAATCAAGGCATTGCGTATGCTGCAAATGACTAAGAGGGAAGCGCGACAGTTTTACGCCATACACAAAGACAGGCCCTTTTTCGGTGAACTTGTGGATTTCATGACCGAAGGTCCGTGCGTTGTCGTGGTGTTCGAGGGCGAAAACGCCATCAAAACCTGGCGGGATACTATGGGCGCCACGAATCCGGCGGAAGCCGCCGAAGGCACAATCCGCAAACTCTATGCGGAATCATTTACGCGAAACTCTTCCCACGGCTCCGATGCTCCGGAAACTGCGGCAGTCGAGGTTCCATTTTTCTTCGCGGAAAAGGAAATCTTCTAAGGGCTTGGGGCAGTGATCGAGAATTTAGGGGCGGTTCCAAAGGAATGGCCTTAGTTGGGGCGGTATTTAAAAACAAGCACCGTATTAAAACAAGAATTGCTTTGATACTCGAATCCCGAAAAATCATATTTCTCCCATGGCACTCGAGCCAGACGGCGTCTGAACTTCGCAAAAGTTTTTGGACTGAAAATAAAGGTTGGATTCTCCTTTGCGTTTGAGATGTATGAATCAAATCTCTCAAGAGCACTGGGTAACGGTATCGGCTTTTGGCAGTTTGGATGTAAATAATCGACAATATAATCTGGGGTGAATTGGGCGAGGCTCTGTTTACTTAAAACAACAATTCCTTTTGAACGATAGAATCTTTGAAAAGGATCTATGATTTCAATTTGATCATCAAGGCTTTTTAATGTCAAAAAATAGCGAAACATAGCAGCATCGTCTTTAGTGTTGTCCGACAATAACAATACGCTGATATTGCCGCGGTGCTTTGCGGTATCGGAAATTTCGGCGGCGATTTTCTCTGGTGTAAATTCCGAAGCGGGCAGTGTCCAAAGAAAATCGGGAGGACCAAAGTATAAATTTTTATATTTATCCATAGCCGTATGATACTTCATTTTTATGCTTGGGCCTGAGTCGGAAGGAAATGACAGACCATATAAGACCGCTCCGCCAACGAGAATGATAATTGGCGTTAAGGCATAGTAAAATATTGTGCCGCGCAAACGGCTTACGGCCGTTCCCATCACGATTGCTACGGCTGGTAGCAGAAAAAGTACATAGCAGAAATCCTTTTTACTAATGAGTGATACTACTAGCAGCGGCCCCAATAAAGCGACAAGAGCCAGACCGTCCTTTTTTTTAAAGCGGATCACAAGAATGGCGATGGATATCGCGCATAAGGAAGTGAACATCGGGAAAAGAGCTTTATGGTAAAAGATGATAGGGTAGGCTAAAAGCGCGATGGGGTTGGAAAAGATCCTTCCGGAAGCGTCCCGGATATCTGACTGCACTACAGCTTCTTGAAACAAATACAATATGATCTTGTTAAAATAGCCTTCGCTGAAATAACCAAAAAGGGCAAGTGCGGTCGCCATCGCGGCAAAAACGCCAAACCAGATCATGGTTTTCTTCCAATTTGAACTCCGGACCGCAAGTTGCGCGATAAGCAAGTAGGTCCCGCCCCACGCTGTCAACAGCCCGATTTGCACGTTTTCACCCACCGTCTCGCCAAGAAATAGGGAAATGATGATAAGGATCAATAAGCCCAGATTCGGCAGTGGCCGGGTTAGGTTTTCTGATCTGGCGAGAAGATAAAGGGCGCAGGCCGCCGCAGCAATGACAGCAATGCGGGAATTGAAAATCACAGACCATAAAAACACTTCGGGGATAAGAGCGACGACTATTGCGGCCGGCAGCGCCCCATGAGGGCCAGCCAATCGCCGGGCGGCGCCGTAAACGAATAGTATTGTCAAAATATAATAAAGCAAAGAGGTCAGCGCCATTTGCCTGTATCCCATTCCGAATATCGTCGTTGGTAAGGCAGCGCTAAGATTATAGAGGCTAAAAAAGAGCTCATTGCTGGCGTGAGAGTAGAGATTCGCCAAGTATGTAATCGGAGCTTGCTTGAACTCAATGATCTGCTGGAGTCCGGTAAAATGCGATTCGTGCGCAGGAACAATAGGTATTTTACGGTGAGTATGATGCCAGTACAGGTTGAAGGAAATGGCGACGGCGAGAACGCAAAGAAGCGGCCAATGGGATCTCAAGGCATTGCCAAAACAACGCCACGCGACGCGGCGCCATCCATGGTCGCGAGATCGAAGAAAAACGTTTTTAATCCTGTTCATGAAAAAATCGATGCTTATGATCCACTAAGATTGCTTGCTCACT
>CAZQAE010000014.1:0-76388 GCA_964591275.1 uncultured bacterium | reverse complement strand
TTGCGACGGCGATGAGGATTGCGACGATGGCCTCGCGTGCAACGGGGTCGAGACCTGCGACGAAAACGGTGATTGCGTCGGAGGCACGCCGGTACCCTGCTCCGACGACTCGTATTGGTGCAACGGAGAGGAAGTCTGCGATTGGTTCAGCGATACCTGCGTCAGCTGGGGCTTTTCCTCGCCGGGTGGATGGTCGCTCGGGGACAATCAATACGGACAGCTCGGAGACGGAAGCGCCGAGGCTTATCGCACCGATCCCTATATGTTGAATTCGGTCGGCATGGTCGAAGTCGCTGCCGGGCTTGGTCATACGCTCTTTGTGACCACAGGCGGAGGTTTTTACACTGTGGGCCGCAACAATTACGGGCAACTCGGTGACGGGTCGACCACTTCGGTGGACCTTCCAATCATGATCGAATCGAGCGGGGTCTTGCACGTCGCGGCCGGCGGTAACACCAGCTTGTTCGTCAAACAAGACGGCAGTCTTTGGGGAATGGGCCGCAACAACTTCGGACAACTTGCACAGGCCAGCAACCCTGTGAGCAACCCTGTGCAAATTGTACAGCCCGGTTTCGGTGTCGTGAAAGCTGCAGCCGGGAAAACGCATACGCTGTATGTCAACGTGGATGGCAGCCTGTTCGCGATGGGCCGCAACGATGATGGGCAGCTCGGCATCGGGCACCTCTACGACACCTGGTGGCCGGTTCAAGTAAACGCCGGGGGAACCGTGGTCGATGTCGCCGCCGGGGAAGCCAACAGCGCATTTATCCTGGATGACGGCACCCTGAAAGTCATGGGGGCCAACGATCAAGGCCAAATCGGCGACCCAACGCTTGGCAGTGCCGAGAAAGCAAGGACTCCCGTGACAGTGTGCATTTCGAATGTTCGAGACGTGGCTGTGGGGGCTTCACACATCCTGTTCGTGACCGATTCCGGGGAACTTTACGCCATGGGCGACAACGAGTTTGGCCAGCTCGGCACCGGGGACAACCTCGACGCCCAGGAACCGACATTGATTGTGGCCTCGGGCGTGACGACCGTGGCCGCCGGGGCGACGTACTCGCTTTTCGTCCGTGAGTACGAAGACGGCGTCAACCTCGATCTCGCGATGTTCGGCATGGGAAGCACGGACTTTGGGCAGCTCGGTGACGATTCGCAGCCATCGTTCAACACACCGATTGCCGTGGTTGAGGAACAGGTCCACGCTGTGGCGGTCGGCGATAACCATAACCTCTTTCTGCGGACAGAAACCGGCAGCTGTCTGATCGACGACTCGTGCTTTGTCGCCGGTGCCACCAAGCCGGGTGAAAGCTGTGTTATCTGCGATCCGAATGTCTCTCGCACGAGTTGGACGGTCGCCGAGGAGGATGCTTCCTGCAACGACGGTATATTCTGCAACGGCCCGGATGTTTGCATTGCCCAGGAATGCGTCAACCTCGGCCCTGCTTTGGCTTGCGACGATGGCATCGGCTGCACCGACGACGCCTGCAACGAACTCAATGACCGATGCGACCACGCCACAAACGACTCGCTTTGTGACGACAGCGTCGGCTGCACCGATGACACCTGCGACGCGACCAACGATTGCCAGTACACCCCGAACGACGGGAACTGTGACGACAGCGTCGACTGTACCGATGACACCTGCGACGCGACCAACGACTGCCAATACACCCCGAATAACGGGAACTGCGACGATGGAAATTTCTGCAACGGGGCAGAAGTCTGCAATACCGACGACGGATGTCTGGTGGGGCAGGCACCCTGCAGTGGCGACACTCCCTATTGCTATTGCGATTCACCGGGGGTCAATTGCCAGTGTCACGCCGATTCCGCCGTCGATCTGATCGAGTTCGAAGCCGAAAGAAAGTCAGGCGGCGTTCTTCTAAGCTGGTTAACCGGGTCCGAACTGCAATGCGGGGCTTTCGGCATCCTGCGCTGCGAAATGCACGAGTTGGAATGCTCCTTCGAGCCGGAATGCACCTTGGAAGATCACACGGAACTAGGTGTGATAATCCCGTGCGAAGACGATCCGAACGGCGCGAAATACGAAAGCTTCGACGAAAGCGCACGGACGGACGCGGCATGGTCCTACTATCTCCGAGAATACGAGACCGACGGCGACGTCGTGGATTACGGCCCTCTCGTTCTGCCTGCGGGCGAAGACTCGGTCGGGATTGCGAAAGTGGATATTATGCGAAGCTTCGAATCACGTGATGATAGTCCCGACGACGACGCGGACGATGACATCGGCGACGACGCAGAAGATGACCAAATAGTGGACGATGACGACAATTACGACGGTCAGACACCGCGTTCAGATGACGATGACGATGGAGGAGGTTGTTGCGGCGCGTGATGTTACACACGGCACAGCATCCGGAGAAACAACTCGACAAATTCTGAACCGCCGATCCGCAAGGTCCGGATACCGGTACGTCCCGCGCTTTGCGGGGCGGTAGTTGGAACAATGATCCCGGGATTATACGCATATCGAATCGGTTCGGGTTTCCACCATGGGGCAGGTTCAACGACCTAGGCTTCCGTTGTTCCCGGGACTGATTTAACTGCGATTCAAAGGCCTATGGTTTGGCGAAAGAAGTTTTGCCGAGAACGGCGAAGTTTCCTCGTGACTACAAATTCGCGCTGGGGCAGCGGATTACGGATAATAAATTGATCGCCCTCGATTTGATGATCCAGGCGACCTACGACGCCCGACGGCTGTTAATAGGTGAAGTCTCCACCCGTACCGGGTCATAGACCTTGAGGCGCCCTACGCCCATCTTGTCCAATGTAAAAGCGGTTGCAGCGAGGCGGTCGTTGTTCGCAGATGCCAGTAAGAGCATAGCGAGGATTTCTTCGACCTCCGTCAGCTCCGCTTCCAACTTCGCGAACGCGTCCTTGCGCTCGGGCTCGCTTCTGGCCTCCGCTACTCTCTCGACGAAGCGTACGGATCGTTAAGTCGATACTCTCGAATTTGCAGCATTCAGAGGATCAGTGGTACAAATGACATGAGCACCACGTTTATGAGGTCGATCATGCGAAATACGACATTCCTGATTCTTGCGATTCTTCTGGTCCCCGCCCTTTGTTTGGGCGCAATAATCAAGGGGCCGTTCCTCCAGAATCCGACGGTCGACGGAATCACGATCTGCTGGGAAACCGGGATCGCAACGCCCGACTCGGTGGCGTGGGGAGAGACCCAGGCGCTGGGCAATGTGGTGAACGACCCGGCTGCGGTGCTGAACCACGAACATCGCATCGATGGTCTGGACCCGGACAAGGTCTATTACTACCAAGCCACTCACAACGGGGATCCCGGAGCGATCAAGACCTTTGCGACAGCCGCCGAAACCTGCTCGCCGTTTAACTTCGTGCTGATCGGCGACAGCCGCTCCGGCCACATCGTCCACAAGATCAACGCGAGAAATATCGAGGCGATCTACCCGGATTTCGTCATCAACACCGGGGATATTGTCGATCATCAGGATTCGGCATTCGGCAACGAAATGGTTTGGCAGATTCATTTTAGCATCGAGCGAAGCCTGATGAGCCAGGTGCCGCTTTACCCCGTGATGGGCAACCACGATACCGGAACCGAAGGCATCTGGGAGCGGGTTTTCGCGCCGCCTTCGGAAGGCTCGGGAAGCGAGCTTTACTATTCGTTCACCTACGGCAACTCCCTGTTCGTGATCGTCAACTCAAACGAACCGTACATCACAGGAACGGCGCAGTATGATTGGCTCGAAGGCGTGCTCGCGGCCGGGCAAGCGAATCCCGAGGTGCTGCATATCTTCGTGTCGTTCCACGTTCCGCCCTACAGCGCCGGGAGGGGTATCAATCAGGATCTCGTCGATCATCTGGTGCCGCTGTTCGAAACCTACGGCGTACAAGCGGTGCTGAACGGGCACGATCACCACTTCCAACACCTGGAGCAAAACGGTGTACGCTACTTCGTCAGCGGTGGCAGCGGGGCTTCGCTGTACTCGAAGGAGACCGAACTGCCGCAACTCGTGAAGTTCTCCAAGCGGTTCCATTATGTGCTGTTCAAGGTCAATGGAGCGGATGTGTCGATCGAAGTGTTCGAGACCTTCTCGGATAGAAGCATCTACACGTTTTCTTGGACCGACGACATGAACAAAGACCCCTGCCCAACGATTGATGACGACGATGATGACGACGACACCACGGACGATGATGATACGGACGACGACGACGTTGGCCCGGATGATGACGATGACCAGGGAAATGACGACGATGAGTCCATCGTGCCTGATGAGGATGACGATGCTTCGAGTTCAGATGACGATGATGATGGAGGAGGTTGTTGCGGCGCGTGATGTTACACACGGCACAGCATCCGGAGAAACAACTCGACAAATACTGAACCGCCGATCCGCAAGGTCCGGATTCCAATATGTACCATGTTTTGCGTGGCGGTGACTGGTACTACAACGACTACTATCTGCGCGCATCGAATCGGAGCAGGAACTACCCTGAGGTCATGAACCACAGCTACGGGTTCTGTTGTTCCCGGGACTGATTACACTTGGACTCTTTTGTTCTTTTACCCTTTAAGGGGAGTTCAGAGGGGTATCCCCTTTTAGAATGCATGATTGGTACCGGAGAAAAGATGAGTCGCCCGCCTGGCGGGCTTTGTGATATTGGATATGTCGGTTCGATTCCCAGCGCTGCCCCTTCGACTTCGCTCAGGGCAGGCGCACCGGGCTATCAAATGAGACGCCTCCTGCGGAGGCTTGTTGCGACATTCACAGCCGGGGGCGGCTGTGCCACATTCGCGACAGGAATGTCGCTCCTACAATTCGCGGCCTGGAAGTTGTTCCGAGGTTTCGCGACAGGAATGTCGCTCCTACAATTCGCGGCCTGGAAGTTGTTCCGAGGTTTCGCGACAGGAATGTCGCTCCTACCCTCCAACTTCATACTTCAGCCTTGCTTATTCCATGACTTCCAGAATTCGAACCTGCAAGGCATCATAGCGCACATGGATATGACCTTCGGCGTCTTGCCCAAAACTTTCGCCGGTAGTGTAGTCCACGACGCACAGGTCTGACCCGATGCCCGAAAGATCATAGTCCACCAGCATGGAACGCTCGTTTGTCGACACGGACAATATCCAGGTCGCGGTGTCTTCAACCTTAAGGATGTGGTCAATCATCGTTGGAAAATCCGACTGCGGATCAAGGTCGATGTCTGCGTCGTCGCTTAAGATCACGCGCATGATTTCGTTCATCTCGGCGACGTCGGAAAGATAGCTTTCCCAGACTTCCGGCACTGCGTGGATGGTGTAGTCCCCGGCGTAGTTCCAGGGGATCAGCCCGCGGGCGCCGAAAACGATGAACTGCCAGGCCATGTTGCGCATTTCCAGGCCCGTGGGGCGAAAGGGCGCATCGTAGTTGTCGTAAATCCAATCCCAACTGAAAGCCTGCATGACGCCGACGACCGGTTTCAGATCTTCCGTGGCGGCGCGGGCCTCGGCCATCGAAGCTTTGACCATCGCCAGGAAAATGTAGGGAACCGGATAGGGATCGATCATGAAAAAGCCGCAGTCGTCCTCGTACAGGTCGAAGTCGTCCATCGCCTGTTCCACCAAGCCGTCGGGATGATTTGGGTCGTAGGTCGAAAGGATGTAATGCGTCCGCTCAGTCAGAACTTTGTCGGGCCTGTGAAGAGACGGCTCATCGAATGTGTACCAGCCGAAAAGGCTGCCGATGCCGCTACGCTCATCGAGTCCCTGCTCAAGTTCGGCCTCGGGCAGGTCGAGTACGTCGTCTTTGCGGCTCCAGGGATGCATGATGACAAAGATTTCCTTTTCCTGGGCAAGCTGCAGCCATTCGACCTGCGCTTCGGTTCCATCGCCGCAGCATCCGGGACCGGTCAGCGCGATGTTGAAGCCCTCGCTTTTGAACGTTTCCAGAGATTCGGCATCTCGGGGCACGTTATAAAAACCCAGGGGGAAAAACGCTGCCCATCGACGGTGAAAAACATCTCGTCGTCGAAGGCAATCACCGAAGGGTCCGCAAAGTCCGCTGCCGGCCAGGCTTCCGGGGCAACGGCTTCGCATGCACGGCTTTTCCCGTCGTCGTCCGACG
The DNA here is from genome assembly GCA_964591275.1 of uncultured bacterium. Classification (GTDB taxonomy): domain Bacteria; phylum Lernaellota; class Lernaellaia; order JACKCT01; family JACKCT01. The sequence goes on along the minus strand of CAZQAE010000014.1, from coordinate 70,278 downwards.
CAAGGCCACTCTGGTCGTCGTCGCCTGCTTCGTCGTCATCTTCAGTTTGCGCGGCGTCCACGGCGCTGTCTTTGGAATTTTCGTCATCTGCGTCACCGGCGCATCCGAAAAGCAGCCCGGCGATCAGTATTGCAATAATTGTCATCAAACGGTTTTTCATGACCGTACCTCCAGGTTTTTCAATCTTGTCCGTCAAAGCGACCGTCAAGGAGCGGTAGCATCGTAAAGAACCTGCGCGATAGTCCCGGCTGAGGTTCTGAGTCCGTCGTCAAAGGGATCGTAAAAAAGGAACCCGATGGGGATCGGAATATCGAGAAAGCGTATAGGGTGTCCGATAAACTCATACCAAGCCAGATCCGCGATCTCCATGATGAAATTCAGTTTGCTCAGCAAAAACCAGTCCGGACGCAGAGGCCGCAAGTCCTCAGGCCCGCCGTCCAGAAATGCGCCGCCCAGATTTTCCAGCAAGGCAAGAAGGTCCAGGACGACGCCGTTCATTTCCGGCGCCAGGTCTCCTAAGTAGGGAACCCGATACATTTCGCCTTCGTCCCAGTGCCCGTTGCCGTTGGCGTCAATGTACCCGAGCACGTCGTCTTCCTGGTTGTCGATCTCCAGCAGGGCCGCTGAGAAGGCTTCAATCATGCCCATAAAACCGAAACCGAAATTGACGCCCGATTCTGTGAGATGCTCCTGGCCGTCGCTAAGGAAATTCAGGAAATCCGGGTAATCAGGATCGGCGAGAAGCTCAAGTATAAGTCCGCTGTACGAATGAATGGTCTCTTCGATGGTCGCGCCCTCTCCGGGCAGGGGCCAATCGGAATACGTGTTGTAGTTAAACGTGAAATCGAAGGAGATAAGTAACTGCTCCAGGCCTTCCATGAAATGGGCGAAGGCCACCAAATCGTGCACGTCCGCGGCGTCCCATTCCCCAGGCATCTCAATGAGGACATGATCTTCGTCGTACCACATCGGAAATTCGTCCAGAAAAAAGCGCGCTTCGGATGGGCGACTCAAAAGAATTTCCCCGTAGGTGAATATCTCCTCATTGATGGGCATCATGTAGTGCCGAATCAGAGTTTGAATCACCGTTCCAATGCTCTTTTCCTCGCCGCGATGAGGCGAAGGATCAAAACCGGCGAAAAAACCAATCCAATCGTTGAGCCAGGTCAGGTACAACTGCACGTCCGACAGCATGATCCCGTACATGGCGTCCGCGCTGTCCGGGCAGATTTCCAGGGCGCGGATGAATTTGTCGTATCCGCCCTCGGGATCGTAAGCGCCGAGCAAAGCCTTGCCTTCAATGATAAGTGGATCGTGGGAGATCCAGTCGCACTCGGGCGCGGTGTCGTCGTCCACGTCGTCATCGACATCATCATCAATATCATCATCCGCATCGTCGTCCGCGTCATCGTCCACGTCGTCATTAACGGGAGTTGTGTCGTCATCGCCCGAATCATCATCATCGTCATCGCCGCAATCACATCCCAAATGCGCAGCGCAGACCAACAGCATTATCAGCATCGCGGCAATGGTTGTGTTTCTATGGATTTTCATTTTTTAACTCCCACCGCAGCCCGAAGGGCCGTCTTCTTCATTGTCTGGTATCGCTGTATCGTCGGGCGTCGCAAGACTCACCGCGTTGCGAACATGCTCTTCGCGGTCATCGTCGCCTCCATCGCTTTCATCATCACCGGAAAGAGGAATCGACGCAATAATATCGCTCGCTTCCGACCGGTTGCCGTTTTCGTCGAAAGATTTTAACCAAATACTATGCTCACGCCCCGGCGCCAAGCCTTGAAGCGTTGCGTCACTCGCATCGGCCCCCACTCGCCCGCCGAAATATTCGTCGCCTTCGTAAAGGCCGTACCAAATATCGAAACCCGCCAAATCCTCGTCAGCGGGCGAGGTCCAGGACAGGGCGAGGGCTTCAGCCATCGGCTCGGCGCTCAGGTTCGTCGGCACCGCCGGCGCGTCCTCGTCCAGATCGCCGGTTATTTTCTCGCCGACTTTTCGCCGCCATTCGAGCATCGCCTCCCAGTCGTTCTCCCATTGCCAGGTCAGCGGCGCGACGGTGCGCGTCACATCGTCCACCCACTGCTCATAACCATCTGTGTCGAGGAGATGGAAGTACTCGTAATCCTCCATCCCTTCACGTAGATATTTCATGCGTAGCGAAGCCACCGGAATGTCCGATTCACCGCCGATGCGGTCGAGAGTGCCGGGATAAATCATGGTGCCATCGCCCTGGCACAAAAACTGGGTGGAATACTGGGAGTCCCAGATGTCCTGTCCTTGCCCCGTGAGAAAATTCGTGCCCCAAAAGAGAATACCCTGGAAATGATAACGGCGCGTCAGCCAAAGCCAGACGCGCATATGTGTGGATTTCTGATCGACCATGTGCGCCATATAATCAAGACCGAAGTTGGCGCTCACGCAGTTGTACCACCAGGTCTTCATGCCCTGCGCCCGCACTTCGTCGTAGGCTTCAGGGTACGGTCCCCAGGGAAGCGAATCCGAAAACAGCGGCTCGTCCGGGCACCAGATGTCCACGTCGGGTCCCAGGGCCTCCGTGTACTGCTCGGTTACCATCGGTTGCAGGTCCGGGTCGGCATTGTGAAGACGGGCGGCGAGATCGACCAGCGATGCGTACTCGTCGGGGTTTGGCTCGTCAGGCATATAATACCAAAGCTTTTCGATCCAGCCCTTTTCCTTGAAGTGTTCGGCCCAGCCGTCCCAGTATTCCCGTTCCCAATCTTCCGCAGCCACATCGCCGGGTCGCTCGCCAGGAGCGCCGGGAAGGCGGATGCCGGTAAATTCGTAGCCGGGCCTGTAGAAGGTCCCATCCAGGTATTTAGCGTGATAGGCATCGAACTCAGTCCAGTCTATGTCAAAGGAGCCGGCACCGTAATTCCAGGTTGCAACCGGAAGGTTTCTCTTCCTCCATGTGTATAGTCCCATCCGGTGCCGGGCGAACTCTTTGAAATAAAGGTCCATCAAAGTGTCTTCATCATGAATGCCCCCGTGACTGGCGTGCCAGTTTCGGGCGGAAGCGCGGGAGACATTATAATTGGTGTCGATGGACACGCTATTGGGCAATTCAAAATCCCACACGCGCAAGGTCACGGTTCCGGTCCAGTCCGCCTGTCCGTCGGCTGTCGCCGTCACAGTCGCCACGTAATCTCCCGGCGCCTGATCATCCGGCACATACACATCGACGAAAACGGCTTGCGTGTAGAGTGCGGGCACATCGAAGGGCGCGCCGCTGCGCGACTCGCCGAAAAAGTGATCCACGAAGGGCACGAGGCCGTCGGGCCAGTCCCCGGCCTTGGAAGGGTCCGGAGGAAAGTGGCTGATTTCATTTGCAAGAACGGGGACGTAATGCACGCGATACAGCTCAACCGTTTCGATGGGATCGCCCGGTCCTGTAAACTCGGTGACCGTCACGTTCACGTTCGTCGCGCCGGCGTCGTCCCGAATAAAAACCTGAAAAGGCTCCCATTCATTGCGCGCGCTGTGGAGTAGGTAGGAATCCTCGGCGTCGAAAGAAAATTCGGGACGGTGTTTGTTGGTCCCGTGCGTCAGTCCGACGCGGTATTCGGCCCCGGCGCTCAGAGCGCACGCCAGCAGCGCGACCCCGACGAAAATGGCGACAGTGTTTTTCATAGCGACGCTCCCCGAAGCAGGCGATTGGTCTGATGTCGGATATTCGTTGCCGGAAATTCTACCGCTCGGAACCCGGCAGGTCAATATGGTCAGTGATTTGTGGCCAGGGGTTCAGCCCACGAATGTGGTTCGCAGCGCCCCGGCGGCGCGAATGCAGGATCGACATTCTGAAGAGTGTGGTCTATGCGTTGCGATGTGCTATGCTCCTTCATGGCTTGAAACCCCTTAAACTGGAAAGGAAGCGCCTATGCTTAGCCTTGGCGTCATCGGCAGTTCATACAAGGAAAACGAGCAGCGTTTGCCGCTCCACCCAGATCACTTCGACTTCGTCCCCGAGTCGATGCGAAGTTCCATACGATTTGAAACCGGGTACGCGATACCCTTCAATGTCGCGGATGAGGAATTAAGCCGTCGTTTTGGGGGAGTGGCGGATCGGGCGTCGCTACTGGCCGAAAGCGACATCGTTCTACTCCCCAAACCGCAAACGAAAGACCTTCGGGCCATGCGGCGCGGAAGCACACTGTGGGGCTGGCCGCATTGCGTGCAGCAAAGAGACATCACGCAGGTGGCTATCGACCGCAAGCTGACGCTTCTGGCCTGGGAAGCGATGTTCTCCTGGAACAGCGGCGTGCAAGGCATGCACCTGTTCAGCCGGAACAACGAGATGGCTGGATACTGCGGTGTCATCCATGCGCTGGGGCTCACGGGCATGGATGGGCACTACGGTCGACCAGCCGCTGCCTGCATCATCAGCCACGGCTCCGTGAGTCGCGGAGCGATCTACGCACTGATCGGCAGGGGATTTCAGGACATCCGAGTGTACACGATGCGTCCCCCCTGGGCGGTTCACGACAAGATCATCGGCTGTCGCTATGGGCAAATCGTGGATGTTGACTCTGCGAATCCGCTCAATGTCCTGGAGGAAAACGGCGTGCGGCGTCCTCTGGCGGACGCGTTGGCCGAGGCGAATGTGATCGTCAACGGCACCTTACAGGACACGGACAAGCCGCTTATGTTCATGCGCGCGGGAGAGGAAAAACGTCTCGCTCCGGGCGCGCTGATTGTGGATGTGAGTTGCGATCTGGGGATGGGATTCCCCTTCGCTCACCCCACTTCCTTCGAACAACCAACCTTCGCGATCGGTCCTGCGACGTACTACGCGGTTGATCACACGCCGACTTACCTTTGGCGTAGCGTATCGTGGGAGTTGTCGAAAGTGGTCGTTGCCTTTATCGAAGATATAATAAACGGACCCGAGGCGTGGGACAAATGTGAAATCCTCCGTCGCGCTATCGAGATCCGCGAAGGCGTGATTTTAAACGACAAGATTACGAAATTTCAGAAGCGGACGGCAAAGTACCCCCACCAGATCCGCGCCTGACAAGCAAAAAATAAAGACCTCATTAATAAACCCGACGATTCTTCCCCGACTCTTGAAAGGACATCGGGAAGATGTGTTGTCGCCCGCCGGCGGGCTTTTAGAACACTGATATTCTCGGGACGATAATCTCGGGATGAATATTTGACCTGCTTATCCACTTTGGCTAAAATCGCGCCGTCGGAACGAGTGTTTGGAAAACTGTCGAGTTCTTTTCAGCCGGGGTTGTTGTGGGCCAATACTACCAAACGAGCGAAGCGTTTCATAAAATCTACCGTGCATTTTATGAAAAGGCGTCACGGGATTCCATCCTGATATCAAAGATGCGCGATATGGATATTGTCTGGCGCCTGATTTGTTTCGATCCACGCAGTTCGGTCACCATCCACATCGGGGATCCTGATCTTGCCGGCGACAGGGCGCTGAGTTTTGAAATGGACGATCAAACGCCCCCCGACAAGCAGAAGACTCCGCAAGCAACTTTCACCATGTCCGCTGATTTCAATCACAGTTTCTGGCTGGGTTACGAGCACCTTGGAAACTCCATTATCAACGGAAAAGTCAGAGCCTCCGGCAATTACTTTCGGACATTGGCGATGATCCCCGCCATCCGGTCGATTTTTCAAATATTTAGAAAAACTCTGGAAGAGATGGAACTGCCCGATTTAATCATTTCAAGCAAAGGCGAAGGAGACGAATTATGATCGTAGGAATTCCCAAGGAAATAAAATCGAACGAAAATCGCGTGGCAATAACGCCCGTCGGCGTCTCGGAGTTAAGCCTTCGCGGACACACGGTTTACGTACAGAAAAATGCGGGCCTGGGAAGCATGATCACAGACGATGACTACCGAAAAGCCGGGGCCGAAATCCTGGGCACGGGCGAAGAGGTCTGGACTCGCTCCGAGATGATCATCAAGGTCAAGGAACCTCTCGCTTCCGAATATCCGTTTATGACCGATAAACTGATATTCACCTATCTCCACCTGGCCGCAGTGGGGCCCCTGACAAAGGCCATGATCGAAAGCCAATGCGTGGGAATCGCTTATGAGACCATAGAATCCGACAATGGCTCTTTGCCTCTTTTGGCTCCGATGAGCGAAGTGGCCGGAAAACTTGCGCCGCAGGTCGGCGCGCAATGCCTGGAAGCCGCTACGGGGGGATCCGGCATCCTTCTCGCCGGAGTTTCAGGAGTTCCCTCCGCAAAGGTGGCCATTATCGGCGCCGGGGTTTCGGGACGATGCGCCTGCGAAATCGCCTTGGGCATGGGCGCGCAGGTCACTATCATCGACGTGATGTCCGACAAGCTTCGCTACGTTCACGAAATTCACCAGGGCAAAGTCATCACACTGATGAGCAATCAGGGCAACATCGGGCAAGCCGTCCAGGAGTCGGACCTGGTCATCGGCGCCGTTTTGATCCACGGCGCCAAAGCACCCAAGCTCGTCACAAAGTCAATGTTAAAGTCCATGAAACCGCGAAGCGCCTTCGTTGATATTTCCGTCGACCAGGGAGGCTGCGCCGAAACGACGAGACCTACGACGCACGACGCTCCGACTTTCGTGGAGGAAAATATCATTCATTACTGCGTGGCGAATATGCCGGGCATCGTCCCGCAGACCAGCACCTATGCTCTGACCAACTCGACTTTGCGTTATGCCATTGATCTGGCGGACAAGGGCTTCGAGAAGGCCGTGGCGGAAAACGCCGCATTGCGAAAGGGCATCAACATCTGTCGCGGCAAAGTGACTTATAAAGGCGTAGCCGATGCGTGGGATATGCCTTACGATCCATACGTGTGCTAAAGAAGCCCTTGAGGAGAGTTTCATGAACTCCAAGCGCTTTATATTTGTGGTGGCAATGGTGATTTATGTCTTGTCGACGCCATTGGCGTCGGCTGATGAAAAAGTCATGACGATGGACATGATCATCTGCGCCATCGGACCTCATATCATCACCCTGGAACAGATCGGCGTGGAAAGGGCGATCCTTGAAATCGCGGGCGACGGTGTCGTTTACCCCGACGCGACGAAAAGCGCATGGACCAATCAAAAGGTTTTTCACGAACTTGTGGTGCGACTGCTTTTGACGAATGCCGCAGGACATATGGGCTTTTCCGAAGTCGACCCGAAAGACATTGAAAAAACGCTGAATGAGTTTCGGGAAAAATTTGACTCGACCGAAGCGTATCGGGATTTTCTCAGGCGTTACCAACTCACCGATTCCCATGATGAAACAATATCAAACAAGGATGAATTTGCCGGCGACATTGTCTATCGGTTTCGGAATATCGTCATGGTCCGGCAATTCACGCATAAGAAACTCGACATCCAGGTAAAACTTTTCCTGAAAACCGCCCCGTCCGATGACGGGTTGACGCCCGATGAAAGCGCATCCGGCGCCGCGCCCAATGTCGCCCCGAACATGCGAGAAGAAAAGCTCTTTCACAAACTGCTTCTCGAATGGGTGAGTGAACTGGCGGCGCGGGAGCGGATATCAATCCGCGACGAATTCTATCGGGCGAAACTGGAAAAACTCCTGGGCATGCAGTAAAGCATACTGCTGGGTCTCTCAAGGCATTCTTCCAAAAAAATGTATCTCTGTTTCAAATGACAGAATTTTTCCCTTATTCGCTATTTTTTTTGGGCAGTCCCCAAAAGGGATCGCTTATCTCGTAAATCAAATATCCATTCGCGGAATTTTGGATGATGCAGGGGGGGAGGGCTGGTTTGTCCTTAGGCGCTATCCGGTCATTTCGCCACTATTGAACGACAAATGCTACGGCAAATAAAAATAAAAATAAAAAAACGTGGAGGTTTCCATGACTGTGAAAAATATTGACCTGCTGTCGGGATGGCAGGACATTGCCGATTATCTCGATAAAAGTGTAAGGACTGTCCAGCGATGGAGGCGCACGTACGGCCTTCCCATCCATCATCCCGCCGGCGCCGGCAGCACGCCTCACGCCAGCAAGAAAGATCTGGAGACATGGATCTTCGGACGCTCAGGAGATGAAAGTCGGAATGAGAGAATGATCTGTTAGTTTGAAGGTGTGGACAATCGCCCTTCCCCCTGGGGACAAATCCGCTATCTGTATGAACCTCCTGTTACTTTTTAATATCGGGGGCGTCGGGTTTTCTTTGTAAACAAGCGTCTGAAATGTGACGAATTATCAAAAAGGGAGCGATAAATGGCAGCGACCATAAGCAAGGAGCGTGAATGCTTTCCCAATTTCAACGGACACGGATTCTGGCTGTCGACCGAGATCGCCGGACTGCGCCGAGACCAGTCGAATATTTTGGGTCAGATGGCAAAAATAAACGACAATCTGAGCGATATCAAAGTCCAGGTGGCCGGCAAACTGGATAAGGATGAGTTCCATACAAAACTTGATCAACTGCGCGATGCCGACGGCAAATCGGGAAAGGGCAACTCGAAGCTGATGGAAGTCATCAAAATCCTGGCATCGAGTCTGGCCGCCGCCCTGTCAGCGCTGACCGGCGTGAAGCTGCTGGAGTGAGGGCGAAGTATGAGGTATGAATTATGAAGTATGAAGTTGAGCAATGAGCAATCAGGACATAGGTAACGGATTTGGTCCATTCTTTAGCAGTCACTCGGATCCTTTCACAGAACTTCGATTGCTCAGTCGGCGGCCTCATCCTTCTTACTTCATACTTCATCAGTACTCGCTCGGGTCCTCATCAAGAGGCTCGTCCTGCTTGTCGGATTCTACGGAAATATCCACAATTTTCGATTGTGTTTTGCTCAAAAGCTTCCAATTCCCCGTAATCTCCCCGTAATAATCCATGGTCCCGGCGCCGCTCGGCTTGTATGTGATGGTGTTGCGCCTTGGGTCGAGATCTACAAGCCTCGGTTCCGGCTCGTAAATGAAATTGAGCATCCGACCGCTTGAGGCGGCGAAGAATTTTTCCTGCAAATCCACGCCGTAAACGCCGTCGCCGCCGGATGACTCCATCAGGACCCAACCGTATCCGGGCAAATACACTTCCGACACCTTGTGCATGGGTACGTCCAAACCCCGGCGCTGCCCCTTGCCCACGCGGTGCGGACTGCCTGCCACGTAGCGCGCTGGGATCCCGACCGCCCGGCACATGGCGATCATCGTAAAGGAATATTCCGTGCATGAGCCGTGGCCCAGTTTCAGCGTTTGCGCGGCGGAAACCTTGCGACCGTCGCCTTTATAAAAAAGCTCATCGCGCACGGCATTCCAGATTTTTAGAGCCATAAGATAAGGATTCTTTTCCGTGCCGACGGCCTGCCTCGCCGCATTTTTCACAGTCTTCGAATGCGTTTGATAAAAAGGACCGTCGCCGGTGAAATCTTCGGCGATGGAGGCGGGAATATCCGCCAGTGAGCCGACCCTTGCCGGATCGATTTTATAACGCACGGGGCGCAATTCCACGACGGCCTTGTAGCTCATTTTCAGGCGGGCGCCGGGATGACCGGGCCCCAGCTCGAATTGCAAAAATCGATATCCGTATTTGCTGACGATCTCGCCGACCGGCTCCGGCGAAACCTCCCAATGAATTATCTTCTGGTAATCCGTGCCCGCCGGCAGCGGCAGAGTAACGATCATTTTCTCGTCGTTGGGATTGTCGCGCACATGAAAATCGCCCCGCAAGACAACCTGAAAGCGGATGGACTCGCCCAGGACAATTGGATTGCCTGGCCGATTGTCATTGTCGGCGAGTTTGTACCCGGGCTGCGGCTCAGAGGCGGCGGCAGAAGCAATCAGCACGATCATGACGGCGATGGCGGCTATTCTTTTCATCATGACGATTGTGAAAGGCTATGGCATGAAGGTCAAGGACGATGACGAAGACCTGTGAGGATATTATTGAAAATTTCCTTGGTGAAAAAAACTGCGACCCGGAAAAACCTCTTATGCGCGGTGAGTCGTGTTTCGCGATGGAAACGTCAAAAAAAATCTCGCGACTGAATAAAGCCTGCCTTGCATCGCGGCAGAAATGCGCTCTAAATCATCTTTACCAATGGCGTCAATAAGAAATCGGCGCGGTATTTTTAGGCATAATAAAGATCCTCATGACAAGCGCCAGCGAAAACAGCAAAAATGTCGGGCGGATCGTCAAACGCTTTTCCTTTGCAATAATTTCCATAATTTTGGTTTTTTGTTTTTGCGAATTTCTGCTTTTTGTCTTCGGATTTCAATACGATCTTTTTCGCGAATCGCAAATGTGGTGGCCCCGGGCTACGGATTCGATCATCATCGCCGATCCCCATCTGTTTTGGCGCTTGCGTCCCGCGCACAACGCCCGTTTGCAAAACGCCGATGAGGATTATCAGGTCGTCAATTCCCTGGGCTTTCGAGACGATGAATTTCCTCGACAAAAGGAGGAAAACGAGTACCGCGTCATCGCTTTGGGAGATAGCTGCACATTCGGCGACGGCGTGGCGAGGAGCGAAACTTACGCGGCCATTTTGGAAGACCTGCTTACCCGGAGAATGTCCGGCGCAAAGGCGCAGGTCGTCAACGCGGGCGTTCCGGGATACTCGTCCTATCAGGCGCTTCGTTATCTGGGTCGGGAATTGGTCGATCTTGCGCCGGATCTCGTGACCGTTTACGTCGGCTTCAACGACGCCATTCATGCCAGCGGTGCAATCAGCGACTGCCGGCGGCGCTTTGGTCCAATCAGAATTGTCGCGGCAAGACTGCGTTTCGTGCAAATGATGGAGTATCTCATCCATAAGCCTTTTCCGGCATTTATCGGCCTGAAACAGCGCCCTGACAATCCAGGCGTTTTTAGAGTGTCGAAAGAGGAGTTCATCGCGAATTTGACGGAAATTCATGAACTTGGAAAGAATCACGGCTTTGAGGTTCTTTTCATGACGCTGCCCCACGAAGGCGAAAAACAACCCGTACGCAACGCGCAAATCCACGAGGCGCACAGACTTTCCAGGTCACATTGCATCAATTTGTTTGGGATCATGAAGAACATCAGGCACGTGGAGAAAAGCTCTATTCTCCCGACGGCGGACACCCGAACGCCCTCGGACACCGACGTATTGCCGAAGCCCTGGACGTTGCGATTCGCGGCATTATTGACGAAAACCTGTGATTCTAGTTAGCCACCGCCGGTTTGTCGTGCGCCGCGGGCTTTAGGGCGCTTTGCACAATCGGCTTGTCCGCCTCCGCTACCATTTCCGGTTTTTGCAGCGCTTTTTCCAGCGCCTCGTCGATGTTGGAAATAAACACCAGATCCAGCCCCTGCCTCATGGCTTCGGGCACTTCGGCCAAATCCTTTTTATTCTTTTCCGGCATCAGAATGCGCTTTATGCCGGCGCGTTTGGCGGCGAGGATTTTTTCCTTGATGCCGCCCACCGGAAGCACCAGCCCGCGCAGCGTCACCTCGCCGGTCATGGCGACGTCGGCGCTGACTTTTCGCCCGGTCAAAAGCGATGTCAGAGCGGAAACCAGCGTGATGCCCGCGGAAGGACCGTCTTTGGGAATGGCTCCGCTGGGGACGTGGATATGAATGTCGTAATTGATGAAAAACTCGGGGTCGATTTTCAAACTATCGGCCTTGCTGCGGACCCAGGACATCGCCGCTTTGGCTGATTCCTGCATCACATCGCCGAGCTTGCCGGTCAGGATAAGGTTTCCCTTGCCTTTCATGAGAATGGCTTCAATGAAAAGGATGTCGCCGCCGGCCGGCGTCCAGGCCATTCCGGTGGCCACGCCGGGCACGCTGGTGCGATCGGCCACCTCGGGGAAATACCGCTCGGGGCCAAGAATTTCTTCCACTTCCTCGCATGTGAGGTTGACTGATTCCGCTTCGTCCGAGGCGATTCGGCGAGCCGCGGCTCTGCACACGGCGGCGATGGTTCGTTTCAATTCCCGAACGCCCGCTTCATGCGTGTAGCAGTCGATCATGCGGCACAAGCCTTCGTCGGTGAAATGAAGCTGCTCGGCTGTGAGGCCGTGATTTTCCAGTTCCTCGGCGATCAGATGGTCGCGCGCGATAATGCTTTTTTCTTCGTTGGTGTAGCCGGGCACCTCGATGATTTCCAAGCGGTCTCTAAGCGCCGGGGGGATCGTGTCGAGGCGATTGGCGGTCCCGATGAAAATGGCCTGAGACAGGTCGAAAGGCAGCTGCATGTAGTTATCCATAAACGTGAAATTCTGTTCGGGATCGAGAACCTCGAGCAGCGCCGAGGCCGGATCGCCGCGAAAATCCGCGCCGACCTTGTCGAGTTCGTCGAACATGAAAACCGGATTACGAACACCGACCTTCTTGAGTCCCTGAATAACGCGCCCCGGCATTGAGCCGATGTAGGTGCGCCGGTGTCCCCTGATTTCGGCTTCGTCGTGCAGACCACCGAGGCTCATCCTGTAAAACTTGCGGTCCATGGCCCGTGCAATGCTGCTTCCCAGCATGGTCTTGCCGACGCCCGGAGGGCCGATGAGGCACAGAATCGGGCTTTTCATATCGGGTTTGAGCTTTCTGACGGCCAAAAATTCGAGAATTCGTTTTTTCACCTTGTCCAGACCGTAGGAATCCTCGCCCAGAATTTTTTCCGCATTTTTCAGATCGATGTGATCCTCGGTTACCTTGGACCAGGGCAAATCGACGATCCACTCCAGATAGTTATGGCTGACCGTATGCTCCGGGCTGCTCGGGGGTATACGCCCCAGTTTTTTGAGTTCCTTCTCGGCGGCTTCTTTGGCTTCTTTGGGAAGACCGGCTTCTTCAATGCGTTTTTTGAAATCGTCGAGATCGCCTTCGGGACTATCCTCGTCGCCCAGTTCTTTCCTGATGGCGTCCATTTGCTTGTGTAGATAGAATTCCCGCTGGTTTTTGTCCAGTTCGCCTTTGATCTCCTCGTCGATGCGTTTCTTGACCTTGATCATCTCCAGTTCTGTTTTCAGAAGATGCGTGACGATCCTGCAACGCTCCTTGATATCGAATGAATCGAGAATCCGGGTCTTTTCCTTGATGGGAATATTCAAATTCGCCGCAATCAAATCGCAAAGATTGCCGATATCCTCAATGTCCTCAATGAACTGGCGCGCCTCGACGGGGATGTTCGGATTCTTTTGAATAACCTCCAAAGCAAGCTCTTTGATTTTTTGCGTGAGCGCTTCGGTTTCCGTGTCGCCGAACTTGCCCTCATCCGGATATTCAACCTCGACGCGCATATGCGGAGACAGGCTTGTAAAACGCTTGAGTTGTATGCGACTCAGGCCTTGCAATAGCACGGTTTTCGTTCCCGAATTACGCTCGTCCATCACCTTCAAAATCTTCGCCGCGCACCCGACTTTATACAAATCGCTGCCGACCGGCACTTCCACATCGGCGTCAACCTGCGTGAACACGGCAAGAATCTGCTCTTCATTGAGCGCCGCCTCGATCGCGGACAGGGAAAATTTGCGGCCCACGGCCATGGGAGCTATCGAGTTCGGAAACATGACGGTGTTTCTCAGGGGCAACACCGGCAGGTTCGTTGGTTTCTGTACTGATCCACCAAAAATCATCTCTCACCTCGCGCCAGGCCTTTATTAGCCAGTATAAAGGATAATCACCTTTTGCGGATTTGTCAGTAATGAGCCTAAGCTTAACGCCATTTGTGTTGGATAATGAAACGAAATTTCCCATTAGACTTATGCAAATTTACTCTCGAATTCATTAAAAAGACGTTGAATCTTCTCGTTATCAAGAGCCAAGGGCCTGCACGGCGGAATCAGGGGAACTTTCATTTCCACTTCATTCAAAATGGCCTCACCCAGCCCCATAAGCGCGTACCCCTGCTTTAAAGCTCCTGCGGCGCCGGCGTCGATGCACGAGCCGGGCGGGCGCCCATTGGCGAAAAGTTCGAACCAGGCGATGGCCCTTTTGAAGGTTGCGTTTGTCAGAACTGTGCCGCCGCCGATGGCCGCAACTTTTGTGAGATAAGGAGATTCTTTGGCCTCGACAGCTTTATCACGGCGAAATGCGTGGGATTTGTCATGCGTGAAAGCGAGATCCATTCCGACGAGAATCAGCGGATTTCCTCCAAGATAATCGGCCAGGGCCATTGCCGCCGTGCCAACAATCCCGCCGCTGTTTAAAAGACCCACGCCCAATTCCCGGTCCATCGCTTCGGCCAACCGGTCGCCTTTGGGCAGCGCGACAATCCGTGTATTTTCCCAATTCTCCGGCACTTCGGGATGCACGGAGGGCATATAAACAAGGGGCGGATATTCGGGCAGCGTGCGGCACTGCCTGGCGTTGTGCTTGAAGGGATCAACGGAAACCGCCAGATCAGCGCTCAGGCCCATTCGATGCAGCGGAGCGATCGCCGCTTCCACGCATATGACAAACAGCTTATTTCGATAATTGCCCAATTCCTTCGCGGCGGACTCTAAAGACGGACCGGCGCCGACAATGGCGACCGGCATTCCTTGGGCAAGATTGCGCAGAACCCTAAGAGGGGTATCCATGCAAAGGTGTTTCAAATTTGCACGGTAGTTATCGCGAATGGCGTGCATGAGTTTCGACGAGGCATGGCCGTATGTGGAAATATTTTGAGCGAGTCTCACGGCGTCCGCGGCGAAATCCTCGGCAACGCGCATGGCGGGTCCGTGAATAACTACCGCGCCCTTTGGCTCATCGAGAATCCGGGAAAGCTCCACAATTCCTTTTTGATCGCCGAGAACCAATTCCAATCTTTCATCCCGCAGAGCCTCGGATAACAAATTTTCCTTGATGCCTGACAGAAATGCCGGGCGATTGAGGATGACGGCGACAACGCGGCCATCGGCAGGCGTCATTTCGAGGGCGGCCTTGATTCGATGTCCGACGCCGACGCCGATAAGAACAAGCGGGCTGGGTGGAAATTGACCAGCTTGCGCTTTGATGGCGCTTCGTGCTTCGGAATCAGGGTTGCGAGGACTGCACAGGGTCACGGCTTTGCGGTCCAAATCGATCAGTCGTATGGTTTTCCCCCGCGCCGCAACCGTCCATGAGGCAGGCTCAGTGTTTTGAAAAGCCTTATAAATACGGGGCCAACGCGTCTTGATCGGATCCATGTTTTTTGCCGCCGTTTTTGTTTCTCAAAAAGACTTAGATCACGATGACGATCTTTTTTTAATAAATTTTCAGGCTGTTTGCATTAAAACCTGTTTGCATTGTCGCCTTCTTTTCCGTAGACAATATAATGGTCCAATGGGGATTTGGATACCTAAATACTAAAGTGAGAAATGCCAAACATGAAAACGCCTTTCGAATCTTTTCGATCCGTAATCGAAGGCCGGACGATTATGATCACCGGCGGCTCGGGGACTGTAGGCTACGAACTGCTCAAGGCCCTTTTGCCTTTGCGTCCGAAGGTTCTTAGAATCTTCAGCCGTGACGAGCAGAAGCAGTTTTACTTACGGGAGGAATTCCGGTCGCTAAACAATGTCCGTTTTTTCATCGGCGATGTGCGGGATTATCCGAGGCTCAAGCGCGCGATGGAGAATGTGGAAATCGTCTTCCATCTGGCGGCTTTGAAGCATGTGGAGAGCTGCGAATACAATCCCTTCGAGGCCATCAAAACAAATATCAACGGCACGCAGAACGTTATTGATGCGGCTCTGACCGCGCAGGTCCAAAAAGTGATTTTCACCAGCACCGACAAAGCGGTCAATCCCAGCAACGCCATGGGAGCGAGCAAACTCATGGCGGAGAAACTCATGGCCGCCGCCGAAGTCTCCAAGGGATCGCATTCCACAATCTTTTGCTCCGTTCGTTTCGGCAACGTGCTGGGCAGTTCCGGCTCGGTCATCCCGACTTTCGTTCACCGCATCAAATCCGGTTATCCCATCAACATCACTGACGAAAACATGACCCGATTTATCATCAGCTTCAAGGAATCTCTCGAACTGATCCTGAGGGCCTGCAAAGACGCGCGGGGCGGTGAGACATTTGTCAGGAAGATGCCCGTAGTCCGTATCGGCGATCTGGCGGCCGCTCTCATGGAAATGCTTGGCGAGCATAAAGATTTCAGCGCGCCCCCGATCAATATCATCGGTCCACGAGCCGGCGAAAAACTGTATGAGGAAATCGTCACCGAAGAAGAGTCTTCGCGCACAGTCGACATCGGGTCTTATTTTGTCGTTATGCCGCAAATTGGTGAGCGGGACTGCCACATCGAAGGGGCCAAACCCATTGCGACCGGCGCTTACACAAGCTTAAGCGATGCCCCCTTGCGCGTGGAAGAAATCAAGTCTTTGCTGAAATCGGAAGATATTCTGAACAATCCCAATCTGCTCAACGGCATACGCAGCGGCAAACCTGTCTCGCCCGATGATATCAACGGCGGCATCATGGAGACGCTCAATGAAGGATAGGAACGAATTCGTTCTCGTCACCGGCGGCGCGGGATTTATCGGTCGCCATGTGGTGGATTGCCTTTTGAAAAAATCGCCTCTCCTAAAAAAGGTCGTGGTCCTGGACAACCTGTACAACGGGAGTCTGGAAAATATCGCCGAATTTGCCGACCATGAGCGCTTCGTCCGGTTCGTTGAAGGCGATATTAATGACGTCAAACTCATCGCTGAGCTTTTCGCGGAATACCAGTTCAAAACCGTGTTTCACCTGGCGGCATGCATCAATGTTCAGGAGTCCATCGACGATCCGAGCAAGGTTTTTCATTCCGACGTGGTGGGCACATTTGAGCTTCTGGAAATGGCCCGAGCATACGACTCCCGATTTGTGTTCACCAGTACATGCATGGTTTACGACAAATGCCGCAACGAATCGGGAATCGCCGAAAGCGATCCGGTCAAACCGGCTTCGCCATACGCCGCAGACAAACTGGCTGGCGAAAACATGGTTCTCGGCCACTTCCACGCCTACGGTCTTCCGGTGGTGATCCTGCGCCCCTTTAATACTTACGGCCCGTTTCAGAAATCCACCGGTGAAGGAGGCGTGGTCAGTATTTTTTGCGAAAAGGAACTTCGAGGCGAAACCCTCAACATTTACGGCGATGGAACGCAGACTCGCGATCTCCTATTCGTCACGGATTGCGCGAGATTCATCGTCGAAGCCGGCTATAGCAAGGATTGCGAGGGGCGCGTGCTCAACGCCGGCTACGGCAGCGATGTGACGATAAACGATCTGGCGGCGATGATCTGCCCGGACCATGCAAAAATCCGGCATGTGGACCACATTCATCCCCAAAGCGAAATCATGAAACTGAAATGCGACAGTACACTGGCTGAATCTCTCATCGGCTGGTCTCCCGAAGTGTCGCTGGCAAGCGGCATCAGGCGCACATTTGAATGGATTGCAGAACGAGGAAATTAAATGGCAGCAAAGAAAAAAACAAAACTAACTGATTTGTCGTCGATTATTCAGGATAAAAAGGTCCTGGGCGCCGTTGAGGAATACATACAGGAAATCCGGCGAAGCCACGAAGCAGAGCTGACCCGTTTATTTGCGCTGCAAGTACAGGTCGCCGATGAGCTGCCCTTGGGTCTGATGGTGACGGATGCCGACGGAAAGATCGGTTACACCAACAAAATCGCGGAAAAGTTATTGGGGCGAACGGGCGACGATCTTTTTGGATACCATGCCGAGGAAATATTATCCACGAAACTATTTCTTGCGGATAAGCAGCCCCAGCTTCGGCAAATTGCAATTTGTTGTAAGTCTCCGCAAGGAAAAGACATCAATCTCAGCTGCGCGGTGATTCCCAAAAGTGTTGTTCATCTCGGGGAGTTCGCCTTTATCATCATTATTATCGGCGAGCTTGATGTGGAGGAATTAAAGAACAAACTTTCGCAATCGAATCGAATGGCGGGCATTGGCACGCTCGCGCGAGGCGTTGCGCATGAGTTTAACAACCTTCTCGGTGGCATACTCGGTTACGCGCAACTCGCTCAGGGCACCGACAATATCAAGGACTATCGCAAGTGCAACACAGTGATTTTCGAAGTGGGCCAGCGGGCTCAGGAAATCATTGGCAATCTCCTGTCCTTCGCCCGGCGTGAACCGGATAAAATCGAGTCTATCGCACTGGGGCATCTTGTTGCGGAAGTTATTGCGCTTATCGAACGTGAATTGAAAAAGAGTGATATCGACGTTCAGATCGACATAGCCAATAATTGTATTCTCAACACCGACGTTGCGGAATTACAGCAAGTTCTTTTGAACCTGTGCATCAACGCCATGCATGCCATGATGGAAAATAACGGGGGGCGACTGTCCATCAACGCTCAAGCCTTAGACGACAATGTTCACATTATGGTTCAGGACACGGGCGCCGGGATAAGCGCCGATGTGATCGAGCAAATTTTTGATCCCTTTTACACGACCAAAGGCTCCATCGGAATGGGCAACATGACTGGAAGCGGCCTGGGCCTGTCCGTGTGCTACGGCATTGTCAAGAAGCTTGGTGGAGAAATATCGGTCAGCAGCTGCGTGGGCATGGGGACGACTTTTACGATAACGCTGCCGACGAATACAGTTGAAGAATTACAACCCAGAATGAAAAACACAACACTGTCGGATTTTATAGAGCCGGAGAAAACAAGCGTCAGGATTCTTGTTGTGGACGACGAAGCGGTTATTAGGAATTTGCTCAAAGATACTCTGCTCACAGACGGGCACGAAGTTCAAGTCGAGACGAACGGTTTTGCCGCCGTGGAACGAGCGAGGCACTTCGAGCCGGATATTGCAATTGTTGACGCGCAGATGCCCGGATTATCCGGCCTGGAAGTCTATCACGAATTGCTGCAGGACCATCCAACGATAAAGTTTCTTATGATAACCGGGAAAGCGGGGGATGAATACAAGGATTACGCTCGCAAGATCAAGGGGTTGGGTTTGGATGTCATAAGCAAGCCATTCGACCTGATCCAGATTCGGAGGATTCTTGCAAAATTCATCATGGCCGGCCGACAAGCCGATTTGGCGCCTGGTCCCTCAAACTAAATTGAGCGAAAGGGCATAGTAAAGGTTTTTCGCGAAAGGATTATTTAAACGATGAAACTGCTTATAAACGACAAACTGATCGACGCCGTCAGCGATCTTGCGACCGGGGCGCGCAGTATTCACGATTTGCTGAACGCCGCTTATGATTCAAAGCTTATTGCCGAAGACCAAATAGTTTTAAGCATTGAAATCGATGGGAATAACCACGAACTTGAAGATGAGAAGATTAAGGGCGCCGCGTTCGATTTTTCCTCAATCGGCGAATTGAAAATCAGCACAAAGCGGGCTCTCGATGTATTGAAGGAATCCCTTGATGGCGGGGGGGAAAGCTGCCGGAATCTGGCTGAGGATTCAAAACGAATCGCCGAGCTGTTTCGAAGCCAGAAACTTGCGGACGCCAACGAGTCATATTCGAGTCTCATCACAAATATTGAGGAAACCCTGGGCTACCTGTTTCAGCTTCAGGAACACATCCTGAATATGGCCGGCACGGTGAATAACGATCGATTTGATGAAATTTGGAAACGCTTTCACGATGTGGCCGAAGAGACGATCACTTTTCAGGAGGATTCGGATTGGGTCATGTTGGCGGACCTTCTGGAATATGAATTCAGTGAAATTTTCTCAGATTTCAGTGAGTATCTGGCCCAGACTCAAAACCATTTAAATGGCGAGTAACTCAAATATACCATATGTTTGCGGCCTCTATTGCTCCTTGCCCAAGATATAGATAAAGGAATGGCCATTTTTAGCCGATAAGATGGTTGATGAGGGTGAGTTCGGCGAAGGGAGAGACGCGATGCCAATGCAAGTCAGTCAGATTCAGCAAGTGCTGAACAAATACAATAAGCAGCTTCGATCAAGGGATCGGGATGGCTCTTCCAGTGGTTTGTCCAATCTCGGGTCGGAAGTTGTCACCATTTCCGCAGAAGGAAAGCAACGCGGACTTCTGGACAGAATCGGCGACGATGCCGTCAAATCGTATAAGGAACAAACCTATAAAAGCTTGAAAACAACTAAATAGCAATTTTTTCTTCGCCTGTATCGATGAGATCCTGACATGTTAAACGACCGTAAAAAGAAAACCCGATTGCTCGTCGCTGACGACGAGGAAATATTTCGGGTATTGCTGCGAAGAACGCTTTCGGACGAGGGTTACCTCGTCGAAACGGCGGAAGATGGTCTTCATGCTATCGATTTGGTGAAAAGGATGCCCTTTGACGTCATTCTTTCCGACATCATGATGCCCCGAGCCGGAGGCATTGAAGTCCTGAAGACAGCAAAGAAACTTGATTCCGACGTCATGGTGATTCTTATTACTGGATACGCCTCGCTGGACACGGCGCTGGCCGCCATCAAGGAAGGCGCCTATGATTACATCACGAAACCCTTTCAACTCGAGGAAATCAAGCTGACAGTGGCCAACGCCATTGAAAGCCGGTTTCTACGCAGCGAGAACAAGCTGCTCATGGAAAAACTCCAGGCTGCTTACGGAAAAATCAAGACACTGATGGACAGCCGAAATCGGGTTACCAGGACGCTTGAAGATATCGACGATGAGCTCGATCGGAAGCAGCGGGAGATTTACAACGGAGTACAGGTGCTTCGCAACCAGACGGCCATTCGGACCGGAGAGCCGGCAAAAGCGGTTGAATTAAAAAAGGAAATCGGGCGCCAAGAACAAAGGGGCCTCGCGGCGGGCAAATTTGATCGGAATCTGACCCTGAAAGACGACATCAACACCTTCAAAAAGCAAATCCTTGAAACATAGGTTCAGTCAATCAAATGGCATTGAGTAATGATAAAAGTCACTGCATCCTGATTGTTGAGGATGATCAACACATACGTACCTCCCTGGAAACCTTTCTTCGTCGCCAGGGGATGAATACTTATATTGCTGAAAACGGTTTTCAAGGACTGGATGTACTCCGGCGCAACCACGTCGATATCACCATCACCGATATCATGATGCCCAAGATGAACGGAATCAGGTTTATCCGGGAGGTGAAAAAGGATTTCCCCGATCATCCGATAATCGTTATCACTGGCTACGGAGACATGAGTGTGGCTATAGACGCCATGAAACTCGGAGCCGTGGATTTCATTACCAAGCCCTTTCAATTTGAATATCTGGAGGGGATCATCAATGATGTCTTATCGAAAAAGTCGCAGTCCCTAAAATCGCAATTGGGGGATATGTCGGACCTCCACACGCACTTGAAAAACAAGTTGGAGGAAATCTCGATCCTTTACACGATCGCCGACTCTCTCGAACATCTCAATGAGGCCGATGAAATATTCCAGGCGCTTTGCGACATCTCATTAATAACCTGCAACGCCGGCAGCGCCTCCTACTACATCAGTAGTCACAGTGCAAACAGCAAAATGATTCTTCATAAAACTTCGCCTCAGGAAAAGAGGGCGATACGTCCTGGAATCATTGTCATACCGGATGAAATACAACACCAGCTCTTTGAAGACGAGCAGCCAATCCTTATTTCAGATCCGAAAGAGCTTCAGTTTTTCACGGATTCATCAGACAACAACGCTATTTCGACCAAAAGCGCGGTTCTTGCTCCCTTTTTTGTACGCAAAGAATTTTTCGGCATTCTCTTGCTGGCCGAGGACAATGAAGAACGCTTCACGGGAAAAGACGTCACTTACACAAAACTGCTTTTGAAAAAAGCCGGTGTATCCATAGAAAACAAGGCTCTTTACGAGACAATATACAATAATCTCATCGCAACTCTACGCTCCCTGGTCATTACCATTGAAGCAAAGGATCCCTATACACGCCACCATTCCGCCCGCGTAACCAAGCTGTCCGTTCTTATCGGCAAGGAGATGAGTTGCTCAAGTGAGCAAATCGAAACGCTCCAGTTCGCGGGAATGCTTCACGACATCGGAAAAATTGGCGTATCCGACGCTGTACTTCTTAAAAAAGGCCCTCTTAGCGATGAGGAATTTAAAGCCATCAAACAGCATCCAAAGATCGGAGAAAAAATTCTTAATCCTCTCGGTATGTTGCCAAGAGAAAAAGCCATCATCCGACACCACCATGAGCGCTGGGACGGACGCGGATACCCGGACGGACTTATCGGCAAAGACATACCGCTGCTCGTCCGCATTCTGACTCTGGCCGATTCTTATGATGCGATGACCAGTGATCGCGTTTATCGCAACGCCATGTCCCACGAAAACGCGCTAGGCGAGGTTGCGCGCAACTCCGGATCCCAGTTCGACGGGAACATCGCCAAGGCGTTTTTCTCCCTGAACCGGCGAATGAAAGACGACTTGCCCAAATACCTCAAAGAAGACTCCGGCGTGGAGGAAGACTCCTGATCAACCGGCTTCGACTCCGACTTCGACCTCAACGTCAACGCCGCCTTCAACCTCAACTTTAGCCTCGACTTCGACTTTCTTGTCTCCCTCAAGCTCTTCGGCTTCCGGCAGCGGCGGAAGAATTTCCATCGCCTTTACGGCAAGCAGGTCGCCGAGCAGCGCGTGCCCCTTCTCATTGGGATGAATGAAATCGTTATTCAGAAAATAATCTTTCGGGGACACATCGGCGAAAGCACTCGATAAATCGACGAAATAGACCCCGTCGAAGCCTTGTGCAATCTCGGCCATTGCCTTTGCCACTGGCTCTGAGGCAAAACCCCCGGTGTTCGCTATTTCCGGGACCAGCAGCAGCGGGACTTTTCGTCCAACTTGGTCTTTGACGAATTCCGACAGCACCTCATCGAAAAACGGCGGCTCCGGTTTGTATGGCGGTTGAGGATTGGCGCCGTCCACGCGGGGCGTGCCGTAATGAGAAAAATACTGCATCTTCCTGATAATGCGGCGAGCGAAGAAGCTACTATGAAGAGCGTCCAGCAACCTGATGGAGCCGGGTTTTGTTGTGTTGTACAGGATCGCTTTTTCACGCAGTTCGACCGTCGGTAAATTCGCCGCCTCCAGCGCTTTTTTTGTTTCTCGATACCAGGATTTCGTGCTTTCGCTGATGCCCTCGTTGGCGCCGTAATATAAAATGACCATATCCGGCGAATAGTGGGCCAGGACGTCCCGTGCATAAATCGCCAATTGAAAAAGATTGTACCCGCTCAAACCTGCGTTCAGCACGGTTGCGGAATAATCACGCCCTTTCAGGCTTTCCGACATGGCCGCGGGCCACGTCTTGTCTCCCTCTACGTCTTCGCCCCAGGTGCTGGATGTTCCCAGAGCGATAATGCGTCTTCCCTCGGTGGACTTACGGGATGGCGACCCCGCATGCCTGCGAAAGGCGTTGATGGTTTTCATCGTATGATTGGAAGCCAAATTGGTATGTTCCAGGACCAGCCATCGATCCACTAGCTCTCTTTTGGTTTCAAAATATCGATCCGGATTCCCCATAGCGTCCGTTGTGCAGCCCACCTCAATATGAATGAGTGAAATGACAACAGCCACGGCAAGCCACGCCGACGCGACCATTATTTCTTTTCGCTTGACAAATAATAAAATGAACACGATCAGGTCGGCGATAAGAATAAAGGCCAGAAGGCCGGGAAGCGCTGCCGCGAGTACGAGTGAAACAACCCAACACGCCGCAGCGCCGATCATTGTTTGATTTCCATTCATTGCTAACCCCAATTCATTGAAAAATAGCCGCAAAGCGGCATTAGAATAACGATAGCCGGGATTTTGATTTCCAGCTAATTCCTACGCCAAAAAAGCCTCGCCAAGAGGCGACAAACTCCCCTCCACTGCCTTAGGAACGACATTTTCCGTCAGGAGCAATGTCGAAGGGTTTTTGTGACTATTTTTAAAGATCGCCTATTTGCTTTCGATCAAGATCGTACTCGCGCATCTTGATCTGCAAACCCTTGCGCGACAATCCCAGCAGCTTGGCCGCCTGCGTAACGTTGCCGCCGGTTTTTTTCAAGGCGGAGACAATCATGTCGATTTCAACGCGGCCCGCAGCTTGCCTGGAGGCCTCTTTGAGATCGCCCATGCGAGGCTCAATCGGCGCCAACGGTCGCGACGAAGAAGCCATAATCTCCTCGGGCAAATCCTCTTCCGTTATTTCCTCGCCTCGCGACAAAAGAACGGCGCGCTCGATGGCGTTTTCCAACTCGCGGATATTGCCCGGCCATTTATAACCGCGCAACCGCGCCATGGCCTGCGGGGATATGCCCTGGATATTCCGGGACAACTTCCGGTTGAAACGAAAAATGAAGGCACCGACCAAATCCTTGATATCCTCAATGCGATCCCGCAAAGGGGGAATCCGCAGATGCACGACGTTCAGGCGGTAATACAGGTCCTGTCGAAAGTTCCCGTTACTGAGTTCCTGCGTGAGATCGACATTGGTGGCGGCGATCAATCGAACATTCACTTTTGTGGTCCTGACGCCTCCCACCCGCTCGAACTCCTGTTCCTGGATGGCGCGAAGAAGCTTAACCTGCGTTTCGAGGGGAATCGATCCGACTTCGTCAAGAAACAAGGTGCCCTTGTCGGCCAGTTCGAAGCGTCCGGGTTTGCTGCTGACGGCACCGGTGAAAGCACCTTTTTCATGTCCAAAAAGTTCGCTTTCCACCAGTCCGGCCGGAATCGCCGCGCAATTGATGCGAATATAGGCTCGCTTTGCGCGGTCGCTCTGTTCATGCAGCCGCCTGGCGACGAGTTCCTTGCCGGTGCCCGACTCGCCGGTGATCAAGACCGTCGTCGGACTGACGGCCACGCGATCCACCATATCCAGCAGCGCCTGCATCTGCTCATTGCGGCTGATGACCGCGTTCATGGACCCGGATGGCTCTTTTTGCGACAGCTCCCTTGCCCGAAGAGCCTTGGCGATCACGGCGTTGAGGTGGTCTTTGTCGAAGGGTTTCTCCAGGTAGTCGAAGGCGCCGAGCTTGATGGCCTGTACTGCCGTTTCTACGGCGCCGTGCGCGGTAAGCATCACGACGGGAAGATCTCTGTCGATTCGCAGCAATATCGGCAAAAGCTCCAGTCCGCTCATACCGGGCATCCTGAGATCGCTGATGACGCAGTCGGGCTTTTCGCGGCTCAGCATCTCTATCGCCGAAGTGCCGTCGGCGGCCTCGCAGGTGTTGTGACCCGCCTTTTGAAGATGGGCCGAGACGACGCGGCGCATATTTTTTTCGTCGTCAACGATCAAAACTCGTGTCATGTTGCTTGCGCCATTGGGGTGTTTATCCTTCTTCCATCAGGCGGGAATTGACGGGAATTTCAACGACGATTCGGCTTCCGCCTCCCGTCCGGGGCCGTGCGGTGATTTGTCCATCGTGAGCCTGCACGATACGAAGACTGATGACAAGCCCCAGGCCGGAGCCGCCTTCCTTCGTTGTGAAGAAGGGCATAAAGAGCTTTTCCCTGGCCTCCGGGCCGATTCCCGGTCCGCGATCGGCCACTTCGATGATGATATTGTCGCTGGTTCGCCGTGCTGAAACCAGCACCTCGCCTCCGTCCGGTTGTGCCTCCCAGGCGTTTTTCACCAGATTGATCAAAACCTGCCGAAGTTGTCGGCCATCCACGCGGACCGCGCCGACCGGCTCGCTCAAGTCCCATTTGAGAGTTACGCCTTCGGGCTTTTCGCCTTCCGTGAGCAGCTTGACGACATCGCGGATCAGCTCGTCCATATCCACGAGGACGGGGCTTGTTTTGAAGGGTCGGGCATAGTCAATGAAGCGCGTCAGGACGCCGTTGAGGCGCTCCACTTCATCCAAAATGATGCGCACAAATTCCTGAGACGAATCGGGGAGGGGTTCACCGGAGAGATATTGCGCGGCGCCTTTCATGGAGCCGAGGGGATTGCGTATCTCGTGGGCTAGTGAAGCGGCCATTTCCCCGAGCGTGGCGAGCCGGTCCTGGGAACGAAGTTTTTGATAGATTCGAGCGTTGATGATTCGCACCGCCGCCAGATCAGCCAGGGCCGAAAGGACCCTTCCCGAAGCGCTACGGACATCTGGATTACTCGTATCGCCGGGAATGTAAACGCCGATGCTTTTTCCCTGATACTTCATGGGAATCATCCAGCGCCCCCGGCACGTCGTCATCAGGTTCAAAAGTTTCATTTGGCGTTCTTTGCGGGGACCGGGATAACTTTCCGAGACCAGTTGCACGAAGCGCTCCATCGACACAGGTTCGCCGGCCATTTCGCTGATGGCTTCGACGAGGTCCATTCCGATCCTGTCCGGGCCGCGCCCGTCGTCTCCAAGCCTTTGCATAATTTCACCGTCGTCTTCCAGGAGGTAAACGACGGCACCCTGAATGCCCAGTGTTTCAGGAACGCGCCGCGTCAGGAAAAATCCGATCTGATCCAAAGTAAAGTGCCGGGAAAGCTCTGCTATCAAAGAATCAATGCGCCGCACGGAGTCCTGTCCGCCGCCAGATACCAGTTCTCGGGTTCTGGCTTCAAGCCCGGCGAGAAAGGGGTCGTAGATCATCACCATCAGCAGGAAAGCGGCCACGAAAGTGTGAAATAGTAAGAGTATGGGAACGGGTTTTTCCAAAAAGAAGAAAAAGAGGCCGTAAACCACGACAAGAAGAACGGACGAGGCCGCCAGCACCGCAAGCCTTCCCGCAGCGTGCCGCAGGTTGAAGCTCTGAAAACGCACCATCGTCTGGTAGAGATAATATTGAAACAGGGCCATCGATACCGGCATCATCGGACCGCCGCCGAGCCACTGGTCCACGGCGCATACGCCTGTTACGCAGGCCGCCACCACGAGCAGGCCCCAATACCGCCTTTTCAGCAGTCGTTCACTTTCCGAATAAAGTCTTGCGGCGATCACCACCAGGGAAGGAAGGGCGACGAGCCCCGTGGCCAGGGCGATACGCGAGGCCCGGAAAGCCGGGGGGAAAAGAGACATGAAATGCAAAGCGGTGTCGATGGTGGGGATGAAGGCCGTGACGGCGAAGACCGCCGCGACGCCGAACATGGAAATGAGAAATACTTCGAGCAACCGGTTTTGGCGAAACAGATAACTGTAGGTGAGATACAGGTAGCCGGGCAGCATAAAAACGGCCGCCGCCAGGAAAGAACGCAAGAAAAAGGTTTCCCCCGTAAGCTTCAAGCCGACGTAGGAAGCGCCGAGGATCATCAGAAAAAAATTGGACAAAAAGAAGGGCAGCGTCGTACGGCTGCGCTCACGGCGCGTCCATACCACCAGGGACAGGATCAAGGTCACCAGCGTCGCTAAAAGAAATGCCTGCGTTCGTATGTTCATAATCTGTTGTTGTCCAAGGTTTCTGGCACCGCCCGTTTCACGGGCTCCTTCTAACTTCTAACTTCTTAATAATCGTATCGAGCTTGAAAATCCGTATATCCTTCGGGTTCGCGCCGATGCTTCTCGACTTCCGTTACCCGCGCAAAAGGCGGTCCCTGTCGGCACCACACAATCAGCTCTTCCACCTTGGATTTCGGCCCCTCGGCAAAAACCTCGACCCTGCCGTCCCGTAGATTTCGGACCCAGCCCGTCAGGCCGATAGCTTCAGCCATCTCCTGCGTGCTTCCTCTATACCATACGCCTTGAACCCGACCGGAAATCAGCAATTTGACAGCAACTTTCTCCATGTCCGTCTCCCAAGAAAAGATCACGGCAAAAGCTCACGACTTTTCCATCTCCTTGATGAAACGCTGCTCATCCCATATCTCGACGCCGAGCTTGCGCGCCTTGCTCAGCTTGGAACCACCGTCCCGTCCCGCAACCAGCACATCCGTTTTCTGGGAAACGCTGCCCGCCGCTTTCGCGCCCAACTCATAAAGTCGCTGTTTGGCATCCGAGCGCTTCATCGAAT
Source organism: uncultured bacterium (assembly GCA_964591275.1). Classification (GTDB taxonomy): domain Bacteria; phylum Lernaellota; class Lernaellaia; order JACKCT01; family JACKCT01. The sequence goes on along the minus strand of CAZQAE010000014.1, from coordinate 42,502 downwards.
CGAGCGTGCCCGTAACCACGAATGTCATGCCGGCAAAGCGCCCTTCGCGCGCGGGTTTTTCCCATTTCGGATCGAAGCCAAGCGCCAGAAGTCTGCGCGTCATTTCCATGTTTTTTGGATCATCGAAAAATCCCCGAATGGAGGCGGCGACAATCGGGCCGATATCCGGGACCTGCGCCAGTTCTTGCGCGCCGACCTTTTGCACTGCCTCGACATCGCCGAAGGCGTCCGCCAGCGCCCGGGCCGTCGCTTCTCCTACGTGGCGGATTCCCAGCGCGAAAAGAAATTTCCCCAGGTTCATGGACTTGGATGTTTCAAGAGCCGCCAGCATATTGTCAGCGCTTTTTCCCGCCATTCGATCCAGCGAAGACCACTGAAGGCGCGTCAGGGAATACAGATCGGCGGGGGAATTTATCAATCCGCTTTCAACCAGTTGCTTTACGATCTTGTCGCCCAGGCCCTCGATATTCGCTGCGCCTTTTGAGGCAAAATGCTTGATGCTCTCAACGAGCTTTGCGGGGCATGCCGCGCCGACGCAGCGAAAGGCCACTTCATCGGGCAGACGCAAAATGTCCGATCCGCAGACCGGGCACTTGTTTTGCACAGCTTCAGGAATCGAAAAAGGACTCGCGCCGACGGGACGCTTGTCTATAAGGACACGCACGACATTGGGGATAACATCACCGGCGCGCTGCATAATGACGGTGTCGCCCATGCGCACATCAAGGCGATCAATTTCATCCTGGTTGTGCAGCGATGCGCTCGATACCATGACGCCGCCCACGCGGACCGGTTCGAGTTTCGCCACGGGGGTGAGGACGCCGGTTCTTCCGACTTGTATTTCAATGCCGCTCACTATTGTTTCCGCCTGCTCGGCCGGAAATTTTACGGCTACGGCCCAGCGCGGGCTGCGGCTCACCTGGCCCAGCGTTTGCTGCAAGGCAAAGTCGTTGACCTTCACGACGACGCCGTCGATGTCGTAATCCAGTGAAGACCGGTTTTCCATTGCTTTTGAGTAATACTCGGCCACCTGCTCGACGCCCGCGCACAATTTCCAATCCCGGTTGACGCTAAGACCCCACGATTCCATGGAGCGTAGGCAATCCTCTTGCGATTCGAATGTTTTTTCCCCGGAGCGCCCCACGCCGTAGCAAAAGATCGACAAAGGCCGGGTAGCTGTAATCTTCGGATTCAACTGCCGAAGCGATCCCGCGGCGGCATTGCGAGGATTGGCGAATACCGGCTCACCTTCCTGTTCGCGCCGGGCGTTGAGAGAAGCGAAATCGGCCTTTTTCATATACACTTCGCCGCGCACATCCAGTAGCGCGGGCGCGTCGGGAGGAAGTTCACGGGGAATTTCAGCGATTGTCAGAATATTGCTGGTGACAAGCTCTCCCACGTGGCCGTCGCCCCGCGTCACGCCGACCGCCAGTTTGCGGTCTTCGTAAACCAGTTCCACGGCCAGGCCGTCGATTTTCGGTTCGGCCATATAAGGGATAATTTCCAGCGGAAGCATTTCCAGCCGGCGCTTGACTCGGGCATCGAACTCGCGCAGTTCCTCCAGGTTCATGGCATTTCCCAGGGAAAGCATTGGCAGGGTGTGCTGATATTTCTCGAATTTTTCCGCCGGTTTGGCGCCGACTTTTTGCGTGGGAGAGTTCGGGCTGGCAAATTCAGGAAATTTTTTTTCCAATTCCTGAAGTCCGCGCATCAGGGCGTCATATTCGGCGTCTGAGACCGTTGGCGCATCGAGCTGATAATACAGCCGATTATGCTCCTCAATTTCCTGACGGAGTTCTGAAATTTGCTTTGCGACCCACTGGAGATCCATGGCTCACCTTGAAGGCTTGTTGGTAGCGACGCTCAATCAATTCGACCGCACTTTTTTTGCCTTGAGTGCTTTCGCACAATATAGGATGAAATGGGAAGTTCATTCAAATGTAAAGAGTTAAGAGCTATTTGCGCTGAAACGGTTTTTCAAGCGTCTTGAAAGTCAATGCAAATTCTGTCATTTCGACCGGAGCGAAGCGGAGTGGAGAAATCCCTTTAAAGTTGTGCTGTCGCCTCAGTTATTAGCTTCCAACTTGCAATGTTGAAGGGATTCCTCGACTCGCAGACTTCGTCAGCATCGCTCGGAATGACAGGATTGTTGGATTACTGTTGGGGTACGTTTTTTTTGCGACGCAAGCAAAGCCCTGCCCCTATTGGCTTTGCCAACATCGCAAATAGCCCGTTAAAGACAACAAAGCCATTGTTTAAGTTGACAACAGATCGGGATGCCTTATCTTTTCACAGCACGTATGGGCGCCAATCGCAGGAGTTTGACCATGGGATATTTTCTTGATCCGACAATCATATTATTGCTTCCCGCCATCATTTTTGGAATCTGGGCGCAGATCAAGGTGAAATCAAGCTTTAAAAAATATTCGAAAGTCCCATCCATGCGAGGTTTGACCGGAGCGCAGGCCGCGAGGCTCATGCTCGACAAGGAAGGTTTGCACGAGGTTCGTATCGAAGGCATTACCGGCAAGCTCTCGGATCATTATGATCCCAGGGGAAAAGTCCTGCGCCTTTCGCCCGATGTGGCCAATAGCACATCCCTGGCGGCAGTGGGCGTGGCGACGCACGAGGCCGGTCATGCGCTGCAAGATGCAGCGGATTACTCTCCCATGCGTATCCGTTCCAAGCTGGTTCCCGTGGCCAACCTGGGCAGCCAGATGCTTTTCCCTTTGATCATCGGCGCTTTCATATTCAAGGCAGGAATCCTGCTGCAGGTCGGCATCGTGCTCTACGCCGGCGCCGTCTTGTTTCACATTGTCACGCTGCCGGTGGAATTTAACGCCAGTTCGCGGGCCATTAAGGCGCTTGCCGACAACGGCATTCTCATGGAACAGGAAATCGGCGGCGCGAAGAAAGTATTGTCGGCCGCGGCGATGACCTACGTGGCGGCTACGCTGGTCGCAGTGCTCACCCTGATTCGGCTCATTGTTTTGTCGAGGGACTGATCTGAATTTTCGCGGGCGTCTTAATACATCATAAATTTTGTATCCCGTTTCCAGTGTCTCTGACAGGACGCGGATTGCGGCGGTGCGCGTCATGCAGATATGTGCGTTTCGCCGGACACCTAATATTTTTCATCCTGCCTAAAGACGAATGTTATTTGCCTTTCGCTATTAATCTGGCAAAATGTGAATGTCTGAAATTTGAATTTAGCATTTGACCAACCGGGGCTTTTGATTTTTGGGGCAAAAAGCACAGGGGCTGCTTGCTCCTGGGATTCTTTTTTTGACTAAGTTCTTATTCCGGCATGCACTCTTCCCGGGGTTTGATAACGTAGGAGTATGCCGACGACCACCGGGAATGAACCCATTTTCCTGTATCGAGATTTCCGTCATCGAATACATCATCAACGAACTGCCCCGCGAGGTGATCGATAGGAGTGGATCCTTCCCTAACGGAAATGAGATACGTGCCCGGAGATTCGGGTGAAGGCTCACTTCCTTCGTTGTTGTTCCAATCCCACTGCCCGCCGATGGGGGTGATTTCAAAATTAAAACCCGAGCGATTGGCGTAAGGCCCTCCCCAAGTCGATTCGGTGTGAACGTTGGATAAAAATCCCGGGTCCTGCCCGCCGGCGGTCTCGGGTGGATAATGCCCCGTGTGTTGGCAGTACATCCAAAGGGATTTTTCGTAGGACTCCAACATGGCGACCATGGCGCCGGATTTGCCCCGCGAACGCACGCGCCTTAAGCTCGAGAAACCAATGGCAGCCAGTATCGACAGGACCAACAGGGCAACGACGATTTCCACCATGGAAAAACCGCCACGGCGTTTGTGGGTCAGCGAGCGGCGAATACCGATCAAGAATCCCGGCCTGATCACCGACTCGGGGCCGGTGCGTTTTTGTGGAGATGCAGACTCTTCCGGTGCGTAAGTCATTTTCAGCGACACGATGTAACCCCCAAAAATATTTCAACGCCTGCAATCGTCTTATCGACAGGGAGATCACAAAACATAACGCCTTTTTTTCAAAAAAGGTGGTTTTTTCGAGCTACCATTGAAGGAGAGCGGCTTCGATGCTCGTTCCTGGCCCCATCGCCATCGCAAGACCAAAGTCGCCCTTGCGCGTGATTCCTTCTTTGACCAATTCTCGGTAGGAAAACAGAAAGGAACCCGAAGACATATTTCCGTGCGTGCGTAGGATTTCCTTCGTATGCCGTATGTCAAAATCGCTCAGCCCCAGGTTGTACTTGATGCTGTCGAGGACCTTTTTGCCGCCGGAATGAACGATCCAGTGCGTGATATCCCGCTTTTTCAGACCGAATCTGTTGAGGAGCCTGCCGATGGGTTTGGAAACTTCGGCGCCGATGATGTACGGAATTTCACGGTCCAGATAAAAGGATAGGCGGCCATCGATCTGCTCGAATTTCATGGCATCAATGGCTGCTGTAATAATATGCGACTCGAAACCAAGGACCTTCGGGCCGTCGCCGTGGCTATTGTCCGGTGTGGCTTCGATTAAAATCGCCGCCGAACCATCGCCGAACAGGGAGTTGACCACCCCTACGCCGAGGGTCTCATTGTGAATATACGCCGCCGAACACACTTCGCAACACAGCATCAGGGCGCGAGCGCCTGGATGGCTTTGTGCATACTGCGCAGCGGACATCATGCCGTTGACGCCGGCATTGCATCCCATGCCCAGCATATCCGCGCGGTGCGTATTTTCCCGCATGCCACAATCTTTTATCAAGTGGGCCGAGATGCCCGGACATAGAAATCCCGTGCTGGACACGGTGACGAAATAGTCGACATCGCTTGCCTCAAGGTTCGCCGCTTGCAAGCATTTTTCTACGGCTCGTCGTCCCATATCCCGCGCGCCGCGCAGGTGCTTGGCGATCAGTTCGCCTCCCGTTTCCGCGGGCATCCCGTCTTTAACCGGCGGCAGATATAAAAAGCGGTTTTGGATGTGGCTGTTTTCAAAAATCCGGCGCACTTGCGGGTTCTCGATGCGATACATGTCCAGGATGTCGCGCTGGCTATAACCCTCGGGCGGCGTTGCGACGCCCACGGCGATGATGCGCGGAAGGATTTTTTCGGCGGCGCTGGGCATCTATTCTTTCCTGCAAAGGGAACAGTGATTCCTTCCGATCATTTAAGCAGAGTCCGGGCCATGGAGTAAAGGGCTATGCGACGGATGAAGGATGAAGGATGAAGGCGGAAGGCGGAAGGATGAAGGCGGAAGGATGATTTACGTACCTTGTTCTTGTTCAACGCGCCGCTCTCGGCTTTGGTTGCAGGAGCGGCCAGCGCCTGCGAACCTCAGACTTCCTGCCTCATACATCATTCTTCTTATGATAGAGTCGGGCTTGCGCGAGTCGGGAAAGGCGGTCTCCGAACTGGTCTTCGGCGCCGGCGTCAATCACGGTTTTCGCCAGGATGAGCGCCTCCGGGTCCACTTGTGCAAGGTTTTCGGCGATCTCCATTGCGCGGACAAGGGCGTCTTGGGCGACGTCGTTTATCAGGCCCCAGGCCAGGGCTGTTTGAGCGTCGATTTTACGACCGGTGAAGATCATCTCCTTCGCGCGTCCCTTGCCGATGATTCCAGGCAATCGCCGGGCGCCGCCGGCGGCGGGGATAATGCCCAGGCTGATTTCCGGCAGCCACATACGCGCCGTAGCGGACGCCGTGCGCAGATCGCAGGCCAGCGCCAGTTCCAAACCGCCGCCCACGGCGTCGCCGTTTATCGCGGCGATGGTCGGTTTGGGAAACAACGCGATTTGATTGAACAAATCCGCGCTACGCAGGTTCAGCCCGTCTAACATAGTTTTCGCGCCGATTTCACCAAGGTCCGCGCCCGCGCAGAAGTGGCGCTTTCCCTGCCCTGTGAAAATCACGGCGCGCACGGACTCATCCAGCCTGGCATCTTCCAGGCGCTTGGACAGGGCCATCAGCATGTCTTCGTTGTAGGCGTTGGCGACGGCGGGCCGATTGAGCTTCAGAATGCAAAGGCCGTTTTTGTCATGGGGCATTCTCATTTATGGAGCTTTACTTGTATTGCAAATTGAGAATTTCCAGCGAACGCACGCCGCCGGGCACGTTGACATCGATGAGATCGCCGACGGATTTGCCGATGAGACTGCGTGCGATGGGTGTTTTGAAAGAAATTTTTCCAGCCTTCAGATCGGCTTCCGGCTCGCCGACAATCTGGTACACCATTTCCTCGTCCTTATTCAGGTCGAGAACTTTGACGGTTGCTCCAAAAGCTATGCGATCACTTTTAATCGACGCCGGGTCGATGATCTGCACGGAGGCCAATTGCCCTTGTAAAGCGCCGATGCGCGCTTCCAAAAACCCCTGCGCATCTTTGGCCGCGTCGTATTCGGCGTTTTCCGACAGATCGCCGTGTTCACGGGCTATGCCGATGGCCTGCGCCGCCTTCGGGCGTTCTATCGTGATCATATGATCCAATCGCTTCAGGATTCTTTGGTGACCTTCTTTCGTGATCGGCGGACTGGCCGTCATGTCGTTCTCCATAATTTGGTCTTAGGAGCAATCGTCGCGAAAAACAGTCAAAAGGCTATTGATCTATTTCCCCGACAGTCTCCCGAGCATGGTTTATTCAACTTCTACCCCACCATCGCGCGCGAATCGCTAGTTTAAATCCAAAAACGACCCTAAAGTCAATCCCTTATGCGTCGCGCAGTTTTTCAATTCATGTAGGCGCTATGCCCGGCTTCGAAAAGCCCCGGCAGCGTTACGGGCAAACGGCCCAGCGGTTCACGCATACCCATAAGAGTTTCCGCCGCCAACTCCAGAGCGAGATCGCATGTTTGCCGGACATGGCAAAAAGAAGGCGCAAAATCGTCCGCGTCGTTAACATCATCATCGTCGTCATCGCCGCAGGCCAGGGCCAGGGCAAAGCAAAATGCCAGGACCAAAGCGATGACAATAAATATGGAGGTTTTCAAAATCTTCAATTTGACTCGCCCTTGTTTGACAGCCTTATGGGCGGAAATTTTCTCAAATCAAATGGATTTAGACGAACTGTTTCCTAGTTTCAGGGCTGCGGCGATGGAGTGATCCATGTTGTTGTACCAGAAAAGTCCCGTGCGGCCTGAGAGGGTCAGGTTTTCGAATTGGGACAAAGCTTTTTTGAGCGCAGCCAGTTCGTTTCGATAGCCGCTAGAGTAAATCGGATAACACTCCGGCACGCGCTCGATACGGCATTCCACAACATCCGAAGCCTTTTCCAGTAACCCCGACTTTACGAGATGCTCAATGATTTTGGCCTGGCCGGCTTCGGGATTGGCCCATATGGCCTGGTCTTTCGGCGCCGAGACTTCCACGCAAAGACTGCTTGTTCCTTCCGCCGACATTTCCGGATCGAAGGCCTCGGGACGTGAAACCCGAGTGAAAGGAATTTCCTTTTCACCGAAATAACACCACTGAAAATCGGGGCCAAGGCGCTTTTTCGCTGTGATGTTATAGAAAACGATGTCCAGATAACGCAGCGAAGCACTCGGCTTTTGACCCACGCCGCAAAGGTTGGACAAATGCGTGATGGGTGCCGTCCAATACACGCGGGAGGCCTCGAAGCGCCTGTCTCCGGCGTGCAGAGCCTTGATCGTATCCCCTTCGATTTCCATCTTTGAAACCGGGTGACCGCACAGGATTTGCCCGCCGCTGGATTCGATGGAAGCTTTCAGCTTTTGCGAAAAGACTCCGATGCCGCCTCTGGGGTAGATGAATTGCGTCTCGACCCGGCCCGATCCCACGATGATCGAACGCACGAGTTCCCAGAGCGTGTTGATTTGCAGGCGCTCGTCGATGATTGCGCGGTCGATGCCCGTCTTGGCCCAGTCGGCATCGGTTTCCTCCGGTGGGATTCCCAGGAACTTGGAGGAGTAATCGCGAAAGAAAACATCGTAGAGGGTCCGACCGTACATATTCTGGATATAATCGGCGAAGGTGTGCGGCGGCTTTCGACGATAGAGTCGAAAGAGCAAATCAAAGGCGATGCCTGCGGTGATGCGCCAGGGGAAGCGAAGGAGTTGTATGCTGGGGTGGATTGGCCAATGGTAGTAATGATCGCGGAAATGCACGAGGCTCAATCGCAGGATCGACAGGGCGTCGTCGCCCAGCGTATCGAGTATGAATTGACGGACCCCCTCATCTGCCGTGTGGAAACGATGCGGGCCGATGTCGAAGCGGCTTTGGCCATAGTCGAAAGTCCGCGCCAGTCCCCCGACGCTTTCGTTCCTCTCCAGCACGCATACTGACTGGCCTCCCTCTGCCAAAAGGCGAGCCAGAGACAGACCGCACACGCCAGCGCCGACGATGAGAGCATCGAATCGCTCGCTACGGGGCTGCTTGGTGTTTTCCATACGTTTTTTTTGGCTAAAAGTGGTCAGTATTCGCGACTGAATTTTTAGATTAGCCATTAGCCGTTGCGGGGTCAATGCGGAGGCGAGGTCAAAAATTCAAAAGACGGCTTCGCTGCCGTATACTCACTGCAGACAAGCGGAAAATGTGTGATTGGCATCGTTAAACCTCGGGCGCGTTAGTCATTAATCATCGAAATCATGGACAATCCAAATTGTCCGTGTACTATCCGTCCGTGTGGCAGTCGCATGGATAAGTTACGCTCACAGCGGGTTTTGCGCCGCCTGATCTGTCGGAGAAAAACTAAAAATGAAGATTACGGCCTTCAACGGGAGCATGCGCGGCGAAAAGAGCATCACGAGCCTCATGTTGCGGGAATTTCTGCAAGGCGCGCAAGACGCCGGAGCCGAAACCGAGCACGTCATTTTAGTAAAATTGAAAATCAATAGCTGCCGTGGCTGCCTGAACTGCTGGCTTAAAACGCCGGGCGCGTGCGTGCAAAAGGACGACGTGCAGCCGCTACTCAAAAAATACATGGAGTCCGACATCGTCGTTTTCGCCACGCCGGTGTATGTGGAAAATGTTACGGGTCTGATGAAAAATTTCATCGACCGTCTCATCCCGATCACCGACCCGCGTTTTGAAATGGGCGAGCACGGCGAAACCCGGCACTACAAAAGATACGACAAGTATCCGGGCATCGTCGCCATGTCCAATTCGGGCTTTGTGGAGCAGACGGCATTCGATGTTTTGCGCCTCATGTTCAAACGGGTCGCGCTGTCCATGAACGGGCAGTTGATCGCCGAAATTTATCGGGGCGGCGGCGGAATCCTCGGACTGGATCAACCCGGCTTGGCGCCGCTGGTGGACGAGTACAAGGCGCTTATGCGAAAAGCCGGCGCGGAGGTCGTTAACAATAACAAACTTTCCGACGAAACCATCGCCGAACTGGAAAAGCAAATCATACCGACCGAGATATACAACGCGCAGGTCAACGCCTGGTGGGACATGCTCATGGCCAAAGCTGGGAAAAAGGATTCATAAGGGGATCAAATTGAATAAGCTTTTCATCACAATTTTTCTATGCACGCTGGCGTTATTGTCAATCGCTTCCGTCGCCATCGCTGAAACAACTGTCGCGCTGACGCACGGAACCAATCGGCACCGGCCCGATTTCGGTTTCGAGGCGGCGGACGAGTATCAAATCCATTCGGCGAAAAACGAGTGGGAGCCTTTTATGGTGCTCATCCGCGACGACGCAGGTTTGTCAGGCGTGGATGTGACCTTTAGCGAATTCATCGGGCCGGGCGAGCCTATCACCGTGATTGAGCCCTACCGCGTGCACTATCTGCCGGTTAACGCCGACCAAATCAGCCACGAACCGCCGGACCCGTCCCGCGCGGGAATGTGGCCCGACGCGCTGGTGCCTTTCGTGGATCATTTCGTTTACGAGGATCGCGATGGCGCGCCCTTCGATGTACCGGCCCTTTTCGCGCAGGGCATTTTCGTGGATGTGTACGTGCCCGCTGATCAAACTCCAGGCGATTACGAGGCGACTGTCAATGTATTAGTGAACGACAATGTCATCTGGACTGGCACGGTTACTCTGACTGTTTGGGACTTCACATTGCCCAACGGCATGTCTCTTCAAAGCCAATATCAATACTCCCACAGCGTCTGCGAATATTTTCAGGAACACGGCAGCTTGGGCGAGTGCGATGAGATTCACACAAAATTTTTCGAGTCCTACGCCCGGCATCGTATGAGTCCCTATCGCTGGACCCTGTTCGACCCACCCGCGACCTGGGAACCGGCAACGCAAACATTTACCCTCGACTGGACCGAGTGGGACGCCTACCACAGCCCCTACCTCGACGGAACTTTTTATAAACCCGGCTTTGAGTTTCAGACCCTTAACATGGAGCGCTCTCATGGCGGCAAGCCCGATGATCTCGCGCAGAACGAATGGGACTTTCTGAACTGGAGCGCCCGCGCCGATCATTTTCGCGAAAAGGGCTGGATCGAAAAAGCATGGTTATATCTGCCTGACGAACCGGATCCGGATCAGTATCCATCGCTTCGCGACACAGCTGCGCGTCTTCATGAGGCGGACCCGGATTTGCAACCTTTCGTCACCGAGCAATATGAGCCGGAGTTGGGAGAGGACATTGATATCTGGTGCCCGGATGAACCGATGTTCTCCGATTCGCTGCCCTGGTCGCCCTTTCCGGAGAAATACGAAGAACTGCGCGCGCAAGGAGCCAAGACATGGTGGTACAACTGCGTGAGCGCCACCATCGGCTTTGATTACTCCAACCACATGGTGGACCAGGAATCCTCGTACATGCGCATCTGGTTGTGGCTTACGCGGCGTTACGAATTCACGGGCATTCTCTTTTGGCGCATCCAGTATTTGTGGAGCAGGCAAGACGTATGGGAAAGTATGTACGCCGAACCCTTCGATTGCCAGGGCGACGGCACGCTTTATTATCCCGGCACGCCGGACAAGATCGGTGGGACAACCGACATACCGATACCGTCCCTGCGCATCAAGTATCTGCGTGAGGCGATGGAGGATTACGAATATTTCCATATCCTTGATGAGCGCGGCGACAAAGAATGGATGGACGGCGTGGCGCGGACAGTGGCTCCCAAGACCTGGCAGTGGGAACACGATTGGGAAAAGCTTCTTGAATGGCGTCGCATTGTGGCGGAAAAGATCACCGGAGACCTTGACGAAAATGCACCCGATCCACCGGAAAATTTAAGTGCCGAGGCGCGCGTGGAAGCTGCGGAATTGTCATGGTCTGCCCCGGCGGATGAAGACCTTGCGGGCTACGATGTGTTTTACTCCGTGTATGATGGCGACCAGTTTTTCGGCGGGTCCCTGGGGGCTGATGCGCAAGGCGCGCTTGTTTCCGGACTTGCGCCGGGCCGCGAGCACAGCTTCTGGATTCAAAGCTTCGACACCGATGGAAACCGCTCGCCAATCAGCGACATCGTCTCGGCCACGCCCTTATCGGCGGGTGACGACGACGATGAAGATCACAATCCCAACGGTGTTTTCATCTCCGATAGTTCCGAAGGAAATTTGAGCGATGACGGCGATGCCGCAGGCGACGAGGACGGTTTCGGAGGATTTTGCGGTTAGGAAAGGAAAAAGATATGCCGGGAATTGACGCCAGTAAAAGATTGATATTCGCCCTGGATGTTTCGTCGCTTGAAGAGGCCCAAAGCCTTGTCAACAAACTCGACGGCGTGGTTTCTTTTTATAAAATTGGCCTCGAACTTCAGATGGTCGCCGGGCTGGAATTCGTCAAGGGACTTTTGGGGAAAAACAAAGACGTTTTTCTGGACCTGAAATATTTCGACGTTGACGCCACCGTGCAAAGAGCCGTCGCACGAGTCGCGCAGCTTGGCGTTTCCTTCCTGACCGTGCATGGCGTCCATAAAACCATTCAGGCAGCGGTCAAAGGTCGAGGCGATAGCGCATTGAAAATATTGGCTGTTACGGTTCTGACAAGCCTGGACGCCTCAGACATTTTAGAGCTTGGTTATGAGTGCAGCGTTGAGGAGCTTGTTAAGTTCAGGGCGAAAAAGGCGCTGGAATCGGGATGCGACGGCGTTGTGGCTTCCGGTCGTGAAGCAAGCGCCATTCGCGAGCTTGCAGGCGACAATCTGGTGATTGTTACACCGGGAATAAGGCTCTCGGACGCTTCCAAAGACGAGCACAAGCGCTCTTTCACTCCCGCGCAGGCCATTGGCGCGGGCGCCGACTACCTCGTCGTCGGGCGACCGATACGGGATGCCAAAGACCCCGCCGCCGCCGCAGCCGAGATCATTCAGGAAATGCAAAAGGCCTTCGACGAAAGATAGGCTGCGCCATAAAAAATCCCTGCTGCAAGCGACAGGTATTGTTTATGGTTACATCAGAGTTTGCTTGGGTGCAAAGGAAAAATTGAAAATACTGTCCATGCATGTGCTCAAAGCGGCAAAGATAATCTTTGGGATCATGAACTTTTGATACTACATGCTAGCCAATGGCATCAATGCCCAATTTCACATGATATGAAAAGGCCCGAAGCGTACGCGGCAAAAAATTCCATAGCGAACTCCATTAAGCAATGGCTTTATTATCCGCGAATTTTTTGGGTAGCTTTCTCCAATGGAGACTTCTTTCTGTCTCCATTAGCTAAAATGATTATGAAAAGTGATTTCAAGGCGTTTTATCGTGTCGTCAGAAGATAGCGTGGCTGGAGACATTAAAAAAATGGGGGAAGTCCTGCTCAATACTTGTTGACAAATCTGTTCGTCTTCAATAACTTTTTGGACGCAATCGACTGACTGAAAAAATTCCGCCCGTGAGGGCTAGTGGGTTGATGGCCCGCAATGGAAATCTTTCGAGAAGTTTGTTGCAAAAAAACTGCCAGCACGACGCCAGCTGCACGCGCCGTGCTCATCACACGGAAGCCTCTACAGGAGGGGTGCGTGTGATGCTGCTGGCAGGTCACATGTCGCCCCTTTTTTTGGGGGCACACAGGAAAACGGTCATTAACAAAATAGATGGAGGAGGCGTTCTGATGAAAAAGTCCCAGGTAATTCTTTTGACGTTGCTCATCGTGGGGATGATTGCGATGAGTTGTGGCGTGACCAAAATAGTGCAGCGTGAGAATCTGTTCGATAGGATGCATGTCGCTGTACTACAACTCGCACAGCAAGGTCAGCAGAGGCAAACGCTTGATAGTGTAACCGTTACGTTGACGCCAATCAGCATGGGCGCGGATGAATTAGTTACGATAGTAAGGACCAGAAAGCCGGAATCCGGGTTTTGTGGCTTTGGAGACAAAGTAATTGTCACCGAAAAATTGATTCCAACTCTTCGAGATAAGGGTTCATTGCCAATATTCAAGGTAGATATCCATAACGACACAGATCATGTGATAACCATTGGCGGTGGAACGGTAATTGCCTATATTCCTGCGGGAGAAAACCCGTTAAATCCTGCTGCTGGAATGGGATTCTCAGTAAACCAACAAGGCGCTGCCGGAATGGGCACCATGCCACCCGCTATGGGTCGACCGGACATGAACCAGAACAATCCCGTAACACAAGAGAGTGTTGAAAAACAGGCACTTGCTGAAGCAATGCAAGCATTCGACCGGCTCCCAAAACTTGATGCGGCAACTCGGGTGCTTCCAAACTACAACGCCAGTGGGTATGTTTTCTTCGACTATAACCTGCTCCGCGGAGCTTCCACCGGTGAATTTAAAATCTTCGATCTGGTTACCAAGGTCGATGCAACGGGCGCACCTTTGAAGAAGGCTACCTTTTCTTGGAGCTTCAAGGTGGAAAAAGGTTATGCCACTTCGATACCGGGTGCCCTTGGAATCACCGCGTCGCAGTTCAGATCCTCCGATGGCTTGGAATGAATAATATTGTTAAGTCGAAATGACGGAACTTTCAACGGCGCGGGTTTGAGTATCCGCGCCGGTTTTTTTCTAAGACAAGCGGATAGGTGTGGTATTGGGCTATTTTGAGGAGTATGGCGCAATGACGTTTTTCGGGAGGGGCTGAAATGAATCTCAACAATATTGAGCGCCAATTTGTCTTTTAAATCTCACGCGGTTTGTTCTTGTTTTCAACGATCATCATTGTCTTGGATTGTTCGGGTCAGTCATCTTTCTTTTCTACACGGTCAGTCCCACGATTAAAGGAGCGGAGTCCGTCAAGCCAGTACCTCCAGCGACGCCTTGACGAGTTCGACAACGACAACAACAACAACAATAACGACATCAATGACGCTTGCGTCGACGACAACTTCCATCACAACCACGACCGACGGCGACGATGATACCGACGACAACGGTAGTGATGATGATGTTGATGCAATTCCGACATCTGGTGATATCCCTAACGAGGAAAACGATAATGGCTGTGGGTGTTGAGAGGCTGACTTTTTTATTATCCTGATATTGCAAAAGGCCTTCGACGAAAGATAGGATGCTTGGAAAATCGGTCTACGATCCAACTTCCGCCCTTTGATAACGGAGCGAAGTGAATGATTTTCCCATAGCTCAGGCATCTCTTAAGCTGCATTACTCTATAAAGTTTTGGGGGGCCATTGGCGGACAATTGGGGACGCCCATTAGTTCGGTCATTTGCAGTGCGAGAGTTTTCCGCTTTTGTTGAAAAGGTTTATTAAACCTGACGGATCGCCCGCGCTGTTTGCAGCGCAATGACGGCTTGCGACACGTCGTGCACGCGGTGGATGCGTGCGCCGTTGCGGTCGGCTTCGAGGGTTGCGGCGATAGTCTCTTCGACCCGCTCCGGCGCGGGGCGTCCGGTGATAGCGCCCAGGAAGCTCTTGCGCGATAGCCCCATCAGGATGGGTCGGCCCAGGGGCAAAAGAAAGTCGAGCCCCCGGATGATCGTCATATTCTGCTCGGCGCTTTTCCCGAAGCCGATTCCGGGATCAATGATGATTCGCTCCATGTCAACGCCCGCTTTTCGCGCCGCATCCATACCTTTTTGGAGATATTCTCTGATCTCCGAAAAAAGATCGTCGTAATGCGTGTCCGTTTGCATGGTCCGGGGCGTGCCGCGCATGTGCATAAGAACCAGACCCGCTCCATGATCGGCAACGACATGCGCGATGTTCGGATCGAGAGCGAGCCCGGAGATGTCATTGACAATGCTTGCGCCCGCCTTGAGCGCCGCATCGGCCACTTCTGCTTTCGTGGTATCGACGCAAAGGGGAATTTCCACTTTTTCGGCAAGTTCACCAAGCACCGGCAAGATGCGATTCAGTTCTTCGGAAACGCTCACCTCGGGAGCGCCGGGCCTCGTTGATTCGCCGCCGATGTCGATGATGTCGGCACCGGCTTTAGCCATGGCGAGGCCGTGCGCGATGGCGTCTTTTGCGTCCTGGTGCAAACCATTTTCGGAAAATGAGTCGGGCGTGACATTACAAATGCCCATGACGAGGCTTTTTTGCGTGAGATCGTAGTGAAAGCGCCTGCCGGTCCACAGGCATGGGGAACTCATTTTTTGTCGCCGGCTTTTTCGTCGCTTTCAGCTTTCGGCGATGGCCCCTCGTCGGAATCGTCGATGTGTTCGGCACCTTCCGAGTTTTTCAGAGTCGAAGCGAAATCGCCGTCTTGATCGCTCATTTGGGCCGAAGGTTGATCTTCGGATTTCGCGTCATCGGACTGCGTCGCGTCATTGGCGTTATCGGAATTTTCATCGGGCTGTTCCCAAATCGGCGTGAACTTTTCTTTGTCCGAATCGCCTTCGCCGACAACTTCACCGCCTTCGCCCGTCTCATCCGGTTCATCTTCCTCTTCGGGCTCCCTGACGATCTTCTCGCCGCGAATCAGCGTATTCAATTCTTCGCCTGATATTATTTCAAGTTCCAGAAGGTTTTGAGCGACCGTATCGAGCATGTCGGAATTTTCGGTCAGTATCTTCGTGGCTCTTTCCCGCGCGGTCGTTACCAGGATTCGCACCTCCGCATCGATTTCCCGCGACGTTTCCTCCGAATAATCTTTCTGATGCCCTAATTCCTTGCCCAAAAACACCATCTCGTCCTTGCTGCCGTATGCCAGGGGTCCCATTTTGTCGCTCATGCCCCATTCGGTGACCATACGCCGGGCCGTAGCCGTCGCCCTCTGGATGTCATTAGATGCGCCGGTCGTCACATGATCGAGGGCCAGTTCCTCGGCGACGCGACCGCCCATCATAAAAGCCAGTTGGTCCAGCAGATATTTCCGCGTGTAGGTGTGCCGGTCGTCCAGGGGCAGCGTCTGTGTGACGCCCATTGCCATCCCGCGGGGTATGATGGTGACTTTGTGAACGGGATCAACGTACTCCAGCAAGGCGCCCACGAGCGCGTGGCCCGATTCGTGATAGGCCGTGTTTCTCTTTTCCTCATCGGTCAGGATCATGCTGCGGCGTTCGCTTCCCATGAGCACTTTATCTTTCGCCAACTCGAAATGCGGTTGGCTCACCTTGGATTTTCCGACGCGGGCGGCCAGCAGAGCGGCCTCATTGACGAGGTTGGCCAGATCGGCACCGGTGAATCCCGGCGTGCCTCGGGCCACGACGGAGAGGTCCACATTTTTGGCCAGCGGCACCTTGCGCGTATGCACCTTGAGGATGCCTTCCCGTCCTTTGATGTCGGGAGGAGGCACCACGACGCGTCGGTCAAAGCGTCCTGGACGCAGCAAAGCCGGGTCAAGAACATCAGGGCGATTCGTCGCGGCGATGAGGATAATGCCCTCGTTGCCCTCGAAACCATCCATCTCCACCAGGAGTTGATTGAGAGTTTGCTCGCGCTCGTCGTGTCCGCCTCCAAGGCCGGCGCCTCGATGACGCCCGACAGCGTCGATCTCATCCATGAAAATAATGCAAGGAGCGTTTTTCTTTCCCTGCACAAACAGGTCCCGCACGCGGGATGCGCCAATGCCGACGAACATCTCGACGAAGTCCGAACCGGAGATTGAAAAGAAGGGAACCCCGGCCTCGCCGGCGATGGCGCGGGCCAGCAGGGTTTTCCCGGTGCCAGGCGCGCCCATGAGAAGGACGCCCTTTGGAATGCGTCCGCCGATTCGGGTAAAACGCTTGGGATCCTTGAGAAACTCAATGATCTCGTTCAATTCCTCCTTGGACTCTTCGATCCCCGCGACATCCTTGAAAGTCACCTTGTTCTGCTTGCCGGTGATCAGGCGCGCACGGCTTTTGCCAAAGCTCATGGCTTTGCCGCCGGTTCCCTGGAGTTGGCGCATGAAGAAGATGAAGATGCCGATGATCAGGATCATCGGCAGCCAGGTCATCAAAAAATTCCAGAGGGGGCTGGGCACGTCGGGGATGACGTTCACTTCGACGCCGGCGTTTATCAGCGCCTCGTAGAGTTCACGGCTTTCAAAGCCAGTGGTTTCAAATGGCTTTGTCGTTCCGGATTCTGCATCCTGAAAGGTGCCCGTGAATCGGCGGCCCTTGATTTCTACTTTTTTAATGTGGCCCTCATCCACCAACTTCGAAAATTTTGAAAAGGACAGCGTCGTCGTGGCGCTCATGTCCGTTTCGGCAAGTTTGAAAAGGATGGTGAACACCAGCACGACCAAAAGCAACAAGGCCAGATTTTTAGAAAATCGGCTCAAAAGGTTTCTCCCGAAAAAAAAGTAATTTCCATCGCCTAAACAGATATTCATCCGTCCAGGCGAAAGAAGCATTGATACAACATAACACGTCGCGGGTCCAACTCAAGGACAGCGAGCATTTATTTCATGATAATATCCATTTCGTCGGCGATCTGGTCAACAGTCCATGGCCGGTCTTTGGTCAAGCCCTCGGTCGTCGTCATTTTGTATTCGAATATTTTCTCGCTCTGAATTCCGAATATTTCCCCCGTCAGCCTGGCTGAAAGATCCGAAGCCAAAAACACCGCCAGTGGCGAAATGAAGGCCGAACTGAGCAATTTTTCGACTTCCGGTCCCTGAAACATGGGCAAATCGTCGGTCAGGCGGGCGTAGGCAACGGGCGCAAAGCGCCTGTGAGCAACCTTTCGATGGGGTTTTTGCATCAGGTGATTCTCAAAAAAACCCTTCATGCAAACGGGGCACAACACTTAAAAAATCAATATCCGACCATCAGAGCTCGGATTCCCCCTTAGTCTTCGTTTTTTCATCATCATCATCATCGCTCGATACTAATCGGTATAGCGACAATCGTAACTGCCAATAATCGGTGCTGTGGGAAAATCGGTGACCCGTATCTATCATCAAACGATCCACGCTACGGTCGGCGTACCCTCTCCACGACACGATCCATGATCGAGGAGCTTCGGGAAGCTGAATGCGGTTTTGCAAATCGGCATCAGGATTGTAGAAATCGAAAGGCGCTCCGATAATCGGAAGCCTTTCCCGGTCTTTGGAGAATTTTGGCTCGGCACTAAAGCTCAGGTGATATCGAAGGGCCTGGGCAATCCAGCCGGGACTGACGATGATATTGTCTCCGGGGCCGTAGCGTGTGGATAAATCAGCGGCTAGCCTGTTCCATTCCGGCGCCTTTTTCCACGCAGCTCCTTCACCCGGGTAATTGTACGCGTTGATGATAACACCCATGGAAACAACGCAGGCTAGCGTCACGGCAACGGGAAGCGAAGCTTTCTTCAACAATGTCAGACCGCAGGCGATGACCAAAACGTAAAAAGGAATGAAATGCACGGCGCCGAGCGGCGACCATAGAGGGAATATTGTTGAAGCCGTCAACATGGCAAAAGCTGTTCCGTAAAACATGGCGAGGATCGCCATGCCGCCGGTCCGACGATCGGAAATGCAGGCGGCGGTGCCGGCTACAAAAAAAACCACGCCCAAAGTGGTAAGGCAAAGGCTGATGACCTCCCCTGCGGATTCAGCATAAAACCAGGGTGCGCCCAGAGTCATATCGTTCGCCCACAAGCTCCAGGGAGCCTCCCATATCCGCGTCAGCGAGGGAAACGCGGACAATTGCACGACCAGGGTTTTAAATTGCGTGTATAAAAGCGGAGAGGCCAATACCAGTGCCGCCACGGGCGCACCTAGCCCAATGGCAATATCGCGGCGAACCAGCATCTCGGATTTTTTGATGAACACCAGGACCAGTGCCTGCGCGATCAGAGCCAACAGGAAGTAATAGCATGTGAATACTCCGACGATGTTTAGGCCGGCCAGCACCGTAGCCAAAGTCGCATCGGTGTCTTTTTCCGACATCACAACGAGGCAATATATCGCCGCGAGGCCAAGAGCGATCGACAAGGCTCCGACATCGGCAAGGCGGCTCGTGTAGACATGAATTGGGAGGCAGGCCAGCAAGAAGGCCGCAATGATTCCCGTCCGGCGACTCGCCAGCCTCTTGGCGATCAAAGCCAGCAGAATGATCGATGCGACGCCCGCAAGAACCGAAAGTAAGCGCAGGGCGATCGGTCCGTCGGAAAACACCCAGCGCCAGGCCGCGAGAAGAAGGTAATAAACAGGAGGGCGAACGCTTTGAAGAATCAGACGCAAATTTTCCGAATAGGCGACGGAGATGCTCTCATCGATAGTAAGGCCGGATACGCCCAGCTTACACAATCGGCAAGCCAGCCCTAGTGCGACAGCGCAGCCCAACCCGATAAAAAAACCGATTTTTTGTTTATTAGTCTTTTCGGCGTTGGGCATGTGGACCAATAGTAAATTTCTGCGCTTCAATACGAAAATATCTGGGAGCCATCAACCAAATTAAGGTTGTCAAAAGGCAGCTGAAAAGTCAAGCTTGCCAGCCTTTTCGGTTGGGCAAATATGCGGGAGAATTCGCCATATTGACAAAGTTGCACACTGCTGTTTTCATATTTATATACTCAAAAATTTATTTTCATGGGTGAAAAAGGCTTGAATATTGTCAGCGCCTATGCCATATTTCGCGCTAGTGATTGTTATTCGGAGCTGCCGGTGGGCATGGCAAGGGCGGATTTTGCGTCTTGACCGCTTCTTGGCTGTTGTGGTATTAGCACTTTCAGTGGGGAAGGTGTTTAACTAGGACGAAAACCTGTTCCAATTTTATGGAACGAGATGAACCGGAGGAGGTAAGGTATGAGAAGGAAGTTTTCTTGGCTTGTTTTGATCGCCGGATTGGTTTTGTGCTTGGGAATGCTCAGCACGCACATGGCATGCAGCTGCGGCGACGATGATGACGACGATGACGACGATGACATGCATTTGCCGGTGCTTTCGCCCAGTGAATGCGACGCACTCATCACTTCGATTTACGACGTTTGCCAGTCGGACGTTAATTCGTGGGTCAGAGACGAAGCCCTGCAATATTGCTACGGCGAAGGTGGAGCTGATTGGGTATGCATCCAAGGTTGCGCCAACCAGTTCCCCAACGATTGTCAGGCGATTTTCACCTGCTCATCGACAAACTGCTCGTAATATTTCAGCGAGAAATAATTAGAAAACCATCGCCTTATGGCGGTGGTTTTTTTTGCTTTATTGTGGAACCATGCGGAAATGACATGTCTTTTTTCTCGTTTTCCATACCGGCTGAGCCAAATATTAGTGGTTGTGGTCCTGTTAATTGGCTTTTTCCCTGACCCGACCTTTGCGGCGGGCCTCAACAATATCCCTGTCGGCGATTGGAAAGAAGAAGCGTTTATAAAAATTCTCAACTACACGGCACGTCCCTATCTTCAATCGACGCGACCCTTCAAAAGGCGTGAAGTCGCTCGGATTCTTCTCGAAATAAAAAACAACCCGGAATACGACGGATATTTTGACGATAGATTTTTCAAGGCGCATTTCAGCGCGCTGGAAAAAGCATTGAGAAAAGACATTGAGGAACTTAAGACTTTCGGCGCAAACGGTAAGTTTGACATCAGCTTCCACCCCGTTGATCAAATAAAAATCGAAGCCGCGAAACTCGTTTCCGAAGGAGAAAAATACTACAAGGACCTCGGAGACTTATGTCGCGATTGCGATCAAGGCCAATTTTGGATTTCTCACCAACTCCAGTGGGAAAACCACCTTTCCGCTTATTTCCAGGAATCCGGCGTCATCACCCGCTCCCACTGGGATGAGCGAAAAGAACTCGATGAACGAGAAGAGTTTTTCGTTGAAGAAGGCTATGGGAAAATCCAGCTTTTCAATGTGGAGATTGAGGTCGGACGAGACCATATGTGGTGGGGATCGGGTTACGATGGCACTCTTATGCTCACTAATAACGCGCCCGCCTTCGATTTAATCAAGCTGTCGAATTTTGCCCCATTCACGCTGCCCTGGTATTTCAAATACCTCGGCCCGATCAACCTGGCGGCTTTCATCACGCAACTCGAAAAAGAAAGATATAATCCGAAACCGGATCTATCGGGGATCAGGGTTTCGATTTACCCTTTTGAGTTCATCGAACTCGGGGCCACGCGCGTGCTGATGTCGGGTGGAGAAAACGCGTACAGTCCAAAATGGTACGATATTGAGACGATATGGTCGGCGCGCAAGGAACATGACACCACTGAATTGAATTTGGATCAAAAAGGCGCCGTCGATTGGCGCCTGCCCATCACGCAGTTGCGCCGGTGGACTCCCATAAATCTCCTGGCCATTTACTATGAACTTGGCATGGAGATGCTGTGGTGGGAGGAAATTATGGGCCGAGATTATTATATCAGACCATCCATGCGCGCCCAGATATACGGTTTGATGGTGGATCTTGGGCGCATTGAATTTCATGCGGAACATACGGATACAGTTACAGTATGGGATGATCCACGCTCATATTTCTATTATAAACACTGGAAATTCCCATCAGGATATACCTACAAAGGTGAAAACATCGGTCATCACATCGGCGGCAACGCCAAGCAGTTTTACTTTGAAACAAAGGCCTGGATCACTCCTGAATTGCGAACATCAGTTCATTATTCCTGGCAGATTGACCGATTTCTGCCCGGCTGGACCTACACCTACCAAAAAGGCGGCATGGAACTGCGGTACGCCTTCACCGACGCGGGGATGATCGACCTAGCCTACGAATACGGCGACCTCGTCAGCGAGAGGTGGGGACTCGGAGAATGGGACTCATCGCATCACTCAATGAATCTGAACTTTTCAATGGATTTTTGAATGTGAACATGCCAAAAGCTTCGCGCGTTCGCAGAAAAAAGGCATTTTGGGCGATGGTGAAAAAAGGGAGGCCTATTTACGTTCTTTTCACTGTGATGGCATTGTTTTTCGCCCCCGCGTGCAAAGCGAAGATGGACCGAGGCGAGGTTGCCGAAAAGGCTTTCCCGGATCAGTCGGAATCAGTCCGAAAATCACCGGAGCCTTTAGGGATTGATTCAAAATACTGCGAAGTGCAATATTATTATCTGGGAAAAGAGCGCTTCGATCATCTGTGTCCCTTTGAACGTTGCACGAGAGAGGCGGACTATATGATTGTGAGAAGAGTGGGCGCTATGCGCTATGAGTCTCCTACAATGGGCATACGCATCAGAGTTAATCGCAAGATACAGCCAATCATAGGCGAAAAATCATTCACGGCGACGCAAGATGGCCGTGCGTTGACGCCGACAATCAAGCACTATAAAAACGATGTGGTCTGGCTCGCTGAATTGATATGGAAGCTGGATCCTGACTGGAAGACCGTCCGTATCGATCAGGATCTCATGGGGTATTTCGAGCAAAATGAACTTGTCAGGGGGACGGCGAGATTTCAGTTTGATATTCAGGAAGGGATCATGGACTGGGGGCGCGTCGTCATCGCGCCGCGGGACGAAAAGCATCCCAATGACGGATTGTGCCCGCCGTAATTGTGCCGCGCCACTGGCAAAACTTTCGGAATTCACATCGCAACAAGGCTAAATGGAAATCATGCGATCAAGTTTTGGGAAAAGATTGACGACCATTTTTACTTGGGTGATTTTGAGTATTCTCATCGTTTGTGCCGGTTGTGAAAAAAAACCTCTTTCTTACGACCAGCCGCCGCCCGCGGCCACCGAAATGTCAACGGAGTTGATACCCAGAAATTTTTTCAGGTTGAAGCCCGACGAGAAGGCGCTTGCCAGATACAAAAAAATGGTTTCCGACCAGATTGCAAACGGCAAATCCGTGAGTGGTCTTTTTTTTCAAGGGGAAATCTTCGCGGAGTATTTACGCGTCATGTCCATCAACGCGACGGATGTGATTGGCGATATCGGCTGCGGCACGGGTTTGTTTGAATCGGCAATACTGAAAGCGCGAATCCCTTTTAAATATCTTTACGCAGTCGACATCGACAAAACCTCCCTGGATTTTCTGGACTTTTTGATCAAATCCTTGAAAGCGCCTGACGCCGAGCGCATCGGATCGGTTCATTCGACCATGTCGGATGTGCATTTGCCGACGGAAAGCCTTGATATCGCCGTTGTCATTAATACCTCCGCATTCAACGCACGCCGGTCCCCGGACGGTGAAACAATCTTTTCCGGCAATGGTCGAAAATGCCTTACGACACTTATCAAAGCTATGAAAAACGGCGCCTTGCTATACTATTTTTGGGAATTAAGTCCCACGGAAAAACCCGATTCAAAGGAATTGGATCTCATCGCCTATTCCTTCGTTTCCGAAGGATTAACGCAGGTGAGCCGAGAAATCATGACGGCGCAAAGCCTGCGCAGCATTCACGCTGTTTTCAAAAAACCTTAAAACACCAATTCTCCATTCCGATTCCGGGTCGCTTTAAAAAATCTACCGGGGAAAATAAATCCATTAACAAGGCAGTCGCAGTTTCTCAATACTAATAAATACCAGAGTGAATCTGAGTGGAAGGTGAAAAAGCGGGGAATGCTGTTCCCTGTGGGTGAAGCTATCGAGAATAAACATTTCTCAAGGAGCTTTTCACGAAGCGGATCTGAAGGGCACTAAGTTTCGATGTCGCCATTCGGCATTTTTCGAAAATATCTTTCAAATAATAAATTTTCCGATGACACAAAATGTTGACACCGTTCCTGGTCGATGCTACTAGATGTTGAGTGATTCTGCTTCAAAATCGGATGTTTAATGCGCGATACTTTAATTAATACATTAGTTTTATTTATCGTAGTCGCCGTGGCCGTCACCGTCGGTTGCGGCAATAAAAAACTGTCGGTCAGTTTGGCTAAACAGAAGGATGCGAAGTCGAGCTACGATCTGGCCATGGCTTTTTTCAAATCCGACAAGGGACCACAGGCCATTGGAGAGATGCTGGAGGCTTCGAAACTCGACCCCTACAGTGCGGAAATCCAAAACGGCCTGGGGTTACTTTATTATCATAAGGAACGTTTTGAAAAATCGGAAGCAGCCTATAAAAAAGCCATAGAACTCGATCCGGCATATTCCGACGCGCGCCATAATCTCGGAACCCTCTACCTTTATCTGGGACGCTATCCGGAAGCCGTCAGTCAGTTCAACGAGGCTTTGACGAACGACACCTACCGAAATCAGGCCAACACTTTAAATTCCTTGGGATGGGCGCATTTTAAGATGCAGGATTACGTGGTGGCGGAAAAACACTTCAAGGAAGTCATTAAACGGGACCGGAAATACCTTATTGCTTATGACAATCTGGCCAAGGTTTATATGGCCACCAATCGAATCGACGATGCCATTTTGCAATTGGGATATGTTTTTAAGCAGGCCCCATTTTACCCAGAAGCCAACCTGGACATGGGCATCTGCATGCTCAAAAAGAGCAATCAGGTCAAAGCGCGTGAGCATTTCCTGAAAGTGCTGCAAGTCGATCCGACGGGCAAATTGGGCGCGCAGGCGCAGGAGTATCTGAACCTCTTGGAATAGTGGTCGTTTTTGATATTTTGAGTATTTGGCGAGTATTCGCCGCAGCGAGAAGGAGATTCATGGTCGCTGAATTGAAAATGGCGCCGGAAACGGATTCTCAAGACTCGGGCAATATCGTTGGTTTTGGGGCGTACCTGCGTGCTGTTAGGCAGCAGAGCGGTTACAGTCTGCAGGACATTTGTCAGACCACAAAAGTTCATCTTACATATCTGGACGCATTGGAAAACGAGGATATCTCGAATCTTCCCGAACCGATCTATGTCAAAGGATTCATTAAAAGCTACTGTGAAATTTTAAAACTCGACCCCGCGCCTGTTATCCAGGAATACAGAACACACATTGAGGCCAACGCCGACCGCGACGTGATCAACGTCGAGGTCTTCAAAGCCAAGTCCTTTGGAGAGCGGATCGTGCGGTTTCTGATGGCGACAAAGCGCTTATTGACCGGGCGCGAGGGTTATCCCATGAGCTAAGGCTCATCAAAGCATCAACATGATTTTCCATCCTTCATTTGATTCCATCGTTGCCGCTATCAAAAAGTTTGTTCCCAATACTCCCGAACTGGTATTGGTTTTAGGCAGCGGATTGTCCGACCTGGCCGATAAGGTTGAGGACGCCGTGTCGATTTCCTATGATGAAATCCCGGATTTTATCACGACGCGCGTCGCCGGGCACAGAGGGTATCTCGTTTTCGGCAGTTTGGGCGGAAAATCCGTGCTCATCTTCGCCGGTCGCGCACATCTTTACGAAGGCGCCGCCATGCACGAGGCGACGCTGCCGGCGCAGGTGGCGCACGGACTGGGCGCACGCGGCATTATTCTCACCAGCAGCGCCGGGGCTCTAAATCCCAACTACCGCGCGGGCGACCTTGTCATCATTGAAGACCAGATCAATCTCATGGGCACGAATCCGCTTTTCGAAGCTTTCACCGGCACCGACAGACGCCCCTTCGATCCATCGAAATCGCCCTTCCTGGATATGGATGGGATGTACGATATTGGTTTTGAAGAAAAATTGCGGAGCTATGCCGATTCCATTGGCGTCAGGCTGCACCGGGGGATCGCCGCCGCCGTGTCTGGCCCCATCTATGAAACACCCGCCGAAAGGCGAATGATTAGGGGCTTCGGCGCCGACCTGGTGTCTATGAGCACCATCCCGGAGGCCATCGCGGCGCACTACTTCGGTTTGCGTATCGCGGCTTTGGACATGGTGGCCAATGAAGTCAGGCGCTCTGGCGAAGGACTTTCCCACAGCCATGTTCTCAAAGCCGCCGAAACCGGCGCCGGAAATTTTGCCAAAATCATCATTCAACTTATCGGACTTTTTCCATGACAGACCTCAAACTCATGAAAGAAGCCATCGCCGCCACGGAAAATGCTCTGTCGGCCGTCTCCGGTTTTCCCGTCGGCGCCGCATTGCTTTGCGCGGACGGGCGCGTGTTTCGCGGCTGCAACATTGAATCGCCGTCGGTTCTGCAGGTTTTCTGCGCCGAGCGAGTCGCTCTCTTGGCAGCGCTGGCCGCGGGCGCACGGGATTTCAAAACTCTGGCCGTGTATGCCCCCAAGCGCCCCGGCATCGTCCCCTGCGGCCTGTGCCGACAGATGCTCGCCGAATTTGCTCCCGCCCTGAAAATTCTACTTTACGAATCACCGGATTCGATCCGCGTAGCGACCATTGGCGAACTGTTTCCCGAGTCCTATGTCTTCCCCTAGACGCCGACGGCGAAGCGTTATTAAACCGGAGACAATCCATGAAGATTTCTGAAATTGGTCGTCGCCTTATTGTCGGATTCGACGGACTCGATGTGAACGACGAAATCCGATTCGCCCTGCGTGAACTGGGTGCGGGTGGAGTAATATTATTTACGCGCAATTACGAGGAACCCGCGCAGCTTCGCGAACTCGTCGTGAGACTGCGGGAGCTTTGCGTTCATGATCGCTTATGGGTGTGCGTCGATCAGGAGGGCGGGAAGGTCCAGCGATTCAAGGAGCCTTTCACAATCTGGCCGGACATGGCCTCCTTCGTTCAGTATGGCGACCTGACCACCGCGCAAACATTCGCCCGCTTTAATGCCCGCGAACTTCGCGCCGTCGGCGTTGACTGGAATTTCGCCCCGGTCGCCGACCTGAATACCTGCTCACAAAATCCAATCATCGGCAGACGTTCCTTTTCCGGCGATGCGTCCGAAGCAGCCGAATATGTTGAGGCCGTCGTACGGGGTTTTCAGTCCGAAGGCGTCATGGCGTGCGCGAAACACTTTCCCGGACACGGCGACACGCGAGCCGACTCCCACGTGGAGTTGCCTGTCGATGAGCGTGAAGCGAGGCGAATTTCAGAAGTGGAATTCATTCCTTTCAGGGCTGCGGCGCGGGCGGGCGTTGCATCGATCATGACGGCGCACGTCCAATACCCCGCCTTCGATGAAAGCCTGCCGGCCACCTTTTCTTCAGCCATCATTGCGATGGCCCGCGAGTTTCCATTTGACGGTCTTGTGGTGAGCGACGATCTGGAAATGGCGGCGGTGGCGGATCAATACGGCATGGCGGACGCCGCAATGATGGCGACATCGGCGGGATGTGACATTCTTCTGTGCTGCCACGACGTGCGGCGGCAGGAAGAAATTGTACGGGGTCTTTACGACGCGGTCTTGTCCGAGAAAGTTCCCCGGAGAGTGATGCTTGACTCCGCGAAGCGGATTCAGAACGCCCTGGTTCGTTTCCCGAATTTGAAATGCCTGCCTTTGTCCGAGATCGGACGAAACGAACACTGGGATTTGGTCGAGCGCGTTCGGTCGGCTTCGGATATTTAAGTTTTTCCGAATCGCTCAATGAGCTATTTGCGATATTGGCAAAGTCAATAATAACGTCGCTTTGCGCGGGTGGCATGGACAAGCTTCTGAGGCCCGAGCCTGCGAGGGCGCTTGTCCGTGTTGATTTGGGTAATTGCCCAATGCTTTACAAATAAAAAAACATGACACGGACAAGCACTATTCGCTAACGCTCACAATGTCTTGTCCTTGCCACCCGCGCAAATAGCCCGTCAATCTCTAAAACGCAGCCAGATCAGGCGCTCGGTTTTGTCGGGAAGGATTGATTCGGGAAGCTCGCCGACATCGACAAATCCCAGTTTTTTGAAGAGCTTAACGCACACAACTCATTTTTGAATACTTTGGCGCTCTTGACATGCGAGGTGGGCCAAATTAATATTGGGCGATTGGTCGTACCAATATACCAATCATTGAAATCACCGACGAAAGACCAAATTCATGGCTGGAGCCCATGATCCCATGAAAAATATTTTAACCGAATCCAAGGAAGGACGACTATCCACCCTGCGGCCCGTCGGCAAGAACCGGGTGTCGGATGAGATTCTCGTTCAGTTGACCGAAAAAATACTCGATGGCGTTTTCCGGCCCGGGGATAAATTGCCCACCGAGCGCGAACTCGCCGTGCGCTTCGGCGTCAACCGGGCGAGCCTTCGCGAAGCGCTACGTAGAATGGAAGCCATGGGCATGCTGCTGATCCGGCAGGGGGGTGGCATATACGTTCAGGACTACGTCGCGCACGCCGGAATCGAGTTTTTATCCTTCCTGATCCACAATGGAATCGACCTCAGCAAGGAACTCATTTTGGACATGGCCGAGATGCGAATCCATGTCGGCAACATAATGCTAAAGATGGCCGCGCGGAATATGAATACCGAATCCGCCGCCGCTTTGACAAAAGCATATGACGATATCGTTCAGGCGGATCCTACGTTGAGGCAAAATGGAGAGCTGGACTTTGCATTTTACTACGCGGTAGCCAAAGCCGCCCAAAACCGGATTTTCGTTTTCATTTTAAACACGATCCGGGATGTGATGTCCAAAGTCATAGGCGTCTACTTCGAAGTGGCCGACAATCCAAAAACTTCCGTGGCCTTGTACCGCGAATTGCTTGACGCCCTAAAGGATAAAGACGGGGAAAAAGCGGCAAACATTTTCGAAAGCCAGGCACGAAAGGACGACGAAATGCTGGCTGCTTTACTGGAAGGAATGGACTAAAACACGATGAAACCATGGGAGCGATCATGAAAACGCAAATCAGACTACTCATTATTCTGGCGCTTTGCCTATTTGCGATGCCATTTCTCGTATCCTGCGGGGATGATGACGATGACAACAACGACAGCGCCGACGCAATGGATGACGATGCGAACGACGACGTTGATGACGATGTCAACGATGATGTGAATGATGACGTCAATGACGATGCCGACGATGATATCGATGACGACGTTGACGATGATGTGAATGACGATGTGAACGATGACGTGGACGATGACGTGGATGACGACGACATCGAATTTGAATACAGCCTAAAAACATACTCACACGCGGCGGTCCTTCCCTATCTTCCTCAAATTGCCGCGCGCGGCTTCAGATTGTATTTGGGCGCGGGTATCGGAAGCATCGGCTCTCAGAATTTTATTGATGTCCTGACCCAGGCGGAAACTCTGGGCATCCCCATCACGCTTTGCCCTCATCCTTCCAGCGGCGGATTCCCCAACGAACTGAACGCAGACACATTTGAGGTGGACGTCAACACGCTGCTGGATTGGACCGAAACCGTTTCGACGGCCATAGACACCATCTCCGTCAACATGGAACTGGGAGAACCGCTCGACCATGACATTCAGGATGCCTGGGCCGCCAGGGATTACGCCCTGCTTTTTGATATCGTGGAGGGCACTTTGGATCGGGATATGTTCGTGGATTCGGTGGCGCAATATCAGGTCATCGTCGCCGATCTGCAAAATCGCGGTTATGAAGTCCAGATAACCACCTATCCACTGCTATTGGATGATTTGGGCGACGGTGATACGGACATTCAAGATGTCTGCAATTCTCCCATGAGCGGAATCGATTGGGACCGCGTGGCTCCCTGCACGTACTCTACGGAATACGCGCACTACATCGGAATTTTCGATCCTTCGCCATATTTCGTATACACATATGCCCTGACCGCCCTGGAGCACTTCGGTGACGCCGCCGTCGTGGATTTGGGTCTTGTTAGGCAGAACGGCAACAACTGGTATGATACTCCCGATCAATTGGCGGCGGACGCCGCCGCAGCCAAGGCCGCCGGCGTTCGAAGAATCGAGGTTTTCAAATTCTCCGGAATGCTCGATTACGATGATTACGATTTCGATGATTGGGCGGATGCATTGCTGGCCGAACCCGAAGTGCCCGCTGTCGATCCCATGATCGATTTGTTCCGCACGGGACTTGGCCTGGGCGATTTTTTATTGAACTTCATCAATTAACAAAGTACGAGCTCAACGCCTAATCGCTTTCGCATGAGGTGGGACAAAGAATCTGTTGTTTAGCCGGGCCGGCTCATTCAATCTCTAAAACGCAGCCAGATCAGGCGCTCGGTTTTGTCGGGAAGGATTAATCCGGGAAGCTCGCCGACATCGACAAATCCCAGTTTTTTGTAGAATTTGACGGCATTGAGGTTATTTTTCGCCGCTAAAACGAAAAGATCACGGATATTCGGCGGACACTCTGCGCAGATCGCCTCAATGATCTTCGCCCCGACGCCTTTTCCGCGATGCGGCTCGGCGATGGCGAGGATTTCCAGAAAACGCCCGCCCAAAAAACCCGGTTGAATGATGACGATGCCGACGACTTGTTCCCGAATGGCTCCGCTGGCTTCATTTTCTTTAAACAGCACAGCTCTTGTCATGCCGGCGTCCACGCATCCCTTGATGAAATTTTCGACGGTTGGCGGCGTGAAGCCATAGCTTTCCCATGGCTCCGACGTGAGCATAATGGAGACTGCCGCAGAAACCTGTTCGGACTTCATGCGCGCAATCCGGTATGGACCAAAAAGCTCCGTGGATTCTTCAAACAAAATGCTGGACATCAATTGACTCCGAACTAACCGGACAGGGTTAAAGGTATGAAGTATGAAGTATGAGGTATGAAGTCTGAGTATCGGAGATGGCATCCGGCCCATCTGCCCAAAGAGAAAATGGATGACAACAGGCAAGTCGCCCAAGTTGTTGGCATAGCGTTTGCCCTTGTTCGCACTTCATACTTCATACTCAAATATTTATTCTCTTTTCCAGCAGGCTCATCAGCGCCGGCAGGACAACTACGCTGGCGAGCATGCAATAAAACACGCCGATGACCAACACCCATCCGAGAGAAGCGACCAGGATGTAGGAGGCGAAACCCAGCGAGCCAAAACCGGACATGGTGGTGATCGAGGTCAGGACAACGGCACGACCGGTCAGTTGGACGGCCCGGTGGATTCTGTTTTTTACCTCGCCGCGATACCGGTGAATAATATGCACTCCATCATCAATGCCGATCCCGATGATCAGCGGGATCATCGCCACGTTGATGAGATTGAACTTGATGTCCAAAAGCTTCATCGTTCCCACCATCCAGATTGCGGCGAGGATCAGCGGTATCAGAGAAATCAGCGCCGTGAGCGGTCTGCGAAAATCAAGGAGAACCAAAAGAAATACTCCGAGCAAAGACCAGGCTACCGCTTGGCGTGACTCGACGATGATGATGTCCACGAGATGCACAAAAATGCTGCCCACGGAGGTTGAATTTTCCGAGACCTCGCGCAGGGCAATCATATGAGATTTGAGGATTTCCTTTTTCCAAATGTAGCCTGAAGGATAGGCGTAAACGAGAAAACGTCCGTCCTTGCCGATAAAGTTATCCCGGATGCTTTGCGGCAATCCTTCGATGCCCAGCGGCTCCGCCTTCGCGGAAAGTTTGAGCTGTCCCAGCAACTTTTCGATCTCATGCCCGAAAGTGCGCTCAAAAAAGCCTGCGCCCGGATAGTATTGCGAACCCGCCGAGTCGATTTTGGCGATGAGAGTATCCACACGCTGAATCACCGATTTCGCCTTGTCTTCGACATCGAACTGACCGCCGAGAACGGCCAGTTGCAAAACGGCCTTTAAAACTTTTTTTGATCCCGCGAGACTTTGCGTAACTTCCGTCATTTGCTCCGCGCCCAAACGTCCTTTTGGATCAACCCGGTTTTCCACGTGGATCGGCGTCAGCAAAGGCTCAATTTTTCGTATCAGGGGTGCCTTTTCCGCCTGATCTTCCGGCAGAAATTCGGAGATGTCTTTCACCTCGGAAATGCCTTCGTCCTTTTCGATCCTGGCCGCCAGCCTCCTACTTTCCGCTACATCATTCGCCCAGAGAACGCTGTAGTCCAGGGATTTTCCAAAGTCTTTTTCAAACTTGTGCGAAGCCGCGACGCTGGGGCTTCCACGGGGCTCCAGCGAACGGAAGTCATAGTTAAATTCGGTGCCCAGAGCCAGGTGAAACATAATCGCCGTGCCGATCAAGGTGGCGATCAGCACAACGGCGCGATGGTTGACGACCACGTCCGAAAGCCGGGAAAGGTCTATCAATTCTCGCGCAGGCTTTTTGAACCGGCGCACGTCGCGGCGGCCGTCCCGAATCGACAGGAGCGGCGGCAGCAAAATGAAAACCGCCGACAACATCATCAGGACGCCGACGCCCGAAACAAAGCCGAGTTCGAAAATTCCCTTGAAGTCGCAGGTGAGAAGCGCGAGGAAAGCGACGGAAGTTGTGACGGCGCCGGTAATGATGCCGAGGCCGGCGCCGGCCATGGATCGGGCGATGGCTTCATTGACATCGCCTGCCCCCGCCAGTTCTTCGTTGTACCGCGCGATGACGTGGATGGCGAAGTCTATACCCAGCCCAATAAGGATGGCGGCGTTAAAGGCCGTCGTGACGCTGAGATGTCCGATGAATATCTGCGTGAGACCATAGGTCCATATCAGTCCGACGGTCAGGCTGACAAAAATCACAATCAGGTCGGAAAACTTGCGGAAGAAAATCAGAAAGATCAAAAGCACGAGAATGAAAGTCACAGCCGTGGAAATTCGCATATCACTTTTGAGGGCGTCATACTCATCACGCATTATCGCCGTGTTGCCGCTGATTGTCGCCGTCACGCCGGGGAAATCAGCCAACAGTTTGTTGATGGCGCTTTCCAGAAAAGTGACATAGCGTTTGGTGTATTGCAGGTCGTCGCCCGGCTCGGAGGACATGGTCATCACGAGAGCGGCTCGCCCGTCCAGGGACATAAAATATTCTTCGTCGAGGGATTTAAAATCGCTCTGGTCGCTTTGCCCGACAAAAAGATTCCGCAAGGATTTTTTCAGCGGCCCGGAGCCGAGTTGCTCACCGCGCTGAAAGTAGTCGCCCATCGTCGCAAAAAAGTCATCGAAGGATTGAAGCCGCGCCATCGCATCATCGGAATCGCTGATTTCATCCTCTTCGATGATCTGCCTTTCGAGCATGTCGTTGAAACGGGCTAAAAAGGGAGCGACGTGCGCATCGCGAAAAACTTCGATCATGTCCTTCTGGTTTTCGCGCACGAAATTTTCAAAATCCACGATCTCGTCGGGAGTGATGAAAAGGAATGCGTGTTCCAGCAATTCGTCGGCCTCAATGCGATGAATGACGCGAGAGACCATTTCATCGCCTCGGATATTTTCCGCAAAGACGTCGGCGCACTCCTTGGTCCGTTGTGGATTATCCGACTCGAAGGTGACGAATGTGTAGTCCATTCCGCCAAAGTTTTCGTTGACGTAATCAACCTTGATGACTTCGGGGTCGTCGCGGTCCAGGAGGTTGAGAAAGCCCAGGTTGAGCTTGAGCAGATAGGAAAAATAACCCAGGATTATAGAGAGGCCCAACGCGGCAGCCAGCGTGACCCACTTGTGGCGGGCTTCCCAGAGGGCAAAGTGGAAAAGTATTTTTCTGCGACCGTGCATTTTTTTCTCGGCAAACGCCCTTATTTAGCTTCTGAGCTATATTGATGAACGTGCTTAAATAATCAAGACATCTCCGGCGGATTATTCGGAGGCGCACGCTTGAATGGATGATTGGAGAGTTGCCTTTTTATTCGAAGGCTGGCACCCGCGCTTCGCCTTGTGCCCATCGGTCAACCCAGTCAACAAGGTTCGGCAGGACATCGTCGTTGACGGGTTCCATCAGGATCGAATCCAGGTGGCTCCACTCATTTTTCACGATCCAGGTAAAGCCGATTTCCGATCGCGGTCTGTCCTGTCCGCGCACCGGGGCGATCTGGCTGCGGTAGTTCGACATATGCGGGGTGTCGGCGAATAGAAGCGACGACATCGCAAAAACCGGAACATCGACGCGCGAAGTGTAGAAGTGAAAATAGTTGTGCCGCCATGTTCCTTCCGTTTCAAAAAAGTCCGCCGCCGCCATGTCCAGATCGAGTCGGTACGAATAGTAAGGATCGGAAAAATTGGACGGTCCCTCATAGAGCATCTTCGCCATATTCTGGATGTTCATCAGTTCCGGTGGATCGCATTCGTCCCAGCGAAGCCACGAATACTCGGCGCCGTTTTCGGATGGAAATTCGCCGAAAATGTCCCGGTCGATTTCGCCGCCGGTCAAGCGGCCCATATGCCCCATATAGGAAGGATACGGCATGGAGCCGGAGTCCATATAAAGACCCATGAAGGCTTCGTTGGTGAGCGTGACGTTGTGAAATCGCGTAAGGAGTGGATAGAACATTTGAAAAGCGCCGTGGTCCGGGAAAAATCCGTTTGGTCCCAGCGCCGGATCATAAGGGTCGCCCATGCCTTCAGTGACGACCATGCCGAAAACTTCCAGGAAAAAGAAATCCGAGGATGATGTGTTGACGGTTCGGGGAAGCAGACGGATTTGAAGGCGCAGGATATCATCGACGTACCATGACTCATTGAACCAGGGAGTGTCGCGAACGCCGCCGTCCCATAGGATCAGCCCCGCCAGATCCTCGCTGCCCAGACGCCCATCTTCAAATTCGTAAGCGGCGAAAGCCTGCGTGAAGGCAACGCCTCGGGAGTCGCCGCCGAGAAAAACATTGTTTTGTCGGCTCATTTCGGGGACGAGATGAACGATGCGCCGGATATCGTGCATTTGGAGGTCGAGACCCCACTCGCTCATCATATCCGTTTCCGGCCCGAAGGCATTGATTTCCTGAAAGGTCCGGCCCTCGATTTCGCTGCCGTTGAAATAATAATCGTAAGCGATCCAGGGATCGTTTTGTGCCACCGCCGTGTCCATGCCGAGTTGATCTTCCAAAAGCGAATGGCGCCGGTCGGGGATCCAGACTTCAATGCGGCCCTCGGACAGGGATACAATGTTTCGCGCCAGGTGGAACATCTGTGATGCTCCCGCAATGAATCCCGGCATAAGGATGATGACTGCCTGAACCGGCCTGGGTTCGACGCCCTGCGCGATGTCCTCGGCGAGTCGGAATCTGAAAAGTGGGATTGTATTGAACTTCGGAGGCGTTTGCGCGCCGGTGACCGGATTGGGCGGCGCCGGCTCCCCCTCCAGCAGGAAGTACTCATATCCCGCCTCGAATCCTGGCTGGAGGTCATCATCGTCGCCCGTGTCATCATCGATATCATCATTGCCCGAGTCGTTATCAATATCATCATCAATATCCGAGTCGTCATCGTGAACAAAGTCATCGTTCACATCGTCATCGATATCATCATCGAGCAGGATTCCATCGTTGTCTTCCATTTCCGGCAGGGAGCTTTTTGTTTCGCTGCCGTCACAGGAAAATATAGGGGCTACGTAAAAGGCAATGAGTAGGAAACAAAGGAGGCAGCGCAGCACACGCTTTGGCGTCATCATTGATATTTCCGCCAGCCGCCCCATAGGTCCACAAATGTGATGAGAAATCCATCGCAAGAGTCGAATGATCGACAAGTAATCTAATCTATCGCACTTGAAGCATCCATGTCCAGACACTAAAATGTCTGCGTTTGGATATTGCGCATTTGGAAATTAATTGCTGTGCGCTCCGCTTGGATTATGCCTCTTCCGCGTCGTCGTCCGCGTCATCGTCGTCCGCGTCATCGTCGTCGGATTCTTCTTCGGGGCAATCCGCTAATAAATCTATCGTGAAAGAACAGATGACATCCGGTTCCCACTGCGCGTCGTCGTCGTCATCGTCGTCGTCATCATCGTCGGCGTCGTCATCATCGTTGTCGTCATCATCATCGTCGTCGTCATCGTCGGTGTCGTCGTCTGCGTCGTCATCGTTCGCGTCGTCGTCTGCGTCGTCATCATCGGTCGGCGCTTCGGTCTCCAGCACGACCTTGTAGATAAGTTTCGACGGGCATTCAATATATCTGGACCAGACGCTAAAAGTTTTTTCTTCGGTCACGCCGTCGATTTCCACAAAACAGTTGCTCTGCTTTCGACCGATGTGCCAGATGTGATAAACATCCTCTTCATCGGGCAGTTCGTAGGCGCCTTCGACCAAAAAGGTCATCATATCCGCGCTTGTCATGATTTTATCGACCGAGATTTCAACACCCAAGACCTCGCATTCCTCGGCGTCGAGTTCATAGTCCTTTTCATCCATTAGAGCGGAAGCGCCGCCCGGATAAACGCAAGCGTCATCCGAATCACCGCCCCCTTCCAGGTAGTTTGAAACATCAACGCAAGCGAACACAAACACCGTAGCGACAAGAAGCGCCGCAAGAAACGCGAATCGGATAGTATTTACCGACATGCGTTATTCCTCCCCTGGTTGCATCTCCTACAGTATGAGGCTGCGCGAGAGGGCAAAAAAACGACCATCTATCCCGCCGCCGAAGCTATTTGCCAATTATACTGTAAAGTCCATTCTTCCGTCAAAGAACCAACGGTTCTCCATGACTCAAATACTATGTTGATATTAATCCCGGCGCAAGCGGTCCATATTCCGGCTAAAAAAAAGGTTTTTAAAAAATCCGGATCATCGGCGCTTTCTTTCCGCTTTCGTTCTGTTAACATCGCCGTTGACGGTCTTTTGGAGAATCGATGCCGGAAATTCTTTTAATCAATCCCCCGGTTTCGCTGGAGGAGCGCTACGGCAAACTGGCGCCTTTCGGAAACACGCTGCCGAATCTCGGTTTGGCGTACATGGCCGCCTTCGTGCGCGAGCAGGGCGTGGACGTGGAAATATTTGACGCTGCGGTTCTGAGGTTTTCCGTGGAAAAGGCGGCGCGTTACGCGGCCGATAAATTGCCCCTTCTTGCGGGCGTGACCGCGACGACCTCCGGCCTGGACAACGCGATGGCGCTTTGCGCCAAAATCAAGCAGTACGCCCCGGACACGAACATCGTTCTCGGCGGCGCGCATATCACATCCATGCCCGAGCGCACCTTAGAAAAATATCGTTCCATCGATTACGGCGTCATCGGAGAGGGCGAGCATACTCTTTACGAATTGTACGGCTGCATCAACCGGAATATCGTTCCTGAGTCAGTCAAGGGACTGATCTTCCGGCACAAGGGCGACATTATAAAAACCGAGCCGCGCCCATATATTGAGAATCTGGACAGCCTGCCTCTTCCGGCCTGGGATCTGCTGCCTGATTTGCCCACACATTACAGGCCGTCTCCGCAGTCCACGCCGCGCCTTCCATCGACGATCCTCGTGAGCAGCCGCGGCTGCCCTTATCACTGCGGTTTTTGCGACCGCTCGGTGTACGGCAATAAATACCGGACTCATTCGCCCGAGCGCATTTTCGAGATGATTGAGCATCTCTATCGAAATTACGGCATTGTGGACTTCGCCTTTCACGACGAGATGTTTTTGCTGCGTGAGAAACACATTGTGCAGGTCTGCCAGCACATCATCCGATCCGGCTTCGATCTTTCGTGGAGTTGTCAGGGTCGCGGCGATACGCCGGTGACGGATTTCGGCTTGCGGAAAATGCGCGAAGCGGGCTGCTGGCAGCTTCAATTCGGCGTCGAGTCCGGAAGCAATGACATGCTCAGACAAATGAGCAAGGACGTGACGACTCGGCAGATGGCTGAGACTATCGCTCGCTGCGCGGCCTTGGGTTTTTCCACCAAGGGTTTTATCATGCTGGGCTTTCCGGGTGAAACCGAAGAGACGCTGGCCGAAACCGAAGAGTTTATTCTTTCAGCGCGTTTAGACGACGTAATGATCGGCTTCTTCACGCCATTTCCCGGCGCCGAAGCTTCCAGAGACGTTGAAAATTATGGCCGGGTCATCGAGGGGTCTCACCGATGGAGCGATCACTTCGTGTCCTTCGTCCCCGAAACTCTGACGGAAAAGGCGCTCTACACCGCGCGCAATCGCATGTACCGAAAATTTTATCTGCGCCCGCACATCATCAAGAGCCACGCAGCCCGCCTGAAGAACACCTCAGGAACGATGGGCATGGCCAAAACCTTTATGAAGTTCATTAAGGCCACGCGATAGTTTTTCTTAGGAGTCTGGAGTTTAGAGCTTGGATCGGTTTTCAGGCCGCGATGTTCGATCAGTTCTAATGATATTGAATTAGAGGTAGCTTTCCGGCTCCATGATATGAAATTCGGTTTTTGGCTGGCCGTCTTTGATTCTCACATCCCATGAGTCGACGCGCCAGGGAGTTCCGTTAGCGGAGTTGATGATCCAGTTGCGCACAAGGATCCTCACATCACGAGGAATTTTCAGGGAAATGACCGAGCTGTCATCGGTTTGCGGCAGCGCGGTCATACCTGTTTGAAAAGCGCGTCCCCTTTGGTCTGGCTGAACCCAACTATTGATCATATTGACCTTTGCAAAGCCGTACTCGTCAGCGCCGAAGTTTTTGAAGGCGTTGACCTCAAGTTCCAGAATTTTCTGAGTTCGGTATTCAGATTTTCCGGTGAGCAGTGTGACGGGAAGTTTCTCCGGCTGCCAGGAAACATTCATTTCCTTGTGATAGATGTCCAGAAGATTCTTAGGCGAAGACAAATCAGCAAATAATTCTTTTGGCGTCGGATCAAGGCGCACGGCTGCGTCGGGGTCGGCGACAAGCTTCTCAAAATCTATGCTGATAGCGACAAAGTCATCGGAAAATATTTCCTCGGTGGGTTGTTCGATCTCGCCGAGCCAGTCCATGGCGAAAGGGTGCTGCGACATCGCGCCGTTTTCGCCAAAAAAGCTATCAGCGATGGCGCGCTCGGTTAGTCGTTTTTTGCGAAGATCAAGTTTTAAGAAAAGCCGCTTATAGTTTGGCAATAGACCAATGGAAGCCAGGTGCGATCGGTAGAGGTCCAGATAGGCGTCGCTTTCCGATTGGTATGCGGGTTTGCGTTTGTACATACTCAAATCGGGTTTTCCTTCAATCTCCTTTAACAAAAAGCTTGAACCCACGCAAAGCACGAAGGCTATGGGGAAAGCCACAGCCGTGAAGCGAAGTTTTGATTTGTCGAAAACAGACGCCAATCCAAGGCCGAAAAACAAAATGACAGGGAGAAAAGCCATCAGGAAAATGCGGAATTTGTCGGCTTCGATCCAGTCGCGCTGCGCGGCGAGGACCAGGTATATGGGGAGCGAAATGAGAATGAGAATGGCGAATCTTTTTTTATCGCGCCGGATAAGATCGACGGCCCCCAGGATCGCGACCGCCGCCGCGATCAGGCCGATATAGTTGAGGATGTGCAAAATGTATCCGACGGCGTTGGGAAAAGGCAGAAGTGGCGTTCGGGTTCCTTGCGCGAAGGCTCCCAGCAAAAGCTCGAAAAACGGCGTCTGCTCGCCCAGGCTGTTAAAGCCGTGATAGCGCATATGCGGCAGGCTAAAAGCAAAGGTCAAGGCGAATGCAATCAATAACGATGCATAGCGACGGCGCGGGGCCTTGCCGAAAAAGTA
Source organism: uncultured bacterium (assembly GCA_964591275.1). Classification (GTDB taxonomy): domain Bacteria; phylum Lernaellota; class Lernaellaia; order JACKCT01; family JACKCT01. The sequence continues at coordinate 3,082 of CAZQAE010000014.1, read as the reverse complement.
CATCAGCGCGACAGGGGCGATCAGTGTTATGTGCAGAAAGCGCAAGCCGACGCCCGCGCATATTCCCCACAAAAATCCATGCAGCCATCCTTTCTCCGGCTCTCTTTCCACGGTGTAGATCAGGGCTGCCGCCAAAGCGAAAGACATCAAATTGCGGTCGAGCACTTCCACGGAAAGGACATAGGGATTGACGACGGCGAAAAACGCGCCAACCAGCGCCGCCGCGTCGCTTTTTGCCCATCGGTGAAGCAGGAGAAAGATGAAAAGAAAAGCGTCGGCGATAAAAGTGCAATAGAGAACATGGTAAGTTTGCGTGCCGAATATGGGCATAAGAGGCGCAGTGAACATCGCGTTGCCCGGCGTGGCGATCGTGCTGTACATTTTGAGGATGTTCGGGCTTGCTGCTTCCGGGTTCAGGGTTTTTACGAGGCTAAAGGTCTGCATATAAAAGCACTTGGCTTCGCCTTTTTGGATATAAGAAGCCAGCGACAGGAGAAATTCAGCGTTCGTATAATAAAACCACGCGGCGACCGCCGACGCGACGCATAAGCCAAGAGCCACTGCGTCCATTTTTGAAAACTGGGGTCGCGTAAAAGCGCGAAAATGCTTGTAGGCATGCCTTGCGAGCGCCGCGACGATGATGAAGCTTGCGATGGCAAGCATTGTCTTTGTGGGGTAAATCGATCCGGCGATGCTGGCGTTCATGGCGATAAAGGGAATGACCGTTATCGCGAAAAGCAGGGTATAGGCGACTCTTTCCAGGAGCGTCGTTTCATTGATAACGCGCGTGGCGACGAGGTAGCCGACGACAATAAGAAGCAGTGCGAGCATCATGGCCTATCGGGCAGGTTGAAAAGCAAAAAAGAGAATCTAAGACGGGACGATTGTTGACCAGACCGCTGCATTAATCAAGTCAATGGAGTTTATTATTCGAGGCGATGTCTGATTTGCCCATCGACTGTTGCGTCGCCGGCGATCGTGTCGAGATTGTCCGTGCTCTCAACTTTTGTGTCCGTGTCTGGCTTTTTGGATTTCGCCTGAATGCCCGCTTCGATCCCGGACCAGTTTTCATGCCACCAGCGGCGGGCGGCATTCTCATCCCAGGTTTCCTCCATGTGGATGGCTCTTACGCGCTGCTGCAACTCCAGGCCGTCGCGCGGGCGTTTATCGGGTTCCTTGGCCAGGCAATCCAAAACCAGGCGTTCCAATTCCGCATCCAATGGCTGCGTCATGAAATTCGAGGGTGGAATCGGCTCTTTGCCCACATGGCTGAGGATGATCTCCATCGGCGTTTTGCCCATGAAGACCTGCCGGCCCGTGAGCAGGCGGTATAAAACACATCCCACGGAATAGATGTCGGATCGCGTGTCGACAAGATCGTTTCGGCCCATGACCGCCTCAGGGGCCATGAAGCCTGCCGTGCCGAAAATCTGTCCCTGAAGGGTGAGCTCTTCTTCCACTTCGTCCACCTGCCCCATGGATTTCACCAGGCCGAAGTCCAGAACTTTAATCACGTCGAAATCAAGCCCCTTGCGGCACAGGATGATGTTGGCGGGCTTGATGTCACGGTGGATCAATCCGCTTTGATGCGCCTCGGCAAGAGAGTGCGCGATCTGCCGGAGCCAGAAAAGAAGTCGTGGCCCGGGAACGCGCCCGAACTTTTTGACAAATGTCGCCAGGTCCGGGCCTTCGAGATATTCCATAACGTAATAGAATATTCCGTCCTCATTGATGCCGAAGTCGTAGATGTTGATGGTATGCGGGGAATGCAGCGCCGCCGTCGCCTTGGCCTCCCGTTCGAAACGCTGGAAGGTGCCCTCCCTGATCTCGGGCGCCATCGTTCCCAGATTGTCCGGGGCCACAAGTTTGATGGCCGCCGGTCGCGCCAGCATCTGGTGCTTGCCGTGCCAGACTTCGCCCATGCCGCCTCTGCCGATGATTTTGGTGAGATGATAGCTGCCGATTCGTCTGGCCTCGGATAGGTCTCTTTCAAATTCGTAAACCACGTGGGAGAAATACACGGCAACGCCCACGGCGATGTAGTTGGGCAAATACATCAGGTAAACCACTATCGGTGGATCGGGAATGGGATTCCCGGCTTTTGCGGCCAGGAAGAACGCCAGAGGGCCGACGCTGGCCGATACGAAGGAAGCCAGAAACATCTTTATGGGTGACGTCGGAACCACGAGCGGGAAAACGGCGATCCACAGGCACACCCAGGAAACGCCCCAGATCACCGTGAAAAAAGTCCAGTCCTTACACGTTTCGGACACCGCAATGGCCCAACTGCAAAAGACGAAGTACAAAAGGCCGACATCCATGACGCGCTGAGAGTTCAAGCGTTTGATCCGCGTAAGAAAGATCATGAGAAGCGAAACGGCCACGACCATGGAACCCAGAACGTTGACGACCTCGAACATGCCCTTGATTGTGGAAGAGGTCCAAATGGAAAAATAGTTGACTACGATCAGGTAGATGAGCCAGATCACGCCCATGACGCCGCTCGCCGCCGCCAGGCGTTTGCGTGCGCTCCACAACCAGTCGTCCGCCATACCGGAAACGCCCTTTATGGCCACATCGCGACTGGCAAAGCTGACGGGCTTGCGCAGTTTGGTCCAGGCAATTCGTTTTGTTCTCGTGTCCGCCAATAGTCGCCGACCTTTTTACACTCTTCGCAAGAGCTTTTGAAAAACTAAAAATGGTTCCTTGCTATGGACCATGCTTGAAAGTGCGCGCTTATACAACGCAATTTTATCGGCTGATGATAATAAGGAATAACGAGAAATGTCAAAAGAGAGGGCGTGGCCGGTCGATCAAGAGGATTCCTTTTGCCCTTGTTGAAAATGGATGACGGGCACACCTGAAGCTTAGCAATTCCAGTCGCCATTTTGCGCAAGACGATCGGTATCCTCTATCTTTGTTATGACGGCACGGGCGTGCCGATGGTCAAAACCGAAGTGAAAGGTGATCTGCGGTCGCCTGCGATGGTGGACAAATTTGGACGATGGGAAGGTGCAGAAGATCATTGCGGAAGCGCGGCGGAAATTTCCGGCAAACCTGGAGTTACGCGATAAAGCGGAAA
>CAZQAE010000013.1:23923-77263 GCA_964591275.1 uncultured bacterium | reverse complement strand
GCCTGGGCACGGGGGGCGGTGCATTCGGCGAAAAGACCGATCTGACCATGGGAGAAGAACCTAATGCGGTCGTTGCCGCGGACCTTGACGGCGACGGCACACTGGACCTGATTACGGCGAATACCGATAGCGATAACATTTCCATCCGCCTGGGCACGGGGGGCGGTGCATTCGGCGAAAAGACCGATCTGACCATGGGAGATACCCCTTATGCGGTCGTTGCCGCGGACCTTGACGGCGACGGCACACTGGACCTGGTCACGGCGAATAACCTTAGCGATGACATTTCCATCCGCCTCATGGGCATTATCCCCGGCACATGGCACCAGGAACTCACCGATTCTTTTTCCGATCAGCCTGACCAGCCATGGCTACCGAAGTACACCGAAGTGGGATTTACAAATCTGGACATACATCAGGCAGCGCAGACAGTGACGAAGGTGGGCGTGCGCGTGTTCCTGGAATGGACCACGCAGCCCGCAGGCAGCGTTGACTTTGGTCTGACCGCGCCAGACGGACAGATGGTGGATATGGGAAGCCACAGCGCCTTCACTCCCTGGCCCAACGCGGGCAGTCCCGCCTCGTGGCGTTTGAACAAGACATTCCGCGAATACGATTTCAACGGCGAAACGGGGATTGACGGCTTGGTCGATCTGCATGGACTGCAACCCACGGACTACTGGACCTTGAGCATCGACAACCAAACCGGCGCCAGTGCGGAAGTGAAAAACTTCACTGTCCTCACGGATGGGCATTTTTAATTTTTCGGAGCCGGGCTGGGGCATCGGCGCAGACGAATGAACGCCGTTATGGCTCTAGCGGAACCCCGGGCGCCTTGTCCCGACGATCCCTGGAAACTTTAGTCGATCCCAAGTCTTGCCTAAATCCAAGTCTTGCCGCATTGTCTCAACGGTTTTAGACTGACCGCGATTGGAACCTTTGAAGGGTGATTTCACGCAAGATTAGGTTGATTTCATGACCGTTACGTGCCCACATTGTCATTATCCAAATTTCAACGCTGAAACGATTTGCAGAAAATGCCGGAAGACGCTGCCCGCCGCCTGCCCGGAATGCGGGGCGATCCGGTATAAAGATGCGAAATTCTGTGCGAAATGCGGATCAACATTTTCAGACGATTCCACCGGCGAAACAACGGAAAATCTTTCTGAAAAGGGCGCAAAGCGTCACGCGTTATCAAAATGTCCCGAATGCTTGCGCAGCATAGATGCCGAGGCGAAATTTTGCATCTTCTGCGGTCAGGTTTTTGAAAAAGCGAAACAGGACGAAAATGAAGATGGGGCCGGCATAATAGATGAATTGGACTTGGACTCGGGATCGCAAACCGTCGATCCTCCATCGGAGGCTGAAATGTTAAGGCCCGATAGTAAAGTGAAAGCGGCGACCGCTGAACCCGATTCCGACAGCCCTGGTAAATTGCGACCCATGCCGCCGCGACCGAAATTAACGGAAACTCGTCCAATGCACCGTCCTCAATCGCCGCTGAGGAAAATGCCGACAATAGCCGATGACAAAATCCAGGCCGAAAAACCGGAAGAACCACGGCAGCCGGAGGCAAAAGTTCCACCGCGCCCCATGCAGAACAATTCCTCGATATCCTACCGAACGCTATTTGAAGAAGAGCCGGACAAGGTTATGAAAACGGCGATGGACCGCTTTGATCAGGGGAAAAAGGAGAAAGAAAGCGATCGCTTTCCCCCACGCCCTATGCCGTCTATTGGGGTTACGCCCTCTCCGACGCCGAAATTGCCGGCACGCCACGCTACGCTGCCGCCGGTTTCACCGATGACCCCCGATCAACCTTCCGTTGCTCCGCGAGAGGATGTTGGGCTGCGTGATGTGGGTATGATGGGTGCGCCGGCCCCGAACCAGGGTCTTGGGAAACAAGTGGAAACTATCGAAAAAACGCCCGTAGTGTCGGGTGCGGAAGTCCTTCCTCCCAAACCCATGCACAAGCCTCTCAATGAAATCATCTTCACAAACAGCGTTCCAAAGGAAACCTTAATTGAGAAAATGGTCCCGGTATCCGGCGGTGAATTTCTCTTTGGCGCTGAAGGCAATAAACAGGAAATTGCCGCTTTTTATATGGATATGTATCCTGTGACCAACGAGTTATACAGGCAATTCGTGGAAAGCGCCGGAGTTGAGCCTCCCCCTGATTGGCTGGAGGGGCGCTACATTCATGGGACCGGAGACTACCCGGTCACCATGGTCAGTTTCGCCGAGGCCGAAGCCTATGCTCGCTGGGCGGGCAAGCGCCTGCCGACGGACAAGGAATGGGAAAGGGCCGCTCGCGGACCATCGGGCAGCATTTATCCCTGGGGAAATGAGTTCGATTCATCCAAAGCGCACTTCGACAGCGAATACGGCTGTTTTAAAGCCGTTGACACGCATCCCGATGGTCAATCTGCGGAAGGATGCGTGGACATGATGGGCAACGCCAACGAGTGGATCGTTTTAAATCACGATACAAAGACGCCCGTGTTGCGCGGTGGGTCCTATATGGAGGATTCCCGATATTTTAAAGCTTATACGCGCCTGTTGGCGGAAGATCGCGCCAGGTGTCCATTCATCGGATTTCGATGCGCTGTGACTATCTGAGAATTTCAAAGCGCCAATACAAATTTTCATGCAATCAATGATTCCTACGCCAACAGAAAGGGCTAAGAAAAAATGAATAAAGCGACCATCATCGGAACGGGACCGGCCGGGCTCACAGCGGCCATTTACCTGGCTCGTGCGTATCTGCCCCCAATTATATATTCCGGAATCCAGCACGGCGGTCAGCTCACTACGACGACGGAGATCGAGAATTTCCCCGGCGTGGACGAGGGGATTACCGGCCCGGAACTCATGAATAAAGTCGCCGCCCAGGCTGAGCGTTTCGGCGCGCGAGTCATCTACGATACTGTGACGAAAGTGGATTTCAGTTCTTTGCCACTGAAGATATGGATCGGCGACGAGCTTGTGGAATCCCGCACGGTGATCGTTGCCACAGGCGCTGCGGCAAGAATTCTGGATTTGCCGCGACTCAGGGAGCTTATCGGGCAAGGCGTTTCCACTTGCGCCACCTGCGATGGGTTCTTTTTCAAAAACCGCCGCTTGATGATCATCGGCGGCGGCGATTCAGCGATGGAGGAGGCGCAGTACCTTTCCAAAATTGCCGCTGAAGTGATCGTCGTGCATCGCCGCGATGAGTTTCGCGCCTCGAAAATCATGGTGGAGCGGATCGAGAAAAATCCGAAGATAACAATCATTCGTTCGGCCGTTCCCGACAAAGTTCTCGAAGACGATAGCGGTCTGACCGGAGTCAGACTCAAAGACGTGAAAGCCGGGGACCTGAGCGACCACGCCGTTGACGGATTATTTTTGGCCATCGGCCACGACCCCAATACCGCGATTTTCAAGGACCATCTGGACCTGGACGAAAAGGGCTACATCAAGGTTCACAACTTCACTGAGACCTCCGTGCCGGGAGTTTTCGCCGCCGGCGATGTTTGCGATCCGCATTTCCGGCAGGCCGTTACCGCCGCGGGAATGGGATGCCAAGCCGCCTTACAGGTTCAGCGCTTTATCGAGGAACTGGGTCTGGAGGATTAAAGAGTCAATGAGGAGGTTGTCGTGAGATCGCTTCTTCCAAAAAAGATGTTTCACATGATTATTGCTCTTGTCGTCGCCCTGGCGGCGGGCGCAGCCGTTGTGGATATGTTTCGCGAACCGCCCAAGCAAATCACCGGGGCGCTTTTGGTGAAAGGCATCGAGGGATACCAGAAACATCTTTCGGCCATTATCCCTACGAAATGTAAATTCAAACCGACGTGCAGCGAATACGCCAAGGCAGCGATCCGAAAAGACGGAGTCTTTAAGGGAGGTCTAAAAAGCCTCTGGCGGATCATCCGTTGCTCGCCGCTGACCGACGGCGGAGTGGATTATCCATAAAATAATTATCGCTTGAATTTCGGCGATTGCGTGTACGATGCTGCCGATGAGCTTGGCAAGTCAGAAATTTCAAACAACTCTTTGGAGGACGAAACAATGAGCATTTGGAAATCGACATTTTGGATGATCCTTCTTTGCCTTCTCAGTCTTAGCCTTTGCATCGCCTGCGGCGACGACGATGACGACGACAGTGACGACGGAGACGACGACAGCGGCGGAGACGACGACAACGGCGGAGACTGCACGCAGGAAACGCTTTGTGAACTCGTGGTCAATTGCGGCGTTGGCGATTATGCAAACGTTGAAGAGTGCATAGCTCAACAGGATCAGGCTCCTGATTCGTGCGATATAGATGCCATTCTGGCTTGTTCGTGCGATTGCATGGACCAATATCCTAACGATTGCACGCAACTCATGGAATGCGGAGGGGAATGCTGGGAGACATACTGCTGACCCTTTTTGACCCGATGCGAAAATATCACTGATTCATCCTGGATTATCCGGCGGTCAACAAGTTCATGGCCGCTGGATCGCTTAGCGGTTTATCAGCGCCATATTTACCAGATTCAGCAAAGTTTCGACCGATGCCAGATCGGCGTCCGTGATAACCTGGCTTGATGCGGTGTTGTCCAGCAGAATGCACCCTATCGTTTCGGCGTCGCGAGTCATAGGCAGCGCCGCGTAAGCGTCAACTTTAAGCAGATCGCTGACTTCGAGATCGGGCAAAGAATCATAAAGCGGCGATCCGACCTCCAGCACGTTGAAACTTTTGCCCGTGTCGGCGACGGTTGCCAGCAAGCCGGGCTTTGTCGCCGCGAGGTTGATTCGGATTTTGTGATACAGCGTAGGGGCGTCGTGTCCCAATCCCATTTTTCCAACCATCGATCTGCCGGTGCCGGATTTCATTATCAGGAATACCCGATCAAATCCGATGCCCCGGTAGATGCCCTCGGCGACCGCTTGGAGGATGCTGTCGAAATCCACGCTTTTGTCCACGGCCAGGCTGGATATCTCATGCAGCATCGCCATCTGGCGGGTTATTTTCTGTGCGCTTATCGCCGGATCGATCTGCTTGGGAGTTTGCTTTTTCACTTCCTCGGGTTTTGGGATTCCAACCTTCAAATCCATGTCGAGGGACCGGCTGATCTCCTCCACGTGCTTGGTCAACTCTGCGGAAATGTCTTTTATCTCCTGACTACTGATGGAAAATTCCTGCGAAGCGAAACGAAGCAATATTGTGAGATTTTTCTTGCGATCCTCCAATTTCATCTCGGATGCGCTCAGAACATGCCATGAAATACTGTTGGCCAGGTGAATGATCTTTCTTTCAAAAAGAAAAAGCTCGCCGCCGCTCCTAATCGAGTGATGACCTTTGCATACGGCGACGAAAATATCCGGCAAGCCCCAGGCGCGGGCCAGCATGTCGCCGACTTCCTCATGCGTGAGGCCGAATATTTCTCTTTCCGCAGCCAGGGAATTCCAGTTTTCCCGGGCGCGGAGCTTGGCTGCCTCGTATTCCCTGGGATGGCGAAAGAGAAGAAACAGACTGCCGCAATCGTGCAATAGTCCGGCGATCATCGCCTGCTCCGGGTCGGTTTTCAGGCGAATGGCCAGAAGGCGCGCCGTCACTCCGCATCCTATGGAATGCACCCATATCCGGTTGAAAGTCGGCCCGGAAAAATGTTTCATCATCCCATCGGCAATCGAGACCATGAAAACGACATTGCGGATCGCGGTAAAGCCAAGGACCAGTACGGCCTTAGTAATTGTGGTGACCTTTTGGCCGATGCCCCAGAAAGGCGTGTTCGCCACGGAGATGACTTTTCCGGTCAACACTTGGTCCTGCAGGACAGCTTCGGCCAAGTCATGCGCGGAGGATTTGCTGTCGCTGGTGATTTTATTGATGCGCTCCCACAAAAGGGGCATCACCGGCAATTCCGAAGCTTGGACGAATTCCAGAACTTCACGCTTGATGGTTTTTTTATCAAGCATCAGATTCCAAATATTTCCTTGTCTTTATCCACGAGATCAGCGGCATGTTTTGTCAGTTCCACCAGTTTCTTTTCGCTGATCTCTAACATCTCCGACCTTTGCTCAAGTACCTTCTCATCAAAGTATTCGTTCTGCAACCTGTGTGACAGCACGTCGGCCAATTGCACGATTTGCATGTCGATATTGGGATCATCTTCGATCTCATTTTGATGATGGTTTGCGACAATTCCGCGAATTCTGTCGGGAAAATTCCACTTTTCGAGCAACGCGCCGCCGAGTTGTCCGTGCGTGAAACCCAAATGCGCCATCTCGCATTCACAAATTTCCTTATGGCCGCCTTCGGGCTGCATCGCCTTTTCGATCTGCTCAGCTTGATCGGGAAATCTGATGAGGATAGGGATTTTCCCGATGTCATGAAGCAGCCCATCGACGAAAAGTTCATCGCCTGACGATTCTCGAGCGCATTCGGCAACCAATGTGCATAGATAGGCCGCAGCCAGGGAATGCTTCCATAAACGGGCAATAGGTTTGCGTGCGGTTTTGGCGACTTGGCTGAACATACTGGCCGTCGCAACAGACATGACAACATCCCTGATCGTAGAAAAGCCCAATACACGAATGGCCGCAGGGAGGCTTGATATGGGGGTGCCGCGTGAGTAATAGGCTGAGTTTGCGATAGTGAGAATCTTGCCGGCCAGCGCGGCATCTTTGCATAAGATTTCGAAAATGCTGCGCAGTTCAGCATCCGGATTTTCCAATTCCCGCAATATTCGGGAGGCCACCTGCGGCAAAGGCGGAAGGTCATCTATTGCGCTTCGGATCTTTTCAACGATTTCGCCTGGCATGAAGCAAAGCCCCACAATTGCTTATTCAATTTAATATCGGCTTATTCTAGGGATACCTTTATCCATTTTAAATTTGAATAGGCTTGTTGGACTGTTGCGGGCCGCCGCCGCCGGGAAACGCGTCACTTTTTTACGCCGAGGAGCTTTTCCCGGAAGTTCGCGCAATATTTTTTGGATCAAATCCACTTTAACGCTCACGGCAACGAGCTATTTTCGGAAATCCCTGGCAAGGCTTTTGGGGGAGCCTGTTTATGCGCGTTGCGGCGATCAGTCCCTTATCAAGGACGGCGAAAAATTCTTTAGCCGCGTACCTGGCCATGGGACCAGGAAGTCGAATGAAGATTTAAAAACAAATATCGGGGAGGTTTTCTTGATTTTCCCGCCTCCGTCTTATAGATTCAACATTGCAATAGCCAATGGAAACAGGCTGACTCGGACTAATAAAAGTGCGTGGATTAAATTGGGAATTTTTGCAGGATTTTAATTTGGTTGAAATCCTGAATTGGCAGGTGGCCATCGACATCATCGTGGTCACGGTGGTGATCTACAACATCATTCTGCTGATTCGCGGCACGCGGGCGCTGCAAATGATGCTTGGCGTTGGATTGATCCTCGTGGTGTACGTGGTTGCCGAAGCAGCCAGCCTGCATACGCTGCATTGGATGCTCAATACAATTCTTCAATCGACCATTATCCTGATCGTGATCCTTTTTGCCGAGGATATTCGTCGGGGTTTGGCCCGATTCGGTCGTAACCCTTTCGCTCATATGTCGACCGTTCCGACAGCGGAATTCGTCGATGAACTGGTGCGCTCGGTACAAGCCCTCGTGAACCGCCGCATCGGCGCCATCATCGTTTTAGAAAGAGAAACCGGCCTAAGCGAGTACATCGATGAAGGCACGGCCCTGGATGCGTCGGTGTCGCGGGAATTGATAATCTCCATCTTCTTGCCTTCGTCGCCCATTCACGACGGCGCCATCATTCTCCAGAACGGTCGCATTATCGCAGCGGGTTGTTTTTTTCCTCTGGCGACGGACGTGGATCTGGACAAAGACCTGGGTACGCGACATCGGGCTGCGGTAGGGATTTCTCAACTATCGGACGCCCTGGTGATCGTTGTTTCGGAAGAGCGCCAGGAAGTTAGCAATGTTTATCAGGGCCGGCTTGAGCGAAACATGACTCCCGATGATCTTTATGATCGAATCGGCAAGCTTTTCGGATAAATTATGCCAGGATTATCAAAACTTCCCCAACGCCTGTTGTTGCACAACGGGGCTTTAAAACTTTTGAGCTTCGTTTTCGCAGTGGCGTTGTGGTTCTATGTTTTTTATCAGATGCCCGAATCCGAAGAACCCATGGAGGTGACGCTGGTTCTTACAAACATGCCCTCCAACCTCGTGCGAACTTCGGACATACCCGGCAAAATCAACATCATCGCCAAGGGACCCAACGCCAAACTTCAGCAAATCAAGAAGGACAGGTTGATCTACGAACTTGATTTGGCCAATGCAGGGCAGGGAAACCTGTCGTTCAAGGTTATTGATACGCGGATCAAAGGCCTGCCCCTGTCGGGAATTAGGATCTTGCAGATCAGCCCGACTGAGGTCACCTTGTCTTTGGCCGAAAGAATTGAACGAACCGTTCCGGTGGAAATCGTCACGCGGGGGGGTCCGGCGAAAAATTTTTCCGTCGAAGAAAAATCGTCCAAGCCGGATCTGGTCAAGATATCCGGCGCCAGGAGTGAAGTTGAGAACTTGAAAGCGGTTGCGACGGAGGTAATCGATATCGCCGGATTGCGTGAAAGCTATGAGGGTCAGCACCAACTTGATCTCCGGGGGCGTCACATTGAATTATTGGATGCGCAAAATGTGCGCGTGCAAATTCAAATCGTTCCCGATTTGGTTCAACGTGAATTTCCGGAACTTCCGGTGGAAGTAGAGAACACGCACTGGATATGGTCCGTGACTCCGGCGCGCCTCGACTTGCGTTTAAAAGGCCCTGCGGAAATGATGCGGTCCATGAGCGCCGACAAGATCAGGCTGGTCATCGACGCGAGCGATCTGAAAACCGGCGTTCACAAGCTCATGCCGCGCGTGATCGTATCCGGGGAAGGCGAGAGCGAATCCATCCCGGTGGGCCTGACCTTGCCGGAAGTCAAACTTGTTTTAACAAAAGCCGAAAAAGAAAAAGAAAAAAATAGTCGCTAAGGAAAAAACAATGGATCAAAGAAAACTTTTTGGAACCGACGGCGTTCGCGGAGTGGCCAACGAAGAACCCATGACGCCGGAGACGGTTATGCGGATAGGGCGCGCAGCGGCCTACTTATTCAAAAAAGACAAGCGGCGTCATCGCATCATTATCGGCAAGGACACGCGGCGTTCGAGCTACATGATCGAGTTCGCCTTGTCGGCGGGAATCTGCTCGGCTGGCGTGGATACGCTGCTGGTCGGTCCGTTTCCCACGCCGGCCATCGCGTTTTTAACCAAGGATATGCGCGCCGACGCCGGCGTGGTGATTTCCGCCAGCCACAATCTTTTCCAGGACAACGGCGTTAAATTCTTTGATGCCAAGGGATTCAAGTTGCCTGACGAGATGGAAAAACGCATCGAAGATGTCATGGACAGCCGCGAGGCCGAGAGGAATCCGGTTACGGCGGGGCAGGTGGGAAGAGCCTGGCGCATCGATGACGCGCGCGGCAGGTACATCGTGTTTCTCAAAAAGAGCTTCCCGGCGCTGCTGACTCTTGAGGGGATGAAAATAGTGTTGGATTGCGCCAATGGCGCCGGATACAAAGTCGCCCCGGCTGTCTTCGAGGAGTTGGGAGCTGATTTGACGCTGATCGGCGCCTCGCCCGACGGCAGGAACATTAACCAGGGATGCGGCGCGCTGGACACGAAAAACTTGCAGGACAAGGTTGTTTCGACCGGCGCCGATTTGGGCGTCGCCTTAGACGGCGACGCCGATCGCGTCATTATGGTTGATGAGAAGGGCCGCGTGGTGGACGGAGATCACATCATGGCCGCCATCGCGAAAAGCATGAAGGCCGAAGGTTGTTTGGCGAAAAACACGCTTGTGGCGACGATCATGAGCAATATGGGGCTGGATAAAGCTTTGCAATCCGCGGGCTGCAAGGTGGTTCGCACCGGGGTCGGCGACCGATACGTGATGGAGATGATGAGGAAAGAAGGCTACAACTTCGGAGGCGAACAGTCCGGCCACCTCATTTTTCTCGACGAGCATACCACTGGCGACGGCATCATGAGCGCACTGCAGGTTCTGGCTGCGCTGGTTCGCAACGGCAAGAGCTTGGCTGATTTCGCCGATTCCATGGAGACTTTCCCACAAGTCCTCAACAACCTTGCGGTGCGTGAAAAACCTCCCTTGGAACAGTTGACGGAGGTTGTGGCGGCGATAAAAGCTGCGGAGAAAAAACTGGGCGACTCGGGGCGCGTATTGGTGCGTTACTCTGGAACGGAGTTGAAGGTCCGGGTTATGCTTGAAGGCGAAAACGAGGGCTTGATCAATCAACTGAGTGATGATATCAGCGACGCCGTCATTCGAGCCATCGGCGCTTAACATATGTGAAAAACCTCATCGGGGAAAAACCATGACTGAACTCAACGTCAATATCGACCATGTGGCCACCGTCAGGCAGGCCCGCAACGCGCAATACCCCGAACCCGTCACCGCCGCAGCGTTGGCGGAATTGGCCGGAGCCGATGGCGTCACATGCCACCTGCGCGCCGACAGACGGCACATCCATGAGCGGGATCTGGAAATTCTGCGCCAGACAGTCAAAACCAGGCTCAACGTTGAAATTTCCACGGCGCAGGACGTTCTGGGCGTGGTTATGGAAATTGCACCCGATATCGCCACGATCGTTCCCGAGCGGCCTGAGGAAGTGACAACCGAGGGTGGGCTTTCCATTGTCAATAACAAGGATGCCATCACAACGGCTTTGAATTTGCTGTCGGAGCGGGATATCCGCGTCAGCGTGTTTATCGATCCCGATCTTATGCAGATCAAGGCGGCGCACCACATCGGCATTCGGGCCATTGAGATCAATACCACCCGCTATTGCGAGGCCAGGAACGAAGATTCGCGCTCCCGGGAATACGAAACTATTCTGGATTCGGTGCGAATGGCCGAAAAGCTCAAAATGCGCATTGCCGCCGGGCATGCGCTGGACTACAGGAGCGTCGGGCCGATCGCGGCCATTCCGCAACTGACGGAATTGAATATCGGACACTCCATCATCGCTCGCGCCGTTTTGGTTGGCATGGAAAGGGCAGTCCGCGAAATGATCGAGGCGATTCGATTCGGCGAGCCTCTTGAATAGCCGAGAGCAAAAAAGATATCTGATAGGCGACGCCTAAACCATACAGCCCTAAAGGACTAAAAATGCTGAAACTTTTAACCGCCGAGCAGATGCGTGAGCTGGATCGCCGGGCCATCGAGGAATGCGGCATTCCGGGCATTGTGCTGATGGAAAATGCCGGCATCGGCAGTGTCGCGGTGATTCTGGATTCCTTGGCTGAAGAGGCGATGACAGGGATTTGCGTGGTTTCCGGTCCCGGCAACAACGGAGGCGACGGCTTCGTGATCGCCCGCCATCTTTGGAACAAGGGACTCGATGTGGAGGTTTATATCCTCGGCGACTCGCGGAAATATAAAGGCGACGCGAAAATCAATCTGAAAATCCTGGAAAAAACCGGTGTGCCCATCAACAACGTGACGGATTCGGAAGAAATGGAAATCCTGCGCGAGGACTTGTCGTCGGCGGGTTTGATCGTTGACGCGATTTTTGGCACCGGTCTTGATCGCGAAGTCGCCGGCCTATACGGCGAAGTCATCGAGGCCATCAACGAATCCGGCTCTCCCGTCTTTGCCGTGGACATTCCTTCAGGTCTCAACGCAGACACGGGGCAACCCATGGCTGTTGCGGTTTTTGCCGAGCACACCGGAACATTTGGAATACCCAAGATCGGCCACTTCACCTTCCCCGGATATATTTATTGCGGGGAAATTTATCCAATCGACATTTCCATTCCGGCGTTTTTGGTCGAGGAGATGGACGCTGACACGTCTATCACCGAACCTCATGATTTTTTACAGATATTTGAGGCCCGCGAGGACGAATCCCACAAGGGCGCCTTCGGACATGTGTGCGTGCTTGGCGGATGCCCCGGAATGACCGGCGCTCCCGCCTTATGTTCCCTCGCAGCGCTTCGCATCGGGGCGGGTTTATGTACTTTGGGCGTGCCTGAAGGCCTCAATCTCGCCATGGAGGCCAAGCTGACCGAGGTCATGACGAAACCTTTGCCCCAAGGCAAGGACCAGGGTTTCGGAATTCCATCGCTGCCCGAAGCCAGGGCTTTGCTCAAAGATAAAACGGTCCTCGCCCTAGGGCCGGGCATGGGCCAGTCGCCTGAGGCGGGCCGTTTCGTGCGCGGTCTTCTGGAGGACTTGGATTTGCCGGTTGTCATCGACGCCGACGGCCTCAACAATCTGGTCGATCACCTGGATATTTTAAGCCTGCGTCGCGCCGACACCATTCTGACGCCGCATCCAGGGGAGATGTCGCGCTTGATGGGCATTTCCACCAAGGATGTCCAGGCCGACAGAATCCAGGCGGCAAAGTCTTTTGCAACAAAGCACGGAGTGTTCCTTGTTCTCAAAGGGGCCAGAAGCATTGTTGCCGCCCCGGATGGCAGAACCTGGATCAATATTACAGGCAACCCGGGAATGGCCACCGCCGGAAGCGGCGACGTTCTGACCGGAGTGATTGCCGGCCTGATCGCGCAGGGTTATAAAACGCTCGATTCCCTGCTGGCGGGAACATACGTTCACGGATTCGCCGGAGATATCGCCCTGGATAAAAAAACGGAAAAAGGGATGATCGCCTCAGATATTGTCGAGGAGATGCCCGAGGCTATCCGTTCGCTGGAGTCGTTTTTGCGCGGCGACGAGGAAGAGCCGGGCGATGACGATTTTGACCTGGACTAAGGATGAGTAGCGGCGCCATGACCGACTTAATAATTGATCTGGCAGGCGAGGACGCAACTGTTCTTTTCGGGCAATGCTTTCAGAAGCTGCTTTCGCCGTCGGATGTTCTGGCCCTTTGTGGGGAGCTTGGCGCGGGCAAAACGCGCCTGGTCAAGGGTTTGGCCAGGGGGCTTGGAATCGATCCTGACGACGTGACCAGCCCGACTTTTATGATTATCAGCGAGCACGCGGGGAAACTCCCCCTGTACCACATGGATTTCTATCGACTGGCAAGCCTTGCCGAAGCCGAGCAGATCGGAATCGAGGAATATTTTGAATCGGAAGGCTTATGCGTCATTGAATGGGCGGACCGCCTGAAGCCGATCATTCCCGATCACGCCATATGGCTGCATATCGAGATCATCAGCGCCGACGAAAGGCGCATTCGGATTGGCGTCAATAAGGAAAAGGCTCAAATCTATATGGCGACGCTCAAAGATTTCCATCCTCGCATGGTCGAAAACGGCGCGATCCCATGACTCTCATTGTCAGAAAATACGGCGGTACAAGTTTAGGCAGCGTCGAGAGCATCAAGAAGGTGGCCCGGAGCGCCGTGAACGCTGCCGGCCAAAGCCAGGTGATCATCGTCGTTTCGGCTATGGCCGGTGAGACGGATCGGCTCATCGCGCTGTCGGGGCGGCTTGCCGCCACGCCGCCAGCGCGGGAGTTGGATGTCTTGATGGCGACGGGTGAGCAGGCCAGCGCATCTTTGCTGTCGATGGCCATCGCCGATCTGGGGCATCGGGCCAAAAGTTTTTTGGGTGGCCAGATTCGCATCACGACCGACTCAAATTTTTCAGGCGCACGAATCCTCGACATTGACGCCGAAGAACTCACAAAAGCCTTGGACGATGGATTCATCGCCGTTGTGGCCGGATTTCAAGGCGTTGACCGCAGCGGCAACCTCACGACGCTGGGGCGCGGCGGGTCTGACACCACGGCTGCGGCTCTGGCGGCGGCGACCTCCGCAGACTTGTGCGAGATCTATACGGATGTGGAAGGCATCTTCAGCGCGGATCCGAGAATCTGCCCGGATGCACGCAAGCTCAAAGAAATCTCATATGACGAAATGCTCGAAATGGCATCTCTCGGCGCGAAGGTTCTTCATCCCCGAGCCGTTTTTCTTGCGTCGAAATATAATGTACGCCTGTCGGTCCGGTCGAGCTTCAACGAGCGGCCGGGGACACTCATCATTGCACCGGGAGAAAACATGGAAGACGTTGTCGTTCGAGGCATCACCTGCGAAAAGGACGTCATTGCCATACGCTTCATCGGCATTCCCGACCTGATAGGAGCGCCGCAAAAAATATTCAGTTCTATCAACGAAGCGGGCATTGATGTGGATTTGATCATACAAAATTCCAGCACGGACGGCTTCACGGACCTTTCGTTCACCATTCCAAAAAAGGACCACGATCAGGCTCTGGCCCTGTGCCGGAAAATCGGCGGAGGCCTGGGCGCGGTGAACGTCGAAAGCGTCGAAGATCTGGCGAAGATATCGATCGTCGGCCAGGGAATCCGAAGCAGCGCCGGCGTCGCTTCAACCATGTTTGCTTCCCTGGCGGAGGTCGGTGTCGGCATTAAAATGCTTGCGACCAGCGAAATAAAAATATCCTGCATCATCGAGCAGGCGCTTGCTGATGAGGCGGTCCGCGCTTTGCACACCGCTTTTTCGCTGGACCAACCCCCGGATCAGGCCGAGACATTTCCCAATAAATGAAAGCCACGCGCGAATCAAAGGCCGCCAAGGGCAATCCCTCGGAACGCCTACTGCGCTGGTACAAGCGACACGGACGGGATTTGCCCTGGCGCAAAAGGCGCGATCCTTATGCCATATGGGTTGCTGAAGCGATGTTGCAACAGACGACGGTCGGCGCTGTCATCCCCTATTACGAGCGCTGGCTTTTGGCCCTGCCGGATATCAACTCACTGGTCGCCGCAAGCCCGGATAAGGTCATGAAGCTGTGGGAGGGCCTGGGATATTACTCGCGGGCGCTTTCGCTTCATAAAGCGGCCGGGATAATCGTCGGGGAAAGGCGCGGCGTGTTTCCCGTTGGCGAAAGTGAATGGCGCACTCTGCCCGGCGTCGGGTCCTATACCGCGGCGGCGCTGGCGGCCATTGTCGATGGGCGCCGCCGCGTGGCCATTGACGGCCTGGTGCGGCGCGTTCTCTTTCGCTTCCTGGGCATGGAAGGCGACGCGACCAAAGCGCAGGCGGTGGAAAGAATGCGTGTTGAGGGACTTGTTCTGATTTCCAAAAAACACCCTGGAGATTCGGTTCAGGCGATCATGGACCTGGCGACGGCAGTGTGCATGAAAACCAACCCGAAATGCACCGAATGCCCCATCGCACGATTCTGCGCGGCTTACGCGGCGGGCGACCCCGGGCGGCTTCCGTTGAGAAAGCGGAAAAGCCTGAAATCCATCGACGTGGTCGTGGGCATCTGGTTGCGCAACGGCGCCGTATATCTTCAAAGGCGACCGAATCATGGGCTTTTCGCCGGCCTGTGGGAGCTTCCCGGCGGAAAGGTGGATGTTGGGGAAAGCCCGGTGGATGCGGTCATCAGGGAATTTCGTGAAGAGCTGGGCAGGTCCGTACATCCGGTGGAAACTCTCCCCATCGTTCAGCACGCATACACTAGCTTCAAGGTACAGCTTCATCCTTTTATTGTCCGGGGAACCGGGCCGAAACCGAAAACCGCGACCGAAGGTCTTTTCGTTTCGCTCCCCAAAATTCGTCAATACGCGCAACCTGCGGCCAACAAAAAAATTTGGCGGCTATTTTTTGAACGGAAGGAAGCCTGATGCAAGTAATGAAAGGCCATTTCAAGCGCTTCGTTATTCCCATGTTGCTGATGGCTGCGTCTGCTGCGCTGATCATCGCCGCCGGCTCATGCGGACCGAAAGTGGGCGAGAATTTTCATTTTCTTGATGGCAACCGAGACAGGATGTATGTGATGCATCCGGCGAAAAGTGAAAACGAACCGGCCCCATTAATCCTGGTCCTGCATGGTTACGACGGACAGGCTTTATCCGCGGCGACGGTGTGGCGGCTTCAAAAGGGTATGGAAAATTTCCACATTTTGGCTCCGCAGGCGCCGATGAAAAAGCGGCGGGAGCGCGTCGTTTCCACATGGACCGGCCAAGACGACGAAAGCTATCTGCTGCATTTATTGGAGCAAATCATTGCGACGCACAAGGTCAACGGACAAAGAATCGCCATTGTCGGATACAGTTCCGGTGCGTCCATGGCCTTGAGAATGGCTTTAAAATATCCGTCGCGTTTTTATGCGTGCGTCGCGGTGGGTGGCGGATTGAGTTTGGTTGGCGCGCAAAAACCCGAGGGTCTGCATGTTTTCCTTCTCGCCGGGCAGAAAGACCGTGGATTCAATCAGGATAAGGCCAAACGACTGGCGAAGCATCTTGGCGACCGTGGCGCCAAGGTTGAATACGCGGTGGTCCCCGGCGTGGATCACTCGTTGCTTTACAATAAAATCGAACCCGCCTCCGTCTGGCTGGCGAAAGTTTTGGGTGGTTAATCCGTCAGCAATTATGAAATGGCGACTGGCGGTCCCGTAGGGACAACTGAAAATAGCCCGTCGTTTCAGGCGGCGGGAATGGGACGAACAACACGATTTTCCGTCCCATAGGGACGATTGAAGTCAAGGCAAATATATCCTCTCAGTACTCGTGTAAAGACAATTCTAGCGTCCCGAAGGGACGCGATTTCCCAGTTAAGCCACGTAAACCCCCGATAAATCGGGGGCCTAATTTCGCTTTGTCCCTACGGGACGGAAATGAAATTTCGTCACATGCCCACTTCCCGCGAGTAAGTCGGGCTATCCTTGATTATTCCCGCGGACTGGATCATCATCGCGCTCGTTGATACATGACAATGATCTCGGCTATTTCAGCGCGGCGTCTTAAAGCATTCGATTGATATTTTGAAGCGGGGGCGATCATGAAACGGATCGGCTTGTTTATTCTGCTTGGCATAACGCTTGTGATTATGGCGCCGCCGGCCTGGGCGCAGCAGCGCGGCGGCGGATTTGCCGGTGCACCAGAACCGGTGCCGGGGTGGTACGAAAATGGTTTTGCTCTTGTCGTCGGGATCAACGCCTATCCGGGCGGATGGCCGAAGCTGAGCGCGGCCGTCAGCGATGCGCGAAAGATGGCAAAATTCCTTGCAGGCCAGGACATTGCCGTTACGAAACTCTTGGATGAGAAAGCGACGGCAGCAAACATCATAGCTGAATTGCGAAGAATCGCCATGAAAGCTGGACCTAATGATCGTTTGATTTTCTACTATTCTGGGCACGGCTATACGGAAAAGGCGGCTTGGGGCGGTATGGACATTGGATATCTCGTACCCACCGACGGCAAGTCCAGAGATGCATCTACGTATATCCCGATGGATCAGCTACGGTCGGAAATCCAAAACCATTGTCGAGCCAAGCATGTCTTATTCATCATGGATTCCTGCTTTTCCGGCACCCTACTGACACGAGCGGCGACCACTGATGGAGCTGTAGCTGATTACCTTGCCCAGAGAGGCGCCTACGGAATCACAGCAGGTATGGCCAACCAGCCCGCCGTTGATGGCTTGTTTACCGATGTCTTGATTGAAGGCCTAAACGGCAACGCCGATTACGACAACAACGGGTACATCACATTCAAGGAACTTGGGCTCTATGCGGAACAGAATGTCCGGGCGCGCAATCGCAACCAGACGCCCGATTACGGCACGATGCTTGGCAGCGGGCAATTTGTTTTCGCGCGAAAAGGAACCGTCGCCAGCATCGGCAAGGCCAAAGAGGAATTGGATAGGCAGAAAGCTGAATTTGAAACCCAGAAGAAAGAACTTGTGAAACAAATGGCGGCCATCGAGGCCATGACGAAGAAGGTCGAGGAAGGCCGTATCGCCGCCGAGAACGAACGCAAAGCGGCCGAAGAGAGGAAAGCGTCCGAGGAACAAGCCCGTCGCGAGGCCAAAATCAGAAAGGCCGAAAAAGCGTGGATGGCAGCGGAGACGGCCCGGGTCAAAGCTGAAAGGCATAAAACCGAAGAGGCGAGGCTGTGGGCGGAACGCAAGGTCACTGAACAGGTGCGGTTGGAAAAGGAACGTAAGAAGGCGGAAGTAGCCGCGCGGGAGGCGGAACGAAAAAAGGCCGAAGAGACTCGAATCGCTCTGGAAAAAGCCAAGGTGGAGCAAAGGAAGGCTAATGCTGAGCGTCTGGCTGCGGAAAAGGCGAAACTCGAAGCCAAGAAAAAGCGGATCGAAGAGCAGCAGAAAAAGATCGCGAAGAAAAACGTCCCCACGGAAGTGAATACGCCCGCCATCTTCTCGAAGGCGAACATCTACTCGGAAGGAAAAAAGAAAAGCCGTTTTGAGGCGACGGCCCACTGGTCGATCCGGGACACCAAGACCGGATTGGAATGGTTTGTCGGGCCGGATCGTGATATGCCCTGGAAACAATCGAAGAAGTGGGCCGAGACCTTGGCGGCGGGCGGCGGCGGATGGAGTCTTCCATCGGTTCAGGAATTGCGCAGCCTCTACGAGAAAGGCGCGGGCAGCCGGAATATGGACTTGATCTTCCACACGAACGGGTGGTGGCTGTGGGCCGAAAGTAAAAAGAAGGGACTGGATTTTGCCAATGGCGGGACAAGGAGCCTGCCCCGTCGCGGAGCTTCCTTTGAGCGGGTCTTTGCCGTTCGCAAATATCAGGAGAAAGATTAAATGCGTATGAAAACTATTCTATCGGCCCTGGCTATCGTCCTCTTTTCCTTCGGTCTCGTGCGCGCCGGAGAAATCAATAATGTGATCACGTTTTCTCCCGGTGTTCGGAGAATCCTCCCTGACCCAAATTCCATACCCGACTCGGGTATCTCTTTATACGGCGCCAACTTGGCCTACAAACGATATTTCATTCCCAATATTTCGTCCCAACTCCGCACAGGCTTCTGGATGGGGGAGGTCTCTCAGGATACGGACATCGAAGGACAAACCGTCGACATTTCGGAGGAGTTCACCTTGGTTCCGGCGACGCTGAGCCTGAATTATGAGGTCCTCCCGGATCGCCGGTGGAATCCCTATATTGGCGCTGGGGCCGGCATGGACTACATCAACATCAACTGGAGCGTAAAAGCGCCCGGCAAGGATAGAAAAACAGGATCTTCCAGCGACATTGGTTTTTCATTTTACGGCGTCGTCGGCTTTGACTACTTCCTGACGGGCCAATTCGGGATGGGTCTCGATCTCAGCTACAACTACGCCCCTAAAGCCGATGTTGGCGGTTACGATCGAGAAATGCACAATGTCGCGGTCCTCATGAATCTGAACTACGCGTTTTAGAAAAAGGAGTCCAAAGTGAAGTCCACTATAAGCGCAATCCTTTTAACGGCTATCCTAATTACGGTTTTTACTGCCTGGTTTTTCGTCGCCTGCACCGATAAAGGCGATAGCCTGAAGGACGCGGTGGAGGAATCCCTGAGCAAGGAAAACGAGGAAGCGGCCAATGAAGCTGTGGAGGACGAGGACTGGGTGGAAGTCTGCGTGCTTATTAAGCAGGACGCAGCGAAATGCTCGGATCTCATAATAAAAGATTCGGAAGTTTGCGAAGACGTGGCCTACGGGCAATGTGTCTACGATTGTTA
Organism: uncultured bacterium; assembly: GCA_964591275.1. Lineage (GTDB taxonomy): Bacteria > Lernaellota > Lernaellaia > JACKCT01 > JACKCT01. The sequence continues at coordinate 57,770 of CAZQAE010000013.1, read as the reverse complement.
TAACTCCATGAGTTCCTGCGAAGATTTTTTACAATGCCTGCAACAGTCGGGCAGCGCGTGTTCTGATTACGCTCAGAGCGCTTCCGGCGATGACGACACGACCACAACGACAACCACGACAATCGTCACTACGACCTCAACAACAACCACGACAGGGAATCCCGACGACGAGGAGGTTTCCGTGCCCGAGGGCGCATTCCAGATGGGTTGCGAGCCGGAGGATGGAAGCTGCGATGCCAATGAAAGCCCCCGCCATGAGGTCTGGTTGTCTGCGTATTACATCGACACCTACGAAGTGACCAACGAAAGCTATGCGGAGTTCCTGACCGCCAACGGCAACGACTGCGACGGATACGAGTGTGTGGATGCGGATTCTCCTGATCTGCGCCTGAGCGAATCCGGCGGCGTCTGGTCCGCAGATGCGGGTTTTGAAGATCATCCTCTGGTGATGGTTTCCTGGTTCGGCGCAAAGGCTTATTGCGAGGTGCAGGGCAAGCGCCTGCCCACGGAAGCCGAGTGGGAAAAGGCTGCCAAGGGCGCCGCGGAACACTACATCTACCCTTGGGGCGACACGATGATCACCAATGCCGCAAATTACAGGGACTCCGGCGACCCCTACGATAATGATACGACGCCGGTTGGATACTTCGACGGCAGCGACCACGGCGGCGCGTATCAGACAACTGATGGACGCAGTCCTTATGGCGCGCACGATATGGCTGGCAATGTGTGGGAATGGGTGAACGACTGGTACTCGTCAACCTACTATTCCACCAGCCCATCAACCGATCTTCCGGGACCGGCTTCCGGTATGTACCGTGTTTTGCGCGGCGGTTGCCGGAGCTATGGTTCCATGTACCTGCGTGCGTCGGACCGGGGCTGGGGCGTCCCTTTCAACACGTACCACAACCCCGGGTTCCGTTGTTCCCGGGACTGATTTACCCTTGGACTCTTTTGCCCTTTTACCCTTTTGGGGTATGGGGCGAAGCTCTGGTCGCGATAAAAGTCAAAAGATGTAAGGATGAGGCATGTTGAACAGAAAATTGATCTCCGCATCGTTGGTCTTGATTCTTCTCGTCTTGGTTTTCGTCCTCGGCTGCACCGATAAAGGCGATAGCCTGAAGGACGCGGTGGAGGAATCTTTGTCCAAGGACAATGAGGAAGCCATCGAAGAGTCGGTCGAGGAAGAGGACTATGTGGATGCCTGCGGCCTTATTGCGGAGGATATGAAAGAATGCACCGCTTTCACGGTTCAGGATGAAGAGGTGTGCAATGATCCGGATTTCGGAAAGTGTGTGTACGATTGCTATCAATTATCCACGACATGTGAAGATTTCAAATCCTGCATCCGCGATTACGAGAGCGATTGCAAGGAATACGTGCAAACATCGACCGGCGATGACGATGCGGATGACGACACGACCACAACGACAACCGCTTCCCCAACAACAACAACGCAGGAACCGACCACGACAACAACAACTGTGTCAACTACAACGACCACGGTTGAGCCAACTACGACGACCACGGTTGAGCCGACAACCACCACGGTTGAGCCGACGACAACAACGATTCAGGAGCCGACCACAACAACTTCGACGACTTCAACTACTACCACAACCATGCCCCCGCCCTCTTGTGAAAGTGAGCAGGTCAACAATGGCCCCTTGGATGAGGACAATGACAGCGACGGCTACTCGGAAGCTATCGGCGATTGCGACGATACGAACAACGCGGTCAATCCCGGCGCGGAAGAGGTTTTCGACGGCGTGGACAACAACTGCGACGGTACAATAGACGAGGGTTTCGATGAAGACTGTGATGGCTACCAGTCGGAGGCAACCGGCGGCGACGACTGCAACGACAACGACTACCTGATCAAACCCGGTGTTACGGACGACGGATTGGACTTCATCGATTGGAACTGCGACGGACTGATTGGAGACACGGCAAGCGGGGACACGGATGCCGATGGATTCGCGGCTCTTGGCACAAGCGGCGGTGTTATTGACTGCGATGACCTTGACGCCAATTGTTTCCCCGGATCCGCGCCTCTGGATGATCCTGCAGCCTGCATGAAAGATTGGGACGGGGATGATTATGGAGACGAGCAGGTTGACGCACCCATCATTCCCGGAACAGACTGCGATGATAACGTCGCCGATATGTTCCCTGGAAATTTGCCTCTTGAAGATCCTGTGGCCTGCATGCGCGATACTGATGGGGACGGCTATGGAGACGACCAGGCCGAAGCGCCTGTCATTCCCGGAACGGACTGTGATGACAACGATTTTCTCATATATCCCGGCGCACAGGAATTGCCCGACGACGGCATCGACCAGGACTGCAATGGGGGGGATATTGTGCGCAGCGACGCCACCGGCGTCTTTATTGCAACGACGGGCGACGACGCCAATCCAGGCACAATGGCGGCGCCTAAGCGAACGATCAACGCCGGCGCAGTTCTGGCGTCTTTAACCGACAAGTCCGTTTTTGTTGCGACGGGCAATTACACGGAAGATGTGGAAACGGAAGTTTCACTTTTTGGCGCTTACGAATCCGCCGGCTGGACCAGGAATATCGACGGCTACACAACGACGATAAACGCTTCGACAAGCACCGCTGTTTTGATTGGCGGCGCCGAGACAACAGCCGTTCAAGGCTTCACCATCAACGGAGGAACAGAAGATTCTAGCACATACGGCGTGTACATCGACAATTGCACGGTTACGCTGGCGAACAACGTCATCAATGGCGGGTCGGGAAGCAGCTACAGCTTCGGCGTGTACAACCACTTCGGCACGGCGACGACGCTGGCGAACAACGTCATCAACGGCGGGTCGGGTAGTGATGACAGCTACGGCGTGTACAACGGCCAAGGCACGGCGACGATAGTGGACAACGCCATCAATGGCGGGTCGGGAGGCAGCTACAGCTACGGCGTGTACAACTATTCTGGCAGGACAACGTTGGCGAACAACGTCATCAACGGCGGGTCGGAAAGCGACTACAGCTTCGGCGTGTACAACTTCGGCGGCAGCAGCAGGACAACGCTGGCGAACAACGTCATCAACGGCGGGTCGGGAAGCAGCAGCTGCGGCGTGTACAACTCCACCTCCCCCTTCACGGCGACGCTGGTGAACAACGTCATCAACGGCGGGTCGGGAAGCAGCAGCTGCGGCGTACGCAACGACGGCACGATGACGCTGGCGAACAACACCATTGACGGCGGGTCAGGGGCAAGCAAGAGCATCGGCGTGTACAACTCCTCCGGCATGGCGACGCTGGCGAACAACGTCATCGACGGCGGGTCGGGTAGTGATGACAGCTACGGCGTGTTCAACCTCAAACCCTTCGGCGGCGGCAGCAGCACGGCGACGCTGGCGAACAACGTCATCAACGGCGGGTCGGGAAACAGCAGCTGTGGCGTGTTCAATGGTGAAAGCACGATGACGCTGGCGAACAACACCATTGACGGCGGGTCGGGAAGCAACATCAGCCGCGGCGTATACAACGTCAAAAGCACGGCGACCTTGGTGAACAATGACATTTGGGGCGCGGATATGGATTGCATGGTTTGGTATCACGATTCCTACAGCGGCACTAATGAATGCGTGGCAAATACAATTGGCGATGTCAACGCCTGCACTTGGACAGGCTGCGCTGAGGCATCGGGAAATATAAGTGACGATCCATTGTTCGATGTTGATGCCTACCATCTGACAGCATCCAGCCCCTGCAAGGACACCGGCATTGATCCCGTACCGGATTACATTAGCGCTGGCTTCGTTGACTTCGATTTCGACGGCGATCCGCGTCCATACGGCGCGGGCTGGGACATCGGCGCGGATGAATGGACGCCGTGACTGTGCTTCAGTGTAAGAAATAATTCGGACGGAAAAGAACGAGCACGAGATTTCCAGGAACCGGCAGGATCCTAATGATCCCACCGGCCCCCTTCGCAGCCTCACCCTTTGGGCTTCTCAGGCTTTTGGATGCTATCCCGAACTGCTTTGCCGATTTCGATCACAAGCTCGCCGGCCCGGACCGGGTGAATCGCGGCGGCAGCGGGTACCGCGGTGCTAGGTACTGCCGGTCAGCTAATCGCGGCAACTTCGATCCCGGCAGCCGTAACTCCGGCCTGGGCTTTCGCCTTGCCAGGTCGTTAGCTCCCTGATTCGCAAAGCCGCATTGTTCAAATCCGTAACGGAGTTGACTTTCGGGCGCTTTGCCTGGGCGCAAAATGACCTCACATGTGAAGAAAAGAGTCCCGGCATCCAGCGGCGCTATTGCTTCTAAAAGGGACTGAGCGACGAGAAAGCGGATTGGTCAACGCCAAAGCGAAGCTCTTTGCCTTTGGCGGCTCTTGTTTTTTCGACCGGAGAAAAACGGAGCTTTAGAAATCCCTCAAATCGTCGCGCTGCCTGTCGAACAAAGGGATTCCTCCATTCCACTTCGTTCCAGTCGGAATGACAATACGGAGACGTCGCTGGACAAAGGGATTCCTCCATTCCACTTCGTTCCAGTCGGAATGACAATACGGAGACGTCGCCGGACAAGGGATTCCTCGCCCAAAGCAGTCTTTGGCTGAAAATCTGGTTTCCAAAGATTGCGTGTTTTGCTTTTTTGACGATGCCGTCTATACTCCGCTCATGAATGCAGGCGCAACGAAAATGTTGACTCGGCGGTATCTTTCCCTGACGCTGTTTTTCGCCCTGTCCGCCGTAGTCCTCTTCACCGCGAAAAACACGGGATTCTATGTTGACATGGAGCTTCTCGCCCTGAGCGAAGAGGCGCCGAATTTCAAGCTTGAACGTCTGAATGGGGGTAAGCAGCAGCTCAAGGATATGCACGGCGCCGTGGTCTGGATTATTTTCGGGCGCACCGACGATGAACGGACGATCATCCAATTGAATGAAGCCCGGAATATCGCGGAACATTTTAAAGAATGGGACTTGAGAATCCTGTTTTTATCCCAAAGCCAGAACCCGGCTGACTTACAACAATACGTCGATGAAAACGGGTGCGCGGCGGCCATCATGCTTGATAAGGGCAATCGAGTCGCCGACAAATATCATGTGGAGCATCTTCCAACCTCCTATTTGATAGATAAAACGGGTTTCATCCGAACCGTGCATCGGGGCTTTGTCCGCGCCGAAGATAAAAGGTTCATGGGGCTTGTTGAAGAACAACTGCGTAGCGGAACTCGCAACGCGCCGAAGAAATAGCGACCACGCAAAACCGCCCGGCCGGCGACTATTTGAGCGCCGATGATGGATGAGATGCAACTGTAAGGACTGTCGCCAAGCGAAACGATTCGATGGATTTGGAGCTGTGGTGAGCGAAATCCTATTGGAATGCAGAGACCTTGTGAAAACCTTTTCGAGCGGCTTGTTTCGTCGTCAAAAGGTTGAAGCCCTGCGTGGCGTCAATCTGAAGGTTCGTCGCGGGGACGTTTATGGTTTTCTGGGCGAAAACGGCGCCGGCAAAACAACGACGGTCCGTTGCCTGATTGGCTTGACGCCAATAAGCGGCGGTGGAATTGTCGTGTTCGGCGCCGAAAATCCGCAGCCGGAAAACCTTTTTCGCCACGTCAGCTATTGCCCGGAGGAGACAAACATCTTCACCGGCCTGACGGCGCGGGAGCTTCTGGAGATATACGGAAAGCTCTATGGAATAGAAAAGGCAAAGCTCGGCGACCGCATTGATGAGGTGCTGGAGGCCGTGAACCTGAGTGAAGCTTCCGATCGACGCATTTCCGGATATTCCAAGGGGATGCGACAGCGAGTCGGACTGGCGCAGGCCATCCTGCCTGACCCCGAACTCATCATCCTCGATGAACCGGCCCGCGGCCTGGACCCGGTGGGACGCCGTCAATTTCGAGACATCATCAACAACTACGCCACGCGTGGCGCCACCTTTTTTATCAACTCCCATACGCTCTCGGAAGTGGAGAGAACCTGCAACAGAATCGGCATTATCAAAAAGGGACGTGTGGTCCGCGAGTTGGCTCCCGACGATCTTGCCGAGACGAAAGGTTTTGAAGTTTTATACCAGGCCGCCCAGCCGCTGCCGGGAAGCGAATCCAGAGACCGGCTGCAGGCGATCCAGGCTTCCGACACGAAGGATCTGTCTGTCATATGCGCGCGCATCGCCGAGATCGGCGGGAGCGTCGATTCCGTTGCGCGGCGTCGTGTCAGTCTCGAAGACTACTTTATCAAAGTCGTCGGCGACGAGGAGGTGATCTCATGAAAATCCTCGTGGTCGCCCGATATTCCTGGCTGCGTCTGGCGAGAGCTCATTATATCAAGGCGCTTTGGGCGATGTGTTTTTTCGTCTTCATGGCCGTATCGGCCACAAATACTTCCGCAGATACGGTGGCGGCGAAAATGGGCTCCGTTGAATTGGGCATTCGTGTCGCCCGGATTTGCGTCTGGCTGGCCGCCATCTGGGTCGGCATGAGCGGATTATCCGGCGAGTTGAGTTCGTTCACCGCCCGAACGCTTCTTACGAAGCCCATCAGAAGATTCACGGCGGTTATGGGCATTTTGATCGGGAGTTTTTTATTCATCGTTCTTATCGAGTTTGTGCTCAGCGCCGAGATTTACGTGTTGGCTCAAATCCGTGGAGTTCCATTGGGAGGCGACTTCTTTCTCCTGCAATTCAGCGCGCTGCCCGCAGTTTTCTCACTGGTCGCCCTGGCGCAACTCCTGTCGATTTTGCTGCCGCGCCCGTTGACGGGATTTTTCATGATCGGCCTGAGCTATGAAGGCTTTTGGGATTACTTCGCCAACGGATTCGAGGCTTCCGAACATAATATCATCAGCGTGGTCATGCGCGTCATATATTTGCTTTCGCCGACGTACAGCCGGTTTTTAATGAACTACCGGGAATTCGTTAAGCTGGCCTTTCCACTAGACCGTTGGTTGCTTCATAGCGGATCGTGCATCCTCTATGCCGTCGTGTGCTGCATGATCACCGCATTAGTCCTCCAGAAAAAAGATATCTAAGCTCTTTGCCGGATTCCCAAATGCCATCAAAACTTGCCATCTTTGATCTGGATATGACCCTGGTTGACAGTCGCGAAGATATCGCCGCGTCGGTGGCGCGGGCGCTTACGATGCGTTGCGGCCTCAATCTTCTCATCAGGGATGTGTTCCCCTTTATTGGGTGCGGTCTGGTCGACACTTTCAGGAGCCTGGCGCCGGAAGCGGATGAAGAAAATATCCGCGCCTGCGTTCGCGAATACAGGAGATGGTTCTACGATCATTGCCATGATCGCTCACGGCTTTACGAGGGAGTTCGAGAGGGTTTGGCGCAACTCCGCTCAATGGGTTTTTTATTGGCGATCGCCACGGCGAAAAATAAATTCATGGCCTATCGCGTACTGGGAAGCTTTGGCCTCGTCGATGCATTTGATATTATATGCGGCGCCGACGAACTGGCTCCGAAACCCGATCCCGCCATTGTTCAATCGGTTTGCAAATCCGCAGCAATTCATCCCATGGAATCGGTAATGATCGGCGACACAACGATGGATGTTCTCGCCGGGCAGGGGGCGGGCGCCAAAACCATCGCCGTGACTTACGGCATTGGCGACGAAAAGGAATTGAAAGCGTTGAATCCGGATTTTATTTCACTGGATTTCAATTCGGTCTTAGGCGTCCTCTTTAAATTGCGTAAGCATTGAATTTCAAAATACTTTTCGGGTTCTTGAAAAAATGCGTTTTCAATCCGCTTTTATTTAAGCAAATTTCCCGGTGCAAAAAGAAAAAAAGGCACTTTTTTTTGCCCACGCCAGCACACTTAATTTTCCATTGTTTCCAAAGGCTTAGGCGATCACTTGATCAAAAATGAAGAAAAATTCCTCGTCGGTTTGGATTTGTGACCTTGAAATCGAAAACGATTTTTGTATACTGAAAATCCGTTTAGGGCAGAACTTGAAAAGGGAAAAAAACCGTGCGTGCTAATGGGGATTGGCGCGTAACGGGGTCTCTCGATTCACATAAAAAAAAGCACGATTTCCGAGTTTTCCGTTTGGCGGCTGGAACGGTTGGTGGCAGGGTTTTGCCTTCACTCACCGAAAAAAGGCATGCAACGCCAGGCTTGAGGAGTTTGAGGGATTTTCATGAAAGCGACTTGGGCTCGGACAAAAAAGGTTTTAGCCGAGCGATTGGATAAACGGGAAATCGCCAACTGGATCGAGCCCCTTGTTTTTCATGACAAGGACTCGAAAAAACTGACGTTGAAAGCGCCGAATCAATTTGTCATGGACTGGTTCAACGTTCATTACAGCGGAATGGTCAAGGACATCTTTTTTGAATTGACCTCGCGGAATCTGCAGATAAACGTCGACGTGGACACGGCGGGAAAGTGTGAGCAATTGAACTTTGGCGAAGAGTTTCTCGGCGCTCCGATCGATAATGGGAGTCATGAGAAATCCAAGCCCAGGACATCTCGCCTTCGTTTTGTGGCGAAGGGACAAAGCCTCAACCTCCAATACAGCTTCGGTCGATTCGTCGTCGGTGCAGCCAACCGATTCGCGCACGCCGCCTGCATGGCTGTGGCAAAGAAACCCGGTCGGGTTTACAACCCTCTTTTCCTTTATGGCGCATCCGGTTTGGGGAAATCGCATTTGCTCCACGCCATAGGACACTACATCTTCTCATCCGATCCCGCAGCGAAGGTATCGGCGATGACGGCGGAGCGATTCACCAACGAAATGATAACCGCCCTGCGCCAGGGACATATTGACGCCTTCAGAAGAAAATTTCGGCGCAGTCGTGTTTTGCTCATTGATGACGTAGAGTTTTTGCAAGGCAAAGAGCGCACGCAGATCGAGTTTTTTCATGCCTTTAACGAAATTCACGAATCCGGAGGGCAGATCGTGGTGACCTCTGATCACGCGCCCAAAGATCTGACGGAACTGGATGCCAGATTGCGTTCGCGATTCAGTTGGGGTCTAATCGCCGACCTTCAGCCTCCCGACCTGGAAACGCGCGTGGCCATCCTGCAAAGGAAGGCTATGGATGCAGACATTCAACTGACTTCGGATCTGGCCTTTTATCTTGCGGATCATTTTCAGGCCAATATTCGCGAACTGGAAGGAGCGCTCGTCAGGGTTTCGGCTTTTGCTTCATTACACCGCATGGAAATGTCCATCGATCTGGCCGAACAGATTCTGCAAAACATCATGGAGGAAAAGGACGAAATAATCGACGTGGCAAAGATTCAGCATATCGTTTGCGATTATTTCCAAATCAAGCTCAAGGAAATGACCGGCGCGCGTCGGCAGAAAAATTTTGCTTTGCCGCGCCAGATCGCCGGATACATGGCGCGTGAACTCACCGACGCCAGTTTCCCGGAAATCGGTCGGCAATTCGGCGGTCGAGATCATTCCACCATCATGCACGCCTGTAAAAAAATCCGGGAACTCAGGGCAACGGATAAAAGGCTTAATAAAACCATTACGGAGCTTGAGCGCCGCATCAGGGGCTGTTGAGCCAATTATCAATTAACAATTATCAATAAGCAATGAGCAATTGCCGCTGTCCACTGACCACTGCCCCTTAGCCCACAATCCACTAACTCCTGACCGCTATCAACAACCATTCTCTGCCCACTGTTCACTGACCACTGCCCCTTAGCCCATTGGTCATTGACACGTCCGCAAAATTACTCTAATAATTGAATAGTCCAATTGTTGGAGCAAAATACTTCATGGATGCTGGCAAGAAAAAAATCGATCCACCAAACCGGAGCATTGAGCGCCTGGCTCATGCGCTCAATCAGATTTATCGGAAGATGGATCTTTTCAGGGAAGAATTGCAAACCAGCCCCAAGGAGCAGCTTTTCCTCTTGAACATTGAGGAAATCGGGCCGTGTCGGCTCAAGGATCTGACTGCGCGCGTGAACCTTCCCCTTTCCACGGTTTCGTGGACCGCTGACAAAATGGTGTCCAGGGGATACCTCAAGCGTCGCCCGGACCCAAAGGACCGGCGGGCGGTGATTCTTGATCTCGGCTCGCGGGGCAAGGCCGCCCTCGCTCGTCATCACGAAATATTCGAGAACCTTGCTCGATTGACTGGCGAGCATTTGCCTGAAGCGGAGTTCAAGCGAATCCTTCGCATTGTGGAGAAAATTGAAAAGCTGACGAGTGAATAATAGGTTAGCCATGGCCGGAATAAAATAAGGGGGAAAAAATGACCTACGATATTATTATCGACAACGCGACGATCTACGACGGCACGGGACGCCTTCCCTATGCTGCGGACATCGCGGTGAAAAACGAAAAAATTTGTGAGATCGGACAATTGAAAGAGGCTCGTGCCAAAACGCGCCTTGATGCCGCCGGCAAGGTTCTATGTCCCGGATTCATCGACATCCACAGTCACGCGGACTTGGTGGTCCATCTTGCCGATCATCACAAAACCCTAGAGCCATTGCTGCGTCAGGGCATCACGACCTTCGTTGGCGGCAACTGCGGTGCGGGACTGGCGCCGTTTAGCAAAGAGCATCGGGAGGAAGGTCTTCTCTATATGAGCTTTTTCATCGGGGAGGACCAGGGTCCCCACGCCAAGTGGAACACCATGTCCGAAATGATGGATACGATCGAGGACCGGGGAATGGTCCTGAACGCCGGTCTGCTGACGCCGCACGGTCAGCTTCGCATCGGCGCGCTGGGTATGTTAAACCGCCCCGCGAAAGTCGACGAAATGAAAACCATGAAGCGGCTATTGAGCGAATCTCTCGAAGCCGGCGCCTTGGGGATGAGCACCGGTCTCCAGTATTTTCCCGGATTGGCCAGTGACGAGGCGGAACTGACCGAACTGGCGGAAATCGTGAGCGCCAATGACGCCGTGTTCACCAGTCACCTGCGCAGTTACTCCAACACGCTGACGCAGGCCATCGACGAGATAATGACTATCAGCCGCAAAACCGGCGTTCGCATCCAGCTTTCCCATCTCTTCTGGTTGCCGAACGTCAACATTGTCGTTGACAGGGCGGTGGCCGGAATCCTTCGCGCCGGCGCCGTCGTCTATAAGCATCTCAAAATCCCTGTCCCCCTGGATCTGGCCATGCGGGAAAAACTTTCGGTCATGGGCAAGGCCATCGACGAGGGTTTGCCGATGGGCATGGACGCCATGCCGACCGGCACCGGATTCACGCACGCCTTCGCCTTCATGCCCCCCTGGTCTCTGGAAGGCGGCAGGGAGAAAGTGATGAGTCGCTTTGCCGATCCGGTTGTGCGGCAGAAAATTTACCGTTCCATTATGCGGGGCAAATCCGTTTGGCCGCACCGTAAGCCGGACACTTGGTCCATGAATTTCTTTAAGCTCATGGGTTTTAAATCGATCCATCTGATGGGAGTGAGGTCGGACGCCAACAAGAAATACCAGGGGATGAACTTCGTCGCCATCGGCAAAGCCCTTGGAAAACATCCCTTCGACGCCATCTGCGATATGCTCATGGAAGAGGACGGCAACGTTCTCGTTTACGAAACGCCGACCTGGCCAGGCGATGAATTTGCGGAACGCAGCGTTTACGCTTCCGTGTCCGATCCCAATGTATCGGTCGTTACCGATACGTTGCTCCTGGGCCACGGAATACCGAGCCATCTTTTCTACGACTGTTTCCCAAAACTGATGTCAAAATACGCGCGGGACGAAAAGCACATGACGCTGCAAGAGGCGATCCGAAAATCGACTTCCCTGCCGGCGATGCAGCTGGGCATCAAAAACCGTGGACTGATCCGGCGCGGTTATTGGGCCGACCTTGTCATGTTCGACCGGGACACGATCCAATCCAACAGTACGCCCTTGAAACCGGATGCCTTTCCTTCCGGCATTGAGTACGTGTTGGTCAACGGACACCCGGTTGTGACGCCGGGCGGCGGCTACCATCCGGCGCCGCGAAAAGGGAAACTCATTCGTCGAGGGGATAATTAATTCCGGCCTGATTCGGTTGAAGAGTTCATGGCAGCGGGCTTCGACGGCTTATTGTATGGCTCCGACAGTTGTTTCACGCATCGAAATCCGACGTCGATAGGCTGCTTGTCAGGCTCCTCAAAACCTCGTGCGGATATTCTAAAGTCCTTTGCGCCAAGCAGCCAGCTTCCGCCGCGCAACGTACGTTCGCGAGTTTTTGACGTTGTATAGGGGTTGCTCGGCGCTGAGAAATTCAGAAACTGCGGGTCGTACCAGTCCAGGCACCACTCCCGGACATTTCCCGCAATATTGCACAGTCCCGCAGAGCTTTTTGATTTGCTGCAAACTTCCCAGGTTCCGTTTTTTCCGCAGCCGTCGGAAATATCGGCCTGCGTCTCCAATTTCCCCGGGTCCATCACGGCTCGCGTACAATCGGCCTTTTCATTTCCCCAGGCAAAGACCTTGTTGACAAGTTCGCCTCTGGCCGCTTTTTCCCACTGCGCTTGCGTGGGAAGCATCTTGCCTTTCTCGCGGCAATAGGCGTCGGCCTGCGACCAACTTACGCAGTTCACTGGATGGTTCTTTCGATCCGGATGACCCCAGTTGCAAAACCGGCTCTCGGTGCGGCCCCTGGGTTTATCGCATTTGCCGGTTTTTACGCACTGGGTATACTCATTCACGGTCGTTTCGTGCGCGTCGATCGTGAAGGCATCAATGAAGAATTTCTTCTGTGGCTTTTCGTCCTGGCCGCAAAGGTCGTCTCCCGGCACGCAACCCATAAGAAACCACCCTGCCGGAACGTGGACGTTTTGCATTTCACGTTCACTTGCACTTTGCGCGAATGCTACTGAGATCATCATCAAGACAAGGATTGCCGACAGCGCGATTTTTATTTCAAAGCCATTTCTTCGACAGACTCTTGGCAAATAACTTTTCCACTTTATTGTCATCGCCCGACCTGAAATAATTACCGGTTTTGGGCCATTTGACTCATGAAAGATTCAATCGCCTTCGGGTCGTCTTCTTTCATGATCCGCAAAACATGTCGGCGAAGATCCCTTTTGATATGGGCGTAGGTTTCCATTTTTGCCCTGCCCAGTTTTTCAGCGAGTTCAAGGGACTTGGAAAGAACTTCATCAGCCGGGAACAGCGCATCCACGTAGCCCATTTCCATGGCTTGCTTCGCGGTAAAACGATCTCCTGTATAAAACAGGTTGCGCACCGTCCTGGGGGGCAAAATGGACTGAAAGATTGCCCTCATGCCCGGCCAGAAGGGGATGTTGATCTGCACCTCCGGCAGGCGAATAAAGCCTCTGTCCTCGGACATATAACGATAATCCATGCACGCGCCGAAAATGCAGCCCGCCGCGACAATGTGCCCGGTGATTGCGGCGACCAGCGGTTTTGGATACGACGTAAAAAACATCAGGTTTTTGTGAATAAGAAGTAAAAACTCTTTCAGGGCGTTTGGGTCGGAGGCGCCCTGCGCCATCATCCATTCGAGATGTAATCCCGTGGAGAAGTACTTTTCCAATCCCGATGCAATGACCACGGAGGTAACGGAGTCATCGGCGACCAGTTCGCTGAGCGCTTCGTTGATTTCTTTTAGGAAAGGTGTGGTGAAGCGATTTTGCTCCTCATGCTTCCAGACCATGATCCCGACAGGACCTTCTTTTTTTATTTCCATGAATTCCATATCAAACCTCATGCGTGAAAAATACCGAGAGACTGTATTAGCACAGCTTCACTACGTTGCAAACGGGGTGTTAATAGCGAAAATTTATGCAACGGGAGCCTTGATGGCGGCGCGGCCCCGCGCTATGGTTTGTATTAATTGTATTAACAGGCGAGCCCGAAGTGTTTTTGGGACGGATCGGCCAGGCTGATTCGTCCCGATTCATTTTATGCGCGTGATTATTTTTTTTGTTTAGCGCAGAAAGGTCATGAATTTCTTCAGGTTATTTTTTGCCGGTTCGAAATCGGGCGACATTTCAAGAGCCTTGCGGTATTGATTTTCTGAGGCTTTGCCGCTTATCTCGAACGCGTCATTTCGCTCAGCTATCATCCAATTGCCCAGAAATGTTGAAGCCGCCGCCGAATCTCCGAATTTTGCGACATGACGGGCTAACTCCGCTCTCGGATTCCGGTTGTTGTCGATAGCTTCATCGACCAGTAGGGAAACGTCAAAATCCGCGCCCGACCACCAGCGCAGATCCGGCAAATCCGTTTCGCGGCCTTTACGCAATTTCCTTTCCATTTCCAGGCCCGTCTTTGCCGACGCAAGCTCGCCTTCAATGCCCAAGGCTTTGGCAATCGGCTTGGCCAACAGATGCGCCGCAAGAATATGTCCCCGTGCGTTGTAATGACAGTAATCAAAAAAGTAGTCGTATCCCAAAATGCCGTCTGGCTCATGCCGGGTAAATTCCGTGTTTAAATCGAAAGCCCTGACTCCGCCAGCCGAAGCCGCCACCTTCAGAACGTGATTGATCCTTTCGCCGGTTCGTATGACATGTCCATCCATGGCGAGCGCCTCGCGAAACAACTGACGGGCCTTGTCGATATCGCCGAGCGCCATGTACATTGTCGCTCGTTGCCACCGCCCATAAGCATCGTCGATTTTTTCTTCCACCCTTTGAAACCAAAGCTTCGCCGTCTGCTTTGCAGCCGTTTTTTCCTGCAACTCAGACATGGAACTCATCAGCATATACCACTCACTAAAACTTCCACCCGCGATGCTGGAGGGTTTTAGATCCTTGACGAGTCTTTGATATACTTCCAAAGCCGTTTTCGTTTCGCCTGCCTTTTGAAGCGCCATGGCCAAAACGAATCGGGCGGGATGATCGCTCGCGTTTTGCGCGAGCCGTTTTCCCATGATGGCAGCGGCTTTCATCGGAGCGCCGTAGCGCATGGCCCAGCGGGCTGTTACGAAGTCCTGCGGTTGCTCAGGCCCGTCGCCCGCGAAGAACCATTCCCGCAAGTTGGCGTATCGAATATTTGCCGGAACGGTGCTGACGATCATGCGGCTTCCAACGCTTTTCGCGGCAACGGCCATACTGCGAACAGAGCGCTTCAGGCGATTTTCAACATAATCGTTGATCGTTTCCCTGCGCTTTTCGCTCATATCCTGCATGGCATCCAGATGATTTTCAGTGGCGACATTTTCGACAACTTTTTGCCCCGGTCTGAAAAAACGCGCCAACGCAAAGCGCCTTTCCAGACGTCGGGCCAGGGTCAACTGAAGCGGCTTCATTGCGACGCTTTGGCTAAGCTGCATGTCGAGGTATTCATTGTTGCCCATAACCGTTAGCACGAGATCAGGTTCAATAAGCGGTGCGGCTTGTTGCAGCATCCAGGCAAGTTGTGAGCTGGCAAATCCCGTTCGGGCCATGTTGATGACTCTCACGCGCCTTACGGAAATGCTGTTGAGCAACCGTTCGAGAATGGATGCGAATGTCGCCGGCGGTGCGATGCCCATACCATCCGCCGCGCTACCGCCTAGAAGAATAATGCGTAGTTCATCGCCCTTTTTCGGCGGCATCAGGGCCGATGGATGTCCGCCCCACGACAGGGAAAGAAAATCCTTGCCGTCGATGCTTATCGTTTCAAGAGCCGACGAGTCCGGCAGTGTTTGAAACGTGACCGGGCTTCTGGTCTCAACGGGTTGCGGCGGCTCGAAACGCTCAGTCAGGCGCGCCAGCGTTTCCATCAGGGCAAAAACGAGTATCAAGGTTGTCAGGGTGAAAAATAAATTTTTGAGTAATTTTTGAAAAGACATACTTGCCGATTCTACTCTTGGTTCAGTCGCTTTTGTCAACGGTGGCGTTTACCGGCTTGAAAAACCTTTTGTCACGGCAAGCTCACCTTGAGTCGAAATCCTCTTTTAGTATATGTATAAACGGATTGAGCTTCTTTTCTTTAAGGAAAAATTAATGACCCATCCGACACGCTTACGAAATCCGGCTTTTCACTTCGTCATCGGCTGCGCGCTCTGCGTCGCATTGGCTGGATTGACAGGCACAAACGCGTATGCGCAGGCCGAACATAAGTTCGCCACGGCCATGTTTCACTTCAACGTGCAATACGTGGCTGGTGGGATGGAGGGATTTTTGCCCTTCGGTTTCGAGCACCTGTTCACCGAATGGGAACTCAACGAGAAAGAAGTTGAGGATATGATCATCGTCGAGAGTTTCGAGCCGGTGCTGGACCTGTACCTGGAGCATCCCGGCTGGGGCGTCGATCTGGAAATGCAGGCCTACATGATTGAGGTGATGGCCGAGCGGCATCCCGGCGTGCTCGACAAACTGAAAACACTGGCGGATCGCGGGCAGGCTTCCGTCGTCAGTTTCCATTACTCGGACCAGCTCTTTATCGGCTACGGTCGTCCGGCCTGGGAGCATAGCGTGCAAGAAGCGCAACGCGTCTTTGAAGAGCATGGTGTGCCCCTGTCCACGACGGTGTTCTGCCAGGAAGGCCAGGCGGGCATGGGGATGGCTTCTGCCATGGCCGATTATAACTACCAGACGATGGTGTGGCCCAAGAACCTGTGGATTTATCAGCACGGCGACTGGGATGCGGCGCCTTACTACGCATTCGGCGACCTGGACCTCGTCGCTGGAGCGAAGGGTGTGGATTACAACGACGGCGAAAATATCGTCAAGCTCACGTGGACCTTCCTCAACGACGGGGAACTGCTGGCGACCTGCGATCTTGATCCTTACTTTCCGCCCCTGTTCAAACGCAACGAAGGCTGCTTGCAGGAATACGAGGACAAACTGCAAACGTTAGAGGATGGCGGCTGGGACATCGCCACCGTCGAGGAATACGTTGAAGCGGTAAAGGACCTCGACATCCAACCCGCCGAGCTTCCGCCGCTATTTGACGGCACCTGGCAACCCGGCTCCACGAAGGGAGTTTTGATGTGGCTCGGGCGCGGCGGCCTATGGCGAAAAGATGAGCGGGACAACCACGTTCGAACCAGCGTGGCCATCGCCTACCGAGAACTCATGGCGGCGCAGACCATCGCCGAGGTTGCCCAGCTTGACAATGACGACGAGCTTCGCGAGGCGTGGCGGCTGATAGCCCTGGGCATGGTGACCGACGCCACCGGGATCAATCCCTACAAGGGTGAAATCGGCTACGGCGTTTCCCGCGCCGCAGAAGTCGGTTGGCGTTCGCGTGAAATCATTCGCCGTGGCAAAGAGGCCCTGGGCATTACGGGGACGGCCAGAATCGATACCCTAAGCGGAACTGTTGAACAAATCGAAGCGCCCGCCGAATCGACCCTGGAAACGCAGGCGCCCATTGACCGAGTCATCGCCACTGGCGGACGGGAGTATGAGGAGAAATGGTATGCGCACTCCGATGATCCGGAAATTTACCGTCTGGACATAGGCGTTGCTGCGGGGCAGCCGCGCTTTATGTTCGTCAGCTTTCCCGGCAGCGGCGAAGTGACATTCACACCGGCGCTGGCTGACGATCAGCCGGTCACGTACACGAAGGCTGACTTCGCTTTCGAGGATACAGACTGGCCCATGCCCCTGGCCAACGGCATGATCAGCCTGGCCGACGGCTGGTTCGCGGTGAAGGATCAGGCCTACACGCACATTGCGGCCATTATTTACAACGACAAAGACAACGTGGTCTTCTACGACGAAACGACGAATCCCGACTCGGTCTTCACGTGGAGATTCTATCTTGTCCACGCAGAGGTTGAAGAGGCGGTCGCTTTCGCCAATGGCCTGAACGTCTATCCGACACTCTATCGCTAAGTGAGTGAAATGAATTTTCCAAAAGATTTTCTGTGGGGCAGCGCTACGGCGGCTCATCAGATTGAGGGCGCCTGGGATGAAGACGGCAAGAGCCCGTCGATCTGGGATGTTTACGAACAGAAACCGGGCAAAATATTAAACGGCGACACGGCGCGCGTGGCCTGCGATCATTACCACCGCTATCGCGAAGACGTGGCGCTGATGAAAAAGCTTGGCATGGGGGCGTATCGTTTCTCCGTCGCGTGGCCGCGCATTCTTCCTTCGGGGAAATTGCCGATCAACGAAAAGGGTCTCGATTTCTACGATCGCCTTGTCGATGCGCTGCTGGAAGCTGACATCCGGCCATTTATCACTTGCTATCACTGGGACATGCCGCAGGCGCTCATGGACGAATATGGCGGATGGGTCGGGCGCGAAACGGCCCACTGTTTTGCGGACTTCGTCGCCGTCGTCGCCGCGCGTCTCGGAGATCGCGTCACGGACTGGATCACGCACAACGAACCGGGCGTGGCCATGGAAGCCTACCTGGAAGAGGGCTGGCCGCCGGGCGACATTCTCGATCAAAAAAGCGCCTATCAGGTGGCGCACCACGTCCTGCTTTCTCATGGGCTGGCGGTTTCCGCGCTGCGCGCCAATTGCCCGAAAACACCCAACATCGGCATCACGCAAGACCTGTGGCCCGTGCATCCCGCCACCGATTTGGATGAGGATCGCAAGGCGGCGCAAATGCGCTGGGATCTTCGCTGGGGCTGGTTGCTGGAGCCGATTGCGCTTGGCCGCTATCCCGAAAAAGGTTGGGAGGCGCTTGGCGAAAACAGGCCGGTCATCGAGCAGGGGGACATGCAAATCATTTCCACCAAGCTGGATTTTTTCGGTCTCAATTATTATACGCGGATCATCCTGAGCAATTCCGACGGCGAACTTGGCCCGCAGCCGGGGCGAAAATATACAAATATGGGGTGGGAGTTTTACCCCGAAGGGATGTACGAAACGCTGGACATCGTCTGTAACAAATACAAACTCGGCCCGGTTTATATCACGGAAAACGGCGCGTCCTTCGACGACGAAGTCGGGCCGGACGGCATCGTGCGCGATGATAACCGCATTGAAGTTTTCGCCGGGTGCCTCGCGCAGGTCCACAAAGCAATCTCCGATGGCATGGATGTTCGCGGATATTTTGCATGGTCGTTCATGGACAATTTCGAGTGGGCTCAGGGGTTTTCAAAACGCTTCGGCATCGTGCACGTCGACTACGCCACGCAAAAGCGCACCATCAAGGCCAGCGGAAGATGGTATCAGGATGTCATCAAGCATAATGGGTTTTTGCTAGAAGACAGAAGCTAGAAGTCAGAAGTCAGAAACAGGAAGTCAGAAGTTGGAAAATGGTGACTGGCATCGCTAGGCCTCGGACGTGCCTGTCATGCCATTTTCAGTTCGCCCCACAGTCACCTATCCTCCGCAACCGTAACAGCCGCCGGTCACCTTTCCCTCAGGCCAGGCATCGCCATCGTCCTTATCGCCGACAGGTATATCGGATTCAATGCTGTCGTCATCGGCATTATCGTCATCTGTTGGGAAAGTCGTCGTACTGGTCGATGTGGAAGTCGTCGAGGTGATTGTTGTTGTCGCTGGCTCTTGCGTTGTGGTGGTCGGCGGCTCGATGGTTGTTGTTGAAGTCGTTGTTGTCGTTAAGCACGTATCATTTTCTTCATCACAAAGTTCCCAGGGCTCACAAGGATCGCCGCTGCTATCGCATTCGTCTGTCGTTTCATTGCATGACTCATCGCCATTACAAAAAGCGCCATCATCGCCGCAGGGATCTTCGGAATGATTGCATGTATCGGTATCTTCGTTGCAGAACTCGTCGCCGTTGCAAAACAAGCCGTCGTCGCAGTCGGCGTCTATCTGGCACTGCTGACACCATAGAGCCCAGTTCGTTGCCATTTGGGCGTTGTCGTACATGTGAAGGTAGTCATTCCCAGAGTAGCTGGCGAAAACGTTGGTGTCGCCAACTACCACCAATTTCCAATTGGGGTGAACAGTCGGATCGGGCAATACGGCAATGGGAAATGGACCGGTAATGGAAGGATTGTCCCTCAAATAAGACGATTCCGTGGAGTAATACAAAACCTGGGCGGGGTTGACGATCTCAGCAAAGCTGACAGCTAGGTGGAGCGCCTGGGTCAGACTGTCATTCAGGCAGTGGGTGGTGAAGTCCTGAAAAACGGGCCATGTGGGAATGGAATAATAATTTATGGGTTCGCAGGCGGGGCCGTTTGTGGCATTTAAATGAATACCCGCATTCAGACCGGAGAGAAGGTCATTGGTCCCCAAATTTGCATCGGGATAGTATTCGCCGAATATCCAAACGATGCCTCCACTGTCTAAGAAAGTTCTGACAAGATTGACATCCGAAGCGTTCATGTACCTCGGCGTCTTCAAGATAACTAAGTCGTAAGTCAGCAGGTTGCTGAAGGAATCGGTGGTGCTGACATTGAAACCAAGACCTTGAAAGTGGGCGATGAGAAGGCCGAACCATTCCGTTGGCGAGAAAGACACGTAATTGGAATAAGTGGTTTCGATCAACACGTTGCCGGAAAGTGCACTGTCCAGGATTGCATCGGGAAAGAATCGATCCTTGCCGACGTGCTTTTTGGGAAGATTCTCAAACGAAATTTTTCCGTCATGATTGGTGTCTTCAGGGTCGCCTGCGTGCCATTCGGCAAGCAACTCGCGTTGGTATTCCTCAACCCTTCGTTGTTTGGGATCGTTTAATATTGTTTTGCCAGGGATGCCGGGTCCCATCAGGGCCGGATGCGTCTGCTGAGTTTCTTCCCACGGGAAATCATCATCATCATCACCGTCGGCGCAGGCCCAAAACAGGCACAGCGCGGCGACAGCAATGAGAACCGGCGTAAAAATAACTTTAGATCGGGATCGATTCATTGTAATCCACAAAAATTCTTGACCATCAAGTGCGTTAAATAGTCCTACCCATAAGCGAAAATGTCAACATGGGGTTTGGAGGCCGGAAGTCAGAAGTCAGAAGTCAGAAGTTGGAAGTTGGAAGTTAGAAGTTGGAGGTCAAAAGACGCAGTGTTTGCAATCTGAAATTTGCTTATCGCTTCAATCGCAGTTTCAGGGAATTGGCATGCCCCGAAAGCCCTTCGATCTCAGCCATCTGCGTGGCCTCATGAAATAATTCGGCCGCGTTTTCGCGTTCATCGATCCGAATCCAGGTGTTGACTTTGAGAAAATTGAACACGGACAATCCGCCGAAGGATCGGGCGCTTCCACCGGTCGGCAGAACATGGTTCGGCCCCGCGCCGTAGTCCCCAAGCGCTTGCGCCGTCTGCGAACCGATGAATAACGCACCATAATTACGCAGACGCTTTGCGACGCCCTTCGCGTCGCGCACCATGACGGACAGGTGCTCCGGCGCCAATCGATTACATATTTCGATTCCTTTTTCGATATCCGGCGCAATGACCGAAAAAGCATTTTTCAAAGCTTCACGTGCGACAGCGCTTGTCGGAAGGTCATCAAGCTGCAAGGCCAGTTGATCGCACGCGCGGGCCGCTGTCGATTCATCCAGGGCGACAAGAATAACCAATGCGTCGGGGTCATGCTCCGCCTGAGCCAGCATGTCCGCGGCCGCCCAGGCGGGATCGGCCGTGTCATCGGCCAATACCACAAGTTCGGAAGGTCCCGCGGGCATATCGATACGAACCTGACCGCTCACAAGCCTTTTCGCTGCGGTGACAAAACGATTTCCAGGTCCGACGATGACATCGCAGGCAGGGATTTCACCTGCGCCGAATGCAAAAGCCGCAATAGCCTGCGCCCCGCCAATGCCGAGCAGATGATCCGCGCCGGAGACCGCGCATGCGGCCAGGACTTCCACCTCGGGACGCGGCGAGGCGACCCAGATTGTTTCGACTCCAGCCACCTTCGCGGGGATCACGGTCATGAGTACGGAAGAGGGCAGGGGGTATCGGCCGCCGGGCGCATAACAGGCGGCCCGCTTAACCGGCGTGACCAAATGTCCGGCCTTTCCTCCTTCGATGTCCGTTGACAGGTCCGTCAGGCATTGGCGCTGGGAGACGGCAAAGCCTTCGATTCGCTTCGCCATTGCCCGCAGCAGATCTCGCTTATCGACCGGCAGCGACGCCAGGGCCTCATCAAAATCGCTTTGGTCGAAAATCCATTTCTCATCCTTTTGGATATCGCCGAAACGCAATCCGTAATCGAGCAGGGCCTTCCGACCGCGTTTCTGGACATCGGCAACGATCTCAAGAGCTTTAGCCGTTGCTTCCATGTCCGCGCCCGTTGTGCGCCGCGCTTTAATCTGATCGGGTTTGATGCGCCTGAGTATGGATTCGCTCATGTTGACTCCAAAAGGCTCATGTCTTGGCGTTTCCCGGTCTGCGAGAAACGCGGCGTGAACGAAAGTCCAGTTCGTCGGCGATGTCTTTCAGCGATACATTTTTTGAAGCCATCTTCGCCAGCGTGAAATAAATCAGGTCCGCGGCCTCCCAAATCACTTCATCTTTCGTTTCGGCTTCGGCCAGTTCACCCGCCTCCTCCAGCAATTTGTTGCGTAACAAATCCGGATCGCGGGAAAGTCGTGCGGTGTACGAAGCTTCAGGCGCATCTTTCAAACGATCCGCCAGACGGCGCGCAAGATGCGAAATCCCTTCATCAGCTCCCCAACAACTGCGGGTTCCCAAATGACAGAATCCCGATCCTCGCTGCGAAACCGTAAATTTTAGGGCATCCCGATCGCAGTCCGCATCGATGCGAAGCAGTTCCTGCGTTGCGCCGGAGCTTTCGCCTTTGATCCAAAGGCCGCGCTGGCGTGAGTGGTAAACGCCACGGCGCAGTTTTACGGCCTCACGCAAACTTTTCAAATTGGACCAGGCCAGGCCGAGTGCTATGCCCAGTTCGTCAACGACGACCGTCGGCCACAGTCCGTCGGGACGGTCTGATTTCAGCGGGGCGGCAATGCCGTCAGCCAAATTCATTCGTCCGCGATAGAGGGCCATGCCCACCTGCGCGTCGGCGCCCAGGCGATCCGCTTGCGCGATTTCCTCGGGCGTCGTGAACCCCCCCGCGACCGTAAGCTGCGCATCGCCGCATGCTTCTTTCAACTCCGCGATGCGCTGTATCGCCGTGCCTTTCATGCGCCCCTCGCGTTCGATGAAAGTCACCAGAAAACCGCCCGCCAGATTGCGAAGCTCCTTCATTCTGTCCAGGACGCTTTCTCCGGTTTTCGTTCGCCACCCTTCCACGACGACTTCGCCGTCAACCGCGTCCAGAGCGGCGACCACGCGATCCTTGGGAAGTTTTTTCAGCACTTCGGGCCTGGCAGCTGTGCCCAAAACGACTTTCGTTGCTCCGGCGTCAAGCCAGTCGAGGGCGGCGCCTGCGTCGCGTATCCCGCCGCCGACGCGGCAAGGCGCGATGCGGACGAGCTTCTTGATAACTTCCGTGTTCGATCCCTGGCTGAGCGCTGCGTCCAGGTCCACCACCGCGATTTCTCCGGCCAGTCGGAACTGCTCGGCGATGGGCATGGGGTCGCCCGCATCCAGGGATTTTTCCCGGCCTCCCACCAGTTGCACCGCATTGCCATTCATCAAATCAATGGAAGGAATAATCACAATCGCACCTCCACGCCTTCGCTTTTCAAAAAGCGTTTGACTTCGCCCACGGAATATTCGCCGTAATGAAAAATTGACGCCGCCAAAACGGCGTCGGCGCCGACTTTAACGCCTTCCAGCAGATGTTGGGGATTGTCAACGCCGCCCGAAGCGATGATCGGCACATTCACCGCGGCCGCAGCCGCCTGGATAAGCTCCAGATCATATCCTTCGCGCGTGCCGTCCCGATCCCAGCATGTCAAAAGGATTTCACCGGCGCCCCGCTCACAAGCGCTTTTAATCCAATCGATTACGTCGAGTCCCGTATCGTTTTTTCCGGAGAGCACAACGACCTGCCACTTTTTCGCGCCGACTCGCTTGGCGTCCACGGCCAGGACCGTGCATTGGCGTCCGAAACGCCGAGCGATCACGCCGATCAGTTCCGGGTCTTTCACGGCGGCGGTATTGATTCCCACTTTGTCCGCTCCGGCTTCCAGAAGATTTTGCGCGTCTTGCGCGGTGCGGATGCCGCCGCCGACTGTCAGCGGAATGGACAGCACGCTCCGTACCATCTCAACGGTCTTCAGAGCCGTATTTCGTCCTTCGGGCGTTGCGGATACATCCAGGAGCACCAGTTCATCCGCGCCTTGTTCCTCGTAGGCCTTTGCCAGTTCCACCGGTGATCCCGCGTCGCGCAATCCTTGAAACTTTACGCCTTTGACAACGCGACCGTCCTTCACATCGAGGCAGGGGATAATTCTTTTTGTCAGCAAGAGGCATTCTCCTTTTGGAGCCATCGCCCGATAAGCTTCGCTCCCCACGGGCCTGACAGCTCCGGGTGAAACTGACACGCCAACCAGGAACCTCGCTCCATCGCGGCAACGAAACTCCCGCCGTAATCGGCGAAAGCCGCCATCCAGCCCGACGGCTTTTCGATCAGGCGAAAGGAGTTGGCGAAATAGGCGTAGCCCGGTGAGAGCATTTCACTTTCAGCAACCGGTTTCACCATGTTCCAGCCGAGTTGCGGCACGCGAAGCGTATCGGGAAAGCGCCGGACTTTTTGATCGATCAGGCCGAGACCGGCGATGCCCGGGTCTTCTTCGCTTTCTGAGCACAGAAGTTGCAAACCCAGGCATACCGCAAGAGTGGCCTTATTTTCAGCGAAGCGCTTTTTCAAGGGTTCGATGAGCCGGCTTTGGGCCAGAACATCCATTCCCGCCTTAAATGCTCCGACGCCGGGAAGCACAACATGCGCCGCTGCATGGATTTCATCGGGATCATCGCTGAAATACGCCCGCGCGCCCGCGCGCCGCAGTCCGGCGACAATTGACGCCAGGTTTGCGATGCCTGTTTTCAGGACCAGCACATCTTTCATGCCAGAGTTCCTTTGGTGCTGCGTGCGTCGGTCGAACCATCGAGCGCTATCGCTTGTCGAAGGGCCAACGCGACCGCCTTGAACGCGGCTTCCGCGCGGTGGTGGTCGTTGTCTCCGTACAGAACCTCAACGTGCAGCGTGATTCGCGCTGCCACGGCGAATGAACGCAAGGCATGTGCGATATTTTCACAAGCCAGGTCGCCGATCTTTTCTCGCGTCAGACCGAGATGGATCACCGTGAAAGGTCTGCCGGAAATGTCCACCGTAGCGCGCGCCAGCGCTTCGTCCATCGGCGCAAAGGCCCATCCGAAGCGTGCGATGCCTTTTCGGTCGCCCAGCGCCTCGTCCAGGGCTGTTCCCAAAACGATGGCGCAGTCTTCCACGCTGTGATGGTCGTCCACTTCAAGGTCGCCATTGCAGAAAAGTTCCATGTCCATTCCGCTGTGCCGGGCTAATGCATGCAGCATATGGTCGAAAAATCCGACGCCGGTTTCGATTTTTCCCAGGCCCGCGCCGTCAAGAGTCAGATCGCATGAGATGTCGGTTTCATTTGTTTTTCTGGTGGTCTTGGCTTGTCGAAGCTTCATGGCAGCACACCCTCCAGTTGTTGAAGGTTTTCAAACACGCGAGCCGCTCCGGCGGCGTGTAAAACAGTTTTCGTGGTCTCAACGTCGTATCCGGGCGCGATGATGCCTATGGGCAAAACGCCCGCCCGCCGAGCGGCGACAATGTCGTCCGGCGTATCTCCCATCATCCAGGCCCACCGTACCTTGAGGTTTTTTAGCGCCAGTGTCAGCGGGGCGGGGTCCGGCTTCAGGGCCGCATCTTCCGCGCAGACCATGAATTTAAAAAATTCGCTGATGCCTTCTTTTACACAGAATCGCACAGCGTCTTTTCTCGGACGTCCGGTGACGATGGCCAGCGGGTATCGTTCCGATAATTTTTGAAGCCAGCCACATCTTGGCAATAATGTTTCGGTTTCCCATAAGCCGGGCCGACCGTTTTCGCCCTGATACAGCCGTTCAAAACGCTCGGTCACTTCCTTGATGTCCGCCTGCGTTCCATGACGGCGCAGCAGGATTTGCGTGAGCGCCCAGGAATTGTTGGCCTCACCGCCTGCTTCCGCCTCTGCGATATCTTTTGCCGTCAGCGATACGCCGTAACTCCTGGCCGTGTCGATGATCGCCTGTCGGAAGGATTTTGAATCGTTGGCCAAAACGCCGTCCATATCGAAAATCAAAGCCTGCGGACGGCAAACGACATTGAGCGAATGCGTCAGGCGTGCAAAATCGGCTTCATTGCCCGGGCAGGTGATTCGCACGGCGCCCTTAAACTTTTTTTGCGGCGGAATAAAACGAGTCGCGATCCCCATGCCGCCCAGCGCGTCGCGAATCCACTGAGGATCGTTGAAGCGGGCGAAGGCGAAATTCGCCTGGGAGTTCGTCGGTCTCGCGCCGATTTCGCCAAGGAGCCGCCGCAGAGTTTCGCGTTCATCGCGCACTCGGGAAACGTATTTTGCCACGGAGGCCTGGCCGCTGACAAACCACTTTTGCGCCAAGGCCAATGAAACGCTCGAAAGCGGGTAAGGCAGTCCCGCGCGTCGAAGAGGCTCAATCAGCTTTTCCGGTCCCACGGCGAATCCAACGCGCAATCCCGCCAGGCGCCAGGCCTTGGAAAATGTGTATATCCCGATGGCGTTGGGAAGTTTCAGGACAGTTTCGGTCAAATCCTCATCGGCGAAATGTGTGTAGGCCATATCTGCCATAAGCAGGGCCTTTGGAGCCGCTTCGCTGATCCGGCGCAGATCCTCGGCGCTCGCGACGCACCCCGTAGGGTTGTTCGGCGAAGTCACAGTGATGATGCCGGTGTTCTCATTAATGGCGGCAATGATTTCGCGGATCGGAAAATCTTCTGCCTCCCAGGAAACATCCACGATCCGCCCTTCAGCTTGTTGCGCGAACATTGTGAACATCTCAAAGGAGGGTTGCGGAAGGATCATCTCACGGCCCGTGCGCAGATACACCGTACAGCATCGCTTGATCGCGTCATCGCCGCCGGCGGTGACCAGCACTTGCCCGCTTTCGATTCCCATGCGCTCGGCTATCTGAGCTTCCAGGGATTCCGGCTTGACGTAGAGGTTCATGTTGTCCGCGCTTGGCTCGCTGAGTATCTCAAAAAGCGATATGGGCGGCGGGGGTCCTTCATTGGCGTTGAGTTTCAGGTTCGTGGGCGCCGGCGCTTTCGATATGGAATACTCTGTCAGCTTGTCCAGGAAAGCGGCCGGAACAGGCCCTGGTAAAATATTGCGCGTCATAGCGTCTCCCTCGCCTTTTAGGAAACAAGCTGATCCGGCGCGGTGACAACGATGTCGGTTCCGCCGCAGGCTTTGATTTTCGGAATGAGTAAGGGCAACTGGTCCTTGGGCACTGCGGCCTTCACCGCGTAAGCATCCTCCCCGAAAAGGGGCGCGACCGTCGGCTTTCGCATGCATGGCAGCAGGTTGATGAGCTTGTTGAGATTTTTTGCCGTCACGTTCACTTCAACCATGACGCGCTTTCTCGCATTGAGGACCGACTCTATCAAAAGAACGAATCGCTCAATGGATTTTTTCTTGCCCCTATTCCTGAGAGATTTCGGATTGGCGTAAAAGCGCGTGGAGGATTGCATCAGCACATCGACGATCTCCAATCCCCCCGCACGCAGCGTGGCGCCGGTGGCGGTGTTGTCGATGATGCAGTCCGCGTCCTCCGGCGGGAAAACCTCCGTGGCGCCGTAGGACCGCACGAAGGCCGCTTTCATTTTCCGGTTTCGGATCCAGGCATTTGTGAGATTTTCATATTCCGAAGCCACCACAAGATGTCGCCTGGGCAGATCGCCTTTGATGAGAATATCAGGGGACGCAGCAGCCACGACGCGCACCGGATCCAGCTCCGTATCCAGCAGTTCCACAACATCGGCTTTGAGTTCCTCCACCCAATCCGCTCCGGCAAAACCGACATCCCGGGATCCGAGATGGAGCATTTCGACAATGTTTTGCGGTTTGAGGATTTTCGTTTCGAATCCGGGCAGGGAAATGCGGGGCCGATAGTCGCGTTCGCCCATTTTGATCCGAATTCCCGCGTCCGTCAGCAACTTGAAGACGCCTTCCCCCATGCGGCCTTTGGGCAGGGCCAGGCGAAGCGTGGTTTCATCAGTTTTTTCAGCCATTTATCTCAACTCCGTTTCAAACAATAAAAAACGCCGACCCCGTGGCCGGCGTTTTTGGTGTCAATTGTCGAAAGACTAAACCATCAACCGGCCCTTTCTTCATGGGGCGCGTGGTAATGACTATGATGATGGTTCCGTCGAATCATGAGAAATATTTATGAAATCCATCGCCTTTTGTCAATTGCGAGCAGTGGATTAGCTTAAAAATCTATTTGATAAATGCCAGGAAAGATATTTCGGATCGGGAGAAAATCGATGGGGAAGTTGGATCGATTTACCCTCAAATTCAAGCAAAAAAACGCCAACGTATTTATTTTGTGACTTTTTAATGATATTAGAAAATTGTATTTTATGTTCAGTATCAACGGAAATGAGGCCAGAGTCGAATGCCTTATCATGTATCGCGCAAAGGCATAAACCATTTCTTGGGTCGGTTCGAGCTTCATCGTTTTCTGACCATGGAAGTATGTGGCTAGCAATAAGCAATTCGGGTAGATCAAGGCCACATATGCAGCAAGAAAAATTATAGCTCGACAAAACGGCACGCCGAAAAAAGGACTGGTATCGTCTTGTTAAAATATTACGATATTCACTGGTCGGACCTTGTGGTCTAACAATGTTCGACTCTAGGTCGAAAGCATTGACCTGATTGGTCTCATTTGAAAATCGATCTGCTTCCAGCACAAGCGAGTTAGTATCTTTAACGAGTTTATCCCAATGCCCATTATACTCATCCCAAACTTCGCGGTCTCCTTTTCCGGCGTGTATCAAGCCCTTAATGCCTTTTGCAGCTAATAATGGGTCGAAGGAACCAAAATTTCCAAGTTTTCTAGCGACAGAACCTGGAGTTCGTCCAATATCAGTAGCTAAACGTTTGACTTCATTATTGCGAGAATTCGTGTGGTTGAAAGGAATTTGGCAATAGAGAAATAAAGCCAAAATCAATTCTCGTCGGGACCAAAGTTTTCCATATCTGCTTTTGGGATCGGCCATCGAGTTCACTTTGGAAAAGGAGCAATAATAAAGCACATTCCATCTTCGTCAGATTTTGGTTCGTAGTCTGGATCTTGATCAACTTTATAAAGCGAAACAAATTCTTCTTTGGGCATTTGCTCAAAATGGTAGAGGACGCCATTAATTCGCAGATCTGCTACGTATCTACCATTATCAAGCTTCATCGTCGTTTCAAATTTCTCTTCTATTCCACACTCGACAATGACTTTTTTCGTTTCAAGCATCAAAATCTCCCATGTCAAAAAATAATAGGCCAGATTTTAACAGGCTTCCATCCAAGCGTGATTTCCAGATAGATTCATCGTCAACAGGAAAATCAAGTTTATTTAGCCTGATGTTTTTTTTGGCTGCTGTTTCCATACACGAGAACCTTTAATAATCCCATTTCCTTCAATTTTCAGCATAGCAGAAACCAATCCAAGTGTAACTCCGCCATTCACCGCCATTTATTTTGTTTTGGCGGTCCGGGCGAGTTACGTGAATGAAACTTGACACGATGCGGCATAGACTCCTACACTTTTGGGGCTTTGCGTTTTTAGCAAACCTTCGAGGGGTCGATGACCTTAAAAATTCCAGCCCCGGCCGCACCGGAGATAGTTCAAAAACTGATCGACATCGTCGGTGAAAACAACGTGTCCGTGTCGCCGGTTAAGCGTCTCCTGAACAGCCGGGATATGTTTCCGGTCAGCCTTATGCACCATGCCGAAGGCGTGGTGGAGTACTTCGCGGATGTCGTCGTCTGGCCTGAAAACGCCGAGCACGTCGCCGAAGTCGTCAAGCTGGCGAAGTCGATTCGCATGCCGGTCATTCCCTTCGGCGCCGGTTCGGGCGTGTGCGGCGGAGTCCTGCCGATTCACGGCGGGATATCTCTCGATCTGAAAAAAATGAACGGCATCCTCGATGTTTCGGCGGAAAACATGACCGTCGTCGCCGAATCGGGGATAATGGGCCAGACCTTTGAGATGGAACTGAACCGCCGAGGCTATACCCTTGGGCATTTCCCCAGCAGCATCTATTGTTCCACGCTGGGCGGCTGGGCGGCGGCCAGAAGCGCGGGGCAGCTTTCGAGCAAATATGGCAAGATCGAAGATATAGTCATGGGACTCGAATTCGTTTCGCCGAGCGGCGATATCACGCAAATCAGTCCCGTGCCCGGATACGATTCCGGCCCGGACTGGAAGCAGGTTCTCATCGGCAGCGAAGGAACGCTCGGCGTCATCACCAAGGTCACCTGCCGCATTCACCCGAATCCCGAATCCCGGCGCTTTGTCGGTTTTAATTTTCCGGACGCTCCTTCCGGCACGCAGGCCATGCGCCTGATTATGCAGCACGGATTGCGGCCCGCCTCCATGAGGCTTTATGACGAATTGGACACCATGCTGGTCGGCAGCAAGGGCGCGGAAGAAAGCGCCGGCGTGGGCCTGGCGGATTTTCTGCCCGTCACGCAGATCGAAACTCGTTTGCGCACCATAGCGCCGGGCTTTTTCAACAAGGCGCAGCGCTTCGTGGCCCGATGGTCTGAAGTGGCCAACCTTCTGGAAAAATTCAGCAAAGACGGCTGTCTGCTCATTTTGATGTTTGAAGGCCAGGAGGCTATTGCGGAATACGAGTATGAAACGGCGGTGCGCCTGTGCGAGAAACTTGGCGGCAAAAACTGCGGCCCGGACCCAGCGCTCAAATGGTTCAAAAACCGCTATCATGTCAGTTATAAGATGAGCAAAGTTTTTTATAACGGCGCTTTCGTGGACACGATTGAAGTTGCCTCCACGTGGAAAAAGCTCATACCCCTGTTCGAGGAAATACGGGACGCCATTCGCCCCCGGGCTTTTCTTATGGCGCACTTTTCTCACTCCTACGACGATGGTTGCTCGATTTATTTCACTTTCCTGTCGTCGGCGAAGAACTCTATTGAAGCCGAGAAAGCGCACCGGAAAATATGGCGTCTGGCGATGGAGGCGACCTTACGCGTCGGCGGCACTATCAGCCATCATCACGGCATCGGTTTGTCGAAGGCGGAATATATGGTGGAGCAACACGGTGATCTGATGAACATCTTCAGGGCCGTGAAGGATGCCGGAGATCCGGACAATATAATGAATCCCGGCAAGATGGGACTTTGATAACGACTTTGGCGACGCGGTCGTAAATGGCGTGCGCAAAACAACACCGGGACACAGGCAATGCCTCCCCGACACGGTGATAAAAATGCCAAGCCGCTTTAAAGGCAATGTAGAAATATTCCACCGTCTCAAGGAGATTTTCGGGTCGAACCGCGTGCGGAATTCCAGCGTGGAGACGCTATTGTACGCGCAAGATATTTCGCCGGAATCGCTGATCGCTCGTCGCGCGGGGCGCGCGGCAAGCGGCGCCGACTTCATCGTCAGGCCCGTGGCTGTCGAGGAGATAAGCCGCTTGATGCGCGTGGCGAGCCGATGGAAAATACCGATTCTCCCTTACGGCGCCGGCACGAGCAGGCGCGGTTCCGTGGCACCTCTGGAGGGCGGAATCGTATGCGATATGAAGCGCATGAACCGCATTCTGTCCATCGACGATGAATCGCTGATCGTCTCGGCGCAGGCCGGAATTTTGGGAGAGCATCTGGAACACGAGCTAAACCGAAAGGGATTTACGCTCGGACATTTCCCATGGAATTTCCGGGCATCGACTTTGGGGGGATGGGTCGCCACGCGTAGCGCGGGAGAAGCGCTCACCAAATACGGCGGCATTGCGGACATGGTTGTGAGCATGCAGGCCGTGCTTCCCGACGGCTCTATAGTCAAAACGAGAACGGCGCCCAGGTCCGCCACAGGCCCGGACTTTAACCGCCTGCTCACGGGCAGCGAGGGGACGCTGGCGATTATGACGCGAGTCAAACTGCGGATTCATGTTCGCAGTCGCAGCGTTGCGCACCTCTCGTTTCGCTTCAAAAAATTCTCAGACGGTGTTTTGGCCGCCCGGCAGATGCTTCATCGCGGCCTGCGCCCGAGCACAATTCACCTTTTTGACAAAAGTGAAACCGCGGAGTTTTTTGCTGATTCCAAGCTGCGCTTATCCGGGAATATGCTGCTGATTACCTTTGAGGGGCATGAATCGCGAACAGAAATGGAGAGCCGAATCGCCGAGGCAATCTGCTCGGACTATGGTGGAGATTCGCGGGGCGAGGAACCCTCCCAATATCGCATGGAACATCGTTTTTCCAGAGCTTTTCGGACGAGCCCCGCCTTCTCGCGCAAAGGCGTGATCATTGACACCATCGAAATCGGCGCTCCATGGAGCTCGATACAGAATGTGTATGAGAGTCTCGCCAAGGCGCTTTCAAAGCGATTTGAAATTTGCGCATTTCTGAGCCGCCCCACTTCGCAAGGCGCGGCGCTGACCTTTACGATTACGGCTAAAGCAACGAAGGAATCGGATATCGATCTGCACAAAAATCTCTGGGATAAAGCCGTTAAGGCAGTCCAATCGAGCGGTGGCGCGTTTATACCTACCAGCGGCGTGGGATTGCGTGGCGCTGGCCTGTTCGCTGAGCAGATGGGGGCGGCCCACAATTGGCTCAAAGAGGTCAAGGTCGAAATCGACCCCAACAGAATTCTGAATCCCGGAAAACTGGGATTGTGAAAAAGACAGATGAGGGTGGAAAATTGACCATGTTCAAAAAATATTTTCGCGAAATAGAATTCTGCACATATTGCCCGAAAATGTGCAAATTCTGCTGCCCTGTGGGCAACGCTTCCGGGGTGGAGAGTTATTCGCCATGGGGAAGGATGACTTTGCTGCATATGGTGCGCGAAGGCATTGTCGATTTCAATCGCGAGATTGCCCATACCATGTACCAGTGCTCCGGGTGCATGCTGTGTCGTGAGTACTGCGACCATCTCATCGAAGTGCCGCTCGTCATGATCGCCGCGCGGGAAAAAGCTGCAATCGAAAACAAGCTTCCCTGGGAAGTCGTCGAATATTTCAAGTTCTGGAAGCAGCATCAAAACCCCTTCGGGGACAATTTGAGCGCTCGCGTGAGAACCCTTTTGCCCGAAAGTTATTTCAACCAGGATGCGCAGGTGATGTACCTTCCCGGCGCGGGACACATCTACAATAACCCCTCGGTGATTCAGGATACTTTCAAACTCTTCGAGGCCATGGATATTGATTATGTCGCCTGCTATGACGGCGATCCCATTGATTGCGGCACGACTTTGCGTGAGCTGGGTTTGCGGAAGGAATATGGGGCCAACGCCGCAAAATTGGCGGATAAAATCAGTCGATGCAAAGTGGTCGTCTCGGGCAGTCCGGCGGCTGTGTATGAGCTGAAAGTCGAGTTTGAACAGATGGGTTTGAAAGTTCCCCCAAAGGTTTTTCACATTGCCGAATTTCTGTGGCCGATGGTCAAGGATGGACGATTCGACGTACGCAAACAGTTCCCGCAACGCGTGATGTATCACGACGCGGATTATCTCGGTCGTTATTTGGGTGTTTACGATGAACCACGCTCCATTCTCGGCGCCGTGCTTCGTGAGGCACCGGTGGAGTTTTCCCGCAACCGCGAAAAGGCCGATTCATGCGGCGCCAATGGAGGCCTGCCTATCACGAATCCGGATCTGGCCAAGGAAATCGCTAAAGCCCGCCTGGCCGAGTTTTACGAAAGCGACGCCACGGCGTTGGCTGTCGCCTGCCCCGATGCACAGCGCATTTTTCAAAGCGTGGATGACAATATTGAAGTTCTTGACGTTATCAACATCCTCGCCAGGTGCATCTGACGCGGTATGACCGCGAACAGATACACTTATATTGGTTTCTCTCATCGTACTTTTGTCGGGAAGAACAAGGCAAGGCCTTGAGCTATTGGTCTCGTAATGGCATCTATCCTTGTAATATCATCAGGAAGATTGGGGCATCGTTAACGCGATCTTGACGAGAAGA
>CAZQAE010000013.1:0-23823 GCA_964591275.1 uncultured bacterium | reverse complement strand
CTTGTAATATCATCAGGAAGATTGGGGCATCGTTAACGCGATCTTGACGAGAAGAACAAGGCAAGGCCTTGAGCTATTGGTCTCGTAATGGCATCTATCCTTGTAATATCATCAGGAAGATTGGGGCATCGTTAACGCGATCTTGACGAGAAGATTCAAGGCAAGGCTTTGAGCTATTTTTTCTCGACATGGCTCCCATTCTGATATTGTCGTCAGGATGGTTGGATCATTAGCGCGATCTTGACGAGAAGATTCAAGGCAAGGCCTTGAGCTATTTTCTCGAAATGGCTCTTATTCTGATATTGTTGTCAGGATGGTTGGATCATTAGCGCGACCTTGAACTGACCGCTGACCACACACTGGCCCCAGGCCTAAGGGCAGGTATTTCGCAACATCCGGTGAAGAAACTTTTTTGGGGAAGAGTTATTTCAAAGGAATCGCTGTGCCGGGACAGCCCAAGGAGTTTTTGAGCGATATTCCGGCAGCGCATGATTTCCTGCTTTGCGGAATTGATTCGTTCGGTGAATTCCTCCTGGTCAAATGTTTCGGCGAATTCAGGATCGAGGATGTCTTCCATCACGCCGAGTTCCGAAAGTATGACTGCCAGAGGGTTGTTGATTTCATGCGCGACACCCGCTGCCATTTCACCCATGGTCGATAGCTTGCCCGCCTGAAAAAAAGGATTGTTGCGTCCATTCTCTGCAGAAAAGCAAGAAAGCCCTTCATCTCCTGATCCGTTGTAGGAGTGTTGGGGAGGATAAACCCGGAGAGGCTTTTCAGAGCGGCCATTTTATTGGCAATCATTTGATCGACGGAACTCTGGCGGCCTTTTGCGATGGTTTGCAGGAAAAGTTCCGACTGGGATTCCAGAGTGTTGAGGAATTGATAGCGATAATAAAAGGCCAGAATAAAAATGGGAATCAAGGCTACCATGAGCAGTCTTCCGAGAACACGGTTGCGAAGCCCGCTGAAAGATTTCGCGTGCGGTTTAAAGGCCTCGAACAGCTTTTCCTGAGCCGTATCCAATGGCTGCATTACGCTTTTCATGTGGCCTGACTCCGACTTTCAATGAAGATCAGCGGAGCGCGTGTGAGTGTTCAATCTTCTTCATTATCGATAGCAGTGAATATTTTGTGATTTGAAAGGCGACGATCTGCGTGGTGACGATTGCGCCCACGTTCGCGCCTATGATCACGCCGATGGATTGGGAAAGGCCCAAAATCCCGGCGCTGATAAAACCGACTACAAGGACCGTGGTCACCGACGAAGATTGAACGATGGTCGTGATGACGGTGCAGGCCAGCGCGGCGGAAAAGCGGTTGGAGGTCAGCCGCGCCAACATTTTTCATGGCTCCGTCGGCGGCGACTTTCAGCGACTCGGCCATCTTGTTCATGCCGTAAAGAAAAAGAGCCAGACCGTCGACAAGTCCGGTTATGATCGCGTCGTATTCCAGAGCATTCGCCGCGGACGCCATGCACCATCCTCTTTTACTTCAAACGAGGTTGAACTTGGCGAAATATGCTAATTTTCATTCTATCATGGATTATACACGCATCGGAAGCCGATGACATCATGGAACTGATCCGGGCGATAGGCGTCGTCACGGTCGCTGCCGCGATAAGGGGAGGGGTCATTTCCATATGTTAAGTGCCAGCCGCCGCCGCGCAGGGTCTTAAATTCGCCATCGGCGGGGCCAGTCGGGTTGTCGGCAGGCGCATCGGTGTAATAATTCGGATCGTACCAGTCTGCGGTCCATTCCCATACGTTTCCGGCCATGTTGAAAACACCGTAAGGACTTTGGCCTTCAGCAAATTCGGTTACGGGAGACATGGCGGAGTATCCGTCCACGGCGCCTCCTAAAAAATCGTCCGAAGAAGCCTGGTCGAACCAGTTCAGCGCCAGTTCGTCCCACGCATTGCCCCAGGGATAGATCAGGCCATCTTCGCCGCGAGCCGCCTTCTCCCACTGCGCTTCGGTGGGAATGGTTTTTTCAGCCCAAACGCAAAAATTCATCGCGTCGTCCCAAGTCACTAGCAGCGCCGGAGATTCGCCTGAAATTCCTTCGGGGATGTTCGCCAGATCAGCCTCGTTCAAAACATCGCGGCACACGCCCTCATCCACGCATAGATGATAAGCTGTGAAGCTGACTTCGTATTTGTCGATGTAATACTCATCCAGCGCGACATCGGCGCCCGGCGACTCATCCGCCTGGCAATCGGCGTCAACGCTGTCATTGCAGCCCATCCAGAAAATCCCGGCGGGAATTTTCACCATCTCAAAATAAAGGGCGTTCTCGTCGTTTTCGTCTACGGGTATGGGATACCAGCCTACGTCGTCGTCGTCGTCATCGCCCGCGCACCCGGCGAAAAAGAGAAAAAACACGCCAAACAATATGATCAGACTTTTCATTTTCGCCTCCAGTATCCACAAATCACTCCTGCAATCGCGACAGGAATGTCGCTCCTACATTTCGCGACAGGAATGTCGCTCCTACATTTCGCGACAGGAATGTCGCTCCTACAATTCTACATTGAAGATATTCATCTTCTCAAGTTTGGGCCGAAGGAAATCATCGACGAAAGCGCGGTGTCCCGGACTCATTCTGTAGGACTCGATTTTGTCTTCGTTTTGAAGATCGATGAGTAGGCATATGTCGTATTCACTGTCGGGAGGGTAGGTGATGAGTCCGGCGGAAAATCCGACAACTCCAGACAATGCGGGGAAGACGCGGCGGGCCTCTTCCATGACGGCATTCGCTTCGCTGGGATTTTTCAGCTTCATTCGCGCGACTCGGTGGATCATGCCTTTCTCCAAAAATGATGAATCAGCGCTGGTAGAAAACATTGATGGCGGCATCTTCGATGGTGGCGTCTTCCAGTTGCTGCCTGATGGCATTGTAAGTGTAAGGCGGGTTAGCCGGTTTTTCGATCAGGCGGTCCAGGGCGAAAATCGTGAAGCGATAAAAATTGGCAGCAACGCCCACCGGCGGACATGGCCCCCTGTAGCCCTGCGTGTCGAAGTCGTTTCCGGCCTCCCACGAGTTTTCCGGCAGCGCCAGCGAAGCCGGACTAAGAGCCTCTTCAAGAAACTGAATATTCGGCGGGATGTTCACAATGGCCCAATGAACCCTGTCGTCTACAGATGTATTGGTCATAACAACGGCGAGGGATTGCGTTGCACCCGGCGAATAAATCCATGCTAGGGGCGGCGAAGCGCCGTTAGCTAAATCCGGGTCGTTGGTGTCGCAGGTGAAGTCTACAGGGAGAATATTTCCTTCCGTGACTGCCGGCGAAATCAATCGAAAATTTCCGGGAGGGGTGTCGTCGGTATCATCATCGACATCATCATTGGCGTCGTCATCAATATCATCATCTGCGTCGTCATTCACGTCGTCATTCACGTCGTCATTCGCATCATCGTTCGCATCGTCGTCGTCTGGCGTCGTTTCGGATTCAATATCGCATTCGTCATTTTCGCCGAAAAAATGGCAGCCAAGGCATAGGGCCAGCGCAAAGAGCGTGGCTGATAGTGAGACGAGGAGAACTTTTTTGTGCATGGCCTAATGCCTGTATTTATTCGAGTTGTTTATAACACATGCGCCAAATTCAAAACAGCGTCGCTAAAATAATTTCGATGAGTC
Source organism: uncultured bacterium (assembly GCA_964591275.1). Classification (GTDB taxonomy): domain Bacteria; phylum Lernaellota; class Lernaellaia; order JACKCT01; family JACKCT01. Next base: position 20,182 of record CAZQAE010000013.1, on the reverse strand, counting down.
CAGCAGCATCGTGACGGGACCGTCGTTGCAGAGACTGACATCCATCATGGCGGCGAAGCGACCGGTTTCCACGTGGATTCCCATATCCCGGCAGCGCTCGCAGAATTTTTCGTACATGGGCGCGGCCAGATCGGGCGCGGCGGCGTGACCGAAACCAGGGCGGCGACCTTTTCGACAGTCGCCATAGAGCGTGAACTGTGAGACGACCAGCATTCGGCCTCCCGAATCCTTTAGTGATCGGTTCATTTTTCCTTGTTCATCTTCAAAAATGCGAAGTTCGGGGATCTTGCGCGCCAGGGCGTCCAGATCTTTTTCCGTATCGCTTCCGGTGACGCCGAGAAAGACCAGCAAGCCGGGGCCGATTTCGCCGACCATCTCGCCTTTAACTTCCACCTTCGCCCATTTCACCCGCTGCAACACCGCTCGCATCGCCGCCCTCCGGATAATGATCCGCATTCCGAGTCGATCTTGGGGCGAATCTGAAACTCACGCAAGAGCAGGAGACGCACCGCATCTGATGGTTGCACCTTTTTTAACAATGAGAATTTTCTTGGCAAGTCTCTTGATTTTGCCAAATCCATGAGATACAGTAATTTCAATAAAAGGGGCAAAGCTTTTATTAGAAACAAGGAGAAATCATGTACCTCCGCCGTAGTTTTGCCCTTTTGTTTGTGTTGACTTGCACGACCTTCCTTTTCTGTCTTTCCTGCCAAAGTATTGATCCCGATTCCGCTTCATCTCCTGATGACGCTGAGCCTGATCCCGGTACGCTTTCGACGCGCGACGATGATCCCGACTCCGGCGGCGCCGATGAAAATTTTTTTGGCGACAACGACGATGATTCCGAATCGGAAGAGCCTTTGGGCGACAATCCTGCACTGGGTTATGGGTCGCTCGGCGTGAAAATGGATGTGATATACATGCAGGAACAAAGTGATTTTCACTTAGCATACATCTACATGCCGTTGCGCTCTCAAGGCGGAGGACCTTATCCCACCTTGATTTGGGGGCATGGCCTGGCCGGTTCCTATAACCCCGATATGCAGGCCGAGATTTTTCTGCGTCACGCCAGCCGAGGATTTTTGGTGATCTTCCCCAACATGGACGTGCCTTTATTGAACCTTCCTGATGACGCCGTCCTCAAAAGCGCTGAGCTTTATCTTCATGCCGCGCAAAAAGCCGTTGATCAGGGACTGGCTGATCCCGACCGCATAATTTTTGGCGGATTCAGTTACGGCGCCCGCGTGGCGGCGCTGGCGGCGGCCATGACGACGAGGATGGATGCGGCTGGCCAGTGGCCCGATCCCGCAGCATGCGTGTTTGAAGCGATGCCCGATTTTCTCGGATCGCCGATTATCGATATCCCCGGTCCCCTCCCAAGCCAGTGGGCGCATTATATCGATCCGGCCATTCCGTTGACCATTCTTTGCGCTGCGGAGGATAAGATTGTTCCGACATTTGGCGTCTCGACAGAGGATTGGGTTAACGGCGCGTATTTCTTCTCGCAACTTCGAAGCGACTTCGCCCAACTCATCATCCTGAATAGCGGCTCCACGGTCCCCGACACCGCGCGCCACAATAGTTTTTTGACTCCCTCGCCGTGGAAACTTGACGCCTTGGACTTGTGGGGACATATGAAAGTCGTCTTCGGGCTGACGAACTACCACTTCAATTCAGGACATCGCGCATGGGCTTACGGTTTGATGCGCAGTCAGGGTGGTTGGGACAGAGCCGGGCAGCCAATCGTCCATGAGGTGTGGGAAAATCACCAGGGTCAAATCACTCAAGTGGGATTTCGACGGAATTAAATAGACGACCGGATGCAATATTCTATGCGCGACAAGGCGCTAGGATCCATTGCCGCACAGGCGCTTGGCAACATTCAGTCTCAATTGTTCACATTTCTTTCGCAGATTGAAGGATTTAATGCCGGGGCAGATTTCCTTTTTGAGTGCATCAATTTTCTCGCCGACGCAATCCCCTTTAAGGTATTCAGGCTCTTTGCCGCATTGCCGGTCAATGTCGAAAATGCGTGGGCAGATTCCCATCGATACGATCCACGGCGTTTCTATCGCTCCGACCCCGCCGGACAGATAACCCAGGGACTTCAGCTTGTTTATATCGCCGATTTTCGCGTTGGTGATCATATGGGGCACGATCTTCGGATTGATGACGACCGCTCTTTCAACCGCCGCGTTCATGTCGTCTGACAGACCCTCTTGAGGATAAAGGTCTTTTGTTTCCCCCGGGTCGCTTTGGATATCGAAGAGCATCTTTCGCCCCGCGTGTTCGTGAACGATTCCTTTGCGATGGTCGACGATTGCGCCGTGCCACCGGATTGGTCCGCGGGAAAGGTGTAGCGGTGTTTCACGGGAAGGCGGAATTTCCGCCGTCAAATCGACGCCCGGCAAAATGCCCTTATCCACGCCGGCGGCCTTCAGGAGCGTTGGCATGATATCGATGAGCATGGCCCGTTCGCTGATGCGCTTGTGCGGCGGAAATTGTCCGCCTTTTTTCGGCAGGCGCAGGATAAGAGGCACGCGAACTGTTTCCTCATACAGGTCATAGCCGTGCAACATGGTGTCGTGCTCGCTAAAGGCCTCGCCGTGGTCGGATAAAATGGCGATCATGGCCTGCTCGCTGCGCGGCAGTTCGGCAAGTATGCGCCCGATCACCTCATCCACCGCAGCGATTTCCCCGTCATACAGATCGGTCAGAGCGCGAAGATATGATTCATGTTCTCTGAAATAACCGGGGGAGAAGTGAAGCATGGGGTCGCCTTCCAACACGCGGACTTCCTGCATGGACTGGCTGCTGTCGTCTATGCCAAGTCGCCGGATGGAATTGGGGCGATGCATGTAGGGCCAATGAGGGTCGACAAAATGCATGAAGAGGAAATATGGCTTTGCCGAGTGGTCTGATCCACGAATCGAGGGCAGGTCCTGCATGATGAGAGCTTCGAGAAACTCCGCGTTCATGAAGTTGATTTCCCTGAATGTGTTGAAGCCCTGTCCGAAGCCCATGGCGCGCGTGATGTGCGAGTTGGCGGAATAGCCGAAAGTTTCATAGCCGGATGTCCGCAGTTTTTCGGCCAGCGTGGTGGAGTCGGGATGAAGCTGATGCTGCCGAAGCACTTGGTTGTCCGGTTGAAGAATGCCCTGCACCAAGCCATGCTCTTGCGGCTGCAGGCCGGTCAGAATCGTTGCCGTGGACGGCACGGTCCAGGAACTGGGCGCGTAGGCGTTTTCAAAAAGTAAACCCTCTTGCGCCACAGAATCGATAAATGGGGTGGTTTGGCGCGCGTAGCCGTAACAAGACATGTGATCCGGGCGCAGGGTGTCGATAACAATGACAATGATATGCGGTCGCGTTAAAGGCTGCGTTTTTGCGCTATCGCATGAACAAAATCCCCATATTATCAGTGTTATCAGCCCAAATGTTTCGGCAAGGCGTCGCATGTGGCGGATGTTAGGTTTCCGTGAAGAATCTGTCAAATTCGCTGTAAGGAGGCCCATCGAAGGGTGGCCTGCACCGGATTTTGCCCAAAAGCTCTTGACGTATGCGGATAATGCCAACAGTCTTGGCGCAAGATGTGGCGCCTTCAACGCTGAAAGAAAGCTTATGTTCGACATCGGCGGTGCGGAAATTGTAATGCTCATGATCCTGATCCTGCTGGTGATGGGGCCGAAAAATCTGCCCAAAGTCGCCAGGACCCTCGGGCGCATCATGGGTCAGGCCCGGCGCGTGACCGACGAGTTCAAATCGGTCATCGGCGAGGAGATTCGCGCCATGGAAATGAAAGAGTTTCAAGATAATCATAAGGAAACCGGTGAATTCAATGAACCGAAAGCGACCGCAGACGCCGGCGCAAAGGATTCGTCCGAGGCTGACGTGAACACACTCGACGGAAGCGAGGCCGATTCCCCTTCCGATAAGCATGAAGGTCCCGAAGGCATGAGGCAGGATCCTGGTCGGAGCGTCGATGAGTGACGTCGGCCACAGGCAAATCGGCGGCAAGATGAGTCTTGTCAATCACCTGATCGAACTGCGCAGGAGATTGTTTATCGTTTTCGGATCGGTGCTGGTAGCGTTTTTCGCTTCGTGGCATTGGGCCAGGGATATTTACCATATTCTGATGCTTCCGATGACCGAAGTGCTCGGCGAAGGGCGTTCGCTGATATTCACTGCCCCGGCGGAAGCTTTTGTCACGTACATCAAGGTCGCCATTGTCACCGCCGTTTTCGCCGTGTCGCCGGTCATCCTATGGCAGATATGGGCCTTTATTGCGCCGGGCCTGTTCAAAAAAGAACAACTTTATACCAAGTTCGTCGTTTTGATCGGTTCCTTCTTTTTCGTCGGAGGGGCTTTGTTCGGATATTTCGGCGTTTTCCCGCTGGGCTTCAAATTTTTCATCCACGGATTTGAATCGCAGGATATTCAGGCGATGATTACAGTTCGGGAGTATTTCAAATTCTCCCTGAATATCCTTTTGGGATTCGGCATCGCTTTCGAGCTTCCGGTTTTCGTTTTTTTCCTGGCCAGGGTGGGGATTGTGACGCCGCAATGGCTGTGGCGCAATTTTCGCTACGCCGTGCTGGTTATTTTCATTGGGGCCGCGATTTTTACGCCCCCGGACATCATCTCACAGGTCATTCTCGGCGTTCCGCTGACCCTCTTATATCTGCTGGCGACCGGCGCCGCCTTCCTGGTGGGGCGTAAAAAGACTTCCGGCGACGACTCCAGGCAGATATCGAAAGACGATCCGTCGCCATCCGACATTGCGGAGGCATCGGAGAACGATCCGACGCCCGTCGATGAAGACAAATCATAAAGACAGCGAATACCCTAAATTTCAACGAAATCAACATGTGGTAGGTTTTTAAAAAAATATTCCTTTCCCTAGTATCTTCACTTGACAGGCGTCAATCTGTGGTATAAGTTTTCAAAACCGACATCATATTTTGTGCCTGGGGCTTTTTCAGGCGGGCGCAAAGGGCAATTTTGACGGCAAAAGATTAAAAAAAGTAGGTTTTATGAGAATCCGGCACATCGAGATGGTGGGTTTCAAATCCTTTGTGGACAAGACCCGCATCAATTTCCACGAGGGCATTTCCGTGGTGGTCGGCCCCAACGGTTGCGGCAAGAGCAATGTCGTTGACGCCATTCGTTGGGTCATGGGCGAGATGTCCGTGAAGTCGCTTCGCGGCAAGGACATGATCGACATCCTTTTTTCGGGAAGCAAAAACCGAAAACCGACATCCATGGCGCAGGTTTCCCTTGTCTTCAGTTGCGAGGACGGGATTCACCCCATCGGCTTTGAAAACGTCCCCGAGATAGAAATCACCAGACGCCTGTATCGAAGCGGCGAAAGCGAATACCTGATTAACCGCGTGCCCTGTCGCCTGAAGGACATCAACGAGATGCTCATGGATACGGGCGCCGGTTCAAAAAGCTACGCGATCATCGAGCAGGGGCAGATTGCGAAAGTTCTGTCGGCCAAGCCCATCGACAGGCGGGTCCTGATCGAAGAGGCTTCGGGAACGACAAAGTTTCGCTATCGGCGCGAGGAAACGCAGCGAAAGATTGAGGCCACCCGGCAAAATCTGGAACGCTTGCAGGATCTGATGACAGAGGTGAAACGCCGCGTGATCAGTCTTGCCCGGCAAGCCGGAAAAGCGCGTCGGCACAAAGAGTTCACCGAGGAAATCAGGACTATCGACCTGGAACTGGCGGCCAGGGAGTCGGATGAAATCTCCCGCAAGGAAAAAGAACTTGACCGCGTTGTCGGCGGCCTGAAGGATAAAATATTAGGTTCCCAAAACTCCATTGCGGCCCGGGAGACTCAGGCCGACGCCAGGCAACTGGATCATCTCAAGGCCGCAAAAGCCCTGGAATCGCGCCGCGAGGAACTGGCGGAAAAAAGCGGAGAGATCAAAGAACTGGAAACGAGGCGTTCGACGCTTGGACGTGAGATCGCCCGGTACACAGCCCGCATCGAAACCTTCGAGTCTGAAAGCCTCAAAAGCGCCGAGGCTCTGCCCGAATACGAAAAAGAAGCCGAAGAGGCCGCCAGGGAAGCCGGGCGAATCGCCGATGAAATTTTGGAAGTCCAAAGCCGCCTCGCGGACTTGGAAGGGCAACTCGGAGTTTACCGGCAAAGCCGTCGGCAGACTGCGGACGCCGCCGAAAATATCCGCCGAGCAACTCATCAGGCCGCCGGACAACTGGCCTCATTGAACGGACGCATTGAAAGTTTCGCCTACAAAAGAGGTCGCGACGATAAAAAAATCGTCGAGCTTACGCAGATTCTGAACAAACTCGGGCAGGAATCCCAAATTCTCCGCGAGGAGATCGAGAGACTCGCGGTCGAAGAATCACAGCTCGCCGCTCAAAAGGCGGAAATGAAAGAGCGAGAGCCGGAACTTCTGACAAAGCTCGGGAATTTGAAGATTGAGCGAAACACCGCGCGTGAGAACCTGGAAACAGTGCGCGGGCGCCATCAAGCCGCCGTAGCGCAGTTGGAATCCCTCGAACGCATGAAAAGCAACATGGAGGGATATTCGGAAGGCGTGCGAAATCTCTTCGCCGCCGTGCGCGAAGAAGGATCGGATAAAGCGAAGACGCCCGGCGGACTGCTCGGGCTGCTTGGCGACGTGATCGAGGTTGGCCCGGAATATGAAGCGGCGCTGGAAGCGGTCCTGGGAGATCGCGTGCAGGGCGTACTCGTGCAGGGTCAGAATGAGGGAATGGAGGCCTTGGGATTTCTCAAAGCGGGCGAGGCCGGCCGGTCCACCGTCATTCCCATGCAGGTTCGTCCGCCCCGCGCCGAATACCCCGGCGAAACCCTGGCGCAAAGCTGCGGACCTTTGGCGCAGCACGTTCAATGCGCCCCCAATTACGCTCCCATCGTCAGTTCTCTGCTGGATAACGTACTGCTCGTTGACGATCTCAAAACAGCCGTCAGGCTCCACAACGCCAACGGATATACGGGATCGTTTGTGACGAGCGACGGCGAATTTGTCGATCCCTACGGCGTTATTACAGGCGGTTCGAAAAAAGCCCTGTCCAGTGGCATCCTTCGGAACAACCGGCGCATACGGGTGCTGGTCGAACAAATTGTCGATCTTGAAGGCAAACTGGAAAGCGTCGGCGAAAGCTATCGGGCTGCCGACGAAGAAACGCGAAGGATCGATGAGGAACTGATAGAACTGCGTGAGCAATATAATCAAGTCGCCAGGACTCTTTCCGAGTGCGAAGAGAACATCCGTCGTTCCCGAGGCGAGGACAAGGGTCTTGCGGCCAGACGGCAAAGCGTTGATGAGCAGCTCACGCAGGTGCGCGATGAGCTGGCCCAAATGGACGATGAAGGAAGTCAGGCGGCTGCCGAGGTGGCCGAACTGGATGGAAAAGTCGCGCAGTTGAGAAAAGAGCTGCAGACCCATGAGGACGCTCTATTTGAAGGAGCGCAAAAACTGGAATTCCTGCAGGAGGATGTGACAAAGACAACCGCTCACCTGGCCGGTTTGCGTGAGAAGAAAAAAGCGGCGCTCAACAGGGAGACGCAGGTGCGCTGGGCCTTGACCCGCACGCAAGAGGATCTTGATCGGCGGAGCCTGGCCATTGCCGAAGATCAGCAGTTGATTGTCGTGGATACGGGAAAATTGACCGCGATTGAAGAAGAAATGGCTGGAAAAACGGTGGCGGCGGCGGAATTTGAAAATGCGCTGAATCGTGACAGGATTTCTTTGACGGAAGGCGAAGAGACGCACGCCGAAGCCGAAAGTCAATTGCGTGTGATGAGAAGAGACCTGGACGCGCTCACGCAGGAACTCAATCGCAGCGAACTATCCGTTATTGAATTGAGGATGAAACGCGACGGCATCATCAGCCGCCTTGTGGACAAATATGGAATGGACCTGTCCGATCTGCCCGAGGAATACGGGAAGGATGATTCCATTGATGCGGCCACGCTTTATGATCGCCGGAAACACCTGGCGGAAAAAATCGCCGCCATCGGCGAGGTGAACCTGTCGGCCATTGAAGAGCACACCGAGGAATCGGAGCGGCTGGAGTTTTTCACAAAGCAAAAAGAAGATCTGGAAATGGCCATCGGCTCCCTGGAAAGGGCTATCGCCAGAATCAACCATGAATCGATAGAACGCTTCACCAAAACCTTTGAATTGGTGGCGGAAAAATTTGCCGAGGTGATCCCCACGCTTTTCGGAGGCGGACAGGCTCATCTCGAACTGACCGAGCCGGACAAGCCCCTCGAATCCGGCGTGGAAATTTCCGTCCGGCCGCCGGGCAAGAAGCTCAGAAACATCAATCTGCTGTCCGGCGGAGAAAAAGCGCTGGCGTCCATCGGCCTGATCTTTTCTATTTTCCTGATCAAGTCCAGCCCTTTTTGTTTCCTCGACGAAGTGGATGCGCCGCTGGACGATGTGAACATCGACCGCTTCAACGAGATGATACAAATGATTCGCGAGCACAGTCAGGTGATTGTGATAACGCACAATAAACGGACGATGAATATCTCCGAGTGCCTGTACGGAGTGAGTATGGAAGAGGCTGGTGTATCGAAACTGGTCGGAGTGAAGTTCGACGGAGAAGATGGCATCGATTGCGAAGACGACACGACGCAGCCCCTGGAGGCTGCGGCGGCAATTTGATTTTGGCCCTGGCGTTCGGATAGGCCCAACCGGACCCGGGCTATTGATAGGAGACAAACGGTCCCCCCCGGCCGTTTGACTCCCGGACTTCAAAGCGAAGTCTGATTCTTTGATAATGCAATTCCTAAGGCGGTTCGGGAACCCCTTCCCCATTTTCCCCAAGATGCGTTGCTCAAAACCTCCTCCCGAGCCGCCAATCTTTTTTTAAACGACGGTTTTTTTATTCGTCGACCTTCCGGCTTTTCGACCAGCGTTTTGCTTGACAGAATGGGCGTGCTCAAGCCATCGTGCTGAAAATTTCGTGGTTAACACCAATGAAAAAAGAATGAAGATGCATTTTGTGACTTTAGCTGTTTCTGATCACGGATAATGGATTAATATATGTGTTTGTCCATCTTGCCGACAGCGAGGAGCGTTTATGGATTTTGAACTAAGCCCCGAACAGCGCGCCTTCCGCGATACCGTCGTCCGCTTCTGTGAAGATAAGATTGCGCCCCATGCCGAAAAAGCGGACAGGACCTGCGAGTTTTCCTACGAAGCTTTTTATGAAATGGGGAAATTCGGTTTGCTCGGCCTCCATTATCCGGAAGAGTATGGTGGACAGGAAGCCGACATTCTGACCTCCGTCATGGCGGGTGAGGCTATGGGCCTGGGGGGCGCGGACGGCGGACTGCTGCTGGCCTGGGGAGCGCACACCTACCTGTGCGGCGACACGATCCTGAAACATGGCACAGACGAGCAGAAGAAAAAGTACCTGCCCAAAATTGCCAAAGGCGAATGGATCGGTGCCATGGCCCTTACGGAACCCGGCGCCGGCTCCGACGCGGCTTCGATTAAAACCAGCGCCGCAAAAAAAGACGGCAAATGGATACTCAACGGTTCGAAAACCTTCATCACCAACGCACCCATCGCCGATGTCATGGTCGTTTACGCCGTGACTGACGCCAGCGCGGGCTACGGCGGCATGAGTGGATTCATCGTCGAAAAGGACGCACCGGGTTATTCCGTGGGCAAACCCTTTCACAAAATGGGAATGAACTCGTCGCAGACCAGCGAAGTGTTTTTCGACAACTGCGAAATTCCGGAGAGCAACCTTCTCGGGATGGAGGGCGCGGGATTCATGATGATCCTGCAAACACTGGAGTGGGATCGCTCCGCCCTTATGGCCCCCTTTATCGGATCAATGGAAAAGTCGATTCGCTCCTGCACGCGCTACACCCTGGAACGGCGGCAATTCAACAAGCCCATCGCCGACTTCCAGGCGGTGCAGAGAAAGTTGGCGGATATGGTGATTTACCGCAACGCGGTGCGGCTTTTGGTTTATCGCGTCGCCTGGAACAAAGACCAGGGTCGCATGCTCAATCATCTGGAAGCCGCCGTCGCCAAGCTCTACGCCGCGGATGAGGGATTTCGCATGGCCTATGAGGCTGTGCAGATTTACGGCGGTTACGGCTACATCCATGAATATCCCGTCGAAAGGGCCTTTCGCGACGCGCGTCTCGGGTCCATCGGCGGAGGAACCAGCGAAGTGCAGAAACTCATCATTTCCAAAATCCTGGCTCAGGAGGCGAAATGAATTTCGAATTTACCCAGGAACAATTGGCGGACGCGGATCGTTTCCGAAGCATTGTGAACGAAAAGATCGCTCCACTGGCGCAGAAAATCGACCAGTCTTCACCGACCGAGCGGGACGAAATCGTGAGATCGCATTTCAAAACCCTTGGCGAATTGGGCTATCTGAAGTTATCCGCTTCTGAAGGCGTTGGCGGCGCCGGACGCGGGGCGCTGGAGTGGACGCTGCACGCGGAGATGCTGGCAAAGGTTTGCCCCTCCACCTTCCTTGCAGCCTATGCCGCAACGGAAATGGCCTGCGTGCCGATTACACTGTTCGGTAACGAAATACAGCGCCAGCAATACGTTGTGCAGACCCTTAACGGAGATACGCTTGGTGCCTTCGCTCTGACCGAGCCGGAAGGAGGCTCAGATCCTCTCGGCATCAAAACCAGCGCGGGAAAAGATGGCGACGGATGGGTTCTAAACGGTTGCAAAACATACGTGACCAACGGACCTGTTTGCGATTTCGCCGTTGTTTTGGCAGTGACAAAAAGCGACGGCGGCGTCAAAGGCATGTCTTTGTTCATCATCGACGCGAAGACGGCGGGCTTCGATAATTCAAAACGCCTGGAGACGATGGGCCATCGCGGCGCCGCGCTCGGCGAACTCGTATTCAAGGACTGCCGCGTCGGGCCGGAAGCTTTGATCGGGATGGAAAACGAAGGCTTCGGCTACGCGATGCACGCCCTGCAAAGCGGACGTCTCGCTGCATCCGTTGGCTCCCTCGGCATCGGGCAGGCCGGCCTGGCCCTGGCCCTGCCACGCGCCATGACAAGGGAAAGCCGCGGCAAAAAGATCATCAGAAACCAGGAAGTGTCTTTCAAACTCGCGGAAATGTATGCCCTCATCGACACCGGGAGGCTTCTTGTTCAATACGCTGCGTCATCCATTGACACGGGCGACGCTGAAACCGGGCCCAACGTGTCTTGCGCCAAGATATTCACATCAGAGGCCGCAACGAAGATTTCCACTCTAACGGTGCAAGTTTTCGGAGCCGCTGCTTACGTCGTGGGGCACCCCGCGGAACGCCTTTATCGTGACGCCCGCGCCGGTGAGATCATGTATGGTCCTTCCGAGATTCAGCGTGTTATGCTGGCGCAGGACCTGATCGGCAAATACGGGGTATGACGACGGCGTCGGTGAAAAGTTTGCCGGAAGCGCCTGAATCCCGTGCGTTGAAAAAAGAAGACAAAGCTCTGCTGGACGAAGGGTTGGACTTAAGGAGTAATGCTTAATACGGCTTCGCGCATCAATGTCTGAAATCAACAAATCAAATGAGCCAAACTAAAAAAATAGATTTTCGCTAAGCTCCTCCCCCGTCGTTTTCTCGATCCATTTTGCCACAAGTAAGGATGACATGAGTGGCGCGATTTTCCCCAACATGGAAAATCCTTCTTTTCACGACAACGTTAATATGGTAATATGATAAAGTAAGGTAATGCGAGAAGAATTTTATTTGAATAGACATCATTATTTTCGGGGCGATGGAAGGCTGAAAAATGATGTGGTCGTCTAAGAGCCAGTGGATCCCGGTATTCGCTTTCGCCATTCTCGTTATCCTGATTCCGATGGCGCTTTTCGCGGTCGAACCGATGGTCTCTGACGAATTCATGATGGACGAGCCGGTCTACATCGCCGCGATCGACGACCAAAGCGACCAGGAGATTGCCTGCAACAGCTCCTTTTGCCTCGTGGTTTGGCATGATCAACGCGGCGGCCCCTACGTTTATGATGTGTACGGCACGAGAATCGCGCCCGACGGGACGGTCCTCGATCCTACGGGCATTCGCATCGGGCCGGGCGGGCAAAAGCCGGACATCGCTACTGACGGAGAGAACTTCCTGGTGGTCTGGTCGTGGAAACCGGATTGTTACGGCGACAACAACATCCTCGGAATTTTTTTGGGACCCGACGCACAGCCTCTCACAGGAGAGGTCATCACGATCTGCGAAAACACGAGCCATAATATGACGCCCCAGGTCGCGTACGCCGGCGGGCAATATCTGGTCGCGTGGCGCGACTTCCGCAACGATCCCGAGTGGGATAACGTTGACCTATACGCAACGCTCGTCGCACCGGACGGCACGGTTTCGGATACGCAAGGATTTCCCCTGGCCACCGAAGCAGAATGGGAAAACCAACATGAAATCGCCTCCGACGGCGCGAACTTTTTTGTCGTCTGGAATAGGGGCGTCATTGGCGACTGGCACAGCGATCTTTATGCCGCGCGGATCAATCCGGCGGGACAGATTCTCGACGCCCCGCCTCTTCAGTTGACCGACAGAAACGTTGTGGATTCGTCGCCACGCATTGCCTTTAACGGCGACATGTTCTTCATTTTGTTCAACGAGTATTCCGGCGGCGCGGACGACGTCGTCGGGATCAGGGTTTTACCCGACGGAACGGTTCTGGACCCGGACGGTCTGAGTATAGCCGCGTACCCGGATCGACAGGCAATAGGGAGTGTCGCCTCCGACGGCGCAGACTTCCTGGTGACGTGGACGGATGCTCAATTCTATAATGATGATGTTGAAGATCCTTGCTACGATTACTTTTCCATGGCGGCGCGGATCGATCCCGACGGGAACATCCTCGATTGGGAGGAAGGCTACGAAGGAAAACGGCTTTTAAATTTAAACAACCAATACATAGGTGCGGCGCTGCCAATTTTCGACCAGACGAATTATTTGCTGATCTGGATCGGAAATATTTCCGGAACGGGCCACAGCATCTTCGCGCAGCGATACACACCTTCTCTGGAATCACTGGACGACGATCTTTATTGCATCGCCTATACGGCCAACACGCAGGAATATCCCACTGTGCGTTACGGCGGCGGCAACTTTCTGGTCGCCTGGGAAGACTACAGAAACGGACTGATGGGCAATTCCATCGACCTGTACGGCGTGCGCGTCAACCCCTCCCGAAACGTGCTCGATCCCCTGGGCCTGCCGATTGCGACTTCCCGCGACCAACAGGAGGATGCGGCGATCGGATTCGATGGCGATCAGTATCTCGCAATCTGGACGGACCGTAGAAGCATTTACCCAGGCCCCTATTTTGACATTCAAGGCATCCATGTCGGAACAGACGGATCGTTGCCGGATCTTAACCCTATTCAAATCTATGGTCTTCCCCAAGAACCGAACCGGAGCGATATTGCTTTCGACGGTGTCAACTATCTGATCGCCTGGGAGGATCGAGGCGGGGATTATCCGGGAATTTACGCCAACCGCATCACGCCGGGCGGCACCTTAATCGATACCGACCCGATCGTTCTGTACAATTACGAAAATCCCGGCGGATCTTATGACGCCTACTGGGTTGAAACCGAGTTTTGCAACGGCGTCTATCTCGTCGTGTGGAATCAGTACACTGAACTGTTGGACACACCGGTCCTTTTCGCCAAACGGGTCGGGCCAGACGGCGATATCCTGGATTCAGAAGCCTTCAGGATTTCCCCCAGCCTCTTCGACAAACAGGGGCTGTCGGACATCGCATGTGACGGGCAGAACTTTTTCGTGGTGTGGGAGGATTACGGCATCTTAAATAATTCCGACATCCACGGCCAGCGCGTGACGCCGGACGGAACTCTTCTGGACGGGCAGGACCTCATAATAACGCAGGCCATGCATCATCAGTTTCATCCCAACGTGGCATTTAACGGCCAGAATTTTATGGTGGTCTGGGACGACTACCGCAATTCGCCGGACGACTGGGCGGAGGGGACGAATTCGGACATCTACGCCGCTCGGGTCAATCCGGCAGGACAACTCGTCGATACCGATGCGATCCAACTGACCGACAGCACCGATCCGGATAAGGACCCGGACGTGGATTGCGATCAAAATGGTCAGTGCATGGTTGTGTACCAAAGCTATGTGGATGAAACACTCGACAACGGACTGCGGATCCGGGGACGATGGATCATCGATCCGACGACCACCACGTCGACTACGACGACCACTGTGGAATCAACGACAACAAGCACCATCCCGCCCATGGACGACGACGCGGACGATGACGTCAACGATGACGCCAACGATGACGCGGGCCTCGATTTGGATGATGACGAAACAGGCGACAACGCGGACGATGATGCAAATGATGATGACAGCAGCCGGTGCGGTATATAAGAGCCCATAAACGCCATTCCAGTGATTGACGCACTCGGGCAAAAGCCTTTCGAGTTATTGGCATTCAAGTGAATCCCGGATTTCATGAAATCTAACGTTTCATGGGCGTTGATCAATATGTTTTTTCCACCTTAAAAAATGATTCGCTGCCATTTTGTAGCTTTTCTTGACGCCTTTATGATCAGGCGATAAGCATATCTCGTAAAAATCTTTTCTCAGGACTTCTGATGATAAAAAAAATACTCATTGCCAATCGTGGAGAAATCGCCCTACGCATCATGCGCACCTGCCGCCGCCTCGGGATTCAAAGCACCGCCGTTTTTTCAGAAGCCGATGCAAAAGCTCCCTTCGTGAAATATGCCGATGAATCCGTACCCATCGGCCCGTCAGTGCCCACGCAAAGTTATCTTGTGATCGAAAAGATCATTGAAGCGGCGAAAAAAACCGGTTGCGAGGCGATTCATCCGGGTTATGGATTTTTGGCGGAAAACGCCGATTTCGCCGGCGCCTGCGCCAGGGCGGACCTGGTATTTATCGGTCCGACGCCGGAAACGATGAACGCCCTTTCCGACAAACAGGCGGCGCGCTCGGTCATGGCAAAGGCGGGGTTGCCGGTGATCCCGGGAAGCAGCGGCAATGTATCGGATATTGATGAGGCGCGGGCCGTGGCGGATGCCATCGGCTATCCGGTAATCGTCAAGGCATCATTTGGCGGCGGCGGAATCGGTATGACCGTCGTGGAAAATCCCGACAAGCTGGCCAAAGCCATGAAAAAGGCATCCCAACGAGCCGAAAGGGCCTTTAGTCGCGGCGAAATCTACATCGAGAAGGTCGTGCCGCAAACGCATCATATCGAATTTCAGGTGATGGCCGACGGCTACGGGGCGGCGGCGACGGTCTTCGAGCGAGAATGCTCCGTGCAGCGCCGGCAGCAGAAGGTTATCGAGGAGTCGCCCTCGCCATTTGTGACGGACGAATTGCGCCGGGAGATGTCGGAGAAAATCGCTAGAGTCGCGGCGGAGATTGGATACAAAAACGCGGGCACATTTGAATGCCTGGTTGACGGTGATCGCAATTGGTATTTTCTGGAAATCAACATGCGCCTGCAAGTCGAGCATCCCGTCACCGAAATGGTGACCGGTCTTGATCTTGTCGAACATCAGATACGTATCGCCGGCGGCGAAGCCCTGAGCGAAGACATCATTGCCGCGAAATCGATGGGCCACAGCATTGAGGCGCGACTCTACGCCGAGGACCCGGCAAAAAAGTTTCTGCCCAGGCCTGGGACCATTGAAAAATTGGTCTACCCTCAGATGGAAGGATTGCGCGTGGACGGTGGCGTCGAGACGGGCAGCGTGGTTACGCCTTTCTACGATCCCCTGATCGCAAAAGTCGTTGCCCTGGCGCCAAGCCGCGACGAAGCTGCCGACAAACTGGCGGAAGCGCTGGAAAAGACCGTAATTCTCGGCCTGGAAACGAACCGGGAATTTTTGGTGAAAGCTTTGCGTCATCCGGTGTTCCGAAGCGGCGTTTACACAACGGCCTTCATTGGCGATCATCTGGATGAGCTGATAAGGGAAGGATGAAGGCTGAGTCAGAAAACGGATGGATGTACACAGGCGAGGGTGCCGGTGCTACACAATTTTTCGGGCACGCCGCTCTACGGACAGGCCCCCGTGCCTGTCCTGGCAATGGGACGACTACGGTTCGGCTATGCTCACCGCAGGCGGGGGATCGCCCCTGCATAGTTTATTGGAGGTCATTATGAGCGATGTCATCCTCGTCGAATACGATGGTTCTGTCGGACGCCTTGTCATCAATCGGCCCGAGGCTAGAAACGCCATCACAATCGATGTTATCGACGGACTTCTGGCCGGGATCGAGAAGCTTGAGGCCAGTGCGGATACACGTGTGATCGTGCTGACGGGAGCCGGTGAAAAAGCGTTCTGCGCCGGGGGCGACATGCGCATCGATCCTTCGGCGGGTTTTTTGGCCATACACGAGGGCCGAGGGAAGTACGCCCAGCTTATCCGGCGCATGCAGGAATGCGGCAAGCCCCTGGTCGCCAGGGTCAATGGTCATGCCTTGGGAGGCGGCCTCGGTCTGGCGCTGGCCTGCGACATCGTCGTCGCCGGTCAAAACGCCGCATTCGGTACGCCGGAGGTCAAACTGGGGCTTTTCCCCATGATGATTATGGCGCTTTTGGTCAAGCACGTTCCGCGCAAAAAACTTGTCGAGATGATGCTCACCGGGCAGCGCGTTTCCGCTTCGGAGGCTGTGCAATTGGGCATGGCGAATTACGCCGTTGCACCCGACAAACTCGACGAAAAGACCCATGAGATCACCACGGCGCTGGCCGGGAAAAGCTCTGCCATCCTGCGTCTGGGAAAGACGGCCTTTCATACGATGGAAGATATGAGCACCGATCAGGCTCTCAGTTATCTGCACGGGATGCTGACCGTCAACGCCATGTCGGAGGATGCGATGGAAGGCGTGATGGCTTTCATGGAAAAACGCGAGGCGAATTGGAAGGATAAATAGCAGTTCGCCAAGTGTAATTACCCGTGGCAAGCGGTTTCGCGAAAGCATGCTATTTGCAGAATTTTTTCACCACATGAATCAGGTTGTCTATCTTTTCTCGTCCGTGACTGTTGAGTGGTTGCACCTTGCCAAGCTCTTTGTGCAGGACGCTGAGGATCAATTCCTTCTGGTTGCGCATTTTCGCCAGCAACCTGAGGTCCTCATCAGTGTAGTTTTGCGTGAATCGCCCAGTGGCAAGTTTCTCAATGAGAGTCATCATCTGTAGCGTTTCCAAATTTTCGAGATCGTAGTCATCCATTTCACAACCGTACCTTAATGCTTTTGCGGTGGTCAACATTGCAAAGCTCGGTGTAAAGGCGCGCGATGGCGATATTCCGAATTGCTTTCTTATCCTCAGCAGGTAAAATGCCGATGGGTTAGATAGGTGAGGCATTATTCATCTTGCTTGTCTCGCCCCTTAAAATTATCGAAAAGTGAGACGCAATCGCCTGTCCCCGACACCTGTTTCTGTTCAGAATTCTGGGACGCGACTGCAGAAATTTCCGTTTTTTATGCTGTTGAAATGGGGTGGCAAACTGAAATACCAGTTGAAAGATCTCGTCGAAATTTTCATGCTGCAGGAATTGACCGATCATCTTAACATGATTGTGGGAATTGCTTCAGCGATCATCGCCATGAATGGGGAAATCCTGGCAGGATCGGGCTGGCGGCGCATTTGTACGGATTTTCACCGCAAACACCCGGATATCGAAAAAGACTGCATCGCCAGCGACATCGCGATTCGCAAGAAGATCGATGAGGGCGCCCCGTTTGCCATGTACACATGCCCTCGCGGTTTAACGGACGCCTCGATTCCCATCATCATCGAAGGCGAACATATTGCCAACGCATTCGTTGGGCAATTCTTTTTGGAACCGCCGGATAAAGTTGTTGAGATGAATTTCCGCGAAAGCGCCAGGGAATTCGGATTTGACGAGGAAGCATACATTTCGGCGTTTCGCGAGATCCCCGTCATACCTTTGGAGAAATTTCAGTCTGCCCTGCTTTTTCTCTCCCAGCTTGCCCAGATGATCGCCGGCCTTGGGTTGCAAAGAAAGCGGGAACTGGAGGCGACCGCCCGGTTGCGGGAGATTGGGGAAGACCTAAGAGTATCGCAGCAAATTGCCCATTTGGGCAGTTGGCGGCTGAACATTGCAACCAACGAGGTCATTTGGTCGGAAGAACTTTATGCCATGTATGGCTTTGATCCGGCGCTTCCCCCTCCGTCTTTTACCGAGAGTATGAAGCTCTTTACCCCTGAAAGTGGGGAGGCGCTATCCACTGCCCTGGCCAATACAAGGGCGACGGGAGTTCCTTACGAGTTAGAGTTGAAAACCGTAAGGAAAGATGGAAGCAATGGCTGGATGTGGGTACGGGGCGAGACCGAGGTTGACTCAGAAGGTAAAACGGTTGGTCTTTGGGGAGCGGTTCAGGACATCACCGAGCGCAAGCTGGCCGAGGAGGCGCTATGGACAGCGGAAGAAACCTACAGAAACATCTTTCTCGATAGTCCGGTCGGTCTATTCCGGACAGATATTAAAACTGGATTTCTCCTGGATGCGAATGATGCGCTGGCCTGGCTCATAGGATTTGAAAGCAGAGAGCAATTGCTGGCCGAACCCTTTGATATTGCGGAGAGATATGTTGACTCTCACGCACGGGAAAAAATGATTTCTCTTCTGAAAGAGGATGGTTCATTTCGAGATTTTAAGGCTCGCTTCAGAAGGAATGACGGCTCGATTATTTTCATAAAATACTCCGCAAGGTTGAGGTTGGACAAGGGATGGCTCGAAGGTGTATCGGAAGATATCACCGACAGAGAGCGAGCAAAAGCCTACGGAAAAATGAGCGTTGAAATCCTTCAGATATTGAACGAGCCGGCAGAACTGTCGGTTTCCATCCAGCGTGTCCTTGCTGCATTAAAGATGGGCACTGGGTTCGATGCCGTGGGAATTCGTCTGCAAGACGGGGACGACTTTCCCTATTTCGCGCAGGAAGGTTTTTCCAAGGACTTTCTGCGAACGGGGAATACGCTGATCGAGCGCGGCAGTGATGGCGATGTGTGCCGAGATAAAGATGGCAATGTTTGCTTGGAATGTGCTTGTGGCCTGGTCATTTCCGGCAAGATTGATCCGACAAATCCCTGTTTTACAAAAGGTGGAAGTTGTTGGATAACAGACGGAGAAGACACGCCTTTCCCAGTGACAAGATTTCATCCGCAGGACCGATGCCTCCATGATAGTTTCCAGTCCGTGGCCCTGGCGCCGATTCGAAACATGGATCGGATTATTGGCCTGATTCAGTTCTGCGATCAGCGCAAAGGCTTGCTTTCTCTCCAAGTGGTTGAGAGCCTGGAAGGAATCGCTTCCCGCATTGGAGCGGCGCTGGCGTGCAAGCGGGCCGAGGAGGCGCTGCGGGAGAGTGAGGAGCGCTTTCATTACCTTGCTGATGCGGCTATCGAAGCCATTTTCATTAATTACAAGGGCCGCTGCCTGGAGGCGAACCAGGCTGCCGCGGATATTTTCGGGTACGATGATCCTTCCGAGCTTGTCGGCATTTTCGGCACCGATGTTATTGCCCCCGAGAGCCATGAGATCGTCAAAACCCATATGTTGGCGAATTCCGCAGAGCCGTATGAAGCAGTGGGTTTGAGAAGGGACGGTTCAAAGTTTCCTGTTTCCATTCACGCCAAATTCATACCTTATAAAGATATTGGCGGAGTGCGTGTTACTACGGTACGTGATATTTCCGATCTCAAGGAACAGCAAAGAAGATTTCAGGTCATCGCCGAAGCCAGCGCGGACCTCATTTATGAATGGGATGTGAGTACGGATGAATTGCTTTGGTTAGGTGATATCGATTCGGAATTGGGATACGAACCCGGAGAGATTCCCCGCACTATCGAAGGTTGGACGGGGATAATCCACCCCGATGACCTCGCCATTCTGAGCGATGCCGTTGAACAACATCGTCGTTCAACTCAAGCCATCCACTATGAGTATCGAGTGCGGCGGAAAGACGGCGCCTTGCGCTATTGGGAAGATCGAGGCTACCCAGTTCTCGGTATGGACAATCTACCCAAGAAATGGATCGGTGCTTGCTCGGACATCACCGACAAGAAGAATATAGAAGACCAGCTTCGCCAGGCGCATAAGATGGAGGCCGTCGGTCGTCTGGCGGGCG
>CAZQAE010000012.1:0-84196 GCA_964591275.1 uncultured bacterium | reverse complement strand
CGGATGACGACGATGATGTTGCGCCTGAATACGATCCCGCCCTGCCCGGCCCCTATCCCGTGGGCAATCGGACTTTGATATTTACCGACGAAGGACGGCATGATCCCGCCACGCAAAGCGACCGTATGCTTGTGACGGAGGTGTGGTATCCGGCGGCGCCGGAGGCTGCGGGAATGCCCCGCGACGTGCTAAAAAACTTCATGGGCGAATGGTCGGATGAAGTCTATGAAATGCTTAGCGAAGAAGGCGCGCCGCCCGAGGAAATCGCCAACTTCGATCGCGAAACCGGATCGGTGCGGGATGCTCCCATCAATAATACCGATGGACCTTTTCCTCTGATTGTTTTCTCACACGGCAACGCCGGAACGCGCTTTCAAAATTACACGCAGTGCGAATACCTGGCGAGCCACGGGTTCATTGTGGTCGCCCCGGACCATACCGGAAACAGCCTCTTCGCCCCGCTGCCCGATGAGCTTGTCGTCTTCGACGAAAACCTGGTTTTCATAGCCTTCTGGATGCGCAAATGGGACTTGTCTTTTCTGATCGATGAATTTTTAGCCATGTCCGCGCAAGAGGCCGACGGATTTTTCACCGGCATGATCGATCCTCAAAAAATCGGCGCCATGGGGCATTCCTTTGGTGGCACCGCCGCCGTGGAAACGACGAAACAGGACCCGCGCATCCGGGCGACCATCGTCATGGCTTCCTTTATGTTCCCCTGGTATGACGAAGGCTTCGACGCCTCGCTGATGTGGATGATCGCTCCCGACGACGACACGATGGGAGACGCAACCTTTCTGTTTCGCCTCGACTATGAGATAGCGCCGAAACCAAAATTCAAACTGGAGTTCTTTGACGGCGGTCATTACACATTCACCGATTCATGCATCCTGCTGCCGTCGATCCTTGGCGACGGCGACGGCTGCGGGACGGGCGAACGAAGATGGGGTGATGAGGACGAATTTGAGTTCATCGAACACGACGACGCTTTCGCCGTGATCAACGCATACTCCACGGCATTTTTCGGATTCAACCTGCGCGGCGAAACGCACATGCGCGATTACCTGACGGATAACCATTTCCCGGACGATATGTTCTATCTTCAAAGGATGGGGGAATAGAGTTTTCCGTCAGACTCATTTTCGAAAGTTAAAATGAGTCAGATCCGCTTGAAACATCTGAAGCGAATTTTTGGGCAGGTTTTGCTTTCATAAATCACCGGGCTTGGGGGATTGGAAGCTATTTCCTGGCAATTTTTTACAGCTCAAAGCAGCATGAACGTCCAGCAATATCAATATCTTATGCGCTTTTTCAGGGGCGACTTTATAAAAATCCAGCAGGTCTTCAAAAAGTTCCAACAACCTTCTGTAACGATTCAGTCTATCTGGCCAGAATGATATTGAGAGTGCGCTGCACAAAACCCGCAAGTTCTACATCATTGATTCGCTCAGAAGCCCAAGCAGGATTCGTGTCATGATGGAATTTGTTCGCGTACTCAATAATATCTCGTAATTCTTGGGTGTTCGTCTGGTCTAAGATTTCCTGTGCCGTGCCAATCCTTTGCTGACAGACGTTACAGAATTGACCAAGTAAAGTCCCAGGTACCATGTATTGGGGACGTGCAACACGAAAATAGGCTTCAAGCACAGGACGAATTGACTCCGCCACTTCACGATTATTCAGTGTGCCAGTTGCTAAGTATTCTCTTAATAATGCATGGTGTCGATCGTTTTCGGTAATACAGTCATCATTTACATCCCAATTTCGCAAAGTAGAACTTGCGCCAGCTGAAGCCACTTGCAGAGAAAAGCGCACTTGTGGGTTTGCACCTTCCCAAATTCGGCAAAGAAAGGGCTTGTTGTGCGAGAGAATAATTAATTGTGCAACTCGTCTGGAAAGTCGCCTTATCTCCTGAACTGTCGTCAGAGATCGATGTTCGTCTAAACTTGAGATTGGATCATCAATCACGACCGTTTTATTTGCTAGGGATGGATCCTGGTCTAGTGACGCAAGGAAGAAAGCTAGTGCGAGCGCATTTCGATCTCCACCACTAAGCGTGTTGCGAAACGATGGTTCTCCAGCAGCTGGTGTTCCACCTGCAACGGGAACAGGAGTATTATTAATAACTACCTCAAAGTTGCATGTCGTCCCACCTCGTATGTTTACGGGTGCCACATTTTCGAGCCTAAAACCAGCGTTAAATCTTGTCAGATAGTTGTTGATAGCCCCCTGATAGATAGGAAATATATTGCTTCTATATTGATCTAAAGCATTTCGGGCTCTGTCGCGAGATTGCTCCGTCTGTACTTTTGCACGCTTCTCAACTAGGTAATCGTTGCAGAGAGCTGAGAATGCTGGAGTGAACCTCGACTTGACTGCCTTTAAACGCACTAATTCCGTTTCAAGAGTTATAGGATTGGCAGTTGTTGATTGTGTTTTGACAGCATTAATTAGTGTATTCGCCTGCTGAAGACCTTGATTTAGACGAGCGACACTTTGACGATGGTTCTCATATCTGCCTATAGCACAAAGAGCGTCATCAGATAATACTATTGATTCTAGTGGACTAGTTTGCTTTGCTCTCAAGGACATTGCGACTGCATCACGAGCATTTGACCAGTCCTGCACGATGCTCACTGTATCTAATCTAATTTCTGGCACATCGCAGAACTGCGACCAAAACAGCCTACGCTCGCCAGCTATTCGCACAGCTCGCTCAAAGACAGTTGCGGCGTCGCCACCGTGTTCACGATTAATTGATTCGAGTGCGACCGAAATATCACGTTTCAAATTAGCATATGCTTCACTGAAATATGCTTGATAAACAATAATTATCTCTGATCCGCTCAGACTCTTGGCACAGAAGGGGCATTGATCATCAGCGAGGGAGCCAGACTCCGTTGACCTAAACCGCATACCTTCTGCGACCCATCGTTCGCCACCTTGTCCTAAAGTCACAAGGTGATTGCGAACCTGTTCGGCAGCGGCTTCATTAAGAGAGGGAATATTTTGTTGAAGGACTTCGTTTATAGCCTCTGTATCTAAAAGAGGTAGACTCAATATATCGAGGATAAGGGTAGTTCTTATTGGGCCTTGAGTACGGATGGCTGCTAATTGACGCTCAATTTCTCGAATGTCATTGTCGACAGTCACAAGAGGTTGTAACGAACAATAATGATCGATGGAGTATGGTCCTCTTACAGCAGTAGGAATGGCTGCCGCTTTCTCCCTCAACGCCTTGTTGTGATCTTCAATTATGTTTATTTGAGTCTGGAGTTGTTGATTTAAGGTGACTCCTTGAGCACCAAGTACAAGCTCATGAAGATTTTGACGATGACCTGCATTTAAGGCGAGACCAGAGTGTACGTTTTGGTCAATGAACACGTCATCGAAAATATACATGTCAGGAAACTGTCGATTCCAGGAG
The DNA here is from genome assembly GCA_964591275.1 of uncultured bacterium. Taxonomy (GTDB): domain Bacteria; phylum Lernaellota; class Lernaellaia; order JACKCT01; family JACKCT01. The sequence continues at coordinate 80,769 of CAZQAE010000012.1, read as the reverse complement.
TTGTTTTGAAACGTTGCCAGCGGTGGACCGCCTGTACAATCAATAACCACATGCGGCGTTTGTTGTGCACCAAGTCGGTGTCTTTCGTATATTGGTGTGGATTCACCAGATACGAGCGAACGAAATATAGCAGTAATGGTCGTTTTACCTCTTCCATTCTCCGCATATATCAAAGTTACTTGAGAGAATTGGAATTGAGAGCCGTTGACAGAGTCAAACTGTCCAATATTTCGAACCAAATTAATTGCATTTATCATAGGTAATACACCTTCCAATCACCAGAAAAATGGGGAAAATGGGTGACAGTCACCTAATATTCCTTTGATTAGTGAGCTATGTGATAATCCACCCTCGGCCAATTTCGGCCTCGATAGACTGCCTTGCTTGTTGCCGTTCTTTAGCTTCCTTCCTGTGTCGAGTTTTTGCATTCGCGCCCTTTTCTTGATTTATTGTGGATACCACAAAATCAGGCGATCAACAACGATACCGGTTTAATGGAAATTGGGGACGCCCAGCAGGCTGATTTTTTGGTATCGGATATTCTTGGGTTTTGCCGATGCACTTATCGTTGGCGAACGGCTGCACGGATTGGATGTCCCCAAATATCTTTCGTCGTCATAATCAGGCAGGTAGCAGCAGCAATTACCCACGCACCCGCTCACTCATCGCCGGACGGCGATTTTGTCGTTCGCGGCTCTGTTTCGTTGTCTGAGTGCGATTTTGCCTGAAGCTACCGGAAAATCGAAATGGAATTATCCTGAAAATTGGATACGAAGACACGGCGGCCATCCGAAGACTGCGTCATGGCGGCCGGATCCCCGCCGGCTGGGATGATATCCATAAGGGCGTTTTCGCCAAGGTCGATCAGAGCAAGGTAATTGCCCGTTTCTCCATCGTCATCGCTGTATTGCGGCAAGGTCACAACGAGTTGACTGCCGTCGGGGCTGACGACGGCGTATTCTGGCGGCGCCGGAAGTTTAATATCGCGCAGCACCATCATGGGGGAAAGCTGAATCACGCTGACAGACGCGGAAATCCGGTTAAGACAATAGACATGCCGCCCGTCGTAACTCAAAACAAGGCGCTCCGGTCCGCCTTGAACGTCCAGTTTGCGTAGAAGCCGCCTGGCCGCTACGTCGAAAACCGAAATCGTCCCCTCGCCAAAGTTCGGCGTCAGCAAAAGGCTGTCTTCCATCACGAAAATCGGCTGGCGGCACTGCTGGCCGGCGCTCAGAGTTTGAGCGGGAATTATCTCCTCGGTTGTACGCGGATCGAATATATAGACTTGCCCGTTGACAAGACGCCCTTTGCCTCGGCTCAAGGCGTATACTCCGCCGGTCGCCGCCGCGATATGGCCGCCGGCCCCGACCGCCAGGTAACCGACGGGCGCGGGAAAGCGTATTTCACGAACAAGCTGCTCGGTTTCTGCGTCGATGAGCGCCACGATGCGGCTGTGCGTTGCGGATACGAGATATTGACTGGAGCCGGGGATTCGCTTCATGTCCGAGAGGTTTTCACCGACCTTGATGCTCTTGCTGAGCCTGCCCGTCCGCATATTGAATAAATGAAAAAAGCGACCGGACATGCCGATGGCGGCTACGCGATTATCGCCCGGGACAATATCGACCTTGAAAAAATACTCGAAGAAGGGTCCCCAGGTTTCCAGCACGGACATCGAATCGGGATCGATCACCTGAATCTCGCCAAGAAGGGAACACGCAACAAAAAGCCGGCCTCGACGATCCAATGTCAGCCCTTGCGGGCGCCTGCATGAGGGGATGCGCACGCGTTCGACCTGCCACTCCAAGCTGCCCGGAGAAAGCAATTCCTTTTTTGGAGGATCAATCTTCTGGCTTCCCACCGGCGTCTCAGGAACATATTCCGTTTCGAGACTCAGGTCGTCGCAAGCGCCAAAGACGGCGAGCAATGCCGCCGCCATGACAAGCCGCAGCAACATGCGCGATAGATTCATCAAACCCGTTTAATACCTTCCCGCCACAGTGCGAGGTGTTTTTCGACCTCATCTGATCCCATTTGCGGTTCGAATCGCCGATCCTCTTTCCAGCGCGCCGTCACTTCGTCCTTGTCCTTCCATACGCCGACGGCCAAACCGGCCAGGAAGGCCGCGCCGTAAGCCGTGGTTTCAACCATCGTCGGACGGCTGATGGGCGTACCCAAAATATCGGCCTGGAATTGCATCAGCAGGTTGTTGTTGCTGGCGCCGCCGTCAACACGCAGCAAGTCCAGGGGCTTGCCGGAGTCCTTTCGCATGGCGTCCAGGACTTCGTAATTTTGAAGGGCTATTCCTTCGAGGGTCGCCCTGGCAATGTGCGCGGCTGTCACGCCCCTGTCGATGCCCCAGATAACGCCGCGGGCGTCGGGATTCCAATGCGGCGCTCCAAGACCGGCCAAAGCGGGAACGAAAACCACGCCGCCGGAATCTTCCACACTCGCCGCCAAAGCCTCGACTTCGGAGCTGTCCTTGATGATCCCCAGGCTGTCGCGAAGCCACTGCACCGCCGCGCCGCAGATAAAGCTCGATCCTTCCAGGGCATAAACGATTTCGTCGCCGATTCGCCACCCGACGGTTGTCAGAAGCTTGTTGGTCGAATGAACTATTTCATCGCCCGTATTCATCAGCATGAAGCTGCCGGTGCCAAAAGTGCATTTTGCCGAGCCGGGCGTATAACACGCCTGCCCAAAAAGCGCCGCCTGCTGGTCGCCCGCGATTCCCGCAATCGGGATGCCGTCGGGCAATACGGAAAGGCCTTTGGTTTTGGCGTAAACTTCGCTGGAATCGCAAATGCGCGGCAGCAGGGATATGGGAACGCCGAGATGCCCCGTGAGTTCCTCGTCCCAGTCCAGGGTTTCCAGATTCATCATGAGCGTGCGGCTGGCGTTGGAAACGTCCGTCACATGCTCGCCGCCGCTCAGGCGCCAGACCAGATAGGAGTCCACGGTGCCGAATGCGGCCTTGCCGGCTTTTGCGTCGGCGGCGAAATCGGGATGATTCCGCAATAGCCAGGTCAGCTTCGTACCGCTGAAATACGGATCCAGCACCAAACCGGTCTTTCGCGTGAAAAGCTCCTCCAGACCCTTTTCCTTCATTTCACGACAAATATCCGCCGTGCGTCGGCACTGCCATACAATGGCGTTGTGATAGGGCCTGCCCGTTTCCCGGTTCCAGACAATGGTGGTTTCGCGCTGGTTGGTGATGCCGATGCCCGCCACGCGCGCCGGCGTCACGGAGGCGGCGGCAAAAGCTTTGCCGATAGCCGCATCAACCGAAGCCCATATGTCCAGCGGATCATGCTCAACCCAACCGGGCTGCGGGAAAATCTGACGAAACTCCTGATATCCCTTCGCGATAACTTTCAGATCGGAATTGATCAAAAGAACCGTTGACCCCGTCGTTCCCTGGTCGATGGCGCAAATAATGTCGGACATGTGGCCTCCTTTGTGGAATCTACTTTACGAGAAACAGCGATAGACCCGGCCAATAGGTAATAACGGCGACTGTGAGAAGCAGGAGAATCAGAAAGGGAATCGTGGCAAAATACAGCCGCACCACGGGTTTATTGAAACGATAACTGGCGATGAACAGATTCATTCCGACGGGCGGCGTGCAATAGCCGATCTGCATGTTGGCCAAAAAGATAATCCCCAAATGCACGCGGTCGATGCCGAATTCATCGGCCATGGGCAAAAGCAGGGGCAGCACGATCACGATGGCGGAGAAAATGTCGAGCATGCACCCCAGCGCCAGCAGGAAAATGTTGAGAACGATTAAAAAACTCAAAGGACTGGTGATGTGCCGCCGCGTAAAATCCAAAAGCTTGAAGGGGATTTCGGCGTCGATCATATAGTTCGTGGATGCGTAGGAAACGCTCAGGATGATAAGAATACCGCCCACAAGAATCATACTGTCGCGCATGATGTTCGGCAGTTTCCGCCAGGGCGTTTCCCGATAGATCGCCATTTCGACGAATAAGACGTAAGCCGCCGTGACCGCCGCAGCTTCGCTGATGGCGAAAAATCCGGCGTAGATGCCTCCGAGGATCACGAAAGGCAGTGGGATTTCCCAAATCGTTTCGCGAATTGCTCCCCAGGCTTCTTTCCACTCAAATTTTCGCAGCGGGATTTTCAGCGCCACGGCGCGTTGCACGCTGTAGGCCGACAGAAGAAATATCATTAAAAGACCCGGCAGGATTCCGGCGCGAAACATATGATCAATGTTAACCTCGGCAATGATGCCGTAAAGGATCAGCGGAATGGCCGGGGCGAAAAGAAGACCCAGGCTGCCGGAGGTCGTCAAAAGGCCGAGGTTGAAGTTGTCGCTGTAGCCGTCCTCTTTCAGCGCAGGATACAAAAGACCGCCCAGCGCGATGATGGTGACGCCGGATGCTCCCGTGAGGGATGTAAATACCGCGCACGCCAAAAGCGCCACCACGGGCAACCCGCCGGGCATCCATCCGAACAAGGCGCGGGACAATCGAACCAGACGCTTGGGCGTACCGCTTTCACCCATGAGATATCCGGCGAAGGTGAACAGCGGAATGGCAATCAGGATCGGCGTGTCGGTGATCCGATATATTTCGATGGCGACAACCTGCAGGTCCACTTCTTGCCCATAAAATCCGCTCAGTGCGCTCGCGGCGATCACCGCAAAAAGCGGCGCGCCCAAAATGGCCAGGAGGAGCAGGAGAACGGCAATCATTCAGGGTCTCCCGAAGCATCGCCATTTTCCTGAAGCTTTTGCGGCGTGCCTTTGACGGCCTGGATGAGGTTGAAGATGAAAAATCGCCCGAAACGTATGGCCATAATGCCGAAAGCAACGGGGATGATAAGCTCTCCCACCCACGTGGGCACTGAGCCAAAAGCCGTGCCGCCGCTTTCCATCTCGCTCAAAACGAAGCGGGCCGCAGCGTAAGCCGCCGCGCCGCATACGATCGCGGCGAAGCCATCGGTGAATATGTGAACGGCGGCCAAGCCGCGCGGCGATATAAAACGGGAAACCAGGTCGATGGTGATGTGGCGGTTGCTGCGCGTGGCCACGACGGCGCCGGAAAGCCCGACCCATAAGACGAGGTGACGCAGGAAAGCGTCTCCCCAACTGATCGTCTCCTGAAAGACATTGCGCAAAACGATCTGTCCGAATGCCATGACGATCATGGCCGTCAGCAGCGCACACAGAAAAAGGTCTTCCGTGCGATGGAAGAATGAAACGACTTTGGCAAGGGACGAATCAGGCTTGGCCAATATTATTGCCCTTTGGATGCGCGGTATTCAGCGAGAATCCGGTTGATCTCATCAATAAGGCTCTTGGAAAACATGCCCTGCTCAACCAATTGCTTTCGGGCTTTGACTCCAACCTCCTGCAGTTGAAGGTAATTGTCGCCGGAAATGGACATGGATGTGATGCCCTGATTTTTCAAGGCGTCCAAAGCATCCGCGTTGGCCTTACGTGCGGATTGCTGGATATGACCCATGTGCTTGGCAAAAATTTCCTTAACAACTTCCTGGTCCTGCGGGGTCATCCGTTTGAATGCCTTTTGTGAAAAGACCAGGGTTGCGTAGGAATAGGACAGAGGCGCATCCAAAAGGTATTTTACACGGCTGTACCATTGCAGTGTGACGGCGCCCACCGGCGAGTTGAAATAAGAGTCGATAAGCCCGGATTGCAGTGCCGTGAGAACATCCTGCAGAGGCAGCGGCACGGGCGGCGCGCCCAGAACGTCGAAGACCGCTTTGCCGATGGGGTCACCTTCGGGAATCCATGTTTTCAGCCCCTTGAGTTCATCCAGGGCCGAAATGCGCTCAGAGGACATGAAATACGCAAAGCCGACTTCCATGACGGAAATCGTCACGTAGCCTTTTTCATCCAAACCCTTGCTGATGATCGGATCGATTCTGGATCGAACGTAGTCCACTTCATCGTAGTTTTTGAAAAGCAGGGGCATGCTCAATATCTGGAAGTCGCGATGTACGTTAGAAATTCCGCCCGCAGTAAAAGTCGCGCCGTGGATCTGCCCGATTTTCATTTTTTTCAATATCGTAGAATCCGAACCCATGACGCCGCCGGGGAAAATCTTAAGCTTTACGCGCCCTTCCGTCGCCTGTTCAATTTCTTTTTCCGCGGCGCGTAGCGCCTTCATCGGCGCCGTTCCTTCCGGCGATAGCGTCGCGATTTTGAGCGTGGCGGCAAAGGACATGGCGGGCAAAATTAAGACGAGGACCATCCAGGCCGTGATAAAAGCTCTTTTCATATTATTTGACTCCAATTCTAATCGAAAAAATCATCCGCGCTATCAAGAAGCTCTTTTGCCTGTTGCTTGGCCAGGGCGTTTTGCAAGGTCAACACGGGCACGATATCCACCGGCGTGTCCATGACATGCTTCAACAAGCGATCATGCAGTTCCCTGTCAAAAACCGTGCGGGCGTATTGTTTGGCGTACGTCAGGTGGACCAGCAAATATTTTCCCTCGCTGATCTCAATGGCTTTTTCAAACTCGGAGCGCCCCGCTTCGGGGTTTCCTCCCAGACCAGGCGGTAAAATCGTATGAAGCACGCCCATCGCCAAATGGGGACTGCCGTAATAATACTCGTCGTCGATGACCAGCATTCTTTCCGTCAAAAGCCGCACCTTGGCCAGATCGGCCAGGGCGTTAAAATCCGAGGAATGGGCCTGTATCCATGTGGCCCAGCAGGTGATGACAAGAAAGAGCAGCGGCGCGTCATCTTCTTCAAAAACGTCCACACACGGCTCGAATTCAGCGAATGGCTTGTCGCGGAGCTCAGCAAATTTCTCGCACTTTTGCGACGCGGCGCGAAATGCGTAGTCTTTGGCTTTGCTCGAAAGGATTTTCGCACGCTCGGGATCCTCGGCAATAACGAAAGCGCTGGTATAGGCCGAATAAATCTGCGCGGCGCCGGCCAGAAGATCGGCATTGTCAGGATGGCTTTCGACCAGGCCATCGACCATCAGCAGATAGGCCGGGGCGCCATCGCGCACGAGTTGCAGATCTTGCTGCTTCATGACAGAGGCCGAAAAGCCCGTCATCATACCCGACGCGGATTTGACAATGGCGCCCGAACACGCCGGAAGCCAAAGTAAGGCGATGAAAACCGCCATTCGAAGGAAATAGTTTCGAGTGTGTTTTTTCATAATTGCCGCTTGCGTTGAAAATGCCCAATCAATGCCAATGAATTTTAGAATCAAACACCGCCATTGTCAAAGTCAGGGATCGAAGGACCGAAAAACATATTCACGTCTCCATGCCCTTCAGCGTTATAAAAATATTGCATGGGAGCCGGCGATCTTTTGGGCAAGCCTCGTCAGCGCCAACGTCTCGATGGCGATCCGCCATTTAGCCTCAACCTTTTGGATGAACCGGAAAGCACCACGGCGACATGGTCGCATTTTTCCGTGCATCCATTCCGACATATGTGGTATTGAAGTTCCTGGACATGACCGGCTCCTTTAAGTATGTAGCTCTGAGCTTTGGAAAGCCTTTTTAAAGTTTAACCTAACTATGCCGCGAAAAGTGGCTGATCGTTCCATACTGTTTATAAACTGTCGCGCCTGAGAAAGGCATATTTGGAATTTTTGTGATGGCCGGTTTCCGTCGGCTTTCGCAATATCTTTTTTAAGCAGGTCCAGTGGAAAAAGTGGAAAGAAAATCCATCATTCAAGTCAAAGACCTCGTGGTCCGTTACGGGGACGCGACGATCCTCGACGGCGTGAGCTTCGACGTGTTCGAAGGGGAAATTTTCGTCATCCTCGGCGGATCGGGGTGCGGGAAAAGCACTTTGCTGCGCCATATCATTGGATTGGAAAAACCCCATTCCGGTTCGATTCTCATCGACGGAGACGACATCTCAAAAACGCATGGTTCCGCGCAGGAGAAAATCTTGCGGAAGTTCGGAACGCTGTTTCAATCCGGCGCCCTGTTCGGCTCGATGACATTGGCCCAAAACATTTCCTTGTCGCTGCAGGAATACACGAACCTCGATTCCGATCTTGTAAAATTATTGGTTCAGATGAAATTGGGGATGGTCAATTTGGCAGGCTATGAAAATTTCCTGCCCAGCGAAATATCCGGCGGCATGAAAAAGCGCGCGGGACTGGCGCGGGCCATGGCTCTGGACCCGATGATCGTTTTCTGCGACGAGCCTTCCGCCGGTCTGGACCCCATCACTTCGGCGGAGATCGACAATCTCATCATACAGATGAATAAATCCCTTGGGATCACCTTCGTGGTCGTCACACACGAACTGGATTCCATCTTTTCCATTGCTCATCGTGTTGTGATGCTAGACAAATCTGTTAAGAATATTGTGGCCTCAGGCGATCCGGTGGATTTGAAAAACAACAGCCCGTTGCCATTCGTCCGAGGTTTTTTCAATCGGCAGCCCGGCAGAGCCGCTCGCGGTTAAGGCGTTTGGCGAGCGAGGAGAATCATGTCCACGCAAGTTCATAGTTTCAAGGTCGGCCTCTTCGTCATCGGCGCTGTGGCTATCGGCACGGCCCTGTTGATCTGGCTTGGCGTATCCGAGTTCCTGTCGGAAACCCGGAAGTACGTGACCTACTTTGACGAATCGGTGCAGGGATTGGAGATCGGATCGCCCGTAAAGTTCATGGGCGTCGTGATCGGCAATGTGTCGTTGATCAAAGTGGCGCCGGACGGCCATCTGGTGGAAGTGCAGATGGATCTGGACGATGCGGGCTTCTTTCAAAAAACGAGGGATATGCACGCGCATCTTGATATGGCGGGAATCACGGGAATGAAATACGTGGAGGTCATGCGATCCCCGGAGAGCATTCCCATCCAAATCGAATTTGCTCCCTCGGCCGATTATATTCCCGCCAAGGCCTCTCCCTTTCAGGACGTGATGACCGCCATCAAGGAAGTGTACGACAAGATCGTGTCGGTGGATTTCCAGGGCATCAGCGACGAGGCTAAAGAAACGCTCAACGCAGTGACATATCGCGCCACCGATCCCAACCTGGACAGCTTCGTCGATGACATGGCCAAAAGCGCGAAAAGAGTCCGACACATTCTGGAAAAGAAAGAAGTGGACGACATTATCGTTGAGGCGGCGGCGACGGTGACGGAATTGAAGCTGCTGGTCCAGGAAACTCGCGATGAGGTCGAAGGTTCAAACGTCAAAGAAGCGGTGGCGCAGCTTGAGCAGACCATCTACAACATTGATCAGGTTATCGAGCGCGTTGACGCGGAACTGGGCGCTATCATGCTCAACCTACGGCGGGCAACGGTCAGTCTGGCGCGCGTGGCCGAAAAGATGGACAGCGCCGAAACTTCGCAGGTTCTGTTCGGCGAAGCACCGCCGGAACGACTGATCATGGAGCAATCGATCCAGGACAAATTGCCCCAGGAATCGTTTCATGAGGATAAACCGGAGGAAGCCCAATGAAAAATTTCGCCCTGTTTATCGTCATCGGGTTCATTTTTCTGTCCGCAACATCCTGCATTGATTTCACCAGGCCCTATAAGGAAGTTTTCTACTATCACGTGAATTACGACCCGCCGACCCCAGAGGGAACCCCGATCACGGGCATTACTGTCAGGCTCGGCAGTTTCAATGCCGCCAGTTCATTTCAGTCGCTGAAAATCATTTATTCGACAAGCACATACAAACGCAAAACTTATGAATACCACCAGTGGCTAACGACGCCTTCGGATATGATCGCCGAACTTTTGCAGCGCGATATGGCCGCCTCGAATCTGTACGGAGCCGTGGTTTCCATTCGGAGTTCCCTGCCCCCGCATTATGAGTTGGAAGGGACGATTGAGGAAATCATGGAAAAAGACGAAGGCGAGACATGGTTCTCGGTAATATCCGTGCGATGCGCAGCCTTCGCCTTTCCCGAAAAGATCGGCAAGAAACATGTTCTGTATCAAAAGGCCTACAAAGAATCGGTCCAAACACAAAAGAAAAATCCAGCGGCGGTGGTCGCGGCCATGAGCGACGCCATGAAAAAAATCTCCATCAGGATTCAAGAAGATTTAAACAAGGCCATCGTTAAGTACGAGGCAAGCAAGAAAGATGACCAGTATTAGATTCTTTTTTTCAATAGGTCTTAAGAAAAGTACTTTTCAAGGCTTTTCAATAGCGGCAAGGCTTTGCCTCACGCTGCCAGCCAGCGGATGCCCCGGTGCAACGTTGAGGAACTTGCGATAATTTTCGGCGGCGCGTCTTTTTTCCCCACGTTTTTCATACTCTATTGCAGCGCCGACGTAGCCCAATGCCGCGCATGGATTGCGTTCCAACCTCCGGCCCAGATCAGAAATGGCCCAGGCGCCCTGATCCGCGGTTGCAACAAGTCGCCCCAGAAGGATAAGCGCCTTTCGATTGCAGGGATCGACCTGAAGCGCATCGGTGATATCCCCAATAATCTCATGATGCCGCCCAGTTTCGATACCGGTGTTCGCTCGATTCAAACGGGCCTTTATATTGGAAGGATTGGCGCTTGCTGCTTGTGTGAAAAATAACCAGGCGCTGTCGTAATCGCCCTGCTGCGCCCACACCGTTCCGAGGTTATTGAGCACCTGAGAATTAGCTGGTTCTTTCAAGGCATTATCCGACCAAAGCTTCTCTTCGCTTTGCCACACGAAAGCGCGCAATATCGTCGCACCGGCAAATAGAACCACCAAAGTCGCCAGCAAACATCCGGCAAGGCGCTTCCGTGAAATGACTTCGCCCAATCCCGCAAGGGCCAGGCAGGTCGCGGCGGCGGGCAGATAGTAATAATGTTCCGCAACGGGTCTGACCAGGGCGACCAGGCCGGAATAGGGCGCAATCGTGGACGCGAAAAAGACGGCGGCAAAGGCAAAAACCGGATGCTCGCGCCGCCTTCGCCACGCGAGAAAAAACAAAAATAGCCAAAACACCGTCGAAGCGAAAAAACCGGGAAGGGCGGAAAGAGCTTTATAATCCGCCGAACGAATCGCGCGCAGACCGGTTGGAAATAACGACAAGCGCAAGGCGTCCAGCGTAATGCGAGAAAGAGCCAAAAGGCGCGTGAGAAAATCCACATTGACGGATTTGTGCCCGTGCGAAATGCCCAGGATTCCCCACCGCCAAACCGCATAGGCCACTGCGAGTCCGGCGATCATCCCCGCTGTCGCAACCCACGGTCTACTTTCACCGTTGCGATTTGGCCTTGCCAGAAGCAGCCAGGCCACCACCGGAACAAAAAGCGTCAGAGGTTCCGGCTTAAAAAGCAAAGCCGCTACGTAGAGAAAAGCCGTGGCGGCGAGTGGAAATTTTCTGAGCTGGCCCCCAACACCCGTGGCGCGCGTTATCAGGGCCAGCACCCAAAGCGACAGCGCTCCCGTCGCCACACCGCCCCGATTGGCGACCAGGCACACCTGCTCTGAGCAAAGGGGATGCGCGGCAAAAAGCAAGCCTGCGAAAAACGCTCCGGTGTTTGATTTCAAGAGCGACTGCGCGATGAGATACACGGCGATAGCGGCCAGCCCGTGCAGTAAAATATTCACTGCGCGCTGCCACGGCGCACTGCGTCCGAAAACCGCGACTTCGATATGAAAACTCGCCGCCTGCAGAGGACGATAGAATCCCATGAGGCGCGGATGCTGATTATAAAGGCCCAGGTCACTTGTGAAGTAGCGGGGGATATTGCCGTGATCATCCAGCGTCGGATTATTTTCAATGAGTGAAAGATCATCCCACATATACGGCGCCGTCAGCGCAGGGGCATAGACGGCAAAAGAAATCAACAGGAGTACGATGGGGGCAAAACGCTGCATCAGGTCTTTAATGACACAGCTTGGTCTTTCTTGAAATAGATTCGCGCAAAATGGTCTCGATAGTTTTTTTAGGGAAGACAAGGTTCGTTCGAAATGACAGATTATTTAGAAGGGTCAAGGGTCTGGGCTTCAGTCTGTATTGGCAGGCCCTTTGTGCCTGTTATCAAAGACAACCTTAGCCTGGACCCAGACCATTATGTCTCGCAAATTTCAAATATCTCGGGCCAGGGCTACAACTCATGACTATTTCATGGTAGGAAAAATTGATCCCGCGTTTTCATGCGCCGGACTTCTGAGAGGAGACGAAGCGAAATGTCGAAAAGGAAAAAAAAGGTCAAACTCGTCAAGCGACAAACGCTGGGCGCAAAAAGAGACAAGCAGGGATTCCTGCTGACGGCACGTAGCGCCGAGGTCATCCCCCGTTACGTGGTTTACGCCATCGCCATGGCCTTCCTGTGTTTTGTCATTGGATCGGTGCGATTCGGCATGGCTCCTTTGCCGGACGGTTATGCGAATTTTCAGTCAGCGATGACCTTTGCAAGCGGAGACGGTCTCGTCGTTGAACCGGACGGGCCGGGTCCGAACAATTTCTTTATCGCCCTTCTGGCCGGCGTCGCAAAGAAGATCGCAAGCGCCAACCCGCTGATTCTGACGAGCATTTTCAACTATGCCGCCTTTCTTTATATTTTGCTGGCCCTGGGAAAGCGAGCCTATCGCGAAGAAGACGACATTCCCGATATCGCCGAGCGTTTCTCGGGATTTTGGCTTGTCGCCGCGCATCCGGCCATTTGGATTTTCGTCAACTCAGGAATGGATACCATTCTTTTCGCGGCATTCATGACGGCGGGCTTCCTGCTGCTGGTCGATCACCTTGAATATGAAACGCCGTCATGGCGCAGCGGATTGGCCCTGGGTCTGGCCGCGATGGCGCGCCCGGAAGCCGTTTTCTTTGTTGCGGGCGCCTTAGTGCTGACACTCGTTTTCGGCAAACCGAAAACAAAACTTAAGGACGCCGCCATCGGCGCGGGGGCTGCAATTCTGCTCTTCGCGCCCTTCGCCGCGCTTCGCTTGTCCATGGGCGGCGCGATGTTCGATGGTGCCTTCGATGCCTTCGGTCGCTTCGGCCCCGGAGCAGGCTACACCTTGGTTTGGCTGATAACGAACATCATTGCCACGGCGACTGTCGTTATTGCTCTATATCACGCATTCAAAGACAGCCCGATCCGAATCCGAAGCATTATCGGCCTCGTCTGGCTGCTCGGCTTCGTCCTTCTCGCAACCCTCATGGGCGGCGACGGCGCGCCTTACGGCAGGCTCTACATCCCGGCGATTCCGGTGATTGCCTGGATGATGGCCGACCAGTGGCCGCTTATCGCGCAGTGGTTGCATGAGCGCGGCACGGCGACTCGGAATGTGACTCGATACGCGAGCCTGGGCATTATTGTAGTGAGCCTGATCTGGCCGATCTTTTACCCGACCCATTTTCAGACCTATCAATCCTGGCTGGAGCAATCGAAAGAGCATCGCGCCATTGGCCTGCAACTCGGCAAACTGACCGCCGGCGTGCGCACAACGGTCAGCAACCTTCCGTCGCCGGTCATGCAATATCACAGCGGTTTATCCAAAAGCGACGACCCTGCCATGTATTACGTCGCCTCATTTCCAAAAGACATTGAAAACCGCGAGTTATTCTACGAAATCATCGGCGTCACCAAGGATTTGCGGGCGACAAACGACATATCGGATCGATACACGCTGATGACATTGAACGACGATGAAAGAACTGTTGTCTTCCTCGTGGAAAAGGACGCAACCAAGTCGGTTAGAGGAGCGTTTAAGCCACTTGACCTGTTTAAGCCAAAATTGAAAAGCGACTTGGATTCCTGACAGGCCATCTCACGGGCATAAAAAATGGATTTTCAAAAACATTTGAAATTTAAACCTATGGTCCTGGACCCTGCCTGACAAATACGCGGAGGAAAAAATGCGCCAATGGACTACGATATTTCTCGCTTTATTTTTACTCATGCTCATCACGCAGGCTGGATGCGACTGCGGCGACGATGATGATTCAAAGGCCAATGACGACGCCGAGGATGATGACTCCGACGACGATACCGCCATTGATGACGACCTAAACGACGATTCAGATGACGACAACGACGATGACGAGGTTGCGGTGGATCAATTCCTTTTCGTTCCGGCCAAAGTGGACGACGGCGATGAGAAGTTTGCCCTGGCCATGACGCAATGGATAGCCGATGAGGGCAGCCGGGCGCAGATTTCATTGATCGCGTCGCCTTCCGGCGAGGTGCGGCGCGTCGGCGAAATAAAAGAACTTGGGGAAATAGGAACCGCCTGGATATCGGTTGAGGATTTCACCGGAGACGGAAAAGCAGAGATCGTCGTCTCCTGGATCAGCATGAGTCTGGCGGGCGACAGCGAATCGGAAGTTGTTCTACTCGACGCGCAAAGCCTGGCGTCCTCAAGAATCCTGGGCGCTTACGAAGACGCGCAGGCTTTTTTGGGTCCCAACGCCGACATAAACGGCGATGGAATCCCCGAACTCATCGTCCGCGTCAGGCCCACAGGGGATCAAGGCGGCGCATTGCACGCCTTTGACGGAAGCGCGGACTACGTTGATCTATGGGATATTTCAGCGCCGCCGGGAAAAGTTATCGACCTGCTCGGGCTGCCGGTTCGTTCGGCCTGGATCGGACCGGGAGACTTTTCCGGCCTCAAGGGCCAGGAGTTTTTGACGGCGGTTTACGATCGCGCGGGCGACGCGCCCGATGTGAGCTTTAACGCAGTGAACCTGGACGGCGAAACCGTTAGCGGAATCGGCCCTTATACTCTCAGGCGCGCAGGGGCCTTTTCCGCGGCGACGGCGGACGCCGACCGGGACGGCGATCCGGAAATCGCTCTGGCCCTTGAGCAGGAAGCGCAAACCGTCGTTTATCTCATCATGGACAATTTCGGCGCCCCCAAGCGGACTTTCGTTTATCCGGCCGAGACTTCCGCGCAGGTGAGCTTTCGTTACGACCTGGACAATGACGAACAGTCCGATCTGGTTGTCATGGCCAATCCCCCGGGCGATGACGATTTTTCTTTTATCGACATTTATCTATCCGGCGAGGGTTACGTGATGGCGACGCGCTTCGAGGCCACAGGCGACAGGATTGATCTGATCGGCCAGACCCGGCCTGACGGGCTGATCGGCGCGGCAAGCTTCGGTAGCATGGAACCGGTTTTCGGCGTCAGTCAGGAAAACTACGAGGAGGGCGGTCCGGCGTCCATTGAACTGTATGCCGATCCGAAGCAAGGACCGGCGGCGACCTTCGACGGCCTGGCCGGGGATGGAGATAATAAACATTTGCGCCTTAGCGCCGTGCTTCGGGATTTCGACGGCGACGACATGGCGGAACTGGCGACCATATCCACGCACTACCTAGAGCTCGCTGACCTATATTATCATCATCGCATTGCCGTGTTCGATGATCTGGGGCCCTCCATCGCTTTCGACACCGATTTCATTGCCGGCGCCGCGTTTCGCGGAAGCCTCTGGGATTTCGACGAGGACAACATTCCTGAAATGCAGGTGATTCATTATGGATCGAGCAGCGACGATGCCGGATGGATCAGGCTCATCAACGGGAAAAACGACTGGGCCGAAGCCATATTGGAATTTACCGCCCCGCAAAGCACCGATCCCTTCCTCTTCGGACTGATTCGATAGGCGAAAACGATTATCATCTATCGAAGTTCTCCACCAAAAATCTGCAATTGGATCCTATTTTGTCTAAATTACCCCTTCATTTTTCCATAATTGAGGAATTCGTTGTGTCGAAATTCTTATTGGGTCATTCATTTCAATCCGGGATAAGGTTCTTTCGGAGTATAAAACGCATTTCAGACAACCATAACTGGCCGTTGCCAGTGAAAAAAACAGACGGCAGATAAATGCCCACCGCCTGTTTCCTGCATTAATGGACTACGCTACGCGCCGATAGGAATAGACACCCTTGATGTGGTTGTGCAAATAGGATCCAATAGATGCTGCCCCCACCAGTCTACGGTATTCGCTAATCGGAACACGGTAATATTGATAGACGCCTCCAAAGTGGAATCCGACTTCAAGAGTAAGTGATTGAGAATCGTAGCCTACATTCGCCACATTCGATGATGAAACTCTTTGACGAATCATTGTTCGCCTCCTTTTCAAGTTGCTGGAGGACTTTTTACCGCTCTTTGCGCCGTACTTGCGAGAGAATCGATCCAGCTTTGCTTTTCTTCGGCTTGCTAGACGAATTCTTGGCGAGAACACGACCTGCCTTCGATGCCTGTTTTTTTGATGGACCTTTAGCCATGAATGGTCTCCTTTTTCGTGAGCCAAACTGTTAATCCACCCTATTTCCCTTGACGATGAGGAAAAAACAGGACTAAACTTGCAGTGTTGTTACAGAATAGTCAGTCTCTTGCTCCTGCAAGGACGGGCTGGGTGGTTTCACCCGAAGCCGTGGTTGACGCCACGGCTTTACTTTTTGCATTTTTTCTCGAACCCAATTTTCATCTTGAAATCTTCGACTACCCCCTTTCCAATGTATTTGGGATTTGCTTGGTGAATTTTGTTGGCCACTTCTAAGGCAGCATTTCGGTCGAGCTTGCCTGCCGCTACCAACAATACCATCATCTCCAAGCCCCACATTACGGGAATGCCTTCAGCTTCACATTCCCGCCGCAGTGGTTTGTCATTTGAAACGCAACTCCATCCGTTTTCTTTTGCCAGTAAAATGCAGATGCGATCCTGGAAGGAAAGAGAACCCTTTTTCATTCCCGCCTCAAGTAGAGCATCAACCTCCGGTTCGACCACCACCAGTCCAAAACTCTCCAGAAGAGACTGGTCAGCCTCTTTGACTTCTTCCAAAACCGGCAAAGCAACGAACAACTCACCGAGGTGTGAGGACACAAGCTTGAGGACCGAAGGATCGCTTTTGAAATAATCGATCAGGACATTAGCATCAAGGATCAAATATTTTTTTGGCATCTCATTCACAATCAACCCAGGATTTTGATAACTCGCGCATTTCGGAGAGATCCAGCCTTAGAATCTCGGCAGCGCGGCTCAGAGAAATCACTTCTTTATTAACGGCAATACGGACGAGCCGGTACAGCCGATCGGGAATAAAATCTTCCGGCAACAAGTTGGCCGCTTCGTCTGCACTTCGGACCTCGGCAAATTCTTTTGGCTCAATGGGAAGCGGCTCAACTTTCCCTCCCAATGATCGACCGGTTATCTGCTTAAATTGCCAGTGGTACTTCGCCCAGATGGACTTGTCTGCACCATGCTCAATAAGGCGGTGTAGTACAGTTCCATAGCTAACCTTAAAAATACGTTTGACTTTCAGAACCCTTCGAACTAGGCCGAGGCCATAGGCGTTTTTCCACTCGCTTTTAAAAAGGTTATCAGGCATTAGGAAATAGCTGGCAAACAGATTTGCCTCTTTTTCTTGTGCGTCATCCTCCACCCTTTTATTAACGTCGAACGCGTCCATATGTAGAAGCAGGTGCCCCAACTCGTGAAAGGCGCTGAATATCCATCGCTCAACAGGCATACGCCGGTTAATGTTTACAACGATGGCGGGACCGCCATCTCCAATACCCACAGAGAGACCGAAAAAGGAGTCGCTGGTGAAATCATATGGAAGCACTTTGATTCCTGCCGACTCAAGCAAACCGCAGATGTCCCTAATAACCTCGCCCGGGTGCACGTTAAGAACTTCTCTCGCCTTACCGGCAACCTGAATAGCCGCTTCAAAGGAATCATCCGAAAGCTGGCCATTTTGTTGGAGATCAGCAACTACTCCTGCCAGCTTATACAGTTCTTCACTACCTAGCAGAGCCTCCAATTCCTTATAGTTTTGGAGCCATGCCGCCACATCGACGAGAATTTGCTCACGAGCAGTCATCTTCTTCAGGGCACGGAACCGAACTTCCGATAGAGTTAGAATTGGGGCGACAAGTTTTTGGATATTTACACCCAGGGAGCCTGCAATAGCCTGAAGAGTGTCCGCTCTTGGGACTGACTTTCCGATTTCGATCTTTCGATATGCTGAAATACTGATTCTGGCATCCTCGGCAACTTTAGACTGAGTCAATCCCTTAAACGACCGAATCCTTCGGATATTTGGCGCAATGACTTCCTTACCCATGGCAGTTCCCTTTATTCTTTCGGCTTCATGTATCTATAAATACATCTCTTGTAATTATCATAACTCTAAGGCAGGAATTGTCAAGAGAATTATTTGTGATCGGACCGCTTCAGGGTGTTAAATTCATGGCAGACTGCATGCCATGGTGAAGAATTTGACCGACTCTGCGGGAAATATTAAAATGCTTTTGAACTAGCGCGTGGAAGCCGCGCCTTCGCCAGGTTTATTTATCGCTTATGAAAGGACTGTTTTTTGAAAACTCAGGAAATGACACACATATTTTTCGTCCGGCATGGGCAATCCATTCACAATCGGGATTCCATCATCGGCGGGCAGTCGGAAAGTCCCTTAACCGAGCTTGGCATCGAACAAGCCCGGAGCCTGGCAAAGATAACAAGGGATGTGCATTTCGACGCCGCATACACGAGCACGCTGTCGCGGGCATACGACACCTGCAACATCATCTGCGAAGGGCGAAAACCAACAGCCAAGCGCCTTGACGATCTGCGTGAGCAGGACTACGGCGACTGGGAGGACAAGGACTATCGGGATTTGGTAAAAAGCCAGCCCGATATGTTCAAGAAATTCCGGAAAGACCCTTTGCACACGCGACCCGGAGGCGGCGAGAGCCTGGCGGAAATGGCGCAGCGCGTGCGCGGGGTTGTTTTCGATAAGATCATTGCGGAACACGAAGGTCAGCACATCCTGTGCGTCTGCCACGGCGGAGTCATTCGCACCGCCTTATGCCTACTTTTGGACATGAACCTTTCAAAGCACTTCTTTCTCTTCGACGTCGCCAACGCCTCTCTCAGCGTGGTCCGACTGGGACCTTTCGGCACGCAACTCCTGGGATTGAGCATGCGCGACGCGAAATTCTGGCGCTTCGATGGCCAATTAATTGATTGATTTTTAGCGCCCTCTTAAAAAAACATCTCCAATGGGAAACGTAAAAAAAGCCTCGCCGGTGTTGCCGACGAGGCTTTTTGGTTTTGCAACCGCGCATCGCAACGCGCGGTGAATTTCATTGGCTCAATATCTAAAGAGGCACAAATGTAACGATTCCGCTGAGCTCAATCTGTACTTCCTGGCTTATCATCAGGAGGTCCGCGGCACCCTCTTCAATCTCAGGAATCGTCACGCAAACTGAAAAATCCGTGGAGGGATGGAGCATCAGATTTTCCATACGCGCATAAGCGTCGGCCTCCACAATAAGAGGAGTCCAATCCACATTCTCGCCTGCGGAAATCCAGTCGGTGACGCCAAAAATTTCGGCGGCGGTGATCTGCTCCCAGTCCGCGGAGTCAGTCAGGTAGAAGTTGAAATGAATGTGCGCTGTGGAAGCGTTGCTTTTCACCTTATAATTCATCTCGGAAATCTCGACTTCCTCAAGATGGCTCTTGGCATCCGACCACCAGGATTCGTCGACCATATAATCGTCGATGCTCTGCGCTATTGGAAGGCAGAACTTCCCATGCAGCGCTCCGATGATCATATCCACGTACTCCTGGCCGAATTCATCGGCGGCCATCTGGATATAATCGTCAAACATCTCCAGCAGCGTGTCGATATCCGCCGGTTCGCCATTTTCCCTGTATTCGGCGAGTAATGCTTCGTACTCGGCGCGAACGTCCTCCGGGATATACGCGAGAAATTCTTCCGGCACGCCGACAGGCAAGGGGTCCATGCGCAATTCGAAATTTTGCCTTTGCCTGGCGGAATCGTTAATCGAATCCGTGACGGAGTCTTGCACGTCTTCGAAGACATCGCAGCCGCCCAGGACGAATGCGCTCACTATAATCAACAAGATGAACAGGGTGTGGGATCTGCTAAACATAAAACCTCCCGCAAGTGATTTGGGCGCAAAATACTTTGCGCGTTTCAATCCGAAATCCAATTGTCACCCGGCCAGTATAAACGGTAGCCACAAATGAATCCAGAAGTTTTTTGCCGCATAATTTTGCTCACAAGCGGCTGCGCAATGAGAAAAATTGCACTATTTGTGAAAAGCATTTCCCATTTCTTTCAACCGCTAATAAACGCGAAGAGACGCTTAAAAGTTAAACTTATTTACGGTTTTTGTTTTTCAATACAATTCGTTTCCATTCCAGCTTGGCTCGCTTGAAATTGATGATTCAAAACGTCCATGGCACAGTCAACCACCCCAAGGACCGCTTCTTTTAGAGCAACTCGCGTTCATTAGAGTCCATTAGCGGTTCCTTGAATGACCCACTGCGATGTTTCGAAGCTCAGGATTTTAGCGTAACGCGTTCCATCCGGGCTTTGAGTTCATCCAGATATTTTTCCTTGTCAAAGGAATCCACGCGGGCCACGCCGGTATCCACGGCGGCCTGCGCCACCGCCGGAGCGACCCAGAGAACCACTCGGGGATCAAAGGGCGTCGGGATGAGATATTGGGGACCGAAAGTGAAATCGCGGTTTTGATAGGCGCGTTTCACGGAATCGGGAATCTCTTTTTCGCGCGCCAGCTTCGCAATCTGCTCGGAGGCCGCCATTTTCATTTCCTCGTTGATGTCGCTGGCTCTGACATCCAAAGCTCCACGGAAGATGAAGGGGAAACCGAGCACGTTGTTGACCTGGTTCGGATAATCGCTTCGACCGGTGGCTATCAACACGTCGGGGCGCGCAGCCTTTGCCTCCTCGGGCATGATTTCCGGCATTGGATTGGCCAGAGAAAAAACGATGGGACGATCGGCCATACTTTTGAGCATCTCCGGTTTCAAGGCTCCGGCGACGGAAAGCCCGAGAAACAAATCGGCGCCGTTCATGGCCTCGGCAAGGGTCCGCGCCTTCGTGTCGACGGCGAACTCCTCTTTGTAGGGGTTCATGCCTTCGGCGCGTCCTTTGTAGATCACGCCCTTGGAGTCGCACATGATGATGTTGTCTTTGTTGATGCCGAGTCGGCAATAGAGTTTCACGCAGGCGATGCCGGCGGCGCCGGCACCGTTGACGACCATTTTGATATCGCCAATCTTTTTCCCTGTAACTTCCATCGCGTTCATCAGCGCCGCTCCGGTGATGATCGCCGTTCCATGTTGGTCATCGTGAAAGACAGCGATGCCCATTTCTTTTTTGAGACGTTCCTCAATGTAAAAACACTGCGGGGCCTTGATGTCCTCCAGGTTGATGCCGCCGAATGTCGGCTCCATCAACTTCACGGCCTCAATGAACTTGTCCGAATCACCCGAGTTCATCTCGATGTCGAAAACATCCACATCGGCGAAGCGCTTGAACAGAACGCCCTTGCCTTCCATGACCGGCTTTGAGGCCAACGCGCCAATGTTGCCCAGTCCCAGAACCGCCGTGCCGTCTGTAATAACAGCAACCAGATTTCCGCGGTTCGTGTACTTATAGGCATCCTGGGGATTTTTTTCTATTTCCAGGCAGGGGATCGCAACGCCCGGCGTGTAGGCTAGCGAGAGGTCTTCCTGCGTGACGCATGGCTTGGTCGGAATGACTTCGATTTTGCCCGGTCGTCCTTCAGAGTGATAGCGAAGAGATTTTTCTTTTTCCATTTGACGCTCCATATAATTATTTAATTCACCGTCGCACGAGGGTGATCCTTATCATCCAGTGCGGATTATGGCACACGCCATGAGCTTTGGTAAGGGGGAAAAAACAACCACCCGCTCACTCATCGCCTAACGGCGATTTTCCGTTCGCGGCTCGGTTTCGTTGCCGCGAATGTCCAGTCCCATCTGATGCTTTTGCTGAAGATACGACAATGAGCAGGCAATTTTGAGTAAAAAATCAAATCTTTAAATTCGTACGGTCGCCAATTTTCGCGGTGCCTTATTCAATTTTTATCAGCCACCCTAATTTAATCTATTTCAGAGTCTTTAGGATGCTGTCGGCGTGCGCTGTCATTCCCGGAACGGAAATATCCTTTCCCTGAAGGATTTCCACGGCGAAGACCAATAGCCAGTCGTTTTTTTCCGGCTGAAATTCATCTTCCACAATTTTTCCTGTCTTCTGATAAAATTCGTGAAGAACTTTCCCGTCAATTTCCACATCAGGAACTTCCTGGACGGTCATATTGCTTTTGATCTGTCCTTTGAATGCTGACTCCGAGTGCAGGGCGGCGAGTTGCTCTTCAAGTTCGGGAAAACGAATGTGAACGTCGGGAGTAATACCCGAGGCCTGAATAGAGCGACCGCTGGGAGTATAGTAAAGAGCCGTCGTCAGGCGCAGACCGGCGTTGTCGGGCAGTCGGAAGATGCTTTGCACGCTTCCCTTGCCGAAGGTCCGCGTTCCAACAACCAGTGCCCTCTCATGATCCTGCAGAGCACCGGCAACGATCTCCGAGGCGCTGGCGGACCCGTTATTGACCAGCACGATAATGGGAACGCCGCCACGCGTCCCCGGTGATGCGGCGAAACTTTCGCTTTCCCGGAGGCGACCGCGCCCGAGCGTATTTACAATCATGCCCGATTCCAGGAACATGTCCGACACCGCGACGGCCTGATCGAGAAGACCTCCCGGATTGAATCGCAGATCCAGAATCAGACCCCGGATGTCGCCGTGCTCCGACTCGAAGGATTTCAGGGAGCTTTTAAGATCATCGGCTGTCGATTGATTGAATGAAAATATTCGCACCCATGCAACGTTTCCATCTTGCCAAATCGCTTTTATCGTATTGACCGGTATGTCGCTACGAATGAGTTTCACATCGAAATCGTCGATGCCGACCCTGCGGATCGTCAGGACCACCGGGGTGCCGATTTCGCCGCGAATCAAGTTGACCGCTTCGTACAGGGACATACCGATTGTCGTTTTGCCTTCCACGGCCACGATGCGATCCATGGGCGCAAGCTTCGCCCTAAACGCCGGCGTTCCTTCAATGGGCGCGACGACCGTCAGCATGTCGCCGCGAATGCCGACCTCAATGCCCACGCCGCCGAAATGTCCCTGCGTTTCCGCCTGGATGTTGTCATACTGCACGGGCGGCAGAAATCCCGAGTGCGGGTCCAGCTTCCTGGTCATGTATTCCAGCGATTTATAAAAGAGTTTGTCGCCTGCGTCGCCCTCTATGTTTCGCATGACGAAACGATAACCGCGCATGTAGGCATCGACGGCTTGGTTTCGGTCGTCGACCACGGCAATGGTCATGGATTGGTCATTTATCGTCAGCGTAATTTCTCCGTCTTTCGCAACGACGGTCAGAGGACTCGGCGGCAGATCAGCCGCGTTTTCCAGCGATTCCTGCTGGCTTTTCATTTCCTTCATCATGTTCAATAGAGAAACTTCGTCGTATTGCTTTTCCGGCTCGTCGGACAGCGCTTTCTCACCGCCGTTGCTGACCGAATCCCCGGCCTTTGCGTCGCCATCCGCAGTGGCCGAATCATCATCGCCTGCTCCGGCTGAATCATCGTCATCCATAGTGTCGTCATCGGCGGATGGGGTTTTTGTCTCCGGCTTCGGAATGAGGGTTTTCGCCATGCCCGTAAATGCATCGGTCATCAAGGCTTCACGATCCGTTGCGACAAGATAAAACTCGTCAATAAGACCAAAAACGTCGCGAAGCATCCTGGCGTTGGGATCTCCGGTGCGTTGTGAGACGTAGTAAATGACAGCCAGCGCAGCGCATACCATCAGCACAAGCGTGGTAAAGGAGCGGGGGCGCACCACCTGCGGCTTGTTATTCGGCTTTTTGTCGATCAAACTCCGGCTCCGATTGCGAACGTAAAATTGTAGATTTTCATTCGCCTTCCTTTTCAACTTCGCGCTTTGGTCTCCTGGGCGCCTGCAAGAGCCACTGTTCAATCTGTTCCTGACTGAAGCGAACAAAGATATTGCCTTTGCGCTCTCTTTCGATGGTCGTCCTGGGGCCGTGACCGGGATAACAGGCAATGTCGTCGGACAGGATGAACAGTTTTTTCTGAATGCTTTCGGAAATCACTTTCCACCCCTCGCGACCGTTTTTGGTTCTACCGACGCCCCCGGCAAAAAGAGTATCGCCGGTGAAAAGGAATTTTTTATATTTTAGACAGATGCTCCCCGGCGAATGCCCCGGCGTATGGATAACTTCGAATCGATAATTTCCGGCCGCAACGTCATCTCCTTCCACGAGCACGCGATCGGCGGGCGGAGACCAGCGCGGACGTCCTCTAAACAGTAGCGCCCAGGGACTTATGCCGCCCAGCTTCGTGCCGTCCATCTCATGCACGCACACCGGAGCGCCCGTCGCCGCCTTGAGCGCGCTATTGCCGCTGATGTGATCCCAATGGCCATGCGTGTTGACGATGGCGCTGACTTCGAGCTTTTCGCGGTTGATGTATTCAATGATGGGGCGCGTTTTCCCCGCCGGATCGATAACGATAACCTCTCGGCTGGTATCGGCGCCGACGACGTAGCTGTTGGTTTTCAGGATGCCGCTTGTGAAAACTTCGATGCGCATGAGCCGATTTGCGGTTTCTTTCATCTTGAGAGGTGAAACGACTATAGGCGGAACAGGGCTCGAACCTGCGACCCACGGCGTGTAAGGCCGTTGCTCTACCAACTGAGCTACCCGCCTGTGGCTATCGGGCACCGGATAATAGCAGAAATTAACGCGTAGTGTGAAGGGTCTATTTTTTATGGCTTGGAACGACTAAATTGATCGTGCCTTCTCTACAGCTAAGTTCCCATAAACTGCTTCCGTCGTTGGCGGTGAAGTAGGCGGTTGCCGGATCGGTGCGTGTAACGGCTTCGTCGGATTTGACCACGCCCCGCTTGGTGATGCGCGCGTGAACAGCGACTTTCGTGCCGTGATCTATTTGAAAGCGGATATTGCCCTTTTTCATTTCGATGCGGCCCGGACCAACCTCCACCGCTCCGATGGACGCCGACACATCTCCCTTTTTCCCCTCGACAACCACGCTGCGGCCCTCGCCCAGATATTCGGAAATATCCAGTTTGCCTTTCGACATTTCGACTTTGATATCGCCTCGATGCCTGTTGATTGTGACCGTTCCGCCCCTCTGCCGAATTTTTAGGTCGCCCTCAATCTTTTCCAGCTTCAGAGTTCCGCCGGCGATCTTGATGAGCAATGCGGCGTCCGCCGGAATGAGAATCCGCGTGTTAGCGACGAATTTCTTTTGCGAAAAATGATCCGTCTCGATTTTCGCTCCCGCCTCTGTCGCTTTGAGCTTGATAGGGTCTTTGGTTGCCGTTTTGTTATTCGCGCGGCTCGTGAGCGATCCGGAAATCGTGATTTTTCCGCTGTCCCCCGGTGAAACCACAACGTCCCCGGCGACAACAATCTCAATGACCGGACTTTCCGGAACCAGAATTTCCCGGGATGCGGCCTCAGCGAATGCCTGCGCCGCGTTAAATGTCAAAATGAACAACGCAAAAAATAATAGTCGTTTCATTGGCTGCCCAGCATCCTTTGTTTTGCGGCGCATATTCAGTACCGAAATCAGCTTAACTGTCGCGACGTGGAAAGCAAGTCGGCCAAAATGACGCTCGCGGCTTTTTTTTCCTAAATAGCGTTTTCAACATCACGCCACCTTGCCCGACCTTTCAAGATTGGCTAGCATGATCATGTTATTGATGAAAAACAGGACGAATACGACAATCCCGCAAGGTCGAAAAAGCGAATGGCAAAACCGAGATACATCGTTGCGGAAGGTCCCATCGGCGTCGGGAAAACGAGCCTTTCCAAGATGCTCGGCGAAAGACTCGGCGCGCGTCTTGTCCTGGAGCAGGCCGCTGAAAATCCATTTCTCGAAGGTTTTTACAAGGACTCGCGAAAATACGCCTTTCAGACGCAGCTTTTCTTTTTGCTTTCCCGATACCAGCAGCAAAAAGATCTGCTGCAGCAGGATCTGTTCAAGCGCTATACCATCAGCGATTATCTGTTTGCCAAAGATAAAATATTCGCGGCCCTCAACCTGACAGAGCACGAACTGGCGTTGTACCAACGCGTTTTTCGCATCCTCGAACCTGAAATCGCCAAGCCGGACTTGGTTGTATTCCTCGTGGCCCATCCCAAGGTTCTTTTGAAACGCATCCGCACGCGCAATATCCCTTACGAAAAACGCCTGTCGCCGGAATATCTCGCGGCCTTGACCAATGCCTACAGCAAGTTTTTCTTCGCCTATGATGAAACGCCCCTGCTCGTGGTGAACACATCGGATTTTGACTTCGTCAACAGCGCCGAAGACTTCGACGCGCTGCTGCACGAAATCGAAACGCACGAGCGCGGCACCAAGCATTTCATTCCCCTTGGCTCAAACAGCTAGCCCATTAGGAAATAAGTTTGATTCAAAATGAGCGGAAACATTTCAAAGAATTTTTCGCCTTTGAATTTGGTTGTCATTTGAAACCTAAAAGAGAAGTTCAAACCTTGTCGTTCCGGTCGAAATGACAAAAATTAGCTCTTTTTCGAGGTGAGGACTCACATGAAAATTATAAAAACTCCCCAGGAAATGAAGCGCGAAGCGGATCGAATCCGAGCCGCGGGAAAAAGCATCGGATTCGTTCCCACGATGGGATATTTGCATGCGGGACACATGGCGCTTCTCGACAGAGCGCGGAAATTGTCGGATGTGATCGTCCTGTCGATTTTCGTCAATCCCACGCAGTTTGCCGCCGGCGAGGACCTGGAGTGCTACCCCCGTGATTTCGAGCGTGATGAGCGCCTGGCAAAGGAGCGGGGAACGGATATTATTTATTATCCCGACGCAAAATCCATGTACCCGGACGGTTTTCAGACAGAGGTGCAAGTCACGCACCTTCAAAAGGTGATGTGCGGGATCGACCGCCCGATCCACTTCAAGGGCGTGGCGACGGTGTGCGCGAAGCTTTTCAACATCGTCAAACCGCATTATGCCGTCTTCGGGGCCAAGGACTATCAGCAATACCTTGTGGTGGACCGCATGGTTCAGGACATGAACATGGACCTTGAGGTTGTGCCGGAGGAAACTTTTCGCGAGCCTGATGGCCTGGCCATGAGCAGCCGCAATGTTTATCTTACCACGGAGGAGAGACGGCAAGCCGTCCACTTGTCGAAATCGCTCAAGGATGCCCGTGAAATGGTCGAAAGAGATATAAGAAGCGTGGGCGTGATCCTCGATGGAGTGAAAAAAGAGTTGCAAAAGGCTTCACTGGCAAAACTCGATTACGTTGAGATCAGGTCGATCCCCGATTTGAAGCTCATCGAGAAAAATATTGCCGGACCTTCGCTTTTGGCCATGGCAATGAAATTTAGTGTTGCGCGGCTTATTGACAACACTGTTCTTTTGGGGCACAAAAAACCCCGCTAATATTCCGTGGGTGCAGGCAACCGGCCCCGCGCCGGTGCTGAGCCGATATGGAGGTTAATAAAATGAAGCGCACGATGCTAAACAGCAAGATTCACCGCGCCACCGTCACGCGAGCCGATCTCAATTACGAAGGCTCCATCGCCATAGACAGAACCCTTTTGGAGGCGGCGGATATCCTGACCTTTGAAAAAGTGGCTGTGTGGGACATTACAAACGGCCAACGATTTGAAACCTACGCCCTTCCTGAGAAAAGGGGTTCGGGCTGTATCTGCGTGAACGGCGCGGCTGCCCGCCTGGTTTCCGTCGGCGACATGATCATCATCGGGTCCTGGTTCGAGATGGAAGACGCCGAAGCGAAAAAGCACGAGCCGAAGCTCATTTTCGTCGATGACAAAAACAGGATCAAAGACGAAAACCCCGAGATGGCTCGCCTGGCTTCCATTTAGGGAATTTTCTGTAGGAACGACATTCTTGTCGTGACTGATCGACATCGCAGCCAAGGTCGCGACAGGAATGTCGCTCCTACATTCACGAGAACAAAACCGCTCCCACAATCATCACTGACCGCTGCGTGCGTCGCATTGCCTGCGTCACTTCTATTCGCGATGTGATTCTATTTTGGAAAAGTCATTTCGTCGTAAACGCCATAGATCGCTTCGGCGAAGTCGGGACCGGGGCTCAGCATTTTCTCATAGGAATACAATTCATTTTCATACTGCTCCCGGTCGAGGACATACCCGAACCAGTCCTGCCCCAGGCCGATGAGGATTTGCGCCTTGCCGCCCATTCGTTTTCTAATGCCATCGCCAATCTGCGGTGAAATTTCTCCGGGCATCGTTCCAAAACGCAATGGCCCCATCGTCATCGACGCAATCCTGAAATTCAGAGGCTCGCCCACTTTCGGCACCGGCAGATTCAAAAGCCCAAGGTTGCTCCCGAAGCGATAAATACCGTTCATCATGGGAATGGATGCTTCGGTGTATTGAACGGTCATGTGATCGAAACGAGCTTCTTCCATTTCCTTCATCATTTCGCGCACCTGCGCCGACAGGGTCGTCCCCAGGAGACCCGCCCATCGGAAATTTTCTCCATCGCCTTCGAGATTTTTGCGTTTCCAATTGTCATTGGGCTGGATGGCGGCGCCGATGGAGCCGTTGACGAACATGTGCACGCCGGACTCGTGCGCAGCCATATCCTTATAAAAAGCTCCCACCCAATCCGATGAAATGAGGCGCGTTTTCATTCCTTCAGTCGTTGGATGGCAGCCCCAGTTCGTCAAGGTGGCGATGACGCGGCCATTTTTATCAGCCGCCTTGAGCACCGTGATCGTGTGGTCGATATAAAAATTGCTGGTCTTATCGTCGTAGGTATTGCGGTGCAGGTCAGCCTGCTCACCGACAGCGTAAAACAGCCGCGCGGGCCGAGCCGATCCCTTGGCTTGCGCGGCGACAACGGCAGCTTTGGCAATGATCATTTCGATATAGCCTTCATCCCTTCCCGAGTCGGGCGGAAGGATGGAACCCCACAGGCCGACGGTATCGGGGCTGGAATGCGTGTGCGTCGCAGCAACGATCACCCTGGTCGGCAGCAGGTGCGTCCGCTCTGAAACAAGGCTCTGGATTTTTATGATGTCTGTCTGCACGAGCCCGACGAGATCAGCCTCGATCAGAACAAAAGCTTCATCGCGCTTTTCAAAATATATGGCTGTTGCATAGATCGGATCGTGTACGCCTTTGGACCAGCGGCAAAGCGCCTTGGAAAAAGCACATACGCCGTAGCCGCCCATGATGACAGACTTGCTCGGCGTGATGTCAATGCGCGCGGCGCCGACAAGCAGAGGCGAATTATCCGACTCATCCACTTTTTCCATTTTTGCGCCAGAGCCTGCCTGGTCTTCGGCAAGGGCTGGATTACCCGCGCCCGCCGCGAAAAATAACGTCGCCGCCATAAGCGCTACGACAAAAATGTTATGGAAATTGCCGAATCTCATTCGCCGCTCCTTCATCAACTTTTCAGGGCTTGCAATACCCTTTGACGAAAGAAAACATACACACGAATGCGTAAAAGGTCCATTTTATTGAAAAGAAAAGTCAGGATGCAAACATCCGGGCAAAGGGGCTAGGGGTCAGGGTTTAGGGTATGGAGTCTAATTCAACTGTTTTTCAGCAAACATTTTCCCAAGATCGAGGCATCGTCTAAAATGGATGTGACACTCCTTCGGAGTTCGTGTAATTTGAGAGTGACAAGGCGTCCCGGCAGCTAACGCTGCCGGCTATTATTGTACCGCCCTGCGGGCTTTGAGGAGGCATGCGTGAATTAGCACTTATTTTATTTGCACGCTCAAGGGTCCATGGCTAATAGACTTGTTCCTGTTCCTTGTGGTAGATATTATCCCTTGGTTTTTTACAAATAATTTGCAGGAGAAACAGATGGCGATTCCCGATTTTCAATCAATTATGATGCCCTTTTTGAAAACGATAGTCGATGGACGGGAATACACAATGCCCGAAACACGGCAACTTTTAGCCGAACATTTCAACCTCACCAAAGACGAACTGAGTGAAAAACTTCCAAGCGGAAAGATGTCCACCTTCTCCAATCGTGTTGCTTGGACAAAAGCCTATTTGAGTAGAGCAAAGCTTGTTGAAAACATCAGGCGAGGAGTTTTTTTAATCACAGAACAGGGCCTTCAGGTTGTAAAAGAAAACCCGGAACGCATTAACATAAAATATCTCATGCGTTTCCCCTCGTTCCAAAAATTCCGTTCGAAAAAACCAGGAGCAAAAGGAGGGGGCGTAACGGAAAATATCGCGAGTGTTGATAACGATGCGGAAAAAACTCCTATTGAGCAGATTGGAGAATCCTACCAGGATATTCGGAAAACCTTGGCCGATGAAATTCTTGACCAAGTTCTTTCCAGTTCGCCAACATTTTTTGAAAATGTCGTTGTTGAACTGCTTGTGAAAATGGGATACGGCGGCACGATAAAAGACGCAGGGCAAGCCATCGGCAAAGTCAGTGATGAAGGAATCGACGGCGTTATCAAGCAAGACCGCCTCGGATTGGACATCATCTACATTCAGGCAAAAAGGTGGGACAAGGACCACACGGTTAGCCGCCCGGAAATTCAGAAGTTTGCCGGTGCATTACAGGGCAAGCGATCGCGTAAGGGCGTCTTCATCACCACATCCAGGTTTTCCCAGAAGGCATTAGACTATGCTAAAGATATTGAAAACAAGATCATTCTAATTGACGGCGATCAATTTGCTCAACTAATGATCGATTTTAGCTTGGGCGTCACCTTGGAAAACACTTTCGAGATTAAAAAAATTGATTCGGATTATTTCTTGGAAGAGTAGGAAAGCATCGCATACAGCACCGATTATCCCGACAAGCAAGTTACCCAAATTATCGCTTATCCAACCTTTTTTGCTCACCCCTTCATAACCCCAAACCCTAAGCCCTTGACCCTGAAAACAGCCAGCATCTTTGGCTGTTTTTAAAAGGTGATTCCTGTTCGCATCTGCATGGTAAAGATGTTCTCCGAACCGTCGTACATGTCGGAAAAATAATCGCCCAAAAATGCGTAGCCGAACTGGACGCCTGTGAAGAAGTGCCCGTAAGCGAGACTGGAAACATCGACATCGACTTCCCAACCCAGGTCGTGGGAGGCGTCCTTTCCGTCCATGCCCTTATGGGACTCATTGATATAGCTGTTGATCACATCAAATTGAATCCGCAATTCCTCAATAGGCTGAAGGTAGCCGGAGACTTTTCCGTACATGCCGTTTTCCACGCGACCGCCCATGAGGGTTTCCCAAATAATCAGATCGACGTCATAATCCGAGTCAAAGTAGAAACTGTACACTTTCTTGCCGAATGCCGCCTGGTTTTCCACCACGGCGTTGATAAATTCTATGGAAGCTTCGCTGCCGTCTTCGTCGGCGTCTTTTTGCGTCGCGGCGACGGCAATGGCGGCCGCGGCGTCCGCGTCGAACTCGCGCTCGGGATCAGGATCCGATGGACTGGAGAAACCGTACTCAACGCCGGCGCCCCATTTTTTCATTTTGTAATTCGCGCGGAATGCATCAATGTAGGCGTCAACTTCGATTTTCCCGCCGCCTTCGCCCGTGGGCAATCCGGATTCTATCAGATCATCAATGGTGCTGGTTGGAATCTGGTTGAAGGAACCCTGCAGGGCGACCACTTCATTCTCGATAGTGAAACCGCCGACCTCCATCTTCAACCACAGGTCGTAGGCGAAGATGCGCGCGTTAGTGGACTGCTGCGTGCGGTGCATCAGATATAGCCCGCCGTTGAACGCATTGCGGTCGCCGAACTCGATATCCCGAAGGTACTGCGCGAAGACGTACTGGTGAACATCTTTGTCGCCGGTCTTGAAATCGCCTTCCACCACGCGGTCGTAAATCACAACCGGAATGTAGTGTTTACCGACTCGCGTTCCAAACATGAGGCGGTCGTAAGTGTCGCCGTAATTGCTGTCGAGCCCTTCGTATCCGAAGGCGGTCTTTTTCGGCAGGCCGGAATTGGAAAAAATCCCCATGCCGAAATTGGAACTCATGCGACCGAAGCGCACGAAGCCGATAGGCAGCATGACTTCCGCCCACAATCGCGTCAGTTGGATCGGATCGACTTCTCCGCGAGCCGCTCCGTCGCCTTCAATGCTCTGATTGGCCGAAGCGCTTTGAGAAAAGACATTTCCTCTGTCCAGTTTCTCAGCATCAAATTCGACGGTTTCAATTTTCTCTGTATCGGCCGGATTGCGCTCGACAACCGCCATGGGAACGGTGGCCTGGGTGTTTTGTCCAAACATGACATTGCGCAAGGCGTCCACCTGCGCTTTGAGTACGATGTTCTCGTTGACGCGGATAACGGGAAGCAGCAAGGCCCTTTGATCGAAGTAGGACCACCAATCGCTGTTCTCGTTATCATCTCCGTCTTCGTATTCCTCGTTGAAACGCCAACCCAAATTGAATGTGTTGTCGTAACGAACGCGGTAATATCCCGACAGATCGAAGGCCACGCCGCCCTCTTCCTGAGTTTCATCGGCGGCCATGGCAACCGGCGAAAATAAAGACAAAATAACCAGCATCATCACTGAAAGGAAAAATATCCTCATTCACTTCCTCCAAAAGGCCTCACGGTGTTTATCATCGTTTCCAAGGCAATGTTCTTCATATAGAAAATCAGTCGATTTCACAACCCGGTTAAAAAGCGTAAGTGATTCCGATAGTCCCGTGGAAACCTCCGGCATTTCCTTTTATTTTCTGCTCTTCCCAACGCCAGTTGTCGGAACTGCCCTCGCTGACGCGAACGATGTCTATGGTTTCCATCATCATTGCGGACCAGCGCACCTGCCCGGTCACGGATAACTGGTCATTGATTCCCAGTTCCAAGCCCGCCATCGCGTGCGCCTCAGGAACCCAGGCTTCACGAGAAAACTCCCGAGACCCTCTCAGAAACAATCTTTGTTCAGGAACATTCGCGTCGCCCGAATCGCCGGGTTCAGGGCTGCCCTCTCGATTGTAGTTGTCATTTCTGCGCTGGTCGTAAAGGTCCTGACCGGCGATGTTCGTGTTGACGTAACAATATCCAATACCGGCGCCGATAATCGGCCTGAAGTTGCCTCCTTTATTAAAGGTCCAACTTGGGGTGATCGTTATTGGAACCATTGTCCGGCTATATACGATGTCCACATCACGGTTGGGCGCCCATATCAGCCACAGCCACCTTTCGGCCAGTTCCACGGACAGCCCGAAATCCCAGGCGACGCTCTGCGTCAGCCCCGGACTGAAAACTCGATCAAACCGGCTCGGTGTGAAGAACTGGTTCCGGTCGGTCCCGTGTGAATAACTGATGCCTTTGATGTCTTCGCCCCATGAGTTCGACGCCATGCGCGAGCCGTACATCTCTGTCTCGGAAGGCCAGAAATACTCCACAGAGGCTCCGAGAACCGGATAAAGATCGGCATTGGCCGCCAAAGGAATCAAAGCGAGCAAAGTAACCGCTGATATAACCGCAATGCGCCTCATTGGCCGCTCCACCGAAGCAAAAATGTTAGAACTCGATGACAAAAAGCGGGCGGACTGTATCACTCGGGAAAAAGAGGTGTCAAGCCCGATGCCAACTATTCAGAGGCATAAAAAGCGATAACTTCTTTGGGGATAAATGGAATTTCGATGGAATCTAGCAAATGCCGTCCGGCGGGCAATCGCAGATATTGATGGCGTCGCCGAAGTCGATTCCACAATCCGTCCAAACCTGGTAGCTGTCATGCGCATCGGCGCAATCTATTTGCTCCATGCACGCGACAAAATTCGCATAAGCCGCTTTATGACATTCGGACTGCGCGGCAACCCCGAAATCCTGATCGCAGGAACCTTGAATATTTTCATCGCTGTAATACGGATATTCACCGGGATTCGCACATCCGTCCTCGCCGAAAAGTCGGGTCATGGCATCGACACACTCCTGCGATGTCGCCTCCTCCGGCTCGGTATCGTCGTCGGATTCGTCATCCTCGTCTTCCCCGTCGTCTTCAGCGCCCCCGCACGCGGTCAATACAAAAGAGCCGGCAATGAATGAAAGGCAAAACACCCAGGTCAGAAATTTGAGCCACGGCATATTCCGATTTCCTCTTTTGGATAGAAGGATTGTTTGGAACTATCTAAATCCTTGCGCTGGTTATCACCGCGGCAATTAAACGCGACACGCGCAAAGCGTGTCAAGAGAAACCTTTTCAAATCCCCTGACGACCGCTCACTCACCCGTCGAAAAACTCTGCTCGTAGAAACAATCGATTGTTGACGAGTCGCAGCCGGCGCCCTGATAGAAGATGTCTTTGGAGATATTCCCGTAAACGGATTTATTCTCAACATCAACGCGGATCTGCAAATCCTCAACGTTGATCTTCGCGCAGTCGGCGCCAACGCCTCGCGTGTCGATGCCGGCCTTGATGACGACGTTTCCATATACAGTGCCTTTGAACAATTCCTGCATATCGCCGGAGCCAACTTCCTGGTATCTGACCCAGGCCACCGACAGATCGTCGCTTTGCTCAATTTCGATAATCCATTCCACGGGATCATTGTCTTCGTTGCCGACCGAGCAGGTATCCACATCGTATGTCATCTGCGCGGTATAAGTGCCGTGAATGTCCTCTCCGTAACTGACGCCGTCATCATCATCGTCGTCGCCGCTGCTGTTGCAGGATGCAACGACGCAAACAGTGAAAATCGACAACAATGCCGCCAGAAGTAAACTGACCATGCGCGATTTCATAGAAGCCTCCAATCAAAGGGGGTCGCCCTTTTTTGTCTCTTGAACGATAAAACACCTGCATTCTAGCAAGATACAAATATTTATTCAAGTAGTTTCTTAGGTATTTTTTCAAAAATAATTGTTGGTTTTGTTGCTAATGTTGTTTACTTTCATCCCTTTTGGGAAAGAGTAGTCGCATTGCCAAAAAAAGCATTCTCCGGCAGTTGGCGTCTCGATGGCCTGGATAAAAATACACCAGCATTGCCGTGCTCGTGCTTCGCGGCGTGAGGCAAAGAATCCGGCGGCGTGGAAAGCAAACCTTTGACAAACAAAGGTGAAAAGAAAATGATGAAATATTGGTTCACTCGCTGGGGAACGATTACATTACAATGGCAAATAGGGTTGAAATAAAAGAACAGGGGAAAAACATCGTTTCCATCAGCCTGCCGCCCTCCGGCCTCATCGTCGGAGCCGGCGACGAGGCTGATATCTGTTTGCCCGGAGTCGAAAAAGGAACTCTTTGGCGCCTGGTAAGCCATGAAGATGGAGTGGAAATAACCGTTTTCAGCAACGCAACAAATCGCACGAAGGTCAAGACCAGGACTATCGGCGTAGGAGATAATGACAGGCTTGGACCCTACGAACTGACGCCCGTGGCATTCAAAAGGCGCACCAGAGGACCCACAAAAAAACTGCATTACGACTCAGGCAGCCGCACTCTGGTCACGCGGTCTGTCACCCTGATTATCAAATCACCTCAGGGTGGACCGGAAAAACTCCTTTCCCTGCCTGAAGGGAGAAGCGTTTTCGGCAAGGATTCCTCCTGCGACATCGTCCTCAATGACGTCTATGTTTCAGGTCGCCATATGGCCCTAATCGCCGTGCAGGGGCAAGTTACCGTGGAGGACCTCGGCAGTCGAAACGGCGTTTTCATAAGCGGCCAAAAGCTGACAATCTCCGATGTGGCCGATGGGCAAACCATCCGACTCGGCGAAACGGACATCGTTCTGCAATCCGAAAAAAGCGAGGAAATCATCGATGAGCCGAAGCTGGCTCTGCCCGGACTGGTGGGAGATTGCGAGGCTGTCAGGTTGATGACGGCCTTGATCGGACGCGTCGCGCCCACGGACGTGACGGTGCTGATCGAAGGGGAAACAGGCACGGGCAAAGAAGTTGTCGCCCGTGGAATTCACGCCCTGTCAAAAAGATCAGCGGGACCTTTCATCGCCCTCAACTGCAGCGCCATCCCGAAGGATCTATTTGAGAGCGAGTTGTTCGGACATGAAAAGGGGGCGTTTACCGGCGCCGGTCGGGAGCGACGAGGTCTGTTTTTGCTGGCGGCTGAAGGAACGCTCTTCCTTGACGAAATCAGCGAACTTCCCCCGGACATGCAGGCGCGACTGCTGCGCGTTCTGGACGATCACAGAATTCGCCCTGTCGGCTCCGAGCGCGAAATCCAGTGCGATGTTAGAATCGTCGCCGCCTCCAATAAAAATCTTGAAGAGTTGGCAGCAAAAAACGCCTTTCGCGACGACCTCCTCTATCGCCTTCGGATGATCCCGATTCACCTGCCGCCGCTGCGAATGCGCGGTCGAGACATTGAGCTGCTGGCGCGGCACTTTCTTGCCGCCGAGTCCGAAAAGTTGGGCATGAAGAATCCGGGACTGACATCATCGGCCATTGAAGCGCTAAACGGATACAGGTGGCCCGGAAATGTCCGCGAGCTCAAGTCGGCAGTCGTCCGGACGCTTGTCATGAACCCTGCCGAAGGTCCTATTGGCGACAGCGATTTTTTCTGGCCCGAGTCATCTCACAAAAACTCCGGGACTTTGAAAGACATTGAGGCCCAAGCCATCCGGCTGGCTCTGCATGAGGAAAAAACACGCGAAAACGCCGCCCGCCGCCTTGGGATCGCCCCCTCCACGCTTTACGAGAAGATTAAAAAATACAATCTGTAATCGCTAAAGCGAAAAGCATCATTTAACAAGCGCCTTCATTTCATCCCAGACGGCTTCGGCAATGATCTTGTGCCCCAGGGCCGTCGGGTGAACCTCATCGACAAATATCTTCGCGCCCTCTTGCGCTTTCGCGACGGCCCCCGGATAAGGATTGACGAGGACATCACCGAATTGCAGGGTGAAATTCAACAAAACAACGTAATAATCCTCAGGCGCCCCCGCCATGGGATTAAAGGCTATCGACTCAGGCGGCGTATGCCTGGCCGCGTGCTGCGCTACGCTGGCGCGATTGATATGCCATATCCACACGGGAATGGCTCCACCTTTGACAATGTCTTTTCTTAAGGCCGAAAGGTCCTTTGCAAAACCCTCGAGAAAGCGCCGACTCTCGGACATCGTGCGCTGCTGCGTGTAAATAAGCTCAACCTGGTTTTTGATCCCGGCCGCCTTCGGACCTTTGAGAGCATTGCGCATCAGGCGGTAAAGGGGCCAGGAGCGCATGAACTGTTGAAAAGCCGTCGATTTTCCCACCCGCCACTGGCCCCACTGATCATGGAACTCACGAAAGGCGTCCAGATCGTTGCGCACGTTGGGGACGACGTAAACCATCACGATGTCCGGCTGCAAACGATGTATTTTATAATAGAATTGAAGCCTGTGCTGGAGGATGTTCGTTCCGGGAATCGCTGTGTTGATCGTTTCCCAGGACTTAAACTTCGACAACTTTTTCGCCACGAGTCCGGTATATGTGTCGTCGTAGGAAACGAAGACTCCGAATGTCGATGAATCACCCACGGATACAACCCGCCTGACGCCTTTGGGCTTCGCCCAAGTCGAATCAGGTCCCCGATAACCGAGACTGTTGACCCGCTCGATTTCGCTGCCGGCATTGGCGAATGGAATCTCGGCCCCCGGCAAAACCTCGTTGAGGATGGAATAGACATCCGAATAAAATTTTTGCTCGCCCAGATTGTCCCAATGCAAGGCCGCGACGATGAGATTGGCGAATCCCCAAATGAGGAAAACCGTCGCCATCGCAAAGATGATGGATTTTACGCGAGAAGCTCTCATCCGCCCTCACCTTCTTGCGGATCCGAACACGGAATCGGCAATAGATTACGCTCACAAATTGTTTGCACCAATATCTTCGCCATCAGCAAATGACCTTCCGACGAAAAATGCACTTCATCGACGAAAAGCTCCTTGCTATATGACGCATCCAGAAATTCATCTTCAGGCCGGTATTGCAGGATGCCCATCTTGGAAATCAGAAGCGCCAAATCTCCGCCAACGTTTCTTTTGATAAAAAATGATTTCCAATTCGGATCACCCGAGCGAATACCTTCTTCACGGGCCTCTTTGAAAATATCCCGCGGAATGATGCCACCGGCTATCAACATTATTTCATTGTCCACGCACAACTGCCGGAATCTCGCCAGATCTCTTTTTGCATCCTCAATAATCCACCTTGTTGGAACCATCAGTTTAGGTCCTTTCTGATTCGGCAAGGGATACTGGCTATAAAGTTCTTCAAACCTCGGAGGCTTCAAATAGCGCCTCATGACGCGATAGAGATGCATGTGCGACAAAATTCCCCTGGCCTTCAAGCCCCAGGTACCGCTTTCAATAGCGCGACGGACATGGAAAAGATCGAGTCTCATATTCGGACCGCTGTAGAGAATCACAAGGTCCGGTTTGTACTTCAGCAGTTCTCTTTCAAAGAGCAGCAACTGCTGCCATAGATTCGTGCCGGGAATGCCGGCGTTGAAAATCTCGGCGCGCAATCCCCGACGATTTAAAGACTGTTCCAGAATATGAGAGTATGTCTCGTAGGCTTCAACGCCGATGCCAAAAGTTGTCGAGTCACCCACGCTGATGATCCGCATCACACCCGGCGTTCTCTTAACGGGGATTTGACGCCCCCTGAAACCTTCGTTGTTCAAATTCTCCTGTATGGCGCTCCAGGGATTTGCGACATTAGGAAGCATTTCATATGCCGCGTTGTAAACATCGCTGAAAAGCTCCTCTTCCAGAAGCACACCCCAGCCGCTCATACGGACGATGCCCTCAGCAAAAATAAAAAGGACCGCAACGGCGACAGACGCAAAAAACATCTTTGTTCGAATCAATATCAATCGTTGCCGAAGATTCATACAATAATAGCCGGTAATAGTTGCACCACGCACTTGCAGTCTTAAAAGAAACGCCGACAAATGCAATGAATGAGATTTCGATGCCAATCAGCTCTAATCGGCCAGGCCTATGGGAATGCGCCAAATCCTTTTTTGGTCGTTAAACAATTTTAGGACTTGACGTAACAAGCAATAATTGCATAAATTATCTCACTAGTGGTTGAACGTTGAATCTCAAAATCCCAATGGAGTTATCATGCAAACAACGCCTAATGTGAAATTTTTGTTCATTCTCATTTTCTGCGTCGTTTCCATCACTGTGTTTTCCGTGGGTCATGCTCCGGGACAGAAGCTGGAAAAGGTGATGATCGGTTCTTCTCCGGTCCTTTCCAGTTCTGGAATCTTCATCGCCATGGAGCGGGGATACTTCGCCGAAGAAGGCATTCAAGCCGACACCACGACCTTTGCCAAATCAG
Organism: uncultured bacterium; assembly: GCA_964591275.1. GTDB lineage: Bacteria > Lernaellota > Lernaellaia > JACKCT01 > JACKCT01. The sequence goes on along the minus strand of CAZQAE010000012.1, from coordinate 41,655 downwards.
GCGTGGCGATGCTGCCATCCCTTATCAAGGGCGATCTTGACGTGGGCGGCGGCAACATCAACGCCGGACTCTACAACGCGTACAACGACGGCCATAAAATTCAGATCGTCGCCGACAAAGGAACGGTCAGCAAAAATTGCGGCTATCTTGCCCTGATCGCCGCAAAGAAGAACGTGCCAGATGGCGACGTTTCCAAATTCAAAATCAAAAAGGGCTTCAATATGGCCCTCACCGGCAAGGGCGTTTCCCAGGAGATCGTCACCGAGAGGTGGGCCAGGCGCTTCGGCCTTGAACTTTCCGATATCAACATCAAGACCATGCCCTATTCCGCCTTCGTCCCCGCGCTGGATAACGGCAGCCTGGACGCGGCGGTGGAGATCGAACCGCACGTGGCCCGCGCCGTTCAGATGGGCGCGGCAATCCGCATCGCCGGCGACGACGAGGTGTATCCCGATCAGCAGTCGGCAACAATCTTCTACTCGGAAAATTTTGCGAACAATAAACCTGAACTGGCCCAAAAATGGATGAACGCCTACCTGCGGGGATTGCGTGATTATAATGACGCTTTCTTTTACGGAAAGGACTTCGATGAGATCGTCAAGATTCTAATCAAGTGGACCAAGGTGAAAGATCCGGTTCTTTATCAGAAAACAGTGCCCACTGGCCTATCGCCGGATGGCTCCATGAATATAGACAGTTTAACAGCCGATGCCCAATGGTTTCAAGATCATGGCTATATTAAAAAACCGGTGGACATGGGAATCGTGAACACAATGTGGATTGAAAACTCGAAAAAGAAGTTGGGGCCCTATACGCCGCCAAAGAAATAGCCCTCACCCAGTCAGTCTTAGGAGATGCCACGCAGTTCATCCTTGAACTCCCGGGTCATCAGCGACCTGATGGCGTCCTGTATGCTTTTGTCTTCATAGAGTACAGAGTACACCAAGCCGGTAATGGGCATGTCCACGCCCAGTTTCTCGGCAAGGCGATACGTTGCCCTGGTCGAATAATAACCTTCGGCTACGGCGCTGGTGCTTTCAATAACTTCTTTGGGAGATTCACCCTTGGCCACGCGCCAGCCCAGCGTGCGGTTTCGGGACAGATCGCCGGTGCAGGTCAGGATGAGGTCTCCCATTCCCGCCAGGCCGAGAAAAGTCAGTGGATTGGCTTTCATCGCAATGCCTAACCGCGCAATCTCCGCCAGACCTCGCGTAATCAAGGCCGCACGGGCGTTTAAGCCTAACCCCAGTCCATCGCAGCCGCCGGCGGCTACGGCGATAACGTTTTTTACGGCGCCGCCCAATTGCACGCCGACCAAATCATCGCTGGAATAAACACGAAAGAAAGGCGCGTGAAACTCCTGCTGAACTTTGCGGGCGATATCGTCTGATTCGCAAGCCACAACGACATCCGTGGGATAACTTTCCACAACCTCTTTGGCAAAGCTGGGACCTGACAAAACCACGAAGCGGTCTAAGGCTTCCCGAGACCGGACCTGCGCGTAAACCTCCGACAGCAACAGCAGTGAGTTGTCTTCGATCCCCTTGGTCAGCGAGACAACGATTGCATCATCGGAAATATAATCCGCCGCTTCCATAATGATATCGCGGAAAAAACGCGACGGGCAGGCAATCACCACGATGTCCGCGTTGCACGCCTCGGCCATATCCGTCGTCGGCTTGAGTCCCTCGGGCAAAGATGCGCCCGGCAGAAAAGAGACATTTTCCCTATCCTCGATCATGGTCCTGACAAGCTCGGCCTCGTATGCCCAGAGGAAAACGTCATGCCCCATCCGGCAAAGATGCACAGCCACCGCCGTACCCCATGCGCCAGCTCCGATGACTCCTATCGAAGACATTATTCTCCTTCGCGTTCAAGCGCGGTCCGATGGGTTAATGAAAAACGGAAAATCAATCCAGGGTCCTAACCAGCCTGAAACCGAGATCGTCAGCTCTTTCATTGGGAGCGCGAGAAGCACGATTGGCGCTACGACATTTTGAAGACGTCTGCCGCCAACTGCCGCCGCGACTAGCGCGATTTTCGAGAAACGCACCTTCCGACACTTCCGGGTCTGTCTCATGGTCGGCGGGGTACGTGTCGTACAAATCCCAAACCCATTCGTATACATTGCCGCTGGCATCATAGATCCACCAGTCGTTGGGGATTTTCCCGCCGATGGGATTCGGCTCGTCCGCATTGCCACAATACCACCCGATTTCGCTTAAAACAGGGTCCATGGGCGTGCAAAAAAACCGGGTGATGTCGCCGCTGTAAAACGCCGTTTCTGAACCGGCTCTGGCCGCGTATTCCCACTCAGCTTCCGTGGGAAGGCGATAGCCCGCGCACTCATACACGGAATCAACGCTATTGAGGGCGACTGTCGCTTCGTAAATGCCTCCGTGATCCCGACAATAGAAAGGCGCCGTGTCGTAAAAGCCGTTAAAACATCGGATATCGGAAAGGATATAGCACGACAGCTTGCCGTATTCCGCGGACAGTTTGTTGGCGTAGGCCAGCGCGTCGTACCAACTCACTGTTTCGATCGGGCAGAAATCACCGCAATCGCCAAAGGTGCTCGGATTGAATCCCATAAGATCCTCAAAACGAACCTGTGCAACTTCCTTGGCCATGATTTCAAAGGACCGCGTCAGCGTGACATCATAATCATCTTCATCGCTGTCCCTTCCTCCCTCATCCCAGGGGCTGCCCATAGAAAACCCACCGGATTGGATTTCCACGAAGCCTTCTGTGATATCGTCATCGGCGTCATCATCGACATCATCATCGACATCGTCATCCACGTCGTCGTCGACATCGTCATCGACATCGTCGTCGGCGTCATCATCGACATCGTCGTTCAAATCGTCGTCCGCGCCATAATCGACGCAGCAATCATTGATGCAGACCCACCCTGCTCCCAGAGCCTCTGTGCATTCGGCTGTGCCCGAACAGTTGATGCAATCATCTCCGTCATCGTCAGCGTCGTCATCTTGGGGGTCTTGGCCATCATCGTCATCATCGTCGCCGCCGGAAGCACTCGTGCAGGCGACCGACGCAAGGCCGACGAAAACAGAAAGAGCCACAATTAGAAAATATAGACCATATCGAAAACAAAACATTTTCCGCTCCTTTTCAAAGACAAGTCAATTTACGCCCCTACGCATTGACGCAGATTCTCGCAACGTCTTTTCGTGCATTTTTCGGGCAATGACATCCACTTGTCAATAAACCAACAAAACCAAGCGATTGAATTTCTTTTCAAGAAATGCTTGAAATATAGCGCAGGTGCGATTAGCAAAGGGCCTTGGCGGTTTTTAATATTGCTCAATGCGCCTATTAATGAGCGATGGATTGCCCTTATTTTTCGCCGGAGCATCCGGCCAATAACACTTTCGCGAGGTATGCCATGATCCGCCTTTTTAAAAAATTCACCCTGGCCGCAACTTTGATCGTTGCGTGTTCATTGTTTTTGATGTCGGCCTGCTCCGGCGACGATGACGATGAGGAAGACGATGGAGATGACGACGATGATGATGATGACGACGATTTCGGATACGGCACGACGGAGCTTCAGTGGATGCCAATAGCGGGCGGCGCTTTCGAGATGGGGTGTTCCGCCGGCGACACGATCTGCGCGGAAGACGAAAGCCCGGTTCACACTGTAACAATATCCCCTATGGAAATGACGGCGTCGGAAATCACGCAGAGTCAGTTCTTTGAAGTGATGGGTGAAAATCCCAGTCAGTATGGCGAATGCTCGGATTGTCCGGTGGAAAACGTCGTTTGGCTATACGCCAAACTATTTTGCCAGGCGATGGACGGTCGCCTTCCCACGGAAGCGGAATGGGAATACGCAGCCAGGGCGAATTCAACAACGAAATACTATTGCGGCGACGACAATGACTGCCTCAATGACATCGCATGGTATAAGGACAATTCGCAAAACACACCCCAGCCAGTGGGTCAAAAGGAGCCAAACGATTTCGGCCTCTACGACATGCTCGGAAATATCCGCGAGTGGGTCAACGACTCCTACGACGCGCAGTACTACGCGCAAAGCCCCGGACAGGATCCTTCAGGACCTTCCGAGGGTACAGGGCATATCCTTCGCGGCGGCGCCGTCTCGGGCATCGCATCCTTCATGCGGGCCTCGGACCGGTTCTGGATACAGGATAACGTGGCCATTGACCTTGTCGGATTTCGCTGCGTCCGCGCCGCGCAATGAGTTATGAAGTTTGAAGTATGAGGTATGACTTTATTGAGGAATATTGTGTTCTTTCCGCATTCGCCATTCCGCATTTGAGTCAGCCGTCCTCATCTCGGCCAATAGGTCTGCGCTGGATCGCCGAGGATGTGGAAGCCGTAATAATTGCGCAGGAACAATCCGCGATCATAGGGCAGCATAAAAAAGTTCTCGATATAGACATCCATGGAATGATACAGGGCGTGGCCCAGCGTGTCGTTTAGGTTCATGTAGTAGTCCGTCATGACCATGAAAATCAGGGAGCCTTCTCCCAACTCTCCGGGATGCGTGATCTCCGATGAACCGACGAAAGCTGCTCCCGGTCCATGCAAAACCATCGAAGCGCCGATGTTGTCATCAGCGTCCGGATTGCTTTGGTTGCATGCCGAAGACATTACCATGGAAGTTTCGCCCGCGCCGAATAACGGCGCATCGTCGCTGTCGATAAAAAATGCCCCATGCGTCGATCCGTGACTGGCCCATATCACCAGTCCGTAAGGATTGTTTCCCCATTGCTCCAGAAGATTGTCTGTGTTTAGAATTTCCTCGCCTGGAAACGGGCCGCCTTCTTCGTACATGCGATGCACGCCATAACCGCCTGGCATGAGAGTGTTGTTGCGGATCATATTCAAAATGATCGCCGAATCGCCGTCGATGGCGATATAGCCAGCCAGAAGCAAGGTTTCCCACTTATAGGCCGATTCACCGTCCGATTCAAAATCAACAACCTTGTCGCAATAATCGCCCACCAATTCGGGATCGTCGCTGGGAATGCGGCCAATCAAATATTCGGCATCGAGAGAGAAGACGTCCTCGTCCCACTCGCCGATCACGCCGTCGCCGTCGAAATCCCAATCGACATCGATATCCGCGTAATAGGCATCGGTGGCCGTTGAGTAAGTATTCGGATTCATCGGATCCGTATCCAGGACCGGCATCGGCATTGTGTTGTAACCGGCGACGATCAGGCAGTAGGGTTTAGAAACTTCGCGGGAAGTCTCGTAGGTATCCATCAAATAATCCCTGGCCAATTCCTCGACGGGAGCGCCGGGCGTTTGCGCCATCAGGTCATCAACATTGACGATTTCAACACTGTAGCCCTGCTGCGTCCGAAAATTCATAAGAGTTTCGATGGCGTTTTCCGTGGCGTCGGTGACAAATGCAACGTAACGCCCTGGAGGATGTGGAAGGACAATGTCGTCGTCAGCATCATCGTCAATGTCATCGTCCACGTCGTCATTAACGTCGTCGTCCGCATCGTCGTCCGCGTCATCATTAACGTCGTCATTAACGTCGTCGTCCGCGTCATCATTAACGTCATCATCAACGTCGTCGTCGGAATCGTCGTCCGCGTCATCGTCATCTGCTTGTGTGTCATCGTCAGCCGCGTCATCGTCGTCGGAATCCGGGCCAACGCATGACAGGAAAGAGAAAATCACCAGGAAAACCAAAACTTTACTACAGTGCTTCAGCATTATAAATTAACTCCGTTCATGGCCCCAACAAGCCATTATACAACGAAATTTTAGGTAATAAGAACCGAATTTTCCTTTTCAAATGAAAAATGCTCAATTATTCCCATAAACATCAAAAGGATTTGATTCAAAAAGCTTTTCATGGTTTAAGAGGACATGGTGAGAAAACAGAGAAAAAAAGATGATGCGATTGATCCTGAAGTCCTCGACAAAGAAGACGAGAGTCCATCTGGTACGGCAAAATCAAGCGGGAAACTTTTCGATGATCCTTCGGATTCCAAATCCAGCGAATCCCTTGTCCACGTCAGCAGCCTCTCAGCCTATTTGTCAGGCGTCGGTCGCTATTCTCTGTTGACCAGAGATGAGGAATATGACCTCGCCGTTAAACTTCACGAAAACAATGACCAGGATGCGGCGGCGAAACTCATCACCAGCAATCTGCGGCTGGTCGTCAAAATCGCCATGGATTACCAGAGGGCTTTTATCAACCTGATGGACCTGATTCAGGAGGGGAACATCGGATTGATGATAGCGGTCTCAAAATTCGACCCCTTCAAGGGCGTCAAACTTTCCAGTTACGCCGCGTGGTGGATCAAGGCATATATTTATCGGTACATTCTCAACAACTGGCGGATGGTCAAAATCGGCACAACCCAGGCACAACGCAAGCTCTTTTTCAATCTGAAGAAGGAAAAGGAGCGGCTCGAAGCGCAAGGTTTCTCGCCTACGACGAAATTGTTGGCCGAGCGGCTTGAGGTCAGCGAAAAAGATGTCATTGAGATGGACAAACGCCTGTCGCGCAATGAGTTGAGTCTTGAATCGCCCTTGACAGCGGATTCCACGACAACGATGGGCGACATGACGCCTTCGACCGAAGTTCTACAGGATGAGGCCCTGGTCGGCGAACAACTCGATGCGATATACCGCAAGGCGATGCTCAATTTCAAAGACACGTTATCAGGCAAGGAACTGGATATTTATCAAAACAGGATGCTCGGCGATCCGCCGCAAACCCTGCAGGATATCGGCGATAGATACGGCATTACGCGCGAGCGCGTTCGGCAAATAGAAACCAGAGTCTTGAAAAAGCTTAAAGAATTCTTTAGAGAAAACCACATCGAATCACCGTATTGAATGATACGCAACGCACATCTTTTCCGAGGTCCAAAATGAAAATACTCGTCGTCGGTTCCGGCGGTCGTGAACATACGCTGTGTTGGAAAATCGCCCGATCCCCGCTGGTCGAAAAGATATTCTGCGCGCCGGGCAACGCGGGAACGGCCCAGGTCGCTGAAAACATCGACATAGGCGCGGGCGACATCATGGCGCTGGCCGATTTTGCCCGGGATAATTCGATTGATCTGACCGTCATCGGTCCCGAGGGACCCTTGGTGAACGGGTTGGCCGATCTGCTTTTTGAGCGAGGCCTTAAGGCTTTCGGACCAAAAAAAGCGGCTGCGCAGCTTGAAGGCAGCAAGTCGTTCACGAAGCAGATTTGCCAAAAATACGGAGTCCCCACCGGCCAATCCGAAAGTTTCACGGAATACGAAAAAGCTTTGGCCTCACTGAACCGTTTCGGCTTTCCGGTCGTTCTGAAAGCCGATGGACTGGCCGCGGGCAAAGGCGTTCTCATTTGTGAAAATCTCGACGAGGCGAAAGCGGGCCTAAAAAGCATCATGCTGGATCGCGATTTCGGCGACGCGGGCGATAGTGTCCTCGTGGAAGAATTTCTACATGGCGAGGAAGCCAGCTTCCTGGCTTTTAGCGACGGCAAAACCGTCATGCCCCTGGCGACGTGCCAGGATCACAAACGCGTGTTCGACGGCGACAAAGGGCTCAATACGGGCGGCATGGGCGCATACTCACCCGCGCCTGTCGTCACGCCGGCCCTTTTCGACGACATCATGACCGGCATCATGAAGCCGATCGTGGCGGGGATGGCCGATCAGGGCGCCCCCTACCAGGGCGTTCTCTACGCCGGTCTCATGATCGAAAACGGCGCGGTCAAAGTTCTTGAGTTCAACGCGCGCTTCGGCGACCCCGAAACGCAGCCGCTTCTTTTTCGCATGAAGTCGGATATCGTACCGCTGCTCATGGCGTGCGCCGATGGGACTTTGCACGAGCACAGCGTCGAATGGCTGCAAGAGCCTTCGGTGTGCGTGGTAATGGCATCGGGCGGTTATCCCGGCGCTTACGAGAAAGGCAAAGTCATCACGGGTCTCGATTCGGATTTCGGTCCAAACGCGGAAGTTTTTCATGCGGGCACGAAACTCGACGGCGACAACGTAGTCACAAGCGGGGGGCGCGTTCTGGGCGTAACGGCCCTGGGCGCAGGGATCCCTGAGGCCATTGCCAACGCGTACGCCGCCGTGGGCAAAATCGGCTTTAAAGGAGCGCATTGCCGCACGGACATCGGCGCAAAAGCGAAAAAACACTTATAGTGTGGCCAAATGGCACGCCAAGCGAATAATGGAGACACAATGAAAAAAGTAGCGGTCATCATGGGGTCGGATTCCGATTGGCCTGTCATGTCAAAATGCGCGGATCAACTCAAAAAATTCGGCCTGCCATACGAAGTCAGTGTTTTATCCGCGCATCGCTGCGCGGACGCGACGGCTAATTTCGTCAAAAAGGCGAAGGCGAAGGGATTCGGCGTGATCATTGCCGCTGCCGGTGGTGCGGCGCATCTGGCCGGCGCCGCCGCGGCGCACACCACCCTGCCCGTCATCGGCGTCCCTATGGCAGCAACGCCCCTGGCAGGATTCGATGCCCTGCTCGCCACAGTGCAAATGCCTCCCGGCGTGCCGGTTGCAACAGTGGCGGTGGGAGATTTCGGCGCTGTAAACGCTGCGGTGCTGGCGGCGCAGATTCTCGCCGTCGGTGATCCGACCGTGGCGAAAATTCTTGACGATCATAAAAAATCGATGCGGGAAGGCGTCAGGAAAAAGAACGTGAAGCTGCAAAAGGCGATCAAGGGGGAAAAATAGATCGCTTTCCCTCTGACTTTTCCATCAACCTTTGAGCGGCTGCTTTTACCCGATGGCTGACTTGAAATTATGGATAGAATCAAGATTGATCCCGATACGCCCGGCGGCAAGGCCCTGACACACGCGGCCCAGCTCCTCGACCAGGGACGGATCATTATTTTCCCGACAGAAACTCTCTACGGCCTTCTTGCCCGATTGGACAGGCCCAAGGCTCTGGCCCGCATCAACAAACTGAAAAGCCGCGAATCAAAAAAGGCTATGCCCTGCCTGGTGGCCGATGCACGTATGGCCCGCGCCGCCTTTGACCCGCCGCCAGCGTTCTTTGAGCCATTGGCAAAACGGCTGTGGCCTGGTCCTTTAACTCTCGTTGGGCGCGCTCGCAGTGATTTTATCGGCGAAGCGACAGGCTGGGGACCAACGATCGGCGTTCGTGTTCCCGGCGCAAAAACTTCTCGGCGTTTGGTGGAAATGGCCGGCGTTCCGTTGGTCGCCACAAGCGCCAATCCCGCGCGGATGCCCGCATCGTTTTGCGCCGATGATGTTGCGAATTACTTTTGCAATGAACCGGACTTGGTATTATTCGACGCCGGACCGCTGGCGCCTTCGCGAGGCAGCACGGTCATTGATATTTCTACCGATCCTCCGCTGCTACTCAGATCAGGCGATGTTCCACCGGAAAAGATAGAAGAAGTTCTCGGGCGTCCTCTGGTTGAAATCACCGTCGGCCACGATGAAAATTTGCAGGATCTCATGCACGGTCCTTTGCGTATCATTCAAAAGCTCACGGGTTTCCGTTACTCCATCGACCCTTTGCTTCTGGCGGCCTTCGTAGAATTTGATCTGGGCGACCGAATCATCGACCTGGGCAGCGGCAGCGGCGTCATCCCCCTCATCCTCGCGGGCCAGGGCGCGCACGATGTCACCGGAATCGAATATCAGCGGGATCTGGCGGAAATGTCGAGGCGCTCATTATTGGCCAACTCACTCGAAGATCGCGCCAGCATTGTTTACGAAAATGTGCGCCGCGCAGGCAATGTTTTCGCAAAGGGAAGCTTCGATATCGCCGTCAGCAATCCACCATATTTCCCCGTGGGGACAGGGCATATCAGTCCCGATGAAACGCGAGCCGCCAGCCGTCACGAGGTGGGACTGACGCTTGGCGAGTTAATTGGCGGAATGAAATATCTTGTGCGCGAAGGCGGAAAGATTTATCTGATCCACTTGGCGTCCAGGCAAGAGGAGTTAACGACCCTGCTGCGCGAAGCTAAAATCGGCGCCTGTAAAATTCGCCGCGTCCTGCCCAAGGAAAAGGTCGAAGCCAAGTGTCTACTCGTAAGCGGGATTGTGGGATCGCGGAGTAAAACCACGCATCTGCCGCCGCTGATCGTGCACCAAGGCGACGGCGACTATACCCCTGAAGCGAAGTCAATGTTGATTTGGCAAGGCAAAGAAAAAGGGTGAGGACGGAAAAGCTTGGAAGCTATCGTTTTTTTAATTCATGGCTTATTCGTTCGGCGATTGTCGATAGCGATTCATCTTTCTTGAAGATGATAGGGACTGATCCATGCCATTTCACCGGCGTGAGGTCTTGCGCACTCATTCCGCACAGAAAAACCGGTATGGATTCGAGAAGCTCGACATCGCTTTGATTCAAATAACTTTTCAGTTTTTCGATATCGCCCCCTCGCCACAGGCAAAGACCATCCACATCCTCCTGGCGTGCGGCCAAAGCAATCTCGCCTGCGCTAAACCCGAATCCGAGCGGAATCACCTCAAAGCCGGCGTCGCGCAGGATTTTGGCCAGGTTCTTTGACTCACGTCCCGCATGATCATCGCCAATATCAGCGAATAAAATCCGAAGTGGTTTCATAAAAATTCCCGCATCGTTGAAATCGCGTCCCTTAGGTCGGAATCTTCCTTAGCTGCCATGTCCCACGCGCGATGCAGCAGACCTGCCCACTTTCGTCTTTGAGTTCGAGGTCCAGAGAATAATCGGCCTTGCCCTTTTCATCCGCCTCCCGGCTAATGCGCTCAACCTCCTCGGGCGATAGCGCGACATCGAGATACATATCCGTGGTTGCCGGACGGCGATAACGAATAGAAAATTCTTTGACGAGGGGAAAATACTTTGCGAAGTCGAATGAGGCTGCGAAGATTACGCCCCCGGAAAACTCGGCCAGACAAAAAAGCGATCCCCCGTAGGCGCTGCCGATGTGATTGCGATTCGGCTCAAAGGGCATCTTGATTCTGGCTTTGTTTTTCTCCAGGCCGACCACCTTCATGCCCATCTTTTGCAGGATGTCCACGCCTTGTTCCAGCATGGGAATAGCGAAGGCGAGATTTTCATCGATCATTTCGTTTTCTCCTTTGAAAACAGGATTTCCAATTTCCCGTATTTAAAAATTTAAAAATGACACAATTATTGTCGTTCCAACCGAAGCGAAGCGAAATGGAGTCCGTTAGAATAAGTATAGATGGCGCGCCCCCTAATAGAGTTTTACCGGCGGTTGTAGCCGCCGCCATATTGAATCCCAAAACAGTAGGTTGCGCCATGGAGAAGCGTAACATGTCGGCACTTAAAATCAAGGAATTTTCGGTGGAGCGTTTTTATGAGGAACCTTCGAGGATTCCCGCTGCCCATTGCGAGACTCGAGTGAAGCGACAAGGCCCCGGAAACGAAGCGATGAGGCACTTGACCTGACTGACAAAGGAATCACTTTGTCCGGGCGTCATCGAAATGATTTGAGGGATTCCTCCACTAAAAACTTCGTTCCTGACGGAATGGCGATACGGATAGGCAGCCTATCAAGGGAGAGGTTGAAGGCATTAAACCTTGCGACAAATCAACCGCGGAATTTTATTACGCTCCGCATATCTTTCAAATTTACAAATTTTAAGCGACAATAGCGAAGCATGGGACGACTTATAATCCCCAAACCGAACCATCGGGGGAATGGATAATGAGAAATACATATTTCAACGTATTGCCTATTGTCGTGATTTTGATTTTCGGCCTGATGCTGAACGCCTGCACCGCAAAGGATGGCGAAGAAAAAAAAGAGGCTGAGGACAATGCCACTCCCGTCACCTGCATCAAGGACATTGAAGCCATTGCCGTCGGCGAAGCCGTTTACCGTTATTCCGGGGGGCTTTGGGCCAAAGACGAGACGGCGCCCGAAGATGAACTTCCCTGGTTCGCCGTGGATTTTCTGACAGCCGATTTCGGCTGGGCCTCCGGAACGGATAAGGCCTATCTTTACGAAAACGGCGAGTGGAGCGAAGAAGACCCGGGAATCATGCACTCCGGCAACGAAATCCGCCGCATCATCGCCACCCCGGACAAGGGCGCCTGGGCCATGGCGAACGTCCTCGCCGAATCGGGAGGCGTTCTTTTGCGTCGCACGCCCGACGGCGCGTGGGATCTGACGGACCTGGACGACATGTTCAACGGCAACATCGTGATCAAGGACATCATGCTGCTGGCCGACAACGGCGTAATGGCCCTGTTGCAGGAAAGTGGAAAACGCGCATTCCTCTATTTTATTCAAGGCGGCCAAGACGGCCCGGTGCATCTCTATGATTACGATCCGGCCAATTTCCTCGATTTTTCTTCCCTGGGCCTGAGCTATTCCAGTCGCATTATGGTCGGTGGTTCGAAAATCGATGGTTTGAATAGAACCGGTTTTCTTTGGTATCAAAATGAAGAATCCGCTTTTACTCCTTTCGAATTCCCCGCCTCCGGCTGCCCGGCGGAAAATATTAAACGAACAACAAAAATCGGGGACCGGAATTTCGTCCTGGGCGACTGCTCGTATTCCGTCATGTACCTCTATGAAAATGCTCTATGGTCGCCCGTTTCCCTCCCCGGAGAAAAAAGCGCCGATTGGATGATCCACGACTTTGATTTCATCGATCCCAACATCGGCTGGGCCGTCGGTTACGACGGAAAGAAGGAACAATCCACGTTCATGCTTCGCGACACGGGCGGCTGGACGCTGAACCCAACCTGCTACGACAGTGACTTTGAGCTTGAAGATGCCGCACTCTATGGCGTTTCCTCATGGCGAACGGGTACGCAGTTTCCCGAAGGCGGAGATGACGATACCGCAGACGACGACACCATGGACGATGATGTGGATGATGATACGGCGGATGAAGTATGAAGTATGAGGTGTGAATGATGATGCGAAAAAGCGTCGTAAAACAACAATTGGAGCAACTTGCTTGTTTTCATTCGCTATCTCATTGAGCGGACGAACAGATAGCGCCTCCAAAAATTCAGACCTCATACTTCACACTTCATGCCTCCTACTTCCGTAGCAACAGCCTGTGATGATAGGCTGTCAAATCCTCGGCAAAAGACATAAGCCCTAAATTCTTTTTTATTAGCGGCTTTTGCCGCCACTTTTCGGAATGGCTCAATAAATCATCTTCAAAATGAAAACACGAAACGGGCTGGCCCAGGTCCTTTTTGTATCCCTTCGGACAGCGCGGAATGTGTTCGTAAAAACATTGCTCGCCGACATCATAACAATACTCGTTGCCGCGCCTGATGTTCCATTGCCTGTCATGCAGCATGACGGCGAAAGGAGGGGTGCCGGAAGGCGCAAGAAGGCTTTGCCCGACAAATGTGTTTGGCGCCCTGGCACCGATAATATCCATGACCGTCGGAGCAATATCCACTTGCGATGCAACCTGCTCAAAAACCTGCGCTTCGAGCAAATCCGGCGCATAGATAACCATCGGGACGCGAAAATAGGCTTCCTGTTTTTCGACGGGACCTTTTGCGGAATCCTCCGGGAAGAGCCATATGCCGTGGTCGCCTACGATCACGAAAATGGTTCGGGCAAACCACTCACTATCACGCACGCTTTCAAAGAATTTGCCTATTGCGTAGTCCGTATAAAAAATCCCGCGCATGAAGTTTTCATACGGCTCTGAATGCCCGCCGCGCGGCGCGGTTGCGTTGCTGGGATAATCCCAATGGAAAGGATGATGGTTCGAGAGGGTCATGATCTCGGCGAAAAAAGGCTCAGTTGCCGCATCCAGGCGCGTCGCCGCTGACTCGAACAGATTCTCATCGGCAGGGCCCCATCCGATTTTTTGATAGCCGGGCGGCATGTCCTTGATGTCGTAAATTTCATCGACGCCATGTCGGCGAAGAAAGCGGCTTTTTTTGTTATAGGTTTTTTTATAAGACGATATCCACATGGTCTGATAGCCAAAGGAGCCAAGGATTTCCGGCAGACAGATCATCTCTGTTTTATGATACCTTGAATAAATTGGTCCGCCGGACAGGTTCGGATAATAGGAACACAGACTCGCCAGTTCCCCGCGCACGGTCTGGCTCCCGTTGGCGTAAAAGTTTTTCGCCATGAGTCCGTTCGCGGCCAATGCGTCCAAATTCGGCGTATAGGAAGGACTTGCGCCCCAGGCCCCGGATGCCGAGGCGACAACCGACTCCATCATGATGATGACGATGTTGACGGAGTCTTTTGGAGCCTGCGTGCCGGAAACCGGCTCCGAGGCGAATGGCGGGTTGGCATTTTGACTTCGCTGATAAATTGCGTGGTCGATGGGGTAGTAGCGGTCCAGGTTGGCGGCGACGCGCTCGATTCCTTTCCTTTTCCTGTAAGCGTCAACGCGCGCATCAATCGGCGCCCTGATAAAATACATCATCGGTTCCTGGTGTTTCGTGCCGACAGGCGATCCGACGCTTATGTAATGAACAATAACCAGGGCGAAAGCACTGATCAGGAAAACGGGCGCCAGTATTTTTCTTTTTGGATCGACGTTGATCAGCGAAGATGCGATGGCTATCAAAAGAGGGGCGAGAACGCCGAAAAGCCAATCCCACAGGCCAAGAAGTTCAGAAACCGATTTCCCCAGAGCGAAGGAATCTTTCCATTGGTCGAAAATATGGATGTGCGCCCAGGTATCGTAGAACTTGTAATACGCGACATTTCCCACGTGGAAAAACACGAACCAGCCAGCCACAATCAGCGCGAAAGTAATACGAAGCCACTTCTTTTTCGGGGCCATGACAAAAACAGTCATATACAACGCGCAAAATGCCGCCGCGTCGATCATCCACTGCCAGGTGAGCTTTTCGTCCAACTGGATGAGCGAATAGACAGCCAGCCATGCGGGCGCAAGAGCGGCGACGATCAGGTAGGCGATGGTTTTTCGCGGTATGTGCGTCACTGCATGAAATCGCCAATGTTGATGCCGGCGCCCTGCGCGGCGCCCAACATATCGGCCATCGCCCCCAGGTCATCGGGCGCCTTGGGCGGATTTAAAAGTTCTCCGGGTCTGAAGTAAACCAGGCTGACCTTTTTCTTGCTTCTTTTCACGACGCCGCGAACCGATTTCACCGTCGGCCCGACGTTGGCTGTAACATCAACGCTAAAATATCTGCTGGATGTGCCGAGCTTTCGACGCAGGCGCGCGGCCATTCGCGGATCGACGCCGGCCTCCATCAACTGTCCGCGCAAAGACCTTTTTTCAAAGTGCTGCTCGGGCGTATCGCGATAGGCCGTGATAGCCGAAATGGTTTTTTGCGCGTCGGCTTTTTCGTCAATGGACAAAATGATGGCGCTTAAAACCGTGTCATTGATCGTATTGATGTTCAGCTTGGCGTCCGTATATATCGTGCAGACTTCAGAGAGTTTTTTGAAAACGTCGCTATTGATCCCCTTGATGAGTTTCAATTCCGCCAGGCTGGACAATCGGCCGTTTTTAGACTGATAAGCTCCTCCCGGCGAAACCGAATAGCCGTAAAACTGATCCTCCGTGCCGGCGCCGTTGAAGGCGTCCTCGTTGATATCCAACCAATCGGCCACGGCATCCGCTGTCGCCGGGTCGAGTTCCAGCAGTTCCAGCAGTTTTCTGAAAATGTCGACTTCCGTTTGCTTGACATTTCCCGTGCCGCTCACCATGCGATTGACGTTGAACTTGCCGGACTCATCGGTAATGTTGACGGAGATCGTTTCGGTATCCGACAAGGGGATGAAGCTGAAAAGCGGATTGTTCCAGTCCTCGTCCAAGTGGTCGTCTTTGGTCTTTTGCATATCCCTGAGCAGCGAACCCTCGGCGACCTGGATGCCGCTTTTCGCCATATAATAGGCTTTCATGCCGTTATGAATGTTGGAGGCGATGTAGAAATTGACACGCGTGGATTGCGCGAAATCCAGCACGACGACCGTGAGAATGGTGGTGACCATCAGCACGATTAGAAGGGCCACTCCTCGCCGCGGAGTATTGGCCGTCGCAAAATTTCCGATGGCCTTAAACATTATCCGTTAACCAAACCAATCTTCGTTGACGACAGTTCACTGTCACCCCGCGCCGACGTAGCCCCCGGTCGGGCTGGCGAAGGGATTCTTTTTTTCATTATCCGTGCTGCTGCTTCCGCTGCCGGAAGATCCTTCTTCATCCTCTTCTTCGTCCAGCGCTTTGAGGTTGATGGTGGACATCTCTATCTTCACTTTGGACGTAAAAATGATTGGGCGTCCATCGGGTCCGTTGACTGCGATGGAGACTTCCACGGCTGCGGGCGAAGCCTTGAGCATTTCATCGGTCTGCTCAAATTCCATCTGCTGCTCGGATCCGTCTTCGCTCATAACCATATCGAAGGGCCTGGAATCCCAATTGTCCCGCCAACTGAAGCCATCCCAAAAGCGCACGTTGAAGGCGGCCAGGTCATCCACAATCATGAACTCCTCGCCGCCCTGCATGTTGTCAACATCCACTGTGGGATCTTCGCGCCGCCACAACTGAAAACGTTCCAATTCGGAAATCCAGGCGATTTTGTATCCGACCTCGCATTGGTCCGACGAAACCAGCAGCGGATTGTGGCTAACATGCGCGAAACTGGTGAAGTGCATTTCGTCCATCGGCATGCCGCTGATGTCATGGGACACGGCATAAAAAATGGAATTGCTGTTGTTGGAACGATGAACGTAGGCCGAAGCCAGATCCGTGGCGATTTTGTCTAAAGCCCATCTGGCCCGGTGATAGGCCTCATTGCCCAGTTCCACGTATTCCTTGCTCTCCACCGTCCGCGCGAAGCTCGAATAGACGATGCTCAGGATCATGGCGGTCACCGCAGTGGCCACGAGCACTTCCAGGAGAGTGAAACCGGATCGCTTTGTCATTTCTTATCTCCACCGCCTTCGCTCATGCGCCCCATGCTGCTCATGAGAGCCTGTTCGCCGGGACTTTTCCCGGACAGCTCGCCGCCGCCAAGGCCGGCCATCTCCTGTTCCTCGATGTCCTTGGCGCCGATGAGGTTGAGAAGTTCTATCCCTGCCGTGCTGCGATCCACGGGATAGTTCACGCGGACCGTTACCTCGCGGATATAGTCAGCGAAGACGCTTTCGTTCACCTCGCGCTCCCAGGTATATCCCGGATACAGACCTGGGTAGCGGTCCATGAAGTTCCCCGTTTCCGAGCCCACCATGGGAAAACCTTCCAGTTCGATCTCCGTCATCAGGTCCCGCGCAAGATTCGCGGCGACGGAAGCCTGCCTGGCGCGAAGGCTCACCCGTATGGACATTCCGTGATTTTGAAGGAGCACCACCAGAACCGTCGCCAAAATAGCCATCGCGACCATGACTTCCAAAAGCGAAAAGCCCTTGCGGCCTTCGCGCGGAGTGAAAGCGCCGAAAATAATCCGGTTCCTTGCCTGTTTGATCTCGGGATTTTGTCCACGTTGCATCATTGGTTTCCGCTTTGCGACAGCGAGAACGGTCCCTCGAATTGATTGGTGTCGGCAATGTCCACGTAACCGTCCAGAACCTCCATATCCCCTGTGAGAGGCTGCGTGACGAGGGTGTAAAATCGACCGGCGTCGTCGCCGAGATGAATCACTGACCTTTCCACGAAACCGGTCGGATAAAAGGCGATAAAGGCCTCGTCCTTGTCGATTTTAAAGATGTTATGAGGCGTCACCACGTCAATGAAGCGAATGCCGTTAGGAAGCTTGCCTTTTTTTGAAATGACATCGCTGCCGGTTAAACTCACGAATTGGCCAACGCTGCCGGATGTCGCCAATAAGGTCGGCCAGTATTCTCCTTTGACCGGATCAATCATCAGCCTCAAATGAGTCTGCTTAATGACCGACTCATGGAAACAAAATTTCACCATTCCAGTGAATTTCCGCATCGCTCCTTTGACATTGGTCTGAAAAACGTCTCCGAATCGGGGTATGGCGATGGACATGACAATGGCGATAATGAGCATCACAGCGAGGATTTCCAGTAACGTGAATCCTTTGGCGGCGTTTCGGGGAAGGGATTTTGCGCTGATGCAAATCGTCACGGCGCGCGCCCGCGACTTGAAATCACCGCAGCGTAATCCCCTGGCGACATGCTGTATCCATCGCGATTTCAATCATCCACCTTCCGCATTGGATTGGCATGATGCCACCGGAAGCTCAGCCCGTGATGTCATCCTGCGATTGCGGCACGCCGTCGGGTCCGTTGGACCAGACTGTAAAGGCATAACCATCGGAAACATAGCCATAGGGTCGGTTCCAGGGGTCGACAGGCACCATATCGCTGTTCAGATAACCGGAAACTCCCGCTCCCATCGCGTCGGGTCTGGGCGCTACGAGCGCCATCAGACCGATGTCGGTCGTCGGATAAAATCCGTTGTCCATTTTGAAAAGGTCGAGTGCGCTTTTTATCGAAGACATTTGCGCCATGGACGCCTCCATCCGGGCCTGTTCCAATCTATCGAGAACCTTGACGCCGACCAGTCCGGCGATGGTTCCGATGATGATGACCACCACCATGATTTCCAGCAATGTAAAACCGCCCGAAACCATACGGCGTCCGGTGGGTAAAGGCCTTCTCAGCTTCAAAAACGTCATCGCGAACCTCCTTACGCGCAATAATCCATATTCGACTCAGGTTTTCATATCCCCAGGAGTCTGTCGGAATATACTTTGCAATCCCGATGCCATCTTAAACGGTTCCTTCGCGAAAGCGGCTTTCACCAAAGCGATCAACATCCAGATGCATCCATTCACTCAAATCGGACATCACATTCCCGTCGTCATGTCCATGATCGGCATCAGAATCGAAATGACGGCAAATCCGACGGCGCCGGCCATGACGAGAATCATCACCGGCTCCAGCAGGGCCATCATACCCGTAATGGCCGAGGCGACTTCCCGGTCATAGGCGTCCGCCACGCGAAAGAGCATATCCTCCAGCTCTCCGGTCTGTTCACCCACCATAATCATGTGAATCACCATGGGAGGAAATACGCCGGAAGCCTCCAGGGGACGGGAGACTGACTGCCCTTCGCGGATATTGTCCTTGGCGCCGTCAATCGCCTCTTCGATGATGACATTGGAAACGACGTTTTTGACAATGTTCATCGACTCGATGATCGGCACGCCGCTGCTCAGCAGGGTTCCCAAAGTGCGTGTGAAACGGCTCACGGCAATTTTCCGGATCAGCGGCCCGAACACCGGCAGCCAAAGAGTGAAGCGGTCGAATTTCTTGCGCCCTTTGGGTGTTTTGCGCCAGCGGGAAAAAAGCCAGTACCCCGCGATTCCGAGGATTATCGCAAACCACCAGTAATTTTTGATGAAGTCGGCGGTGCCCAGCAGCAGCAGGGTCATCGGCGGCAGAGTTTTGTGCATTCCCTCAAAAATCTGGGATATTTTGGGGATCACGAAGGCGACGAGATAGGCCATAATGCCCGAGCCGATAAAGAGCATGAAAATCGGATACATGATGGCGGATTTGATTCTTTGCTGACGGTCGAGCGTGTCCTCGGAGAAGTCGGCAATGCGCCCCAAAACCTGATCCAGGGTGCCGGATTGCTCGCCGGCGTTGATCATGTTCACCATAAGAGGCGTGAAAGTTTTCGGAAAATCCTTCAAGGCGTTGGCCAGAGAAGTCCCTTGAGTCACCTTCTCACGCACCTGCGTGAATATCTTCATAAGAAGTGGATTTTCGACCTGCTTGGAAAGGGCCATCAAGGCGTTGTCCATGGGAATACTCGCGCCGATCAATGTGGAGAACTGGCGCAAAGCTATGGCCAGATCCTGCGTTTTGATGCGTCCCAGCAAGACACGCAGGTCGATCTCCATGGACAGGCCCTTGCCCCGCGTGACCTTGCCTTCCTCAACCTCTTCGATGGAGGTGGGGAATTTTTTTTCCTGACGGAGTTTCGCCTTGGCGGTGTTTTCATTGTCCGCGTCGATAAGGCCCGAGATCGATTTTCCCTGGGCGTTCATGGCTTTGTATTGATAAACGGGCATTGGTTTCGCTTATTTTCCGCGAGTTATATCGCTCCTACACGGGCAGGCACGGGGGACCTGCCCCCTACGCCGGGATCGCGACAAGAATGTCGCTCCTACACTGTTCATTGCTAATTGTTCATTGCTCATTGTTCACTGCTCATTGCACATCCGCCGATGTGACACGCAGAATTTCCTGGATGCTTGTTTCGCCGCGCAGCACCTTGTCTGCTCCATCCATCCGCAAGGTCGTCATACCGTTGTCGATAGCTTTTCGTTTGATAGCGTTGGCGTCTGCGTTGGAAAGAATCAGTTGCTGGATGTCCTCATCCATCGTGAGGATTTCGTAGATAGCGGTTCGATCCGAATATCCGGTGTCCATGCAGTTTGAGCAGCCGACGGACTTGTAAATGGGAGTTTTGACATCCTCCGGCTTAAGATCGATTTTTGCCAACTCTTCTTCGGTCGGCGAATAGACCGCTTTGCACTGCGGGCACAGGACACGCACCAGCCTTTGCGCAATAACGCCGATCAGCGAACTGGACACCAGGAAAGGCTCCATGCCCATATCGACCAGACGCGTAAAAGCGCTGGCCGAGTCATTTGTGTGGAGGGTCGAGAAGACCAGATGGCCGGTTAAGGACGCCTGGATCGCGATTTCCGCAGTTTCCAGATCGCGGATTTCGCCGACGAGAATGATGTCGGGATCCTGCCGCAAAAAAGAACGCAAGCCCGAGGCGAAAGTGAGTTTGATCTTCGGATTAACCTGCATCTGGCCGATGCCGGAAATCTGATATTCTATCGGGTCCTCGACGGTCAGAATGTTGACATCCGGCTTGTTGAGACGAACCAGCGAGGCATAGAGAGTCGTGGTTTTCCCGGAACCGGTCGGACCGGTCACCAGGAGAATGCCGTAAGGATTTTGAATAAGCGCTTCAACCTTATGAAGTTTTTCACCGCCCAGCCCCAATCCTTCCAGGTCAAGGCTCACCTGCGATTTATCCAGCAGGCGCATAACGACGCGCTCTCCCCAAGCCGTTGGGATGATGCTGGTTCGAATGTCGATGTCCTTGCCGGCTATTTTGATGCGGATACGCCCGTCCTGCGGGATACGTTTTTCAGCGATATTCAATTTCGCCATGATTTTCACGCGCGTGGCAATAGAATTGTGGAAGCGCTTCGGCGGCTTCATAACTTCGTAAAGCACGCCGTCGATGCGAAAGCGAACGATGACGTCGTTTTCAAAAACCTCGATGTGAATATCGGAGGCGCGATCCTTGACCGCCTTGTACATCAGGTGATTGATGAGGCGGATGATGGGCGCATCTTCGTCGGTAGCGTCGATGATATCGGTGATCTCGTCCAGGTCGAAGGTGGGCGCGGCGCTCTCATCCTCCAGATGGTCGAGCATCTCGTCAGTGGTTTCCTTGGCCTTGTCGTATGCGATGTTGATCGCGTCGAAGATCATGCCCACCGTGGACAGAATGGGCTGAATCTCCCCGCCCAAAAATACTCTCAGGTCGTCGAGAACCGTATAGGCCAGGGGATTGGTGCAGGCCACAAGGATCTTTTCGTCTTCGACATGAAGAGGCAAAACCAGGTTCTTTTTCGCGTAATTGATCGGAATCCGCGCCAGAAGACTGCCATCGACCTTTTCCGGATCGATTTGCTCTATCAGCGGAAGATGAAACTGCCCGGCCAGGGCTTTTAGACAATCCAATTCGGAAACGGCCTTCATCCGAATGAGAGTCTCGCCCAGAAGTCCGCCCTTTTGCTCCTGCGCTTCCAGCGCCTTGTCCAGCGTCTCCGCGTCAATTACGCCGTTTTCAACAAGTATTTCACCAATTCGCTTCGCCATGATCCTTACACTAATCCTGGTTGGGAGATGTCGAAACCGATCGCTATTGACCCTCTTCGAGAGGTTGAAGATCGTCCGGTTCCGAACCGGTGGATGTCTCATCCCGTGCGCCCTGATCCTCCTCGTCGTCTTCCGTTGAGCTTTGGTTTTCATCAAAGCTCTCTTCTTCCGTTCCCTCCAACTGGCGGCGCAGCCTCGGATCGGTCTCGATGGACTCTCCCATCGGGGCCTTGAACACGCCTTCCTTGGGCGTTATCCGGTCGGGATCCAGATCGTTGAAACGGTCGAAGGTTTGGGGAATTTGATGTCGCTCGCGGAAATCTTCCATCCGCTTGTTGGTCATGCGCGTCACTTCCTCAATATCCGCCGAGTCTTTGATGATGTACGGCGTCAGGAAGATCAGAAGGTTCGTTTTGCTCACCTTGGACTTGCTGCTTTTGAACAGGTATCCCAGCAGAGGTATGTCGCCCAGGATCGGGATTTTCGATTCAACAATCTGGCTGGAGTCTTTGAGCAATCCACCGATGATCACCGTCTGTCGATCCTTGACCACCACCACCGTGTCGGCGGTGCGTTTGGCCGTCGTCACGCCCACCGAGGCCGCCGAAAGACCCTCGGGACTGTCGGTCACCTGGCTGACTTCCTGATAGATCATCAGCTTTACGAAGTCGCTTTCGTTAATCTGCGGCGTCAGGCGCAGCGTGATGCCCACGTCTTTGCGCTCGATGGTCGTGGTCGGATTCGTGTTATTCGTCGAAAAAATCTGCCCGGTCACGAAGGGAACGTTGTCGGCGACCACGATTTCCGCTTCCTCGTTGTCCAGGGTCAATATGTGCGGCGTGGACAGAATGTTCACGTCCTGATCTGTGGCCATGGCGCGAAACAGAGCGCCGATGTTGGGAAAGGTCTCACCGGCAAAGGTAATGGTGCCGTCGGCGGCGCCGATGGCGAATCCCGAGATGCCCATCGGATTGGCGGCGGCCTGTTGAATGCCGCCGTAATTGGTGCCGCCGATAACCTGGACGCCGTCTTCACTCATATCATTGGTCGAACGGAACTCGAATCCCACGTCCAAGCCGCGGTCCATGCTGATTTCCATAATCAGCGCCTCAACAAAGACCTGTCGTCGCGGAATATCGAGCTTGTCGATAACTTCCTTTAAAATCTTGAAATCCCGGTTGCTGGCGATGATGACCAGGGAGTTGGTGGCAGGCTCCGCCGTGATGCGAACCGCGCCATCGAAGTCGGCCAGAAAGCGCCCCGTCGTTTGTCCCAGTCGCTGATTTCCCTGCTGCTGCTGTCCACGCAGTCCCTGAGTCCTGTTGCGCGCCATGTTTTTGGTGTTGCTGCGGGATTTGCTAAGACCCCTGGCGGCGCCCGTGCCTCCTCCGCTACCGGCAAGATCAGCCAGTGTCTGCGCCAGTTCTTCGGATTCCGCGTTCTCTAAAAATACAACATGGATTTTCCCTTCGCCGCCGGGCAAAGGTTGATCCAATTTTCTGATGAGATTCATTATCTGAGTCAGACCGACTTTTCCGGCCTTGACGATCAGGCTGTTGGTGCGTGTGTCAGCCAGAATCTTGGTGTCGTCTTTCGCCGGAACGGATGTGCTGCCGAGAGCGGTTTTTCTGGTGGCTCCACGTTTGCTACGTGCTCGCAGGCGGCTTTGAATGGTCCTTCGCGCTGGTGTTTTCGAGGAAGTCGCTTCGAAAAGTTCCAGGATGACGTCAGCCAATTGCTCCGCCGAGGCGTACTCCAGGGGAATGACCACGACCTCCTGCTTGCCGCCGGACACGTCGAGTTGCATCAGGATTCTCATGAGCCGTTTCACGTTGACGGAAGAATCGAGGATGATGACCATGTTCGACGGTCCGTAGGCGAACATGTTGCCGTTGGGCGAAACGAAGCTTCTAAAGGCCGTGATGGCGTCATTGGCGTCGATATGCTGCAAAGGCACCAATTGAGTGATGAATTCGTCGCTGCTCCTGGGCAATCCTGACATTCTTGTTTTGACCGGCGATGACTGCGCGTCTTTGATCGGGATGATTTTTGTGATCTTTCCAACTTTGACGGTGGTAAAACCGTTAACGGCCAATATGGACATGAAAATGTCATAGGCTTCCCGGGACGTGACTTTCGTGGGACTGATGATCGTGACAGTTCCGGAAACGCCCTTATCGACCATGAAGTTCTCGCCGGTCATTTCCGACATAATCTTCACAATCTGCTTGATGTCCGTATCCGTGAAATCGATGGACACGTTGCGTTCGTTGTCATTGAGGCTCGGAAAAGTACGCTTGGCCTTTTTGTCCTCTCCGGTTTTTTCTTCTTCCTCCTCGGTGTCATCGTCCTCTTCGGTATCGTCGTCCTCGTCGGAATTGTCCGTTTTGTCCGGTTCGCCTTCTTCTTCGGTCGCGGTTTCCTCATCTTCGCTCTTGGTCGGTTCTTCCTGGGCCTGCGCCGCAAACACCGTCATCGAGAGCATCATCAAAAGGACCAATCCGAAAATGAAAGATCGCCTTTTTAAACCGAAAGCCATTATCGTCATAGGATTCCCTGTTTTTTGTCTTGTTTTCATATCGAAATATCCCGTTTGGATCGTGTTTCCCTTATCGAATCGAATAGGTCAATGTTTTCCTGGCGCTTTTTCGGGAAATGTCCAGTGAAACGTTTTTTGATTCCTTGAGTTCAGACATCATTTTAAAGGCGTCTTCGGGCCCTTTAAATTCCAGTCCATTGATTCTGTGAAGAATGTCGCCATTTACAAGACCGATTTTCTTATACAGGCTGTCCGCCCTGATCCGGGAGACCTTGAATCCGGTGATTTTCCCCTTGTCGAAATGAGGCATGATGCGTGCTCCCCGCATCATCTGACCCCAATTGGAAAAAGCCGTATCGATGACGCTTTTATCCACGACAAAATGGTCGTCGCCCGACTTGGCGATGCCGCCTTCGCCAGCCTCAAGATTGGACCGCGAGGCAAGCTCGATGCGTTCATAGGGCATTTCCAGAATCTCGATCTTACTGCCACGCAATAAAGTAACGCGCCGAGGCTCAATGAGCGTCACTTCGGCCTCATCCTGAATTAGGTCGCCAACGCGATAGACGTCGACCTTGTTGGCTCGCTTTGCCTGGATTATCGCGAGGGAATATGGCTGTCGCCAGGCCACGGTACCGATAAGATCGTAATCTTCGTTCACCTTCAGATTCATACCGCTCGCAACCCGTGGCTTATAGACGTATGCCGAGTTAAAAATGTTCTTTTTCAGGATTTGCTCATATTCAGAGATCGAAATATAGCCGCCGGCCACGCTCAGGGTCACCTCGCTCAAGTCGATGATCGGCGCCGCGCCGACTTTCGCCTCGATTCTCGTGTTGACCAGCAAGGCCAGTTCAATGGCGAAAACGGCGACAAAAACCAGCTTGATCATCCAAAGATATTTTTTTACGACGTCCAAAAAGAACATGGGTTCCTCGAAGCGCTCTGAGATTTTCCCAGGTTGAAAAATCGCAGCAGTTTATGACGCCTTTAGCGAAATAACAAGTTAGGTCATTCGACCGCAACAGTCTAAAGACCCGAAATAGTCCGTCATGGTTAAAAGCAGATTCCGTGCCAACGCCTAATTCGTGAATTTGCAACATTAAATGCTGAAATTTCCCGATGATTGGCCATTTCACGCGAATCCGTTTACGCTCTGACCAATGCGGTGCGAATGATGATTCGCATAAAAAAGCTTTGATTTTCAGGCAACTTTAGCGCTATCAGGCCGGCTATCCTCTCCGTCGTCATCGCTGAAAGGTTTTTATAAAAGCGTATCATGGCGTATATAATGCGCTAAGGGATCATTACACGGGATTGCTTTATGTCGAAAACCCCCATACGAGCCGGAGCCATTGTGCAAGCCAGAAACGGCTCTTCACGCTTTCCGCGCAAAGTCTTTGCAGGCATCGCGGGCAAGCCGGTCCTTTGGCATATTATCGACAGATTGCGCCGCTGCGAAATCCTGGATGAAATCATCATCGCCACGTCAACGCGTCAGATCGACCGAGAAATTCTTGCGTATGCCCAGGGCGAGGACGTTCAATCCTTCGCGGGAAGCGAAGACGATGTGCAAAGCCGCTTTCTTGGCGCGGCGGACGAATTCCATCTCGATGTCATTGTCCGCATCTGCGGCGACTCTCCATTTATCGATCCGGGCATGATCGACCGACTCGTAAAAGAAATGCTGAAAGATAATGGCGATTACGCGGAGCCTGACCCGGCGACGCCCGCAGCCTATGAGGGTATGGAAGCCGTTACGCTTAAAGCCTTGCAAAAATCGCGGCAGCTTGGCGACGAGGGGCCGGACCGGGAACACGTCACGCGATACATCCGCAATCATGCCCATGAATTTAAGCTTGTTCATCCGAAGCCGACAGAAAGCGTGCGCGGCGAATTTCGGCTCTCCGTGGACAATCAGGCCGATCTGCGTTTTGCGCGGGCTGTGTATGAGGGCCTATATAAACCCGGCGAAGTATTCACCACGCATGAACTGGTCGAATTTCTCCGCGAACGTCCAGAAGTAAAAAAAATCAACGCGCATGTGAAACAAAAGGACACCGCGGCGAAAAACTTTCATGTGATTTTTTACATCGCGTCCGGCGAAAAGACCGGCGACGCCACCCATCTCGCCCGCGTTCTCAACGAAAACTGGCATTGCGGAATCGGTTTCATCGGCGATCTGCCGGCGGATGAAATGAGAGGACTGCGTGCGATAGGTTATCGCGCCAGGCTTCTCAAGAGCAATAACCCCGCCAAAGAAATAGACCGCATCCTGAAATCCTGGAAGGCAAATCTCGTTCTGTTCAAAAATGAAAAGGATCAGAAGTTGCGAGTCGCCATGCAAAAGTTGGGATGGAGAGTCGCCATGCAAAACGACAGTCCGGAAAAGCTCCTGAAAGCACGCGACGAATAAACGATGCTGATCTCCGTCATCCTGCCTGTATTCAACGCCGAGTCCACGCTTCACCGCGCACTGGACGACCTCATCACGCAGATAGATGTCGATTTCGAGATCATCGCGGTGGATGACGGAAGCTCTGACGGATCGTGGAGCATTATCGATGCATACGCGAAGCGAGACGCGCGCGTGCGCGCCGTGCGCCGAGAGCATGGGGGCATTGTCGCGACGCTACGGGCGGGAATCGAAACGGCGCGCGGCGAGATCATCGCGCGCATGGACGCCGACGACGCCTGCCCGCCGCATCGCCTGAAAACACAACTGGCGCTTTTAACGCAAAGGCCGGAAATCGGTCTGGCGTCCTGCCAGGTCGGCCCGCTGGACAAAAAAAGCTTCGCCGGGGGATGGGCGCATTATATCCAGTGGCAAAACACGCTGACTGAGCCGGAAGATATTGCCCGCGACATTTGGGCGGAATGCCCGCTGGCGCATCCAACGTGGATGATGCGGCGCGAGGTTTACGAAAAGGCCGGAGGCTACCGCGAGATGGGCTGGCCCGAGGATTACGATCTGATTTTGAGCATGCACCGCGCCGGCGTACGTTTTGCCAAGGTCCCGGAGATTCTGCTCGGATGGCGGGATTTGCCAAAGCGGCTGTCCCGCGTCGATCCGCGATACGACGCCGACGCTTTTGCGAGGTGCAAAGCGCATCACCTGGCGCGGGGGCCGCTGGCGGATAAAAAGGAAGTGTGCGTCTGGGGCGCTGGACGCACCACGCGCAAGCGCGCCGAGCATCTTGTGACGGAGGGCATCGACATTGTGTGTTACGTGGACATCGATCCACGCAAAATCGGTAAAATAATCCATGGCCGCCCGGTCATCCGCCCGGAGCAAATCCCCCGCCCCGCCCCCTGGCTCATGCTCGCCTACGTCGGCTCACGCGGCGCCCGGGAGGAAATACGAGATACGGCTCAGAGCCTTGGATTCTGCGAAGGAAAAGATATTCTGATTTGCTGGTGATGTGATAGACCTGCTTGCGGCGTGGAATTGATAACTGCGATGCTTTTTCAGGCAACCCCGCTGTCACGGGTTTTTAAAACGCCGAGATATTTGGGGACATTCAATTCCACTAATTGTCCGCTTATGAAACTCCATCGGCAAAACCCAAAAACTTTCGCTCAGCAAATAACCAAACTAATGGACGTCCCCAAATATTGTGTCGCCATTTTTTTGGCATTCTTCATCAGTTTACGCACGCACGCAGACCAGTTGGGGGGGGGGCGTTGCGGGAACGACATTCTTGTCATGACTGTTTGGTCGAGGCAGGAATGCCTCTCCTACATTCATAGCCGAGGACGACTGTGCCACAATTGCGTTTGGAAACCGCTCCTACATTCTTAGGCAGGCAGTTTTTGGGACTGGACGACCCCAAATATCTCGGAGCGGTGTGATTTTGCTAAAAGCACAATCGCTGGTGGACAAGCATTGGGAGCCGGTCAGTTCCCCTGTCATCCAAGCCTCTGAATATTTTGTGAAAAACAGCTCTTGACAATCGTCGCGCGGGGAATATTCTTGCCCGCCGATGGAGTGAAAAATGATGAATCAAGAGACACAAATACTGGATGTGGCAGCTTCGAAGCTGGAATGGTCGAAGGTGCTGGAAAAGCTGTCCGAATTTGCGTCCAGCGAAGTGGGAATCGAAGCGGCCCGTAAACTTGCCTTTCACGAAAGCGCCGATGCCGCGCGCAAGGCTTTACAACAAACTTCCGAAGCACGCCGCTTAATCATCGAGGGCGACGAACCGGCGCTTTTGGATGTCGTTGATTTGAAAGCCGAGCTTGCGCGCGCCGCGATGCAGGCCGTCCTGTCGCCTGAAGAACTGCTGCGCGTGGCGGCTGTGCTCACGGCTTCCCGCAAAACCAGATTGATTTTGATGTCGCGATGGGAAGATTATCCCGTTCTGGCGCAGCCCACCGCGCGTATGCACGAAGACGAAGGCCTGGAAAGGTCGATCAAATCCGCCATCGACCCGGACGGCGCCGTCAACGATTCGGCTTCACCCAAGCTGGCCGAATTGCGTCGGCGCTATAAGAAGGCGCACAGTCGCATTTACGAAACCATGAAAACCATGACCGGCAAGCCGGAACTGGCCGAGTATCTGCAAGACGATTTTTTCACGATGCGTAATGGTCGTTACGTTCTCCTGGTTCGCATCGAAAAGCAGAGCAAGGTGGACGGCATCGTTCATGACATCTCCGCCACCAGCCAGTCGCTATACATTGAGCCCAAGGAGATCACGCAGCTCAACAACGTACTGCGTGCCACGGAACTGGAAATCGATCGTGAGATCCATCGCATCCTCGCCGGCTTTTCCCTGCGCGTCACGAAGATCGGTCCGGCGTTGCGCCGCACGGTGGCGGCCCTGGTGGAAGTGGACTTGGCGCTGGCCAGAGCCCGCTACGCGGATTTCCTGGGCGCGCATGAACCCGAAATCAATGAGACCGGCGCAATGCTGCTCAAAGACCTGCGCCATCCCTTGTTGGCGCAGCAGGATATTGATGTGATTCCCAATACGGTGCAGATCGATCCAGAGGTGTCGTGCCTTTTGATCACCGGTCCGAACGCCGGCGGCAAGACGGTCCTGCTCAAATCGGTGGGACTTTGCGCGCTCATGGCGCGGGCAGGACTTCACCCGCCGGTCGGACCGGATTCCGTCGTCGCTTTTTTCCATCGTATATTCGCCGAGATCGGCGACGCGCAGTCCATTGAGCTGGGGCTTTCCAGCTTCGCGGCGCGCATCGCGGCTCTGAAGCGAATCATGGAAAACCTCGACGGGCGTTGCCTGGTCCTGCTGGACGAAATCGGCTCAGGCACCGACCCCAGGCAGGGCATCGCTCTTTCCACGGCATTTCTGGAACGCATGTCCGCCATGAAAGCGCGGACTCTGGTCACCACGCATTTTTCCGAACTGGCGGCTATGGCGGCAAACCGGCAGGGATTTTTGAATGCCTCCATGGAGTTCGACCGCGAGAAGATGCTTCCAACGTATCGCCTACGCATCGGCATTGCGGGGCGTTCGGGAGCCTTTGACGTGGCAATGCGCATGGGACTGGATTCGTCAATTATTGAGCGGGCGCGTGAGCTTTACGAGGGCGTTGGCTCAGAGCTTGACGAAGTGATGGATCGCCTCGATCAAACGCACCAGGAACTTTCGGCTCGCCTGCGTGAAGCGCAGGAGGCCAAACGAGAAGCGCAGGCTCTGGTGGAAAAACAGCGGGACATCGTTCGCGATCTGGAGCGGCGCAAGGAACGCGTGGCGCAAAAGGAAATGGTCAAGGTTCAGGCCGAATATCACGCGGCGCGCCAGGAAATCCAAACGGCGGTGGCCTCCGTCAAATTAAGACCGTCCAAAAAGAAATCCATTGTGACCAGGGAGGCAATTGCCAGGGTGGTCGAAGAGGTAAAAAGTACGACGCCCGAGCCGGAAAAGAAAAAAACCGGGCCTCCCCTCGCCCCGATTCGCGACTGGTCGCGGATGAAAAAGGGCGCCTCCGTATACATAAGCTCCATGAAAAGCGATGCCGCGCTGGAGACAGGCCCCAATGACAAGGGGCAGGTGATTGTCATCGTCGGAGGCATGCGCGTGACCATGGACAGCGCGGATGTCTTTGTGCGGCGCGATAGACCGGCAAAAAAATTCGTGGCAAAAATCGAATTTCAAGAAAGCCACGAGGCGACCGAATCCACTGGTTTGTCGGCCAGAAGCCTTGACCTGCGCGGCCAACGAGCCGACGACGCTTTGGACCAGGTTCGCGACTTTCTCGACATGAGCTTTCGCAAACGCTGGGAAAAGGTTTTCATCATCCACGGCCACGGCACGGGCGTTTTGAAAAAGGAAGTGCGCAAACAGCTCGCCGAAACACCTTGGGAAATATCCTTTCGGCCCGGTGAGCGAGGCGAAGGCGGCGACGGCGCCACGGTCGTGG
This sequence comes from uncultured bacterium, assembly GCA_964591275.1. Lineage (GTDB taxonomy): Bacteria > Lernaellota > Lernaellaia > JACKCT01 > JACKCT01. The sequence continues at coordinate 10,909 of CAZQAE010000012.1, read as the reverse complement.
AAATGATTTTTGATTCAGATAATTAATTGAAATGCCAATAGTATTTTTAGAGGTTGCGACAATATGACCCGCTTTTATTTTTTGTACCGGTTTTATCCGGGTTGCCAATTCAAAAACAGGGCCTATAATTCGTGCGCGAAGGGGTCGGAGTATCGGGCCACCAACAAATGCTACCGGCGGCAAAAAGCATGATTGCTTCCCACAAGCCGTTGACCGGATTACGTGAGCGACGCTCGTGTTCGCGAGAATGTTTCCGTTCCCCAACAAATTTCGCCAATTCCGAAACACATTATGAAGTAAAGGCGCTTCGATTTTTCATTTGTTTTCCATTTCACAAGGACCCATTACATGAGTGAAGAACAAGCAGTGAAAAAAGCGGCGGCCGGCAAACCCGCCGGCAATCCCGATTCGGGCGATTCGAAGCCGAAGAAAGCCAAGTTGCCGCCCGAGATTCATATCCGCGTGGAGTTTTGCAAAGGTTGCAACATCTGCGTTCATGCCTGCCCGAAAAACTGCCTCGCCCTGGAAAAAAGCAAGGTTGTGGTAGTCGATGCCGAAAGCTGCACAGGCTGCGCGTTGTGCGAATTGCTTTGCCCGGATTTCGCGATTTGGATAGGGGAGATCGAAGAATGAAGAACCACAATGGCAACGGCAAACTCAACGGCAATGGAAACGGCAATGGAAACGGCAATGGAAACGGCAACGGCAATGAAAACAGCAATAATCAGCAGGAAAAGCTTGCCGACGAAAAAGTCGCCACAATCGTCAATCCGACCTTTCCCAAGGCGGCGTTCAAATCAGGACTGCGGCTGATGAGCGGCAACGAGGCTGTGGCAGAAGCGGCGCTCTATGCCGGATGCCGATTTTTCGCCGGATACCCCATTACGCCCTCCTCTGAGATCGCCGAGCATCTGGCCCGGCGCCTTCCGCAGTTGGGAGGTTACTTTATACAGATGGAAGACGAGATCGCATCCATGGGCGCCATCCTCGGCGCATCCCTCGCCGGAGCAAAGGTTATGACGGCCACCAGCGGCCCCGGTTTTTCCTTAAAGCAGGAAAACATCGGCTACGCCTGCATCGCCGAAATCCCGTGCGTCATCGTCAATGTGATGCGCGGCGGACCTTCCACGGGAGTGCCGACAAAAGCATCCCAGGGCGACGTCATGCAGGCCAGATGGGGAACGCACGGCGATCATCCCATCGTGGTATTAACCCCCGACAGCGTAGAGGAGATGTTTTGGGAGACCATTGCCGCCTTCCGAATCGCCGAGCGATTCCGCACGCCCGTTATCCTGCTGGCCGATGAAGCCATCGCCCACATGCGCGAGCGACTGTTTCTGCCAAAGCCCGCGACGGTCAACGTGCAGGGCCGACGCCGCCCGAGACGGCACACGGGCGAATACTCGGCCTACCAGACTCCCCGCTCGGACATTCCCATCATGCCCAACTTCGGCGAGGGTTATCGCTATCACGTCACCGGCCTGGCTCACGACGAAACCGGCTTTCCCACCGGCGATCCACCCGTCATTGAACATGAACTCGTCCGACTGCACAGAAAGATCAACCGCGCTTTCAACGTGATCGTCAAATGGGAGCAGTATTTCCTCGACGACGCCGAGATCGCCATCGTCGCTTACGGAATAACCGCGCGCAGCGCCAAGGCCGCCGTTAACCGCCTGCGAGACTCCGGGCGGAAAATAGGCATGTTTCGCCTCAAAACCATGTGGCCCTTTCCCACGCGGGCGATCAGAGCATTGTCCGAACAGGTTAAGACGATCATCGTCCCCGAACTCAATATGGGGCAAGCGGTGCTGCAAGTGGAACGCTCCGCCGGCGACCGCTGCAGAGTCATCCGCCTTAACCGAGTCGATTCCGAATTGATCACACCCAGGCAGATCACAAAAATTGTGAAGGACCTTTAAATCATGGCTTTCGATTACAACTATTATCTGCGCGAAAATCGACTTCCCCATATCTGGTGCCCTGGATGCTCCCACGGCATTATCGCCAAGGGAATTTTGCGCGCCGTGCACAAAATGGGCTGGGAAAAAGACGATCTGGTCATTGTGTCCGGTATCGGCTGCGCCAGCCGCCTGCCCGGCTACGTGGATGCGAACACGCTCCACACCACGCATGGTCGCGCCCTGGCCTTCGCGCTGGGCGTCAAGGTCATCAAACCCTATTTGAAAGTCATCATCGTATCCGGCGACGGCGACGCTCTGGCCATCGGCGGCAATCACTTCCTCCATGCCTGCAGGCGCAACATCGACATCAACCTGATCATCTTCAACAACAAAACTTACGGCATGACCGGCGGGCAGACCTCGCCGACGACGCCCTTCGGGAGCTTTACCTCCACGGGACCCTACGGCAACGTGGAAAACGAGCTTGACCCCGTGGCGGTGGGCGTGGCCGCCGGCGCTACATTTGTTGCGCGCACCACCGCCTATCACGTGATGCAGATGGACAAAATCTTCACACAGGCCTTCACGCACAAGGGCTTTTCCGTGGTGGACGTAGCCGGCGACTGCTGGACGGCATATGGCCGCAAAAATTCCTTCAAGAGCCCAGTGGATATGCTGGATGTTTATAAGAAAAAATGCGTAAAATACGAACAATACAAAAAACTCAGCGACGACGAGAAGAAAGACGTCATCCCCATTGGGGTTTTTCACGAGGAGTCCCGGCCCGAGTTCGTGGATGAACTCCAGTTGATCAAGGAACGAGCCATGAAGGAACTTAATAAATGACGGTTCACAACAACAACGAAATCGGCATTCGGCTCTCGGGCACCGGCGGCCAGGGCGTAATTCTGGTGGGCATAATTCTGGCTGAGGCCGCCATAGTCTTCGATGACAAAAACGCCATTCAAACACAGACCTACGGACCCGAAGCCCGCGGCGGCGCGGTGAAGTGCGAAGTGATAATCTCCGATGACGACATTGATTATCCCAAGGTGGAGGAGCCTGACATCCTGCTGGCCATGAGCCAGAAAGCCGCGATAACATTCGCTCCCGACCTGAAAAAAGGCGGCATTCTCATCACCGACAGCACCTTCGTGGGTGATGTGCCCGAAGGGCGATATCAACGCTTTAACATCCCCTTCACGCAGATCGCGCGCGATGAACTGGGCAAAATCGTCGTGGCCAATATGGTGGCCCTCGGCGCCCTGGCGGGAATCACCGAAGTCGTGTCCCGCATGTCCCTGGAGCAAGCGGTGATGAAACGCGTCCCGAAGAGCTTCCTGGAACTAAACAGACGCGCGCTCGCCATCGGCCTTCGCGAGGCTACCACCGAACTGGTGGATCATCCGCTGAAGTGAAATCGCGGGCGCGATCATTTTATGCTTGGAGTCCAGTCCCTAAAACCCTTGAAAACCTATAAGACCAGTCGGATGTTTTGACGAACATGGAAAATTTTTCCTTGATCCCCGTTGTACTCTTGTATAAAAATGAAAGCAGGAGAACAGACGCTCTTAAGCATTGAGCGCCATTTACACGCATTTCAAGGATTATCTTGAACCAACGATTCCGCCTGCCATCGCCAATCAGAAAACACTCCATTCCACATTTTCTTTTTCCCACGAGGGATTTCCAATGCCCAAAGGCCGGCCAAAGTTTTTTGTCCTGGATACCAACGTCCTTTTGCACAATCCAAAAGCAATTTTCCTTTTCGAGGACAACCAGATAATCCTCCCGATCATCGTGATCGAGGAAATTGATCGTTTCAAAAAAGAATTGTCCGAGATCGGGCGAAACGCTCGCGCGGTCAGCCGTATCCTCGATGATCTGCGAAAGGGCGGAAAACTGAACAAGGGCGTTGATCTTCCCGGCGGCGGTTCACTTCGCATCGTTTTGGACTGGGAGGACAGCGGAACGCTGGGCGGCATACTTTTCAACAATAATAATGACAATCGCATTCTGGGCGTTGCTTTGCGCATCCAGAAGGAAAATCCAGGCGCCCGCACAATCCTTGTCACGCAAGACACGAACCTGCGCATCAAGGCCGACGCCCTGGACCTGGAAGCCGAGGATTTTGAAAACGCTAAGGTCGATATTGAGGAGTTGTACAGCGGCGCTTCAGAATTTGAAGTGCCCGGAGAACTTATCGACGAACTCTACGCCGAAGGGACCGTGGAAATCGAAAGCTCGGAGGAAACCCTGTATCCCAATCAGTTTCTCACGCTGATCGACGAGGGCAATCCGAACCACACGGCCCTTTGCCGGTTGAAAAATGGGAAATCCGTGCAGGTCGTCAAGAAACTTAAAGGCTCAGTGTTCTCCCTAAAGCCGCGCAATCGGGAGCAACGCTTCGCGCTGGATATTCTCCTCGATGATGACCTGAAACTGGTGACTCTGGTGGGAAAAGCGGGAACGGGCAAGACGCTTCTGGCCCTGGCCGCGGCTTTGGAAAAGGTCGTGAAAGACGAAGTTTATCAGCGCATTCTCATCTCGCGTCCCATTGTTCCCATGGGCCGGGACGTGGGTTTTTTGCCCGGCAGCATCGATGAGAAGCTTAGGCCCTGGATGCAGCCCATCTATGACAACCTGGAATTTTTGCTCAGCAACCCCAACGACAAGGCGGCCCAGTATACGAGGCTCACCGACCTGGAAAATAAGGAAGTCATCCAAATGGAAGCCCTGACTTTCATTCGAGGGCGCTCGATCCCCCACCAGTTCCTTATCATCGACGAGGCGCAGAACCTCACGCCGCACGAGGTCAAGACCGTTATCACGCGCACCGGCGAAGGAACAAAGGTCGTTTTGACGGGCGATCCCTACCAGATCGACAATCCCTACCTGGATTCATCCTCCAATGGCCTGTCCTACGTTGTGGAGAAACTCAAAGGGCAGGAAATCTCCGGACACGTTTCGCTCTATAAAGGTGAACGCTCGGGACTGGCGGAACTGGCGGCGAATCTGCTGTGATGTTGGATTCGCTCAAAGCCTGATGTTGATTTACAAAATCCAATCATCACCAGATCAGGGGTCTTTTCAAATTTACAAAACTTTTCTTAGGTTACCACGACGATGACGATAGCGTTGTTAAGTGTGGATTGCTTTGATTGAAGAGGAATTTTCCTAAAAGGTTAAGGAAATTGAGTTGCCGGTTCGATAGATCTTTTCGCGTAGGTCCGTGGGAGAATTTTGATGGTTTTCAATACGGGATGGGAATTTCGATATGCTTAATGGAGCAAAACAGGGCTCGATGGAAATAGAACTTTTTCAACAGTTCCGCTGTCATGAATTCTTTTAATCAAAGTATTCGCATATGTCCCAAGCTCTTATACAACCATAGGACGGCGCACAAGCAGTATAAAGCTGCTCAGGGTCATACCCGCAAGCTCTAACTGCCAGCTCACCACAAGGCTCAATACCTTTTGAAATCAAAAACGCTTTCGCATTCTCTACAAATTGATTAGGTGAAGAGCAGCTATAAACACCGACCATAGACGATTCGTATGTATCACAACCCATATCATAGCATGGATCAAAACCATATTTTACGCATCCATCGTCATAATCATTACAGCCACAAGAATAATAATCGTGGCAGTTGGTAAAATCATCATCGCTTTCGTCATCATCGTTATCAGGATTACTACTCGCATCATCATCCTGTGAACTGTCGCTGCTGTCATCATTGTCGTCGTCATCAGCAATCTTGTGAAAGCACGATAGGCACAAGAAAATAATTAAAATAATAACGAGCATGCAAGGGGTATTTTTTCTGATCATTCTACACCTCTCAAGTGTTATCTCTCACATCAATGAATCCATCTGGGTAAACATCTGGATTACAGTGCTCGCTCCACGAAACTGTTGGGCAATTACCCCAAGGAGAATCATCCTCACTTGTAGCCTGCTTCAGGGTGTAATTATATGAAATGTTGACTCGCTTTAAAAATTGGTGACAATCACCTAATAATCCTTTGATTAGTGAGAAATATGACAATACGTTTCCGGTCAATTTCGGCCTCGAAAGAGTAATGTGCTTGCCTGAATTACTGAGTTGGCCTTTTGCGTGGAATTTTTGCATCCCCGTCCTTTTTCTTGATTTGCGTGAGGATACCATGAAATCTGGCGATCAGCAATGAAAAATTGCGTGTCGAAAAATCGGGGACACCCACGGATGATTCGTGGTTAACAAAAAGCCGTTGGTTTAGCCGTACTATCTTTGCCAGGCTATCCATCACAGGAGTGGATGTCCCCAAATATCTGCGTTTTTTTACTTCCGTTTTACTTCGTACCTTTTTACGGGATCCTGTTTATAAAACAGTTTCATCTGTTCATAGAGTTCAGGATGACAACGCAGAAGCTTCTGAGGATTTTCAAAAAAGGTTTCGGTGACCACGGCGAAAAACTCGGCAGGATTAGTCGCCGCGTAGGAATCGAGGCAGTGGCGACGGTGGTGCTCCAAATCGCTGAGCAGCTGTTCATATTCCGTGGTCAGCACGCGCGCCCAGGCCGTGTACATGGATCGCTCGGGCAAAAGCGGCGCCCCGTCGGTTCTTCCATAGTCGCCGTCGAGTTGATGCGCGAACTCATGAAAGACCACATTGTGCGCGTCGCGTGCGTCGTATGCGCCGCGCTTCACGCTGCTCCAGGACAGCACCACCGGACCCCGATGCCATGACTCGCCCAGGTTCGCGCCGAGGCCTTCAGACACGGAACCGTCGGGCATACGCTTCTTTTGCTCGACGAAAAAGGTATCCGGGTAAACCAGGATGGTCCGCAAACTCGGATAATATTCCGTCTCGCGGCCCAGCAGGAGGATGCAGGCCTGCGCAGCGATGGTGACGCGAACCTCATCGGTGATCTCAAGACCGCCGGCGCTGACAAAATTCTTCTCATGCAAAAAAACCAGGATATGCCCGCGCAGTTCCTCGCGTTCCTCCGGCGTCAACATGCCGTAATAAGGCACGTTGTTTTCAAGAATCGAAATCCACTCACCGGAAAAAGGCTGCAACTTGATTTTTGCCCGTCGCCGCCGCCTGAAAAATCCGAACATATTATTATTTAATCCTTATTCAAAAACAGTTGATCGCGACAGGAATGTCGCTCCTACACTCAGTACTTCATACCTCATACCTCATACTTCATACTTCATACTTCCGTCACTCGCCTTCGTATCGATGGCCCAGAACATCGGTTGATGTAACCGCGCCGCTTGATTCCATCAGCGCAAGCCTGTCGGCCACGTCCGGGGGGATGTCGAATATCAGCGCCACATTTCGGTCCGCCGGTCCTCCCGGTCCGCCGAATTTTCGGGAATCGTCAAGGCGCAGTTTCGCGTATTCTTCCAGTGCGATGTCGCGTCCCAATCCCGCAAGATCATCCGCGGCGTCGCCCTTGACGGGCCAGTGATCGAAAATCGTGGCGTAGATCGTTCCCGTGCCGTCCCGGTTGTCCACCACTTCGACAATGCGTCCCTGCTGCGGAAATTCCACGGTGGAGGCGGTCTGGACTTCCCAGTATCCACGCAATGGATTCGCGCTTTCGTCGGGATGGGCCACCACTTTGTTTTTGTGATCGTGCCCGACCAGATGCAAAATCGCGTTGGGACAATTATGAAGCAGCGCCTGAAAACGTGCGCCGCCGACAATGATTTCCTCCTCATGGTGGTGCGAGCCGACGATGACCAGAACCTTGTCGGCAACCGCCTGATCAAGTTCACCTTTTAACCAGGAAAGCTGCGCCGGGCTCAAGCCTCCCTCGGATACGATGGCGGCGTCCATGGTGTCGAGCATCAATAGGCGCATCGGCATCGGCGCATCGGGATTTTCGCCCGGCCAATCGATGCGGTACCAGCCGCCGTCGGCTGCGTTGACGTCGCCGTCGTCGTTGTTGTCATCAAAACCGTGGCCCCGCTCATGGATGAGGGGGATCAATCCTTCCGGTCCCATAAAAGCCCTTTTCGGATCCGGCGTAATGATCACGCCATCGTCGCTTGGGTCCTCGGGCGTATCGTTGACCAGCGCGTCCAGGTCAAAGCGCCAATCGATTTCGCTTCGCCACTCACCCCAGATCATCAGTAGATAAAGCTTTTGCCAGTTATTATCCCAGCCGAAGAAGCCATTGCCAATGTAAAGCTGTTTGTTGCCGTTTTCCTTCATCCACGACACCGTGGACGCGATGCCCGGAATGAAACCGTAATAAGCGATGTCGCCCACGTAATCCGCTCTGGAAAAGGAGGTCACTTTACCGTCCGGGTTGAAGCCGCCGCCCGCCAGCGTGTCGTGATTGCCGATGGCGTAGTACCACGGCAGCGCCTGGCCGCCGGTTTTCAACAGACCCTCCACCGGAAAGTCGGCGTTGGAGTTTGGATAACCGGGACGAAAATAGAGCATGTTGGGATTGCCCCAGGCGTCGTACTCCTGGATGCCGAAATCCCTTTCCCCGAGGTTATGCCCCGTGGCCGGATCAATGTTCAGATCGCCGCTGTCGGGCCTGGCCCAGCCGTCGCGCACGGAACTAAGGCCGCTGCCGTCCAACACGTCAATCAGCACTTTCATCTCGTTGAACTGCGCGTTGTCGGCGCCGTCGCCCAGCACCAGCGCGAGGTCGAAATCCCGTTCGTAATCGGCTTGCAGGCCGTTCGCCGTTCGCACGAGCGCGTTGAGGATCTGCGACGTCAAGTCCTGTTGCGGCCTGTGAAAAGACTCGAACATTCCGAAAAAGACCTCCCAGGACCCGAAAAAATCGAGGCGCGTCGGCGACTCCTCGTCAGCCTGGTGCTGGTCGGTCATGACAAGGAAATACGCCAGCGACAATGGGCCCTCGTCTGCGCTGCGCGTCGCGACGGCCTGCAAGTCGTTTCGCGAAATGTGCGGCTCAGGCGCTCCTTCGCCGAGAATCCAGCCCTCGGCGCTCTGCGTGGGAATGAGAGTCAAATCCAGCGTGGTGGGCAAAATCCCCTCAAATGCGTCGTCGTCCGCGTCGTCGTTGACATCGTCGTCGTCGGTCGCATCGTCGTTTGCCGCGTCGTCGTTCATATCGTCATCGGGTCCGTCATCCGAATCGGAATCAGAATCATCCCCGCCGCACGAGAGCGCGAAGATAGCAGTGAGAATCAAGACCGGAAGCAAAAGTGTATTTGTAGAAATTTTCATCATCATAACTATCGATTGTACTGATATTGCCGCTGTTCTTCCAGCCTTTTGTCCTGTCGTATTCCACTTTTCATTTGCCGGAAGTTGGCGCTAGAATGTATTCCCTTGGTGAATCGCTTTTGGGAGCATACCCAATGAACTCGAAAAAACCCGTTGAAATGGCGCTGGTCGGCGCCGGGGCGCGAGGCGAACTCAATCTGGCGACGCTGGTGAAAAAGCACCCCGGCCTCATGAAATTCACCGCCGTGGCGGAGATGGACGACATGCGGCGGGAGCTTTTCCGCAAGAAGTTTGGCATCGAAAAGAAAAACGCCTTTCGCGACTGGCGCGAGCTTTTTGAAAAACCCCGCGTCGCAAGCGCCGTTGTCAACGCGCTTCCCTGCCGAATGCATTACGAATCGACCGTCGCGGCTCTAAGGAAAGGCTTCCACGTCTTTTTAGAAAAACCGATGGCCTTAAATCCCGGCGAGGCTCTGCGCCTTATGCAACTCGCCGAGCAGTGTGATCTGCAATTTTTCGTTTCCCTGCAAAGTCGTTACAACAAAATCTACACGCGCATGCGCCGGCTTTATGACGACGGCGTCGCCGGTCGCCTGATGAACATCGACTGCGCGGAGAATATTGGATACTGGCACTTCATCATGAGCTACGTTCGCGGCATTCATCACCGCAGCGACCTGTCCCACTCCTTCGTCATGGCCAAAGGCGTCCATGATATCGACCTTATCTCCTGGTTCGCCGGAGCAAAGGCCAAGAGCGTGGCCTCCTTCGGCGGCCTGGGCTTCTTTAACTCCGATAACGCTCCCGAGGGCGCCCCCGAGCGCTGCACCGACGGCTGCCCGATCGCAGACTCCTGCGAGTTTTCGGCGATCAAACAATTCGTCGATCCCGGCAGACCCGACATACCGCTCTCGCTGTTTTCGGGAATGTCCTTACAGGCCGCGGCGGACGTAGTATTAAATCCGCGCTTTCGCACACTGGCCTCGGTCATCTCGCGCGATACAAGCAAAGAAAACGTGATGCGTTTGCTGCGTGAAAGCGATCACGGCAAATGCGTTTTTCGCGCCGACAACGATGTGGTCGATCACCAGACCGTCAGCATTGAATTTGAAAACGGCGTTGTCGCATCCTTCCAGCTATCGGCCTTTAGCCTCATCTGGGAAAGGACCCTGAACCTGCACGGAACCAGGGGTGAAATTCGCTCCGCCGATTTCACGGGCAGGCTCGAAACACGCACTTTCAATCCGGGCCGCGTGACAAAAGAGCGCATCCGCTACCACGGAATCATTCACGGGGGCGGCGACGAAATGATCCTCGTGGATTTTGCACAAGCGTTGCAGGAAAAGCGAAAAGGCCAAAGCCTCGCCGGCGCGCGCAGCGCTTTGGAAAGCCATCTCATTTGCTTTGCCGCTGAAGATGCCCGCCTGCGTGGCAAGGTTGTGGACATGGACGCTTTTCGCAAAGCAGCAGAAAAAGAAGCGGCCTCAAAATCCGAATGAGCTTCGTCTGAGGCGACAAGCTCGTAGCGAAGGATTCAGGGGTCAGGGTCTAGGGCCTTCAGGATTCAGGGTCAAGGGTGATAGAGGTAGGAAGAGCCGGTTACCCGACCCCTCCCCCCTTCCGAACCGTGCGTGCGGTTTTCCCGCACACGGTTTTCCGGTCGGGGTGATTTGAGTCTCTTTGTCCTTCACGCATCCACCTTCCTGCGTCCCTTGGCTCCACGCCCGTTACAGACGCTTCAGCGCTACTATGGACGCTCTGACTCCTGCCGCGCTCTCGCCGCGCGGCAGGTCTCCT
>CAZQAE010000011.1:0-91430 GCA_964591275.1 uncultured bacterium | reverse complement strand
GGCCCCCTCGGGGGGCCTTCACCATACCACCTGCTATGCAGGTGGTACCTGATTCGCTAGGAAGGGATCAGTTGTCATACCATGTGGGTTTCCACAGTTCGCTGGTTGCGGAAAATCCTCGGAAGGTTCGCCTTCTGGTAATAGCGTGCCAAAGGTCCAGCATGACAACGCGGACCATGGAGAAAAGGAACCACCAGTGAAGCCGGCGGCGGATGCGGACCCGGGAAAGCATCCCCATGAGATAACGATGGGGTTGCTTTTGAACGAAATCCAGCGTGATTTTTTCCGTATATTTCGCCACTTCCTTGCGGGACAGATCGGATGTTCGCATGACCGGGCTGAACATGTCGTATTTGGAAAAATCGCGCGTTTCGACAAGAGTATCCTTATAATCTGTCCATATGCTTGTGCCGGGGTAGGGCATCATTGGATGAAAGGCGGCGAAATCCAGATGCAGCGTGCGGACGTATTTGCCCAGGTTCATCAGCTTGTCTTTTGTGTCCGTCGGAATGCCGGTCATGAAAGTCGCCTGGCGAAAAACCGTGGGATATTTTCTTTCGAGCAGGTGGCAACACTCTTTCAGGACATCAAATGAGGCTCCGGTTTTGCCGATAAGGTCCAGATCTTCGTCTTCGTGTCTTTCCCCCCCCATGAGCGCATGAGAGAAACCGGCCTTGACCATTTTTTCGAGCACGCCGGCTTTTTCCTGTTCCAGGAGTTTGTCCGGGCGAACAAATGCCCACCAACCGAGTTTATAACCACGGCTTATGATGGCGTCCGATAGTTGCTCCATAAAATCCGTGTCATAGTTCCAGGTGCCTTCAACCCAGAAAAGATAACGGATGTTATGTTTATTATAGAGAAGATCGATCTCCTCCATAATTCTGCCAATACTTTTGGTTCTAAAAGTCGGCTGCAGTCCCATCGTCCCGTCATCGGCAAGAAAGTGTTGTCCCTCAAGAGAGGACCAAGAGCAAAAACTGCATTTATAAGGGCAACCTCTGTTGCCCTGAATCGTTGCCGCCTTTGGCCAAAGCAAACCGAATGGGGAATAGAGTTCGAGCTTTGTCAGGTCGTATGCGGGGATCGGCAGATCATCGAGCGGATCGATGAGAGGCAGAGGTTTTGTCTGGACGACCTCGTCGCCGTTGCGAAATGCCAGGTTGCCAACTTTGTTTAAATCCCCGTTGCTACGCAAAGTTTCGAGCAAACGCTTAAAAGCCTCTTCGCCTTCCCAACGCACGATGTAATCAAGAGAAGGATAGTTTTCCAGAGAATATTCCGGCATGTGCGAGTGGAAATGTCCGCCCGCGACGGTGATCGTATCGGGATTGATTTCCTTGGCCATCTTGAGAGTGCGCATGCCTTCGGCCATGTAGCAGATCATGTCGCCAACGCCGACCACGTCCGGTTTGATCTCCTCAATCTTGCGGCGCAGGGATTTCCAGCCGATGCGTTCCGGGCAGCAGTCAAGAATGATAGGCTCGACGCCCTCCATGTGTTCACGCAAATATGCGGCGATACACGGTAGGCCCAGAGGGAGAAGGAAATTGTCGGACTCGTTGATGATAGGCCACATATAGCCGGGAGGTCTGATGAGAAGTACTTTGATCTGAGCTTTTCCGGCAAGGGGGTTAGACGATTTCACGGTTCTGAATCCTCCAGTTGTAAAGAAAGGCGAAGCGCTCGACCATGATTCCCAATAGACGGGCATCCCAGGAACTGGCGAGGTAGCTCAAATAACATAGAGATGGAATCGGTTTGGGCACTGGGCAATTGGCGCAATCAAGGCAATCATCGACAATGCCGTTCAGGTGGTTTTCACGAAGTTTGGACATCATTCCAGAGGTCCAGAATTCCTTCGGACTCATGTCCCGGGCATTGGCCATTGGGTCTGAGTGAAGTGCGGAAAGTCTGCATGGGAAGTACCCGCCGTCGGCGTCGATGTACAGCGGTCCTTGCCAGAGGTGAATACAAACATCGTTATTTTTTTTCGCTCGCCTGAATTTTTCATCAGGGCACCAGCCGATATAACCGAATTCGTCCTGCGTGATCTGTATGGCATTGATTCCCGGTTCATGCCTCCAGCGATTGGCTACGGTTTCGACTTCCATCAGGGTCAGGGGATTGCGAATGATCTGGAGGGTCACGTGGACCGGGGCCGTAAGTCGGCGTTTGATCGAAAGGAAATTTTCAAAATTACGAATGATTCGACCGTAATGCGCCACTCCGTGCAAGCGGCGAAATACATCCGGCTGCGTCGTGCTGATAGTAAAGGTCATGGCGGAAAGGCCGGCGTCTATAAGAGAATGCGCCCGATCCTCAGTGAGCAGACTTGCGTTCGTGGCAACGTGCGTGGCGATTTTGTGTTTGGCGCAGAGTCTGATCCTGTCTTCCAAATCGGTATCCAGTAAAGGTTCGCCCAGCAGATATAGATGGACAAAATCAACATCCCGATGAGACTCCTGAATGATGCGCTCAAATAATGGCATCGGCATCTGCCTGGCGGGAGGATTAATGTAAGTGCGCGGGCAGGTCAGGCACCGCTGGTTGCAGGCGGTAGTTGTCTCGATGTCGAGGACAGTGGGGCTGCAGGTTACGCGACTGCTACGCCGTAAGTTGGCGCTCAATTGCTGCAATCGAGCCATCTTGGCCCTGGCGAGCTTATTTACGGCGCCCAATGTCATAAAGGCCATCCTAATCAACTTGACACTCTCGTATGTGACGATAGCCTGAATGACTGGCCTTGTCAAGGCGTTTTTAAGATTGTCGGTGCGCGAAGATTGCTTTATTGACCATCTTTGGAGGCCTCCGGCGAGTTTCGTTTCCTTGTGCCGTTTTTGGAATGCATCTATGAAAAATAGCGGATTAAAAATCCTTTTCCTCAATCCCCCCTCGACGCAGCAGGTTTTTCGGGATTGTTATTGCAGCGACATAAGCAAAGGTCCATTTTTTATTCATCCATTGGACCTGCAAGTGCAATCGGGGTGGTTCGCGAAGGCGGGATATGAAATCGAATTTATTGACGCCGTCATTGAACATGCGGATGCCGAAGAAATAATCAGGCGCATTCTCTTGGTCAAAGCGGATGTTGTTCTTTCGCTGATGGGAGAGGCTGTCTATGAAAACGATTGCCGGTTTCTCAATGAACTGGCGATCCAAAATCCGAATCAGCGTCTATTTCTTACAGGCGATATAGCACGGTTCGAACCACAAAAGGTCTTCGATTCGATTCCGCGGGCCGAGGGAATCCTGATGGATTTCACGTCAGCGGGATTGCTTCAATATCTGGAAGGATCAACGCACGAGCATCTGATAACGCGTGAAAGCAATGGCTCCGCCGTTTTGAAGAAAGGCTCATACTCTCATCCGGTCGCATCAGAGAAATTCGTAGGAACATATACATATCGACTGCCATTTTTTCGAGACCCTCGTTATTACAGCCTGCTGTCGAGCTACGGTTGTCCTTTTCGCTGCGCCTATTGCAACGTTCATCAGGTCGGGTACGGGGTTCGCGAGACAGACTCTGTTTTGGAAGAAATGCGGTTGGCGACGCGGCTGCGTTTTAAGAGCCTGTATTGGCGTGATCCCACTTTCATGGTGGACAAAAAACGAACTTACGATCTGTTCGACGCATGGCGCGCCGAAGGATTTTCGTTCGAGTGGATCGCTTACACGCGCCCGGATGTTGTGGACGAAGACATTATCCGTCGCGCCGCAGAAATGGGATGCGGCACATTACTTTTCGGCGTTGAGACCTGGGATGAAAAAAGTTTGCAGCAGGCATCCCGTGAAATGCAAAGCGAAAAAGTGCGTTCAGCGTTTGAACTCGCCAGAAAATACGGCGTTCGCACGGCATCGTTCATCCTGGTCGGCATGACTGAGCAGATAAAGGACGAAAGCCTGAAATTCTCGGAGATGACGCATTATGAAAAACGGCTGAGCGCTTTTTTGGATTCGCTGGACCCTGATTACATCTCCCTAAACGTCTTTCACGAACGTCCCGGCGTGAAGGCGAATACACCTATTCTGCTGGCGATGGAGAGTCAGCGAGAGGCGCTCCGCGTGCTTGCTTCGAGGATAAACCGTCGCTTTTATTTGCATCCCAAGCGCATCGCAAGGAACCTTGTCAGACTTCTTTATCCGAAGCAGTGGGGATTGTTGTTGAAAATCGTTTACCGCCTTATACTCCCCGCGCGATGAATAAATACGACGTTCTTCTCATCAAACCTCCTCTTGTTCGCTTTGGTTTTAATATCAGCGGCGTTTTTTCTCTTCCGCATCTCGGATTGGGCTATCTGGGAGCGGTTTTAAAGGCCAATGGATTCTCGGTCGGCTACATTGACGCGCAAATCCCGGAGGAGAATCCTGAATTCAATCCCGAGGTTCTGGGCGACGCGGGTCTGTACGCCCTGACGGCCAATGTGACCAATATTGCACCGACGCAACGCATAGCGCAGATCATTCGCAACCGAAATCCCGATGCGAAAATTATTCTCGGTGGTCCTTGCGACGTTTTTAGCGCTGAGTCGATTTTCGACCAGTTCCCCATTTTTGACGTACTGGGTCGCGGGGAAGGCGAAAACATGATCGTTCCGGTCACCCGAGCCTTGTTATCTGGAGGGGGAATCGAGGATCTTAAGGATCTTCCCGGCCTGGCTTTCAAAACGAAAAGCGGCGTCGTCAATACGAAAGCGGTCGAGCCGGCGAATTTGAGCGAAGAAATTTATCCTCTGCGCAGTCTGTGGCGGCAAAAGCCTTACAAGCTTGATCGGATACATCCGCCCTATGGCGTTTTTCCACCGGCGGCTCTTGTGGAAACGGCCAGAGGCTGCATTTATAATTGCAATTTCTGTCTGATTTCCCGCTGTTATCGCTTCCGGCCGATCGAGTATGTCGTCAACGAAATTGAGGATCTCATTCGGGTGGAAGACATACGTGAGGTTCACTTCGTCGATCCCACGTTCACGCTCAATTCGAACCGAACCGAAAGGCTTTGCGAAGCGCTCAAAAACCTTTCGCGCCCCGTGAAGTGGAGTTGCAAAACACGAACGGACCACGTGACGCCGAATATGCTCAAGCTCATGGCGGAGTCGGGCTGCTATATGATCGCCTACGGCCTCGAATCCGGTTCCGACAACGTGCTGGGCTCGATGAACAAGCAGGCCGATCGCGATCAAAGCTTCGAGGCTCTTGAGTGGACGCAAAAAGTGGGCATTCGCAGTCTGGGCTATATCCTTGTCGGGTCGCCCGGAGAAACCGACCAGTCCATTGCAGAAACAAACCGCCGGCTTCGAGCATCCAAGGCGTGGTTCGTGCTCTTCGGGATCAATATGCCGATACCAACGGAGATTTCCAAAGGCTCCGACAGTTTGAAAAATGAAATTGCGCTTCTGCGCTATTATTCATTCGGCGATCTCGGACCATTTCGGGACAAGAATTATTATCAATTGGAGAATAGAAAACTGAACGAATGGATGATGAAATCCATGCTCGGCTTCTATTTCTATCCTCCGTCGATGTGGCGGATTGTGCGGGGCATCAGTTCCCCGGGCGAAATGTTTCATTATATGGGAGGCGCCGTCCTCATGGGACGGGAAGTTGTGAAATATGCTTTCAGGAAAACTCTCCTGGGCAGCAGCGAGAACGTACGTTTCAGCGATGGGGCGAGCCAAAAAACCAAGCACCCGTTTATACGAAATA
This sequence comes from uncultured bacterium, assembly GCA_964591275.1. Classification (GTDB taxonomy): domain Bacteria; phylum Lernaellota; class Lernaellaia; order JACKCT01; family JACKCT01. Next base: position 85,727 of record CAZQAE010000011.1, on the reverse strand, counting down.
CTCGCGTCGGGATTATTCCCAAAATCCGCTTGGTCGAAGTCTGGTTTTTTAGGTCGTCTTTCGGTTGGATATTCGGTTGCGTCCAAAAATATTTGGCCAGGGAACTTTACTCCACTGAGTCGGCGAAGATCGTCGATGAGTCCTGGGAGGGAACGAGTATTCTTGATGTCGGATGCGGGCATGGGGCATTTCTGCTGGAAGTCGGCAAGTTGGCGAAAGATGTGATAATGACGGGCATTGATCAATCCCCGAGTTTGATCAGTTTCGCCAGAAAAAGCGCCCGCATCGAAGGATGCGACCGGATTCGCTTTGAAGTCATGGATGCGCACGATCTGAAGGTTGGGGATCAACAATTCGATATCGCGACATCCACAAGCTCGATTTACTTATGGCGCGATCCGGTCAAAGCTCTCAATGAGATCAACCGCGTTTTGAAGCCCGGTGGAAGGGCATACATTTGCGATCAGACACGAGCCAGCGGACCCGGACATGTTTACAAATCCTGGGTTAAACAGAAAATATTCGGATTCGGCATTTCCGCCTATACGAATGAAGAACTCATCGGTTTTTTTGAACAAAGCGACTTTGATTCCTATCGCTTCTGGCATTCCGATACGATCATCTGGTTTGAAGCAAAAAAAGCCACATGATGGCCTCTATTTGAGTAACTATTTCGGGTCGCGGGAAGTGTAATGATTTTTGTTGCTGGAGCGAGCGTGTGGGACGTCGATTGAATCTGCCTTATCGACGAATTAGTCCTTGGCGACAAGTCGCGTTATGAATTTATTGCCGATGCCGTATCCAGGGGCGATTGTTTCATCGCGCGTATTGAAGGCGCTCCAATGGCTGCTGCTTTCGTGATGTTAGACAGGCGCTTTATTGCTGAGAACTTTTTTATCAGCCTTCTTGTTGTGCATCCCGAATTCAGGCGAAAAGGCGTTGCAAGGCAGCTCATCGAATTTGCGGAAAAATTGTGCTCGTCAAATAAAGTTTTCACTTCTATAAATTCCAAAAAATTATAAATAAGCAAAGACGCTGTGGTTGGTGCAAGTTTCTCTTGGCATTCCGTCGGACTGACAACTCAAATAAAATCAAAAACACACTGGAGAATCGACGAAGCTGACTTGACGCTCATTAGGGTCGGTTCTAAACTTACTTGTCCGTTTTCACTTGAGCCATGCAATGATTTTCAACCAATTGAAAGGAATTTGATAATGAGCGGCTTATGCGGCGTTGTGTCGAAAGGCAATTGCTCAGAAACCCTCCTGTTTGGGACGGATTACCACTCTCACCTCGGCAATGAACTCGCGGGAATGGCTGTTTGTGGGGAGTCATTCACAAAGAAGATTCGCGATATTTCCAAAGGGCAGTTCAAATCCCGCTTTGAAGAGGACTACCCGCGTATGCTTGGCGGCATGGGCATCGGCGTTATCAGCGACAAAGACGCGCAACCCCTGCTGATTCACTCTCGCTTCGGCACATACGCACTGGCTGTGGCCGGATTTGTGGAAAATAAAAACGAATTGACGCAGATGCTTTTTCAACGTGGAGCGGTCTTCACGGAGACTAGCGGCAGGGGTATCAACTCCATAGAAATTCTCGCAAAACTCATTGAAAAGGGTGAGGATTTTACCAGTGGGCTGGAAATTGTTTTCGACTACATTCAGGGTTCGGCCTCAATGCTGGCTTTGACCAGGGACGGAGTCTACGCCGTCAGGGACCGACTTGGAAGAACTCCTCTGATTCTGGGGGAGCGCGAGGACGGCGCATATATGGTTGCCACCGAACGCAGCGCCCTGATGAATCTGGATTTTGATCCGATCAGGGAGCTTGGTCCCGGTGAGATCGTCTTTATCCAGGAAGGGAAATACCGGACTCTGCGCCCGCCCAGGCAATTGTGTCAAACATGCGCCTTCCTTTGGATTTACACAGGATACCCCGCTAGTTGTTACGAAGGAGTCAGCGTCGAGCAGGTTCGGGAACGCTGCGGCGCCTTTTTGGCAAAGCGCGACACCGTGGAGGTTGATCTCGTCGCCGGCGTGCCGGATTCTGGCATGGGGCATGCTGTGGGATACGCCATGGAATCACGAATTCCGCTACGAAGACCCCTTGTGAAATACACGCCGGGTTATGGGCGGAGTTATATTCCCCCCACGCAGATCATCAGGGATCACGTGGCGAAAATGAAACTCATCGCCGTGCCGGAGATCATAAAAGGAAACCGTGTGCTCATTTGTGAAGATTCCATCGTTCGCGGCACGCAACTCAAAAACTTTACGGTAAAAAAGCTTTGGAATGCTGGGGCCAAAGAGGTTCATGTGCGCTCGGCGTGCCCGCCGCCCATGTTTCCCTGCCGTTTCGCTTTGTCCACCAGGAGCGTCGATGAACTGATTACGCGGCGGGCGATAAATGATATTGAAGGGGAAGTCACGGAAAATATTGAAAAGTACCTGGACCCGGACTCGCCTGAGTACGCTAAGATGATCGATTGGATTTGCAAACATCTTGACGTGACGACTTTGCGTTACCAGCGTTTGGATGACATGATCGAAGCCATCGGCTTGCCCAAAGACCGGATCTGCCATTATTGCTGGACGGGAGAATCGGAGGAATATAATGCAAATTCCCGGCAGGAGAAACTTGATTTGCTTTAAGGGAATTGCGTGCTATTTAGCTTTTTTAAGGAAATAGAGGAGAATCATCCTCGCTGCTCAATGATCGTCATGATCCTGCCGGTCATGTTGTTCAGTGGGATAATTTCGTCCGCGGCGCCGAGTTCGATGGCCACTTTGGGCATGCCGAAAACCACGCAAGTTTTTTCATTCTGAGCCAGGGTCGTGGCGCCGGCGTTTTTCATCTCTAAAAGTCCCTTGGCGCCGTCGCCGCCCATCCCTGTGAGGATGACTCCAACCGCGTTGCGTCCGGCGGCTTTGGCGACGGATCGGAACATGACGTCCACCGAGGGCTTGTGTCGATTGACGAGAGGTCCGTCCACGGTCTGCACCAGGTAGCGCGCGCCCGAGCGTTTGAGCACCATGTGTTTGTTGCCCGGCGCAATCAGCACATGTCCGGGCGCGACAGAATCCCCGTCTTTGGCTTCGCTGACTGTGACATCGCACAAGCCGTTGAGCCTGTCCGCAAAACTTTTGGTGAATAGTTCGGGCATGTGCTGCGTGATTAGCGTTCCAGGGCTTAGCGCGGGAAAGCTTTTGAGTAAATATTCCAATGCGATGGTTCCACCTGTGGAAGCTCCGATAGCGAGTATCTGGTTGGTGGTTTTCGTCAGACTGCTCGCCTTCCTGGTTTCAGTACCCATCATCTTTGCCAGCACCGCTTTTTTCTTCATATCGACTATCGAGGCCGCCTTGATTTTTTCGATGAGGTCGGTGGCCATGTTGCCGACAGTGTAGGCCGTGCCCGGCTTGCACATGACATCAATGGCCCCGGTCTTTATGGCCTCCATGGCGATATCGCCCCCCTGGGGCGTCAGGGACGAAACAACAATGACCGGAAGGGGAAAGTGTTTCATCAGTTTGTGCAGAAATGTGATGCCGTCCATCCTTGGCATTTCGATGTCGAGGGTCAGGACATCCGGTTTCAATTTGACGATCATATCCCTTGCCACGAAAGGATCCGGCGCCGTGCCGACGACCTGAATACTTGGGTCCCTTTCGAGTTCCTGGGCAAATATTCGGCGAACAATTGCGGAATCATCAACGATCAGTACTTTTATCATGGCTATTTCTTTCTTAGGAACCAGTGAATAATAAGCTTTAGGCCCTTGGTCATCCCGGGTTTCCTAATCTGCGGTGTTTCCCTTAGAGGAATATTAAATGGACGTCGATGCGTTGGTCCTCATCTGTCATGAAGGAAACCTGGATGCAATCCTCATTGTTCACGTTCTCGCTTTGGAGGTTTTCAAGGTACTGAACTTCAGGAATGCCGAGATTAACAACGATTTCTTCTCCAAATATTCTTTCCATTAATGCGCCGGCGATGATATTGAGCATTTCGCCGGCTGCATCACGGCCTTTTCCCATTGCTTCAAGATTATCGGGTTCCACGCCCAAAAAGTTGGCCGCAAAAACACTGGCCAAAGACTTGTCAAAAATCAAAACGACCATGCCTAGCCTGGGGCCCTCGAATCCGATCTTCGCCTGCATCGCCTCCCCTTCGAATGGTAGGCGGCTTTCCATCGGTTTCGTAAAAATGAAGGCGGCATCCTCAAGCATTTGCGCGGTGACTTCCGTCAGCGCTTCCAATATTTCTTCATCCCTCATGTGTTCACCTCATGATCCGGCGAGAATACCGCCAATGACGTCGCGGAAGTCCTCGGGCCGGAAAGGTTTTTTTATGTAAGCGCGAACACCCATCGCCATCAGATTTTCTATGCGAGTCCTGCTGCGTTCCGTGGATACGATTACAACCGGTATTTTGTTGAGAAGATCATCGGCAGCCATGCGCTCTATGAGTTCGACGCCACTCATTTCCGGCATATTGATGTCGGTCAGAACAATATCAACCCATTGCTGGTCGAGAGCTTCAAGGGCGTGTTTGCCGTTGGCGGCTTCATGAAAAGCGGCGACATCCAGACCGGACATCTCTATGGCCTTTTTCACGGCCGCACGGATGATGCTTGAGTCATCGACAATGAGGATATTATAACCCATGGATTTGCTCCTCGCGCTTAGGGCGCAAAAGGCTAAAGAACAGTCTCTTGTCCTTTTGAAGAGATCGTAGTTTTCCCATCGCCCACTTGCAATCTGACGGTTCGGGATGTTGCCCCGCCGACATCTTCGGCCGCAATTATGACTTTGTTCTTCCAAAATAACTTGCGCAGTACGGAGTAGTTCCTTTTCCCGATATCGAATACTCCATTGTCATCGTAAAGCTTGGCGCCGCCGGCGACTTTTGCGATCAGATTTTCTTTTGCACAGCCTTTTTCGTACATTTTTTGAAAAAGGAGCGGGATACCCGTGTCGGCAAACATGGCCGGATTTGATTTCGCTTTTTCCGGGTTTGTTTTCGACATCGGCAGCATGTAGTGAATCATTCCGCCAACCTTGACGAGCGGATCGTAAAGAATGACCGCAATGCATGATCCCAGAGCGTGCGTGATCAGAATATCATCCGGTTTGTCGCAAACTTTTAGGTCGGCAATATCAACAGTAATACTCGTCATGTTCAATGGCCCTTGGGTCTCACGCTATGGTGAATCCAGTCAACAAAATTGACCTCGCCTGTTTTGCATCGCCCCTTCTCGTTAAGGTTTGAAGAAGCAACGGAATCTACGCTCTCATTGGATTCTTCGCGCACCTAATCGTTCCTTTCCTGATTAATCGACTTTCCAATTTCATCCAAATTAAGGATTAAGCCGACGCGTCCGTCGGAGAGGATGGCGCCGCCGGAGAAGTATTTGCCGCCTCCCAGGAGGCTCCCAAGGCTCTTAATGACGACTGATTGCTGTGATTCCACGTCGTCCACCATCAATGCCAACTTGCGCTCAAAGCTTTCAATGATGACCACCAGCGCTTTGGTGGGATCATTTTCGGCGTTTTCAATATGAAAGAGCTTCCCGATTCTTAGCAGGGGCAAAGATTCGCCGCGCACATTGATGATCTCCATTTTGCCGGCCAAGATCGAGAGCATATCGCTGGTGGGGCGGATGGATTCGAGAATCGACATCGTTGGAATGATGTAGCGTTCGCTATCGCATAATACGAGCATCCCGTTGATAATCGCCGTGGTGAGGGGAAGAATGATTCTAAAGGTAGTGCCTTTGCCGAGTTTGGTGTCGATGTGAATGCGGCCTCTCATTTCCTGGAGATTTCGCATGACGACATCCATTCCCACGCCGCGTCCGGAAACCTCCGTCACTTTCTCCGCAGTGGAAAAGCCGGGCTTGAAAATCAACTGGTGGATTTCCGCATCGCTCAAATTGTCGGATTCTTTGACAATCCCCTGTTTTATCGCCTTTTTCAAAATGGCGTCCCGATTCAGGCCGCGGCCATCATCCGACAATTCTATGACGATGTGGCCGCCTTCATGAAAAGCGGACAGGTTGACTGTGCCCATTTCAGGTTTCCCCAAAGCCCGACGTTCTTCAGGGGTATCGATTCCGTGATCCACGGCGTTGCGAATCATATGGACCAGGGGGTCGCCGACGCGTTCGACCATACTCCGGTCCATTTCAGTGCCTTCGCCGCTGGTGCGGAAGGTGACCTTTTTCCCATTTTTTCGGGTTAGGTCCCTGACCAGGCGCGCCATTTTCTGGAATACTCCGCGCACGTGAACCATGCGCATGCTCATTGCCATGGATTGCAGGTCGTGGGTAATTTTTGACATTTGGCCGATGTGCTTGGATACGTGTGTGGATTGAATGCTGGCGATTTCGGGATCGTGGATAATCATGGATTCGGTGATGACCAGTTCGCCAACCAATTCCATGAGGTTCTCGATGCGATCGAGGTTCACCTTGATTGTTTCGGTCAGTTTCGTTGCGCCGAAGTCCGCCTTGGTTTGGGCCCGCAGGGCATGGGCAACTTTTTTCGGCTGGATGCGTCCATCCGCGATCAATTCCTCGCCGAGCATTCGCCCGGACTCCATTTGCTTCTTCAGCGCGTCATCGACAATGTGTTTGTCAAGCTGGAAAGGGTGCTGTTGGAGGATATTTCCAATTTTTTCACCGGGAAACACAGTGGCGGTTTCATAAACTTCCAGGATTTTCCCATCGATGGCGGTTTGGATACGTTTCAGCAAAGGAAGTAGGCTCTGATCCCGGAAGTAGACCGCGCCGTCATTCAACGACGATTTAGTATTGACAAGAATATCTCTCATTTTTCCGGTTGCATCGAAAATGAGATCGAGGTTTGATCCGTCGATTTTGATTTCGCCCTGCCTTACGCGATTGAGCAGTGTTTCCGTTTTATGGGCGAGACTTTCGACATCGTAGAGTTGTAAAAATCCGGCGACTCCCTTGAGGGAATGGAAGACTCTGAACAGCGAGTTGATGTGTTCTTCGTTACTTCCGTCCTTTTCGATGGACAGCAGAATCTGGTCCGCCTGGCCAAGACCGTCCTCGCTTTCGGAAATGAAATCTCCGAGCATGGAAAGGCTTTCTTCGTCTTGTGGCAGGTTTAGCGCTTCCCCTTGGTCGAAAGAAGATTCGTCATCTATGTCGACTTGCGTTTTATTATCTTCAGCGGGGACGACAGCCTGTGGCGTCGCCTCATTCCCTTCGCCGGATTGCGAGGATTCCTCGGCAGGATCGGTTTCTTGTTCTTTTGGCGCTTCCATGCGATTTTTCAGATAATCGATGATTTCTTCCGGGCTTGTCTCAGGAAACTGGAATTTCGCATAACTTTGCAAGGAACGCGATATCCAATCCTTGACTTGTAGGAGACCATCGATGGCTTCAGGCGAGGGAGTAAAATCGCGCAGAAAATCTTCGCTTTGGTGGCATACAGCTGAAAGCGCATCAAGGCCGATGACTCCGGCTTCGCCCTTGAGAGTATGGATGCGGCGGCGAAGTTCCGCCAAACACGCCGTATCTCCGCTTTCCAGCTCAATGATATCGTTTTCGATTTCCTCCATCACCATGCGCTGATTTGCCAGGAACTCCTCGAACACTGCCTCGTCCACCCAGTCGGGAAGTAGGAATGAGCCTGTTTCCACGCTCTTGCTCGATGGGGAACTATCACCGGAGATGTGGTCCGAGTAATCCATTTCCTGGAGTTTTTCCTGGATGGCGGTGATGTTGCTCGTGGCTTGCTCAATGTCCTTCTCAGCTTCTGTCGAGATTTCCATGAGAACATCGGACAGAAGACTTTTGCTATTGTCGACAAGGTCTTGAAGTTCCCCATCCGACTCAGGTAAAAGTTCCTTCAGCTCGTCCAACTTGTTCAGCAATTCTCCGGTCGCAGGCAGGTCGGCGGCGTCGAATGTCATCAGCGACATGCCGATTTCGTCAATGAGTAACAGGGATTGCTCTGTCGTCATGTCCATTGCACCGCATTGATTCGATGTGGGATTACTTTTTCATGTTCAGCGAAAAGTGCTTTAATATTCATGGCTTGGAAAAATTTAACCTCTCATTACGCAATTCGATTGCATTGCCTGGTAATCAATCGAGCATATTTGCCTAAAGATACGTCGCACTGGTGCACGCCGCCCTAGAGATATCAATCGGCATTTTTCATGAAATTCTCAAGGGTATTGTCATATTCTTTTTGAAAGCAGCTCCATATATGGATACGGATTTGAACTTATGCTAGCTTCTTTCGGGAGTATTTCAACCCTTTGAATTAAAAGGTGGTGCGTATGAACAATGACAGTATCAAGCCTGAGTCCATTTCGACAAGCGGCGGCGACCAGCGATGTTTGAGTTTTTGGGATAAGGCTACGTACTCCATTGGTGAAATGGGTGTCTCTCTGTCGCCGGCCATCGTTGTCGGTTGGCTGATATACTTTTATACGGGTCGGGAAATCGAAAACGGTGGAACCCTGATGCTCGTTTCCGCGTGGGGCATCGCCATCCTGGGCTTGTTCGGCAGGATCATCGATTCACTGGCCGACCCGCTGGTCGGATATTATTCAGACAAGTGGAACTCTCGATGGGGACGCCGCATCCCCTGGGTTGTTATAGGCACACCTTTTCTTGCGCTTTTTCAAATTTTACTGTGGTTTCCGCCGGAATCGGGCGGGATCGGGACTGTATGGTACGAAATCAGCCTGAATTTCTACTTTTTCAAGCCCTTCCTCCAGATTACTCCCAACTTCGTCTGGGTGGCCGTCATGGCTTCAGGGTTCTGGTTTTTCTATACGGTTGTCGTGGCGCCCTATCTTTCCCTACTGCCGGAGATCACTCCCTACAATAAGGAACGTATCGAGGTTTCCGAGTCCATGGCTTATATGGACGTGGCGGCAATGCTTGTCGGCGCATTCGCGGTGGGGGCGCTGATTGAAGGATTTCAAAACGGGCTGGACCTTGGATTCTATCGCTTTGAAAACGGATATCAGGTCGCCGGCATACTGTTGGCAGTGATGTTTTCGGCAGGTTTCTTTGTGAGCATCACGAGAATCAGAGAGCGGCCTTTTGATGCGGCCAAATCGGTCCCCTTCAAATTTTTGGAGGCAATGAAGGAAAGTTTCGCCAATCCTCCTTTCGTTCCTTATGTCATCTCTATATCTTTTCTGAGATTGGCCATCGATGTCTTTGTTGTCTGCATCCCCTTCATGGTGGTCAACATTATGGGACTGGGCGAGACGTTCGCCGGAGCTTTGCAGGGCGTGATCGTGCTGGCCTCGGCGCTGATGTTCTGGTATGTAACAAGGCTGTCAGCTCGAATTGGTAAGAAAAAAGTACTGCTCATGGGACTCTTGGGCATGGGCGTCGCGTTTGGCTTCCTGGCTTTTTTCGAGCACTTTCCATTTCTCGGATACTTGATTGCCGCTTTGCTGGGATTATTCGGTGTTGAAATGAGCGCCGGGATGGTCAGCTTCGCGCACTGCGTGACCCTTTTGCTCGTATGCGCTTTTCCCGTGGCGACAATCATGGTCCTACCCAGGGCCGTTCTGTGCGATGTCATGGACATGGATGAGGAGCGCACCGGCTATCGGCGTGAAGCGATGTACAACGGAATGGAGGGGCTGATCACAAAAGCCGCCGCCGGCGTGGCGGCCTTCATCGTTCCGCTGTCCAACATGTATCTCGGTGCATCCAAGGAAGCACCCTGGGGCGTTATCACCGCCATTGTTCTGGCCGCTTTATTCTCCATTGCCGGCCGGGCGGCGCTGAAGTTCTATACGATCGAGAAATAGCTATTTATATTCCAGATGGTTCGTTTCCAGCAGGTCGTCCAGCACTTCCTTCGCGGTTTCCGGCGTCGGGCCGAGAGGATTTGTGATGATGGCGCGATAGGCCGCAGAGTAGCTCTTGTTGATTCCCGCCTCGATAGTCAGTTCCTCGTAAGCTTTGGCCTGTTGGATCAGCGCCCGGATGCTCGGCTCCAGTTTTTCCATCTTGACGACGCTGGCGCCGTCTTTGCCGATATGTGCCGGGATTTCCATGACGGCGTCGTCGGGCAGATCGGGGACAGCGCCGTTGTTATGCGTGTTGACTGTGTGAATCCGTCCCGAATCGTTTGCAATGGCCTGGATCAGTTCCACGGCTATCTTTGAGTAAAAGGCGCCGCCGCGTTTATCGAGCTCCGGCGGTTTGGTCACAATCGCCGGGTCCTTGTACTTCGCCAAAAGCGTGTTTTCGATATCCATCACCTCTTCGGCGCGGGTCTTGGGCTTTTTCTGGATGTAGTCACGCAGTTTGTTCGGCATATAATAATAGCGGTTGTAATAAAGGGGCAGGGCCTTTAAGGACTGCAGAAGTTCCTTGGGAAAATCCACGTCGGGAATGTTTGCCGGGGCATCGCCCACCGTTAAAAGATCCATGATGCGCGGCGTGATGTCCTCGCCTTTCACCAGCACCTTGCGCACCCAACCGAGGTGGTTGAGGCCCACGCTTTCCATGTAAATGTCCTTGTCTTCAGCGTCCATGAAACGCGCGATGGTCATCTGCATTTCGATGGGCACGTTGCACAGGCCCACGCATTTGCATGTTGAGTGATTCAGGATGGTCTGCGTGATGATCCCCGAAGGATTGGTGAAGTTGATGATCCACGCATCGGGCGCTGTCTTCTCAACTTCGCGACAGATGTCCATGATGACCGGAATTGTGCGCAGAGCTTTGGCCATGCCGCCGATTCCCGTGGTCTCTTGGCCGATCAGGTTATGACGCAGTCCCAGCTTGATGTCTTCGTGCCGGGCGAGTTGCGTGCCGACGCGAAACTGCGTGAGGACAAAGTTGGAACCCGCGACGGCCTCGGCCAGGTCTTGCGTGGTTGCAATGGTGAACTTCGATCCGGCGTGTTCCACCATCCGCTTCGCGAAATCGCCGACTACGCCAAGCCGCACAGGATCGATGTCCATGAGCATCACTTCACGCAGTCCGAGTTCGTCTGCATTGTTGATAAAACCTTCAATCAATTCCGGGGTGTACGTGCTTCCCCCGCCGATAATGCTGATTTTCATTTTCTCATCCCCCAAAGGTTCGTACATCGACATCCTGCCGTTGAGAGTTTAGCACAAGCGCAGGTTGATATCCAGATCGCGGCGATTCTGGTTGAGGTCGGCGTGTGACAATTTTCACTTTCCATGTGTTGACGAATTGAAAGTATCCTCAATTGAAAGGCAGCCCATCCCTTGCGCAGATACGGTTCCAAACTTAATATGCCGTGAATTCGTTGTGAGATTTCTACGGAGGACGAAAATGAAATTATTGTTTCTTGGCGGCGCCGGGGAAATGGCGGTGGCGATGCTGCCGCTCATGCGTGATGACAAAGCGGTCAAGCATGTGACCATCGCGGATATTAATGAGGGCAGGGCGCAGGCCGTGGCGGACGAGTATGGCGAGAAATTTAGCGCCGCCGCCGTTGATGCCGGCGATCACAACGCCCTGGTCGAGGCCATGAAACCGCACGACGCCGTCGTCAACTACGTGGGGCCGTTTTACAGGTTTGAAAAACCATGCGCCGAGGCCGCCATCGAAGCGGGTGTTCACTACATCAGCATCTCAGATGATTACGATGCGTATCTGTCCGTTCGCACGCTGGAAGAAAAGGCGAAAAAAGCCGGAGTGAAGATCTTGACCGGCTTCGGAAATTCCCCAGGTCTCACGCAGATTCTGGCCCGAAAGGGTTACAACTCCATGGACAACCCGCAAGATATTGCCATCAACTGGGGCGCCGGTTCCAATGAGGCTGTCGGGCCCGCGAATATCCTGCATGTCATGCATTTGATGAATGGCACAACGATCCAGTGGCAAAATGGCGTGCACGTCGCGGTCCGTGCCGGGGAAGGGCGCAAAATGGTCGAGTTCTCTGAGCCAATCGGCCGCATCCCGGTTTTTTACACGGGGCACGCCGAGTCGGTTTCGATTCCACAGAACCTTCCGGGCCTGCGCAATGTGAGCCTGCACGGCGGGTGCGTGCCTACGTGGATTTTCCCTTTCGCGGCGCATATGTCGACGATCGGCCTGACGAAAACCCATGAACGCCGGTTGCGTTTACAAAAAGCCCTCAATCCCTTCATGTCGGTTTTTTCATCGGATAAAGACCCGGACAAGTCCGTCGGGCGAGTTGAGGTGCGCGGCACGCACAAAGGGGAGCCGACGAGCCGATATTATACGTATGTGGGGCACATCGCGGACATCACGTCGATTCCTTGTTTCGTCGCCACAAAGTGGCTGCTCGCCGGAAAGTTCGACAAAAAACCCGGCGGCGTCTATTCGGCGGAGCGACTCCTGGATAATCCCGATCTTTTCCTGCGAGAACTTAAACGCCGCAGCGTCGAGATCGAGTATCACGAATAATTTTGGTTCATCGCGAATTACCGTACGTTAATGACAATAAAAATGTCCTTTAATGCAAGGTCGTGTTCCGCCGTCGTAGGTATCAGTCCTTCTCGATGCCATTGGAGCCGAGGCGAATGGCGTAAGAAATAATCTGGTCAAGGCCATGCCTTGCAGTATGGCTTTAAACAAACAATATATGGTATTGCTCGATGAACAAAATAAAAGTTCAGGCTATTAAAATGCTGAAATTCGTAGGTAAAAGCCACAAAAAGGCCCTTGGCGACATGCTTCGCTTTTTGGATTCCGAAAAAGATCGGGTCTATATGCTTTGCGGCGAACCTGGAATCGGCAAAAGCCGCGTCTTAAACGAGTTTATGGAAAGCGAAATCTTTAGAGGAAATCGCTTTGCGAAAAAGTTCATCATCTACCGCGACGAATCCATTGAACCTCTTCTAATTGATTGGCTTAAAAAACTGCTGTCTTCGATATCCCTGTTTGAGGGAAACAAAGAGCGCTGGAAGAAAATGGTCGAGGCTATCCCCGAGTTCGGCAAGGGGCTAAGCCTTTTCATCAAGGACGACAACCGCCCGGCCAAGCAAAAATTCCTGGAAGGTTTACATTTATTGTCGGATAAAATGAAGGCCGACGAGCGGCTGGTGATCGTCATCGACCCTTTCGTGGATCTGAAAACCCACGAGAACGCCGATGTGCTCTTGCACTTCGCTAACGAAAGCCCCGAGAAAATAAAATTCGTCATCGCTCAGCGCACGAGCGACCTGCTGGCGAATGATTCCAATTTCATCAGGCTCGTGGGCAATAACGTTGCCACGCTTGATCGTTTGGAAGATGCGGAGGTGGAGGAGATCCTGTGCAGCGACGAGCAGCTTCGGCGAATCGGTACAGAAAAGCGCTTGGAATTTGCAAACAAGGTAGGCGGCTGGCCTTTGGCCCTGGACTCCTATTCCCAGAAGATCGAACAGTCCAACGAATCTCCGGAAACAGTTATTGATAGTCTTCCCAAGGATCTTGAGAAAGAAGTCAAAAATAACTACAAGGAACTAGACAGCAAGGGCCGAAAAGTCGCGGAGCTGCTGAGCCTTCTTGGTGTAAATATTGATTTTCAGACCTTGGCCAAATTATCGGAACTCGATGCAAGCGAGCTGTCGACCGTCCTTGATTCCAAGACTTTAAACAGACTGATCGAGTCCGAATCGGCAAAAGGCGAGCCCCAAAAATTCGGCATGCACCACGCCTTGTACGCCCAGTGGATCGTTGACCTTCTCAGGGGACGGATCGACATGCCCGCACGCTACAAGGAGATCGCCGTCTTTTTCAAAAAACGCTTTGATGAAGATAACCTGCGCTCCCAGGATCTTGTGCATTACGTCACCTACCTTTTCGCCGTCGGCGACGAAGAATTATTTCTAAAAGAGACCTATGGAATTGGCCCCAAGATGCTAGATTTTGCGTTGTACGACTCCGTGCTTGACCTGGAACAAAAGAAACTTGCCATCGCCCAAAACCTGGGCGAGCGAGAGATCGAGAGCGATGCCCTCCACAATATCAGCAGGGTTAATAACGCATGGGGAAGAAACGATGAGGCCTTAAAATCTTTAAAGCAAAGCCTGGATATCCGTCGTGAGATCGGAGATCGCTCCGGCGAGGGAGCAGCCCTCAACAACATCAGCCAAGTCTACCATTCCCAATACAAATACAGCGAGGCCTTGAAGTACATCCAACAAAGTCTGGAGATTAGCCGCGAGATCCGAGACCACTCCGGCGTGGGAGCCAACCTCAACAACATTGGCCAGCTCCACCATTCTTGGGGCAAATACAACGAGGCTTTGAAATACTTCCGGCTTAGCTTGGAGATCCACCGCAAGATAAGGAGCCGTAACGGCGAGGCAACGACTCTCAACAACATTGGCCAGCTTTATAGCGAGTGGGGCAAATACGATGAGGCCTTGAAATACTTCCGGCTAAGCTTGGAGATCATTCGCGAGATCGGAGATCGCTCCGGCGAGGGAGTGACCCTCAACAACATCGGCCTAGTTTATGAGGCATGGGGTAAATACGACGAGGCTTTGGAGCACCTTATGCAAAGCCTGGAGGTCAACCGCGAGATCGGAAACCCCTCCGGCGAGAGAATTGCCCTCAACAACATTGGCCAGGTTTATAACGAATGGGGCAAATACAACGATGCATTGAAGTACTTCCGGCAAAGCCTGGAGATCAGCCGCAAGATCGGGAACCGCGGCGGCGAAGGAGCCGCCCTCAACAACATCAGCTTGGTTTATAGCGAATGGGGTAAACATGACGAGGCCTTGATGTACCTCCAGCAAAGCCTGGAGATCAGCCGCGAGATCGGGGACCGCAACGGCGAGGCTGTCACGCGCTTTAACATCGCGGGATATTATGTAATTCAGGGAAACTTGCGCCTGGGGGTGGAGTATGTGGAAATCGCCGTGAAAATTTTTCGGGAATTAAAAAGCCCGAACCTGGAAATGTGCACCGAATACCTGAATCGTTTGAAAGCAAAGCTGAAGAATGGGGTCTAGGGTTTGGGGTTTTGGGTGTTCGCCGCCATCGTCTTGCCAACGCGGCTTCCTGTTATGGGGGTGCGAAATCCTCGGAGAGGATGCAGGTTCGTAGCGAAGGGTGCCCGACGGAGCGGAAGCGACGGCGGGTTAACCCTGGTATAAGGTGTTTCCTAATTACCTTTCAAACCCATGAAATGGGTGTAGGTAAAAAACATTCTAGATGACAAAGACCACTGCGCTTTCGTAGGTTTCACACTTCGCAATACCAATGTGGCGAGGCAAGCCGGTAGGAGATTATTAGGTCAAGCTCTTAGCTTGGGCCACGCCTTCATTCGACGGTGACGCTTTTGGCCAGGTTGCGTGGCTGGTCGACATCTGTGCCACGCAGGTCGGCGATGTGATATGCCAGAAGCTGCAATGGCACGACGTTTAATATCGGCGCCAGAAGTTCGGGACAATTTCCTACTTCGATAGTGTAATCGCTGATTGGCGGAACCTGCTTGTCGCCCTTTGTGACGATGGACAGAATTCGGCCCTCTCTAGCCCTCGCTTCTTCGATGTTGGCAACAGTCTTTTCGTAAACATGGGACTTCGTGGCGATGGGAATCACCAGCATCTCCTCGTCGATCAGGGCGATGGGGCCGTGCTTCATTTCTCCCGCCGCGTAACCTTCCGCGTGAAGATAGCTGATCTCCTTGAGCTTCAGCGCTCCTTCCAGAGCTACGAAATGGTTCATGTGTCGACCGATGAACAAATAGCCTTTCATATTCCGCGTGGCCCTGGCGATCGCCCGGATCTTTGTTTCCTGCGAAAGTATTTCCTGGATGCGAAAGGGAATCCTCGCTATCTCTTCCAGGTGTTCCATGGCGGCTTCCGCCTTCAACTTTCCGTTGCGGCGACCCAGCCAAATGCCCAGAAGGAAAAGAATTGAAAGCTGCGTGACGAAGGCTTTCGTGGAGGCTACGCCGATCTCTGGACCGGCATGCGTGTAGCATACCGCGTCAGCGTTCCTGACAATTGTCGAGCCTTGCACGTTGCACACGGCGATGGATTTGGCGCCTTGATTTTTCGCTTCCAAAAGTGAAGCGAGAGTATCGGCGGTTTCGCCGCTCTGAGAAACGGCAATGCAGACTGTGCCTTCGGCCACGATGGGATTTCGGTATCGGAACTCGCTGCCCAGATCAACTTCGCAGGGAATGCCGGACAGGGTTTCCAGGAAATATCTGCCGATCTGCGCGGCATGCCATGCTGTTCCGCAAGCGACCAGGATAATCCGCTTGATTTCCCTGGCGTTGATGTCTTCCAGTCCGCCGTCAACAAATTCAACGTCTCCGCTTTCCAGATTCACCCGGCCTTCCAGTGAACTGATGATGGATTGCGGCTGTTCATGAATCTCTTTGTGCATAAAGTGCTTGTGACCGCCTTTTTCCGCGGCAACGGGCGACCATTGGATATTGATGGTTTCTCGTGTGACTTCTTCGCCATCGTTATCGAAAATATGCACGCCGTCGGCGCCGACCTGCGCGATATCCATGTCATCCAGGTATATGACCCGACGTGTATAACGCAGGATCGCCGGCGCGTCGGACGCCAGGTAATATTCGCCCTCACTGTCGCCCAGGCCGATGAGAAGGGGGCTGGACTTTTTCGCAGCGATGATGTGATCCGGGTCGGCGGCGCTGGCCACGAGCAGCGCGTACACGCCTTCCACGTACTTCAGCGAATCCTGCACGGCGTTGACAAGGTTCGGGTTGCTTCGGCTGGCTCTGTTGATGAGATGAGCTACGATTTCCGTGTCGGTATCGCTTTGGAACACGCAACCCTGTTTTTCCAGTTCTTCTCGAAGCTGCCGATGATTTTCGATGATCCCGTTATGAACGACAACGATTTCGTCAACTTTGTGGGGATGCGCATTGTCTTCCGAGGGCCGACCGTGCGTGGCCCAGCGCGTGTGACCGATGCCGAGATTCCCGATCAGCGGGTGTTCCTTGATAACGTTTTCCAGATTGACCAGTTTGCCCACGCTACGGCGCAACTCAATTTTGTCATTATGAATGATGGCTACGCCCGCGCTGTCGTACCCTCGGTATTCCAGCTTTTTTAAGCCGTGCATGATAATTTTCACAGAGTCCTTGTCGCCAAGATAACCAACGATGCCGCACATGAGGTCAACCTCCCAAAGAGTTTCGGTTTTTCTAGCGGAAAAAGCGTTGTCCCGCAATCTTTGCAACAATCGGGCAATTTGGGTAGTCTTTTTAAAGGGAGATATTTCCCGACAATGAAAGGCCAAAGTTCAACGATGATTGAGAAATCCAGGATAATAACGACCGTTTTAGGATCGGTGATCGTTTTGGCGCTTTCCGCTGGGCTAGCAATGGCCGAGCCGGAAAAGAAGGATTCGGAGGCGCTCATCACGCAGGTGCCGGCGTTTCCAAAAGGATTGTCGATGAGCGCCGATGTGGAGATGACGCACTATCTGGAAAACGGCGAGGTGCGCACGGCGAAATGGAAAATGTGGCGCAGCGCCGTAGGTGGAAACGACCGGATAAGACTGGAGATCAATGCACCGATTGGGCGAAAGGGTTCGATCCTCACAGCCACGCAGGAATTGGGGCCAAAAAATAATAAAAAACAGATTTGGTTTTTTGATGCAAAGAAGGATAAGCGCAAAGAGATCACCGGGTCGAAAAGGCGAAAGAACTTTCTTGATTCTGAATTTTCCTTCGAGCAGATCGCCGAGGATTATTCACTATATTCACATTACCGCAAGATTTCCTACGCCATCGTTAACGGCAAGAACTGCCTTTTGATTGAGGGAACTGAGAAAGCCGATCTGAAAAAAAGCGGGCGCCGTATTCGCATCTGGATTGATCGCGAGGATCTGGTTTTAATCAAGATCGATTATCAAGATAAAAAGGGACCCCTGCTTAAAAGCCTGAGGTATGGAAATTTCCAGAAGGTTGGGGGTGCTTCGATCCCATGCAAATGGGAAATGAGAAACGAAAATAAGGAAACGAGAACGATCATCAACTTGAAAAATCTGAAGTTGGAAGAAATACTCGATGAGCGGCTGTTCGATTATAATTATCCCGGCGAAGGCGGTAAATAATGGGACTTCGATCCGCTTGTCGCCTTTTGATGCTCGTTGCTATTGCCTCCTTCGCGTATACAGCGGGTTGCGGATCAGCGATTCAATTTTCTTCTCCTTTCATCCTTGCCGAACAGCCGCCGGGTTTAATACGTCTCCCAATGAAGGTTGCCATCGTTAGGCCAATTGGGCTAATCAAAGCCCGTCGTCAGGGCGGGGAGGACTTTGGCCGCGCACTCGGAGACGCCATGATCGAGGGTTTGGCCGACGCGACAAAGGTTATGGCCCTGCGCGTGGTTATTGTGGATGCAAAAAATGCCGTTGACTGCGACCTTCATGTGATCCCGGCCAATTTTTATTACGAGGTCGACAATCAGGGCGGCGTGACCTTGAGCATGGACGTTACGCTTATCCGCACGAAGGACGTAAAGGAAAGCGGCATGCTGGTGGAAGGCCGGGCGGGTCCCGGCAAGCGTCACATTGAAGCCTGGCACAGGACCGGTCACACGCTCAACGTCATGGGCGCTTACTTGAAAAACGACCGTTTTGGGCAGGCTCTCAACAACGCATTATTCGACCTCGTATTCAACTATGCGAAGAAACTCGATCGTCGCCTGCCCGGATTAATCGAGTAACAGTTGGGAAAATTAAATGCTTCTATTATTGCCCGCTTGCTTCGAATCCGCTACAGTTGGGCGCATGAATAATTCTAACGATTTGTTGAAAAATGGAAAAACTTTATATCTGCCTGCCCAGCTATAACGAAGCCGAGAACCTGCCGGAACTGATTGGCGACATCGGCAAAACGACGCCGAACGCCAAACTGGTTGTTGTGGACGATGGGTCAACGGATCTGACCGGCGATATAGCGGAAAAGGCAGGGGCGAAAATGAACCTCGTCGTTGTTCGGCATCCGCGCAATATGGGTTTGGCCCAGGCCATGAAAACTGCTTTCGACCATGTCCTTCATGAAGCGGACGACGAGGCCTTGATCGTTGTGATGGACGCCGACGGTTCTCATCGACCCGAACAGATTCCGAAGCTTGTCGAAAAGGCGAACGAGGGCGCCGACCTGGTTGTTGCTGGTCGCTACATTGACGGCGCGGAAGTGCGGGGCGTTTCGCCGTTGCGCAGAGTGTTGTCGTATGGAACCCGCCAACTTACCCAATTGATTTTTGGCCGTCTCGGCGCGCGGGACGTCAGTTGCGGTTATCGCCTCTATCGCTCGTCGCTATTGCGTGAAGCAAAAGAGGCGTATGGAGACAATCTAATTGTTTCTGAAGGCTTTTCCGTCAACGTGGAACTTCTAATCAAATTGTCGAAAATCGGAGCGGTCATTGAGCAAACGCCACTGGATTTGCGCTACGACTTGAAGAAGGGACGCAGTAAAATCAGAATCCTCCCGACGATATTTCAGTATTTGAAACTTTTCGCACAAATGATTCTGCATCCGCCTGGGCCGCGAAAAATCGCTCAAAACAAAAAGGGGAGTGAGAAAAACACTTGATGGCCGATCAAGACAACGCGCAAAGCCATGCTTCTTCCGTTTGGGCTCTTCGCATTCCACAAGCGTTTCTAGTCATTTTAGCGCTTATCCCCGTGGCCATTTTTTTGCGCGTGGCCTTTTCCCGCCTTTTTTATCCCTTTGATCTTGAATGGATTGAGGGACATATGCTGGCTATGGCCGTTCGTGTCGCTCGGGGTTTGAGCCTTTATCCGGAGCCTTCTCTGGATTATATTCCGGCGCCGTATTTTCCTGGCTATTTTCTGCTAACCGGTGGCCTGGTGAAAATCTTCGGAATTCACTTCTGGGTTGGGCGCTTCTTGTCGATTCTTTGCACGTTCGGGACGGGTTTTCTGATCGTGTACGCCGTCAGGAAACGAACCGGCGATTATCTGATCGGCTTGGCGTGCATGGCGATCTTTTTCGCTTCCTACGGTTTCACAAGCTCCTTTTACGATCTTTTCCGCGTGGATTCACTGGCCATTTTTACACTGATTCTAGCCTTCGTTGTCGCTGATCCAAAAAAGGGATATTTCGTCGCCGCCTGGGCTGGCTTGGCGCTCTTCGCTGCCGTCATGGCAAAGCAAAATGCGCTTCTTTTTTATCCCGGTCTCGCCTGTGTGTTTTTCGTAAAAGATTGGCGAAAAGGCTTAGTGTTTTCCGTCGTTTTTGCGGTTTTGACGGCGGGAGTCTGCGGCGCTTGGCACATAGCCGGCGGCGGATGGTTTTTGAAATACACATTCGCCCTGGTGACAAACGATCCGATACAAAAGCGATACTACCTTGTCCACGTATGGCTTTTAACGCAATACGCTTTGCCAATCGCCATTGTTGGCCTTTCTATGGTTTCCCGCCTGTCCTCTCGTCGATTCCAGGAAATTTTTGGTGATAAGTGGTTGGCGTTTTTCGCCATAAGTTATGTTGTTTCCTACATGTTTAGAATCACATCGGGTGGCGCTCGCAATGCGATGATTCCCGTCAGCGCGGGGTGCGCGATCGCGGCCGGAGCGATGCTGCCCGAAGCCCTGGCCTTTATTCGAGGCCGAATGGATTTCCATTCCCTTTTGCCCTTAAAAAAACCGGCGGGATTATGGGCGCTTTCGATTCTCCTGGTCGTGCAGTTGCTGGCCCAGGGGCATTGGTTCGACAGAGAAATTCCAACGAAACAAGATCATCAGGCAGCCCGGAAGTTTCTGGCAATGCTGGATGATCTTGACGGCACGTATTACATGCCCGGACACGTTTTGCCCCGTGACAATACTTACTGGATTCATGAAATGTCCTGGCGGGATTTTTCTAAAGTTCAATGGGCCAAACCACATATCGAGCAAGTGGCGGAAGGCATGGAAAGTGAAAAGGTCGATTATCTGATTGTCGAAAAGGGAGTGAGCCTGAACAAATATATGCGGAAAATGAAAAACCGTGATTATAAACTTTATAAGACCGTCCCCAACTCCATGAAGCTCAAAATGCCCAGCGCCACGAAAACAGCGCCGGACAAAATTTATAAACGGAAATCTCCATGAGCAAATTCTGCTATTTGGTGAACATGATGATCAAAAAGACATTCATCATCCTCTGGACGGTCGCGGTCGCGCTTGTTGCGACGGGATGCCTCGACTGGGAAACGGAAGTGCGAATCCTACCGGATGGTTCCGGCATTCTCACGAGTTGGATTTCGACGGACCGACGCGACGCACTGTTGGGCGCGAGTCTGCTGGATAGGGATATCCATCAGGAAATCGACAAGATGGTTTTCCGATTGCAAGATGCCGCCAAGGAAACAGGTGGTGTGAATTTTCTGGATTATTCGCTTCTGGAAGAAGGCGAGAAGCTGGTTTTGCGTTATCGGTATGTTTTCGATCACATCGGCGCGCTCAACAATTTCTGGCGCTCCCAAGATGCGAAACAGATCCCTTTTCTTCTTGCCGACTCCAGGCTGGATTTTAAATCGGGCGGAGGATTATGCGGCGTGTACGGAGCTTCGATAAAGGTCGAGCCGAGAACGCCTGATCACATGCTCTGGCCGATGATGGGTGATTTCGCCCGCCTGGACGATGCTACTTTCAGTTTACTTTTAGAAAAAATTTATTCGGGCGTATTTCGTTTTCGTTTGGCGCTTCCGGGTGAAATGAAGGCTGGAGACGCGAAAAAATTCGACATCCGCTCCAGGCCCGTTTATGAAACGACGCTTAGTAATTTGTTTCATGTGGGACTTCGGGCGAAGGTCGGAAGCGAATTGCCTTGCCCAAAAGCCGGCGACAAAGCGAAGGTTGAGGATCCTGATGAGGGCGACCGAAGCATTTCATACGGACGTACTCCAAAATTCTCAGACCTTCTTTTCGCCGTCAGGACTCTTCCGCGTTTCGTTCACACTTCTATCGACATTGAACAGATATCTCGTCGCAAGGCCCATGTGCGCGTAGAGATCGAAGCCAAAGAGCCTATGGCCGATGCCTTTAGGTTTTATTTGCCGCTACTGCTCACCATCTTGCCGACGGCTATAGAAGACATGGAGTTGACTACGGAAACCAGGGATGGAAGCGTTTTCTATCGAATGAAAACGAGAAAAGCTTTCGATTTCCAAAAGCTCAAAAGTTCCGCCGTGTTTGTCGGTCGGGACAAAAGCCGTGATGTTTTTCGGATGCGTCTGCCGATCTTTCCGGTTTTTGGCGACAGCAGCGAAGGCGAGGCAGTGGAAATGCTCAGAATCAGCATCAGACTCAAACATGAAATAACTATGTCCAACGCCGCGCAGATAAAAGACCGTGAAGCCGTCTGGCGTCTCACGGACAGGATGCTTTCGCAAAAAGTGGTGCTTGAAGCACTTTCTCAGTGATCAATTGTTTTGTGTTTCGGCTTCGGCCTTCTGCGCTTTAAGGCAGATGTCCATGTCCTGGGCGAAGCGGCGTTGGCATGCAGAGAAATGGCTGCCCAGTCCAATGCCGTCCTCCGTGTCAAAAACATCGCAGTCAACATCTCGAAGACAGGCGAAAAACGCGTTGAAGCTTTGCGCAGCGCACTGATCGTCTTGCTGTTCCCAGGTGGGGTAGCCCGCGCAGGCGGCATCAATGCGATCCGGGGACATTTGCCCTGGCAGGCATCCGCCTTCACCGTAAAGGTATCGGTAAGTTTCTCGGCACTGCTCAATCAGCGGAGTACTCTCCTGCTTGGCGTCCTCAGGAACTTCGTGGGTCGGATCAGATACGGTGGTTTCCAGGGGCGGCGACTGCACGCCGTGATCGGATTTCATGCATCCAAACGAGACGACGACCAAGGCAAGCAGTACAGCGAAGATGAGGGTGATATATCGGTTCATAGTTGTTAGATAAACTGATTGATGAAAATGATGGCCGGTCCGGCGAGTTTCTTTTCCAATTGGCTGACTTCTTCCGCTGTGAGTCCAAAGTTTTTTACGTGTGGGTGCGCGGCGAGGTCCATGCCGGAAGCTTCGACGCCCAGGCCGAGTTTGTGTGCAAAGAGGTTGGCTACGCTCGTATGCAGGGCTTCCGGGCGTGGCTTGTCGACGTTGAGTGGATCATGATGGAAAACAATCGCGGAAGTCAGATTCATGGGAAATCGCCATTTTCGGGCTACCAGTCCGCCGACCTGGCAATGGTAACTGTCAAGGATTTCGTCAAGAAGATATTCGTTGATGAATACCAGACTGAGCTTTTCGGGCGCTCTTTTGACCAGCTTTGTGATGGTGTCAATAACAAGAGTTTTGCCGATATCGTGCATGAGGCCGTAGAGAGATGCGTTTTCCGTTTCCTTTTTGCGCATTTTTGCAATTTCCTGGCTGACATATGCGGTTCCTACGGAATGCTGCCACAGCTTGTTCATACGACCCTGGAATTCTTTGTTGCGAAACACCTTCGATCCTACCGACAAAGAGAAAATCAGGTCAGTGACGCTTCTTAGTCCAATGGTCAGAATGGCTCTATTCAGATTGGTGATGTCGTGAAGGCCTTTATACACTGGGCTGTTGGCAATATTGAGGATCTTCGCGGAAATGTGTTGGTCATGCTCGATCAGGGCCGTAAGCTCCTTGATGGAGACATTGGGGTTTGAAGCAAGGGCCATGACCTTGCTGGCCACATGCGGGAGCATCGGCACATCAATTTCATCGTTGCGAATTCGCCTGGAAATTTCCAGCTTGATGACTTTTTTAATGTCGTCGGCGGAAATCATGAGTTTCGACCTCTGTCCGGCTTTTTCCAAGATTGATTTGGAGTTTTGCAGCGCCAATTCGTTGTGGAACCCTTTTCAGAAAAAGTAGCTATCATGGAAGCGGGAATTTGTCCACTTGTCAAATTGGGTGTCAAGGGTTCCTCAAGAATATGACAAGACACTTTTAGCGATAGATGGCGGGAAGCACGATTTCGTTGCCCGTCATCAGAAAAAAGGCTGCGGAAAAAAGCAAAAAAAGAATAAACCAAATCCAGAAATATTTTTTCAATGGTTTCAACAGCTTTGAAACTGTGCTCTTTTTCGAGGGCGCCTTTTTTTGCTTTGGCTTCACTTTTTTGGGTTGCGGCGAAAAAACGGGTTCTTCCGTTTTTGCGTCGGTTTTTGCGTCGGTATGGACGCTGTCCAGAGAATCGATAAATTCATGGGATGAGTCGGCTAACTCCACGGTGAGTTCCCGAATCGCTTTGGCGTCGAGTCCCAGGGCATGGAGCCAGGGATGATTGATGAGGTCGAATTTCTCGCACTTGTGGGCCAGGCCAAATTGATGGCAAAACAAATTGGCTGCTGCCACGAGCAAAGGTCCCTGGCGAATCGCGCCGCTTTTTTCATCGATAGGTGTGTGGTGATATAATATGGCATCGACTATTTTTTGCGAAAATGACCATTTGCGCGCCAGAAGCTCTCCCACCGGGCCGTGAAATTCCGTCAGGATTTGTTCGAGGGTGTCGCCCTGGATGGCTTCCAAATCGTAGTGTCGGGGATCTCGCCTGATCATCTTTGCCACGGTGTCGATAATCAATGGCTTGCCGATGTCGTGCATCAGGCCAAGAGCGAATGCGTTGTCAATATTGGAGTGGCATTTCAGCGCCAGTTTCTGGCAGATGAAAGCGCACCCGGCGGAATGACGCCAGAGTTCATTCATTCGCTTGTCGAAAAGGCGATTTCTAAAGATTTTTGACAACATAAATATTGAAAAAATCAGGTCGGACAGCGCACGGGTTCCAATGATGAGGATGGCTCTTTCAATACTGGTGACCTTGTGAAGGCCTCGATAATAGGGGCTGTTGGCCATCCGTATCACCCGGGCGGCGATCTGTTGATCCTGCGTGATGAGTTTCTCGATTTGGCCAATCGATACGTCGGGTTTGTTCACTAGCGACATGATTTCGCTGACAACATGCGGCATGAGAGGAATCTCAAGATCGTCAGCGTGAAGACGGTTCTTGATTTCGCGAACCAACGCCTCATTGATCTGGTCGATGCTATAGTGTTCATCGGAAGGAATTGAAGCGTCGGATTCCTTCTGTATTCCCTTTGGAAGATTGTTCGATGGCGTCATTCGAGTGATTATCTTTTTCGTAATTGGTTGAACATCCGCCCCGAGTCGCGCAACGCAAGAAACGACTCGCGCCTTCGTTTCGATACACATTATTGCATTGTCGCCGCAAAATCCAATAGTTACTGGTGATTTCAGGCATTTCGCAAATATGCTTTTTGCGAAGGCATTGCATTTTGAAAGTACGGTTTAATCCGTGTCCATTCCGGGTTATAAATGAATGACAAAGGTCTTGGGGCGCTTGCCTGTCGAATATTGATAAGGAGCGGCGTTGGTCAGGGTATTGGTATTTATTAAGCGTTTCATTGTGCGGCATCAAATCCTGGTGCTGGTGGCGGCACTGATCCTAGGCTTGGTTGCTGCGGAAGTGAGACTGCGTAATCGGTCGCTTCCGGCCTACGTGACGGATTTCATATATCGCCAGGGCGCTGATTTGCCCGTGCACCAGCCCTCGGAAAACCTGAATTTGCTGGCCGAACTGAAACCCGACGCCAGCCATGTGTTTGATGATGAGGGAAAACCGGAAAGAACTGTGACGATAAACTCGCTGGGTTTGCGCGATCCCCAAAGGGAAATTCCCAAGCCGCCCGGTGTTTTTCGCATTATTATATTCGGAAGTTCATATACGTACGGGGCTGAGGTCAATGACCAAGAAACGATAACCAAGTACATGGAAAAGAGCTTGAACGGGAAAGAGGGGCAGGGGTGCCGCTTTGAGGTCTGGAACGCCGGCGTCAGTTCCTTTGGCCCGGCGCAGATGACAGCGCTGGCGCGTCGCCTGATCGCAAAGGGATCGGACCCTGACCTGATTCTGTTTCATGTCGCGCTGCTCGGCCCGCGCGGATTTCTTGACGGACACATCGACCTTGACGCATATCAAAAAGATTCTTCCCTGCTCAGGGAACACTTTGTTCTGCCTTTTGCGGACGATTCAAAATTGTGGGCGCGCGCCTGCTCAAAATCGCGGTTGGTTCTTTTTCTTGTCGCGCACTACAATCGCGCAGTGAAAAAAGAGGTTCGGGAAAAGAGGTTGGCGAAATTCACGACGCAACGACATAGCAATGCTTTGAACAGATTCGCCGCCGATTTTGAAAATATTCCCATGAGTTCGGTGGAATGCCCCTGCCTGGATGACCACGACATGGCGGTGCAAAATCTTATGGCCAAAACCGCCATTCCTCTGGATTGTTTATTTAGCCCGGAAAATGTCGGCGCCGAGTATGCTCTTTTGCATCCTCCGGCGCATGTGTATGCCGAATACGCAGACCAGTGGATTGCGCTCATGATGGAAAATAATCTGTTGCCCCGACCATAAATCGTCTGCTGGATAATCCGGCTGACGCTCGCTGTTTCCCTTTATGAAAAGAAAGATTTCATTTATTGTCCCAAAAGGGAGGCGTCATGAAAAAAATTTGCCCGAACTGCTTGCGGCTTCAGGACGAGGGCGTTGAACAGTGTCCGACATGTCAAACATTGCTCGAAAACGTGGAGGCGTGGAAAAGCAGTCGCCGATTTGCCAATGCTGAGGATCGCCTTGAGGCTGAGACCATTGAAGCGAACGCGCAAACAGGGAATATGCAAAGCGCGTACATCCCTGAGGCATTAATCCTGGAAGAGGGCCGGGTGCCGGAAAAACAACGTACTTCCGGCGTCGATATGACCAAATTCGTTCTGGGCGTCTTTTTGTCCAGCTTTGTTTTTTTCATGGCTTTCCTGACGGCGTACGTGGTCACGGAAATGATCTAAAGCTGCTTTTATAGCGACGCGAAGTATTACGGCAAGTGGGCAAATGTTACCGATGTTCCGAAAAAAGCTGCCGCACCATTTCTTGCCATTAATGACAAGTAGATTCTAACCCCTTAAATTCATTGAGTAATATTTCGGTCGATTAATGGCACACACCTTGCACTTTAAGAAGGGTGGAGGAAGGCATGGGCCTAAAATCGTTCCTGTTTACAAATCCGGTGAATATGTTGCTTGCACGCAATCTCGATGTGCAATCCAGGCAGATTTCCGCCATTTCCTCAAATCTTGCGAATATAGACACGCCTGGCTACAAGGCCGTTGAAGTGGATTTTGACAGTGCGTTCAATAGGGAAATGAATGAAATGCGCGCCGGTCAACTCAGAACTACGAATCCCAGGCATATCGGTTTCAGCGGTGAAACCGGCAATTCTGTCCCCATGATGGAGCAGGAAAACGATTCCTTGCGCGTTGACGGCAATACTGTTGATCTCGATAAGGAACTGATGCGCCTGGCCATGGCGCAGTTGCAATACAGCGTAGCGGTCAACGCCATGTCCAAAAAGGGCGGCATTGTCAAAGCGTCGCTGGAAAGCAAGTTCTAAAAGAGCGTTTTTTGCTTGAGCATTCATAAGTGGGGGCCTTTTGAAACCAGCGAACCGAATACCGCATCACTTTCACATCGGCGGCGCGGTTGTCATGACGTACTCACAAGGCGAAAAACGCAGATCAGGCAGGTTAAGAAAAATCGCCAGCAAACACAGCTTGCGACGCGAAGAATCCAGTGCAAAGATCAAAGCTCTGGCAGAAAAAATATTTCTGCTTTTCGACGCTTTGGAAAGCCGTGCGTAATCTGGGGTGCGCATTTCCCATCCCATACTCCACGGACTCTCTGATCCGGGAAACCTAGAAAAATCATTGGCTGGATATTAAGGCCCTTTGGGCGTTTCAAAAAGCTGCGCGTATTCCTGCAGGGCGTATCGGTCTGTCATCCCTGCAATATAATCGCAAATAACTCGTTTCACACCGTATTGGTCAATGAGCTTTTCGTAGCGCTCCGGCATCATTTTTGGGTGCTCATTGTAGGCGTTAAAGAGCATTCTGATCGTATTTTGCGCCTGAAAACGGCGGCGTTCCAGGTGGTGGTGTCTGTAGAGCCTTTTATACAAAAACGCCCTGATCTCCTCCTGGAAAACTTCGGCATCGCCGGAAAGCGTCGCAATGAAATCATCGGCTTCGCGAACGTCGCGCATCGTTTTAATACCGCGCTCGGCGATGACCTTATTGGAGTGAGACACAAGGTCCTCAATGAAAAATCCTATTAAGTGACTGATAGCCATCGTTTTTTGATAGCGACGATCAATGATGCCGTGGCGCTTGGCGACTTGCTTGAGCATGCGGTCCCATATTTCAATCTTACACAGCTCATCCCAATGCAGAAGGCCGCTTTCCAGCCCGTCGTCCAGGTCGTGATTGATGTAGGCTATGACGTCGGAGTGATTTATTAGCTGAGCTTCCAAAGTGGGTTTCCACTCAGGATGATAGTCAGTGTATTTGTTCGGATCGGGATGATCGTAATACGTGGAATGCTTGACGATGCCTTCGCGGGTTTCAAAACTCAGATTCAATCCGGGAAACTTCGGATAGCGCTCTTCTAAAACCGTGACGACGCGCAGAGATTGGTGGTTGTGTTCGAATCCTCCTTCGCTTTCCATCAGTTCTTGCAGCGTTTCCTCGCCGGAATGTCCGAAAGGCGTGTGCCCCAGGTCATGGGCTAGAGCGAGCGCCTCGGCAAGCTCTACTTGCAGGCCGAGCATCTTGGCGATGCCTCGCGATATCTGCGCTACTTCGATGGAGTGAGTCAGGCGTGTTCGGTAATAATCGCCCTCATGATTGACGAATACCTGTGTTTTATATTCGAGGCGCCTGAACGCGCCGCAGTGGATAATGCGGTCGCGGTCCCTTTCAAACGACGGTCTTGAGTCCTTGAAACTTTCCGGATATTCGCGGCCAAGGCTTTCATCCTCGCTGGCCGCATAGCCTGCTGTTTTGTATTGCGTCATAAATGCCGTCCACGCGCCTCAGTCAAAAGGCGCTTTGGTTGTTGCTCATTTGTTCTTCTTTTTTACACTGATTCCCTCCTGCACGTCAAAGGTCATGCACAGGGCAATAAGCCCGTGATTGAGGGTCTTCAATTCAATGGTATTGTCGATAAGACTCTTTTTCATGGCGCCGTAAGTCTCGTCGGGAAGAGTCATATAGTAACTGTTTTGTTTGTTGATCTGGGTGTTCAGTAAAAAACCGGTTGCGCCTAAAACGGATTTTTCATACTTTCTCGGGTTTACGCCTGTGGCCAAGGCGACTTTGGCTGCTTCCGTCAGGGCCTGCGCTCTCAGCGCTGTTTCCAAGGCACGCGGCGGATGCGAGGATTTGAAGCCGCCCGTATAATCCACGTAGGGCCGTTTTTTTTCGGAATATTGCGTTTTTCGAATGCTATTCGCCATATCAAGGCAGGCCTTGGCATGTTCCTTATCTTTGCTGAACTCCCACAGAGCCGCCAATCCGATAACGAGCATTGGATCGGCCTTTGCGCTCTTATTAAACAGTTGGATTTCTCGGTTGGCGCTTTGCGTCGCGATTCTAAGCCACTCGATGTTGGGGTTGATTCGATAATATTCGCATAAGGCTTTGATGGCTAAACCGGAGAGGCTTGAACTGTTGCGCCTGGTCCGTCGGTCAAGCAGCTTATTGTAATAAACATCGAAAAAACGTCCGTTTTCCTGTTGCATCAGCGACAGAAAGAAAGCCAGGCGATTAATGCGCGCCACGCCGAGTTCCTCCATGACCAGCGGCGGCATTTTCGTTAGCCCCAGCAGAGTCATGGCGGTCGCCGATGCAGTCTGGTTCCAGAACAGGCTTAGCCCGGTGGCCTCGGGCTCCATCAGCGGCGTCTCCAAATGACGGATCAACCAAAGCAGCGGGGCTTTGGTCTGATCGATGATTTCCACGCGCTTGCTGTATTGAAAAAGAATCGACAAAGCGTAGAGGGCGCCCGCGTGGTCGGTGGCGTTATAATTCAACCAGCTTTCTTTTTCATTGCGAATGGGATCGTAATTGAAGCGGAACCGGCCCTCCGGCTGGATGTGGTTCAGAATATGTCGTCCCTGTTTGAGGGCGGAATCCTGAATGGTCTGCATGGTAAAGCGCCTAGTTAAGGTGCGACCGCGATAGAGATTGACCGGGGCGTAGTCGGGGGCCTCCTGCAAAAAGGAGAGCGTTTTGAAACGATACAAATTTGCATTTCGCCATCCCTTGCCGCCGAGCCCCGCCTGCGCTGACAATTCGCTGAGCATCTTGAGTTTTCTACGGAGTTTGGTTGTTGTTTTTTTCGACTCCCAGCCCAGCGTAATGTAGTCCGTCGGCAATTGAAAAAATGTGTGATCCCCTTTTTGAAGCGCCAGTCCGTGAACGCCCGGTTCAACGGACTTTCCCTTGCCACGCCTGTTGATGGAGACGGCATTGAAGTGCGTAACAATGTCGATTTTGACAGCGACCTTTTCTCTATCCACGAGATAATGCTTCGGGAAATTGGGATGCTGCATGACCTGCATGGCGGCCCGAAGAAGTTTTTCGCGCGTATCGCCCTTTTGGCCGACGCCCCAGATCATCGGGAGGGCTTTGTCGAATATGGATACAAAAATCGGCCGGTTTTCGGTGTCGGGTATTACGGGATCGGCCTCAAGGTCCTTGAGTTTGTCGAAGTCCGGATAGGCCATGATCGCCTTTCGGACAAGAGACATCATGTGGAGCTTTTGAAAAACCGTCAGCGAGACTCTGCCCTCGATCTTTGGCAGAGGTTCGCTTATTGGTGCGCTGCATGATGAGCAGGCAACGATGGCGATGATGAGGATTAATACGCAAGGTCGGCGCATTGGATATCCCCGCGGCGGAGTTTCACAATTTCTCGATCGCTCAAGTAACGGAATTGGCCGACGCCAAGATCGCTGAGCGTTAGAGGTCCGAAAGCAACTCTTTTCAGTCTCCTGGGTAGATGTCCGATGGCCTCGCAAAGATTTTTCACGTGGTGATAACGTCCTTCAACAACGGTTATGAGAAGGTGCGTGTTGTTGCCTCTTTTGGCAATGATTCGTGCGGTGGCCGGCAGGCTTTTTCGCCCTTCGATGACTACCCCTTTGCTTAGCTCCTTCAATTTGTCGGTTCCGACATTTCCTCGCACGACGGCCAAATAGACCTTTTGAACCTTAGAAGCGGGCCGCATGAGCTTGTTGGCCAGTTGTCCGTCATTCGTAAACGGGAGTAATCCTGTCACATCGTAATCGAGGCGTCCGATAGGTTCCACGCGGCATTTAACTCGGTCGATATAATCGAAAACGGTTTGCCTTCCCTCCGGATCGGAGTGCGTGGTGACAACGCCGGGCGGTTTGTTGAGAATCAGGTACACGAGCGGTTGAAGTTTCGTGATCAGCTTATCATCCACGCGGACATGGTCGTTGGTTTCATCGACTTGAGTCGCTGGATTATCGACAACCTTTCCGTTGAGCTTGACACGCTTTTCTTTGATAATGCGCCCTGCTTCGCGTCGGGAGGCAATCCCGGCTCTGGCCAGATATACAGGCAGTCTAATCATTTTCAGCCTTATCTTCGTCGCTGGGGTCGTTTTCGTTTTCATCCGCCGGCAAGGCAGAATCATCGGAGATTGTTTCAGGTGTTGCGATATTAGCTTCCGGCAAAACGGCGTCATCGCTCTTTTGGCCGGACCTTTTGCCAGTGTCATCTTCCTTTTCCGAGGCGTTATCCTCAGAATTTATTTCAGCGTCGCCTGCGTCCGTGGTTGGGCTCTCGTCTGAAGCCTTTGGTTCATCGCCGGAAACGGATTCCGAGGATTGGCTTTTGCCTCCCTCAAACAGTTCCGGGTGTGTTTCTTCAAGGTTTTCGATTTCCTGCAGCGTCGGCAGCGAGGAAAGTTCTTTGAGATTGAACAGTTCGAGAAATTCTTTCGTGGTCCCAAAAAGGAAAGGTTTGCCGGGAACATCCTTGCGTCCGACGATTTTGACGATCCTTCTTTCCAACAAAAGGTTGACGGCGCTTGATGAGTCCACGCCGCGGATGTTTTCGATCTCCGGTCGCGTGATCGGTTGGTTGTAAGCGATGATGGCTATTGTTTCCAGGGAAGCCTTGGAAAAACGCCTGGGTTTTGTTTCGACCAGCGCCATGATCCAGTCGGTGTTTTCCGGATTGGTCCTGAACTGATATCCCATGGCGACCTCTTCCAGATAGACGCCGCGGTCAAAGGCCAGGCAATCGGCCTGCAATTCGCCGAGAACCGATTTTAAGTCGTTTGTTGGTACGCCTTCGAGCAGAGCTTTGATCTTGGCAAAGGGCAGGGGTTCGGAACTGACAAATATCAATGATTCAATGATTGATTTGATTCTGCTTCGTTCAAGACTCATTGTCGTCCTCGGTTGGATTATCAATATCGTCGCCCGATGCGCTGTCGGCATCGCTTTTGGAAAGCGATGGGATTTCCTCAAAATCCATCTGATGTTTAGAGGATTCGTCGTCTTCGGATAATACCCGTGGTATGAGGTGGATGGCGCCGAAACGTCCTTTTTGAAAAACGCCGACAAGCTGGCGTTTCATGAGTTCCAAAATGGCTAGAAAGGTTGCGATCACTTCACTTTTTGTCGTGTGCTCGTCGAATAGATTTACAAAAAGGATGCTTTTTTTTCCAACGAAAAGTTTGGTGACCTGAGCGATTCTCTCGCGGATGGAATAGCGGTCCTGGGTGATGATGTGAAGGGAGCCCTCCGTCGTGTTTTTCAGGACTTGCCGAAAGGCCTCCATCAGATCCAGGATTGTTGCCTCGTAATACACGGATTCGCCTTTGCTTTCCTCCATATCTTTGGAGGGGAATTTCCTGGCGAAAACGTCGCGGCCCAAAAGCGGCATCCGTTCAATTTCCAATGCCGCTTCACGGTACTTTTCATACTCCAGCAACTGCCGCACCAATTCTGCCCTCGGATCCTCTCCCTCCTCTTCCGCCTCCTCGTGGCGCGGCAAAAGCAAAGCGCTTTTTATTTTCGTGAGCGTGGCCGCCATGACCATATATTCACCGGCCAGATCAAGGTTGAGTTCCGTAATGATTTCCAGATAATCCAGATACTGCTGCGTGATCAACGCCATGGGAATGTCGAAGATATCACACTCGTCCTTCCGAACCAGATGAAGCAAAAGATCCAGCGGACCTTCGAAGAACGACAGTTTCACGCGGTATTCGTCCATAACACCTTAAAATTTTAGGGCGCTTCTCACGTCTCTCATAACTTCGTCCGTCGCCTGGCGCGCCCGCTCATTGCCTTTGGCGATAATACGATCCAATTCCTCTGGGTTTTTTTCAAATTCAGCCCGCCTTGCGCGGATAGGCGTCAGGCGAGCCTCGATTTTTTCAATCAGCGGCTTTTTGCAGTCCAGGCAGCCGATGCCCGCACTTGTGCAACCTTGCCTGATCCACTCGAGCTTCTCAACGTCATCGTAAGCCTGCCAGAGTGTATACACGGGACATATTTCCGGATTGCCTGGATCGGTGCGGCGCTGCCGGGCGGGATCGGTTTTCATCGTGCTGACTTTTTTGCGAACCTGATCCGGCGTATCGGTCAGGTTGATGGCATTGCCGTAGCTTTTGCTCATTTTTCGCCCGTCGGTTCCCGGAATTCTGGGTACGACGGTAAGGCGGGCTTCAGGTATAACGAGGACGTCGCCCAGGAAATTGTTGAATCGTCGCGCCACATCCCGCGCGATTTCTATGTGCGGCATCTGATCGTGGCCGACTGGAACAAAATGGGCGCGATAAACCAGAATATCCGCCGCCTGGAGGATGGGGTATCCCAAAAAGCCCAGGGTGTTGATGTCCTTGTCCTGTATCTCCTGCTGTTGCTCTTTGAAAGTAGGGCACCCAAGCGCCCAGGGAAGGGGCGTAAACATGGATAGCAGCAGATAAAGCTCCGCGTGGGCCTTGATCTCACTTTGCACGAAAATGGTGCATTTCGCGGGATCGACCCCGGCGGATATCCAGTCGATGATCATTTCCCGCGTATTTTCCTTGATGGAGCCGGTGTCGCCGTAGTCGGAGGTCAGCGCGTGCCAGTCGGCGCTGAAAAAGAAACATTCATTTTCCTGTGACAACTCGATCCAGTTGGTCAATGCGCCGTGAAGGTGTCCAAGATGCAGTCGGCCCGTGGGCCGCATTCCTGAAACAACGCGCTTTTTTGCCATTACGATTTCTCCCGTCATGCCACGGATTTCAAATCAATCCGCCGATGGCCCAAAATAGCCGATTTAACGTTGATACGATAGGTGCGATGAATCGTTCCCATATTCTCATGTTGAGTGGGTCGATCATGAAAAGTAAAAGTATGATGAGCATGCCATAGCTGCGCATGGACATGTATTTTTCCGCCGCTTCGTCAGGGAGGAATCCGGCCAGAACGCTGCCGCCGTCCAAGGGAGGGATCGGGATGATATTGAATATGGCTAAAATAACGTTGACGAATATCAATGCCGCGCAAAAATTCATGAGTGGTTCAAGGACCGGAAAAAGGAAATCAGGAGCGAAACTAATGGTTCTGAGCAAAAATGCACTCAGGAGCGCCAGCAGCAGATTCGATACCGGACCGGCGGCGGCGATGAAGGCATTGTCGCGCTTGGGATTGGAGAGATTATGAAGTTGCACGGGTACGGGTTTGGCCCATCCAAACATGAATCCGGAGCCGCTGACCGCCAGAAACAAAGGGACGAGCACGGACCCAATGGGATCGATGTGCCGGATGGGATTTAAGGTGACCCTGCCCAACATGCCCGCCGTAGGATCGCCCAGGCGATTTGCGGTCCAGGCGTGAGCCGCTTCGTGAAAGGAAACGGCGCAGATCAGAGCCGGCACGTAAAGAAGAATATTGAGTAGAATCTGTTTGTCCAAGTTTTTCATCCTTAAAAAAAGATCGGCACACTTTACAAAAGCCCACTGACCTGTCAATGGCGCGGATAATTGCGTGATTTCAGTTTGACCTTCGAACAGCGAACGTGATAAACGGGTCGGTCCTTGTTGTGACTACAAATGGGAAAAATGCCTCAACTTTCTGTCATCATTCCCGCGTATAATGAAGAAAAACGATTGGGGGAAACCCTCAGCGGCCTCTCCGATTACTTTGAAGCTTCCGCTATGGACGCCGAGGTTATTGTCGTCGATGACGGGAGCGTCGACGGCACACGCTGTCTGGCCGAGGAAAAGTGTGCCAAATATCCGTGGCTGAAAGTTATCGCTTACACGGAAAATCGCGGCAAGGGACACGCGGTGCGAACCGGCATCGCTGAGGCCTCGGGCGAGGTCCTGCTTTTTTTTGACGCCGACGCATCGACGCCCATTGAGGAAATTGAAAAAGTTCTGCCCTTGATCAAAAAAGGCGCCGACGTGGTCATCGGTAGCCGGAGCCTGCCAAATTCGGATGTCAGAGTTCACCAGCCCTGGTATCGGGAGACGATGGGAAGAGTCTTTAATCTCTTTGTTCACTGGATCGTTCTTGACGGATTCGTGGACACGCAATGCGGATTCAAAGCTTTTCGGCATAAAGCGGCCAAGGAAATATTCGCTTTACAGCGAATGTCGGGATTCAGTTTTGATGTTGAACTTCTGGTCATCGCGCGGATTTTGGGTTACACGATACGCGAGACGCCGGTCGTTTGGGTCAACTCTCCGATGAGCCGGGTTCATCCGGTTTGGGACTCTTTAAAGATGTTGATGGAATTGATGAAAATACGAAGCAACCGAATCATGGGCCGCTATGGACGGATGGGCCTTTCACCATGAAAATCCGCTGGTGTTACCTCGGCCTGACGCCTTACGAAAAAGCCATGAAGCTGATGGAGGGTCTGCGTGAGGATGTGCTCAATGGGGCGGAGACGGAGTACCTTCTCTTTCTCGAACACCCGCACACCATTACCAGAGGCTATTCGGAAAAGGGAGAGGAAAGCGGCCTGATATCGACTCGGGAACAAATTGAAAAAGAGGGCTTCGAGATCGTCAACACCGATCGGGGCGGAAAGACAACTCTTCACAACCCCGGCCAACTTGTCGGCTATATGATATTCGATTTGAAACGCAATAAGTTTAGGCCAAAGAGTTTTGTCGATCTCATTGAAAAAGTCATCGTGCTGACTCTGGACACCTACGAGTTGTTCGCCACCACAGTTAAAGGCGATCCGGGCATTTATGTGGACAGCGAAAAAATCGCTTTTCTCGGCCTGAATATCGAAAAGAGCGTCACCACGCACGGCTTTTCCATCAACGTCCGCAACGACTTGCGCCCGTTTCGGCACATCGTTTCCTGCGGACAGATGGACAGACGTATTACTTCGCTGCTCGAAATTCTTGGAGACAGCGCATCCGTCTATGACGTTTATTGGCGCTTTATTACCTGTTTCGAGTTTCTGACGGGTGCCGATGTCGAAGAGTTCCAGTTAGACGAACTGATGTGAATCAACTACTATTTGGTAATCGAACATGCTGATTCGTCACGCCATTCCCGGCCTCATTAAATTGGCGCTCATTGTGCTTTTGCCCGGTCCGGCCCTGGGCGCGGCGGCGGGGCTTTTTTGGCCCCGTGATTATAAAAAATGGGCGACCCGGCTTCTTGTCGCATTTATCGGCATCATCGAAGTGGTGGTGCTGATCGAAAAATCGCAGCCCTTTTTCTTTGGAAATGTTTACGACATGGTTGCCATGACGCCGAATTTCGGACTGCATGTCGCCATTGGACTTATCGGCGACGGCCTGTGGCTCTTTTTCTCCATCCGTTCCGCAACAAAAACGGCTAATAAGGTGGCCTCATGGAAGAGAAAAGGTGCAAAGTAGCGACAGGTGGTCTTGTAAAATCACCGAAAACATGGACTTGAAAATTTGAACCGAAATGCTATCCTTGAAAAAGATGGAAGTGAATTAAAGGTCTGATATTTCGATGGAGCCTGTCATGAAGATACTCAAGGAATTCTTTCTGTTTCTCAAAGAAGAAAAGCTCATGTGGCTAAGCCCGATCGTTATCATTCTTTTGCTTCTGGCCATCTTCATATACGCCACGGAAGGAAGCGCCGTCCTGCCCTTTATTTACGGCGGATTTTAAGGCCTCATATCAGAATCGATCGAGAGGCGACAGAGACTTTTCCACGTCGCGACAGCAACGGAAGCCGTCATCTTCGTGCCTGATGTTCGGTTCATGGTGATGAACTGCGGAGCATTGAGATGAATAGGTGTCAAACTCCCATTTCCCCGACTCCAAAAGTTTTTGGTTATTCATCCAGTTTTCGTTATACGAACCGCCGGCAACCATGCGGTCGTCGTCCCAGGGTCCCCACAGGTCATCCACAAACTCGGACACATTGCCCGCCATATCGTAAACCCCGTATCGCCCGGCGCACGCGGGGAATGAGCCTGATGGCCTGATTTCGCCTGGCCCGAGGATATTATCCGGCTGAGTGCAGGAAACGAAGGAGCATTTTCCGCACTCAAAATTATCGCCGAAGGGGTAATTCATGCCGACGGCCTGGCCGCAGACCTTTTGCCACTCGGCCCAGGCGCAAAGGCGCTCTCCCTCCATTTCGCAAGATTCTTTGGCGATTTGCCACGACCCGGCGACGGGCAGGCTCCCCTTTTTGTTGGGATACTCGTATCGGTCCATGGCGAAAGCGTCCATATGAACGAGTTTGAATTTCTGGTTTTGCCGCTGCCATCGCGGCCCCTTCAGGCGCAGGACGGACCAGCCCCCGAGAATGAGGGCCATTTTGGGGTAGTAAGGTGAATCCTCCTGTGCAGCGTCGGCGATGCCCCCGGCTCTGCCAGCTTCGGTGCAACGCACAATGCACGCTGGAAGCTCCTCACAATCCATGTCTTTTTCCAAGCAGGACAGGACGCAATCCCAGGGCTGCTCACTTGCGCTGCATTGGCTTAAGGATTCATCGAAGGAATTATTTTTGATTTGACCTTCGCATCGGGTGCGTAGCGTGTATACAGCCAGATCGCAAGGCGAGGGCGGATATTGACGGGCGATTCTTT
Source organism: uncultured bacterium (assembly GCA_964591275.1). Taxonomy (GTDB): domain Bacteria; phylum Lernaellota; class Lernaellaia; order JACKCT01; family JACKCT01. Next base: position 47,800 of record CAZQAE010000011.1, on the reverse strand, counting down.
GCGTTGGGGTGTCGATTTCCGAAAGCTCCGCCAGAACTCTGAAATTTGCCTGGCGGTTCATGAGAAATTCACGAAGCCCTATTGTCATCGCCAAAAGCGCGGGAACGGCAAAGATCAGAGCCATCGCCATGCGTTTGCGGTCAAAGGTCACGGAGCACTCCTTAGTAACCTTGTCAGGCGACGAACGAAGACGTATAGGCAAAATAGTCCCGGCGTTAATAGTAACAGGCGCAGGAAATGCATGGCGAGAAAATAGAAAGAAACCGGTGTTTGTTCATACTCGAAGGGACCGAGCGGGACATTGATATTTGCGTCGAGACGAACATTTGTTCCTTCGTCGAAAAGCTGCGCCGACGCCAGCCAGGGTATCTCAAACAACCGTTCAAACTTTGGCTTGCCCGCTGACTTGGGCAGGACTGCCCGGAAGTTTCTCGTCAAATCTGCAACAAAAAAGGCGCTTCCCGCAGGCTTGCCGCCGGGGAAAGGCAAATTTGCATCAACCTTGTCAGCGGCGGATAGTTTGGCGAGGCGCTCAATGCCGCCGGCGGTCGTCGAGACAAACAGGAGGCCATTTTCAATGTGGTGGTAGATGGTTTTGCCTTTGATCTCAATGTGCTCGTACTGGGGAATGACGGACTTCAATGATCCGATGGGAATAGTGCTGAAAATGGCCTTTGCCTCTTTCTTTTCCGTCGCGGGAAGATTGTCGATCCAGCCTTTAATTTCCTCGTAAGAATACTGTCCGAATTGAAGGGCGTTTTTCAGGTCGATCTCGGATTTCACCACCTCGGAGATGGTCATTTTGTTATCGCCGAATTTCTTTGAAACTTTTTTGATAGCTTTACGAAACTTAGATTCCTGCCGTATTTGGGCCACAATGTTCAGCTCGTTTTTCGTATCCGCAAAAACAATGAGCTCGGGTCCAAGGTGACTGAGAAACTGGCCGAGGATCGTTCCCAGAAGCTTTCGCTTCAATCCGATCCCGCCGCCGGAGTCTTTGGCGACAATGATCTCTGCGGCCATCTGCCCGGCCTGCCCCAGGTCGGATGAGCGAAAGCCCGCGACAAAGCGTTGATCAAGGTCGATAAAAGGGCTGATTTCAAATTCTCGGCTCCCCGTGTCCAAGAGTTTCAGCAGGGGTTTACCACTTTTCGACAGCAGTTTGGCCGACGCAAAAATGCCGTCATCGGTGATGTTCAATTTGGCCGCGCCGATGCCGAATTCATCGATGTTCAACAATTTTTGCGGATCGATCAAAGCGCCGGTGCTTTTCGGGAGAAAGGCGCGGCTGTTGATGAATACAACCCGTGCGTCGGAATCCGCATTGAAAAAGTCTTCAAGTCCTTTTTTATAATCCGGCAAATCCGCGAGGGAGGCCGCTTTGCCCTCATAGGCGTCAATGGCCAGCTTTAGCTGTTTTTCGGGTCCGACCAGAACCACATTGCGTATTAAAGCCATAGCAACATCTTTGTCTATAAAAATCGGGTGTCTGAGGTAATCGCCTGAGTAGACGCCCTTCCCGAGGTTTTTGCGCAGGCCGATGGCGTAAGCCAGAAGCGCCGGTCTGCCCACTTCGACAATCGCCAGGAAAGGTGTCTTGCCCTCTGTGATGGACGGGATTTCCGGCGGGAATGCCAGTGTGATGCGCGGCATGAAAAAATTCATCAGACTGCCGGCGAAACCGCCGCTATTGAGCTCGTCGAAAGAGTGAAACATCTCTGCGCTGCTCTCTTCGCCAAACCCTTCTGTCAAGGCAACGCGAACCGTTTCCGATCCCATGGCTTTGCTCATGCTGGATGTGAGTTTTGGGAAAGTGACGACTGCGCTGCTTTGCGTGTGACAGAATCGCTCAGGATTCACCGTGCCGAAGATCATGAATATCGTCAGCGCGACGACGAGTCCCGTCAGCAGAAAAACTAGTGCGTGTTTCATTCGCCAAACTCCGATTCAAAGTGTTTCACCGACTCTTATCCTAATACGCCTGGGTACGATTCAAATTTTGGTTATCAGACAACGATTCTGGCTGATGCGTCAAGGATGTTGTCTGTCGGCGCGACTCCGGTTATGCTTATCGCCGTGCAAAGCCCAAAAGTAAATCATGTCAATTGCCGAAAGCACGGAAAAATGAAACGAGCGGACTTTGCAGTCATTGCTCCATGCTACAACGAGGCGCAAAACATCGGCAAGCTCGTCGATCGCGTGGAAAAGTCATTGGCCGAATTTGAAGGGCGATACGAGTTGGTTCTGATCGACGACGCGAGCTCAGACGACACTTGGGGAAAAATACAAAGTGCCGCAAAGGATAAACCCTGGATAATTATGGTTCGGCACTTGAAAAATCGCGGCATCGTGGAGGGTTGGCGCTCCGGACTGGCGGCTTCCACGGCCGAGCGGCTGGTGACGATAGACGCCGACATGCAGTATAGACCCGAAGACGTAATAAAACTGGTGAAGGCGATGGATGAAAGCGGCGCCGTCTTTGTGCAGGGCTGGCGCGAAACGCAGGTTGACAGAGGGGCATTGCGCTACGGCTTGACGCAAGGATTTTCCTATTTTCTGAATATCATGTTCAAGATGAATCTCAAGGATAACAAAAGCGGATTTGTCTGTTATACGCGCGAGGCGATGACCGAGGTACTCAGCTACAGGCGGCCTTTTAAGTACTTTCAGCACTTCATCGCCATCGCCGCCCACGCATTGCGCCTGAAGATCATTCAGGTTCCTGTGGTATTCGATCAACGCGAGGCCGGTCAAAGTTTCATTGCCAGTCCGATCCGATTCTCTCTTGAGGCATTGACCGACATCCCCCGGGCTCTGCTGGAATTTCGGATTGCCCCACGAAAACTGGATTCTTAAAAGGGCGAAAACATGTGCGGAATTGCAGGAATATACTCAAACGACGCCAATGAAAAACGGGGTATCCTCGGGCCGATGATGGAAAACCTCGTCCATCGCGGGCCTGACGAAGAAGGTGTATTCAAAGACGAAAAAGTTCACCTTGGCGTTCGGAGGCTTCGTGTTATCGACCTTGTCACCGGTTCGCAACCCATTAAAAACGAGGATGGAAGCATCGTTGTGGTTTATAATGGGGAGATATTCAACTTTAAAGAGTTACGCTTGGAACTGCAGGCGGCGGGGCACATTTTTACCACGAAAACCGATACGGAAGTGTTGGTTCACGGCTACGAACAATGGGGGCAGGAGGTCCTGAACCGCCTGAACGGGCAGTTTGCTTTTGCGCTGTGGGACGGGCAAAGACTGTTTATCGCCCGCGACCGTATGGGTGAAAAACCGCTCTACTACGCCATGCACGAGGGCCGACTGATATTCGCTTCGGAAATCAAGGCCATACTAACGCACGTGCCTTCTCAGCCGGATATTGACGAATCTTTTTGGGTTTTCGATGCGCCGGTGATGGGAAGAACGATATTTGCCGGGATTCATGAACTGCCTGCGGCGCATTGGATGACTTACGATGGCCGCAATCTTCAGATCGGTCGTTATTGGGAAATTCCGAACGGTCCGATCAGCGAAAAAAGCGAAACGGATCTGGTGGACGAGTTGCGGGAACTGCTCATTGACGCCGTGAATATCCGCATGGCGGCCGATGTCCCCGTGGGAATGTTTTTATCCGGCGGGATCGACTCCGCAGCTATCGCCTGCATCGCGAAACCCGAGGTCGCGTATTCGTGCCATTTCCCGCTCGGTGAAAAATTCGACGAACTTCGGTACGCCGAGATAGTGACCCGGCAAATCAAAGCCAGGCACGTGATCGTCAGTCCCACCTATGATGATATGCGTTCCAGGCTCAGGGGCGTTATCCGTCATTTGGACCAACCCATCGCGACGGCTTCGACCATCAGCGAGTTTATGCTGGCCGAAGCCGCGCAAAAAGACGGCATTAAGGTGATTCTGGGCGGACAGGGCGCTGATGAAATATTTGGCGGTTATATTCGTTATCTGCTGATGTCGATTGAGGAGGGGATGGGCCGTTCGCCCGAGCTGCAAAATTATCATTCTCTGGCCCGATATTTCTGGACGCCGACAATGTTTGAGAATCCGGCCCAACGCTATTTTCGTTTGATTCATCGCGCGACACCTGCTGACGAGCGTCCCTATATCAAGAGTGTGGAAGAGCTGTTTTCCCGACATCAGGAACTGCTGGACAAGATGGGCTTTTGCGATACGCATATATCCCTGCCGTCTTTGCTGACGATGAATGATCGGGCGTGCGCTTCCTATGGCCTGGAGAATCGTTGTCCGTTTTTAGACTATCGGATTGTCGAGTTCGCTTTCAGACTTCCACCCGGTCTCAAGATTCAGCAAAGAACAACAAAAGCGATTTTGCGAAAGGCCTTGCGGGGGATCGTTCCCGATCAAATCCTTGATCGTTACGACAAGAAGGGCCTTGTGGTCCCTTTTCGCCGATGGTTGACCGGGCCGTTGGCACAGTGGGCGGAGCGGCTGGAATTTCAGCTCGCCTCTCGCTTGCAAATACCCAAAGGCAGCGGTCGTGGAGAATTTGACCGGGCTTTCTACACGCGCGTATGCCTGGAATTGTGGTTTCAAAACTTTTTCCCGGATTATCCGCATGCATAAAATCAGCGTCGTCATTCCAACGAAGCAGCGTCGGGAAATGGTCAAAAGGGCGGTGGCTTCAGTACTGAGTCAGACGCTTTCCCCTGACCAGGTGATCGTCGTGGACGATGCTTCGACAGATCAGACGATGGAAATGCTTCGGGGGCTAAAAGATGATCGACTTCTATTGGTCGAGTCGGAGTCGGTGGGAGCGGCTCAAGCGAGAAATATTGGCATTCAAAAGGCGACTGGCGACTTGATTGCCTTTTGCGATTCCGACGACTTGTGGCAGCCGGACAAACTGGAAAAGCAAGTTCCACTATTTAGCGCCGACCCGATGCCCGTGATGGTTTTTTCCGATGCTTTTATGGCCCATAATGATGGTTCCCATTCTGAGGCGGATACGGTATTTTCAAACCAAGCTCCTTTTACCGGAGAAATATTCAACCCTTTACTGCTCGACAATTTCATTCCCACCTCTACAGTGATAATATGTCGTGAGGCGATCAAAAATACCTCTGGCTTTGAGGATCAATATTGCCCCGCAGAGGATTATGGCCTATGGCTCCAACTGGCGAAACAGGGACGATGCACTTTTCATCCGGAGCCGCTGTCAGTGTATTATCAACATGCAGGGCAAGCCGGGCGCCGACTGGGCGACATGTATGCGCAAACGGCAAGAGTTATTCATGGCGCTCTTAATAGATCGGATCTAAGGCATAAAGATGTCTCCGGCGTTACAAAGCGGCTGTGGACTTTGCGGCACGCTGCGGCGGCCTGCATGAAGGCGGAAGGCGAAAACGCGGTGGCATTTCAGCAGTTGGATGAGGCTGTTTTGCTTCGCCCATGCCATGTTGGAACGCGTCTGAAAAGGGCTTTATGGGGGAAAGCGGTCGGGGTCTGATCGTTACGTTTTACTGACGCTTATGAGTGATGCGGTTTGGGCTTGTTGATTCAACGAAATCGAGAAAAGAAGTTATGGCGCTATCAGCAAAAGAAATTCTTGAAAAACATCGCAGCGACGATCTCGAAGGCCAGGACCTGTCCGGGGTCAATTTAAAAAAAGCGGCGCTGTCTGGAGCGAAGTTGGCGGGGTGCGCGCTGGTGCGTGCAAAGCTGCCAAAGGCCGATCTTTCCGGCGCTGATCTATCCGGCGCTGATTTGAAGAAGGCGGATTTGAGAAACGCCAATCTCGCCGGCGCCGACCTTCGCGGCGCTAATCTTGAAAAAGCCGCGCTGAATGGCGCTGACTTGACGGGTGCGTGCTTTGAGGGCGCGAAGCTGTCGGGCGCTTCCTTGAAGAATGCAAAGCTGGACAAAACCAATCTGCGTGATGCCGATCTTTCAAACGCTATACTCATTAAGGTGAAAGCCACGCACTCTAATCTCTCACAGTCCGATTTGAGCGAAGCCGACGCCGTAGAAAGCCAGTGGGAAGGAACCGATTTTCAGGGTGCGAAACTGGCCGGAAGCGTCTGGCAGAACAGCGGATTTATCGCTTGTGATATGAAGGGTATCGAAGGCGAAGAAACGGATCTGTCTTTATGCGTATTTCAGGATTGCGTGCTGGAAAGTGCGAAACTGGGTAAGGCGGACTTGTCCAACACGCTTATTGAGCGCACGTCATTTCAGGACGCCGATCTGTCGGAAGCACAGTTTTGCGTCAGCGAGCAGTCGGAAGTGAATTTCGACCGCGCTACGCTCGACGGCGCCAATTTCAAATCCGTCAACGGATACACTGAAGAGCAAATCAACGCCTTCGGCGACCTCGGCGTCAAAGTGGATAAGTTTTACTTCAGGAGGGCTTTTCGAAGGGTGCGAAAAAGCCGTCCGATGCAAATCGCTATAATTGCAACGCTTCTTGCCATCGGCTGGGGAGGGTGGTCCTGGTACAATAATCCGGAAAACTGGAGTTTTGAGCGCCTTGACCGGCAGGCCCAACGATCCCGAATTCAACACAATCTGGAAGAAGCCAAGTCGCATTACACGATTGTTTTGCAAAAATTTCGCAAGAATCCCGTTCGCGTCGCACACGCGAAAAATCAGCTTGGCTATCTGGCTCTTGAGCAGAAAAAACCCGCCGAAGCCCGGCAAATATTCCAAGACGTGGCGACCATGTTTCCGGATCAGGAAAACGCCATGATTCTGGCCGAATTGGGTATCGCCGATTCTTATCGAGATCAGCAGAAATACGACGAGGCCGTCAAGCAGTATCGCGCCTTTGCCGAGAAGTGGAAGGATTTTCCGCAGGCCGTTGATGCTTGGGATCGCATGGCGAAAGTATACGTTCTGACCGGGGATCCGGATAAAGCCGAAAGTGTCTATCAATTGATTATTTCCAAGGTCGCCACCGATTCAGGGGCCGTGCTGCGCGCCGAATTCGATGTGGCCAACCTATTGCGGGGTCAGGGGCAATATCGAGCCGCGAAAACTAGATTCGCCGAAATGGTTGAGCGGTACATCGAGGTGCCGCAGACGGCGGCAAGGGCGATGGTCGGTCTGATCCAGGGCATGGTGCAGCTCAACGAACTGGAAGAAGCGACGGTGAAACTCCAGGAGATGCGGACGCGTTTTCCCGAGCAGGTCGAATCGGCCCTGGATGCGGAAATCTTCATCGCCAACGCCGAAGCGCGGATGGCGGATCCCAAGGCCGCCGAGCAGCGCTACAAAAAAATAATGGCCGAGCACTCCGACAGCATTCAGTCCTTATGGGCTGGCTCCCGCCTCGCGGCCCTTTACGGATCCCTGAAACGCTATGACGAAGCCCTGGATGTGTACAAGAAGCTCCTGGATCAGTACGACGACGATATGACGATGAAGAACCAGTTGAAAATCGAACGGGCTCAAATTTTGACACAGATGCTTCGTTTGGATGACGCCATTGATTCTCTCAAGGAGGTTCTGGCCGAGACCGACGATGACAGGCAGGAGCAAAACGCGGCTATCATACTCGGCCAGACCTATCTCAATAACAAGCAGGTGGATCTTGCGCGGCAGGTGTTTGTTGATTTGAAAGTGAAGTATCCCGACAGTCCCGAGGCGATTTTCGCGAGTTTAATCGGACTTGGAACAATTGAAAAGGAGCAATCCAATTACTCCGGCGCGGTGGAGTATTTTCGCCAGGCCGCCGAGGTTTCCGCGGAAGATCCGGTGAAATTTGAAGCGTATTCCTGGATTCAGAGAACTTTCCAAATCGCCGATGATGTCGAAAAGGAAAAAGAGATACTCCAGGAGATGATGAAAGAGTTCGGACGCGACCAATGGCGTCGCTCACATATGCAACTGGCCCTTGCCGAAGTGTACAAAAAGGAAGGCGATATCGCGCAAGCTGAGATCGCTTTGAGGGAGGTTGCCGATCTGGAAGACGCCGGAACGGCGATCTCAGCCTTGAACGCTTTGTTGAGACTTTATGCAGATTCGGATAGGCCCACGAAGACCGATGAAATTGCGCGGGAAATCACCAGGAGGTTTCCCGATAATCAGGCGGCTATCTTTACAGCCAAACTCGATCAGGCTGGAGCGCTTTATCGAGAGGGGAAAAAAACCGAGGCTTTGCTCATCTACAAAGAGGTCTCCAACTCGGAGGATCCACAAAGACGGCAGCAAGCCCTTTCCGCGATGATGAATTACCATATGGAAATGGGGCAATATGAGGAATTGGGGGCTATTTACGATACCCTTATTTCGGATTACGCCAAGGCGCCGGAAGTCGTTTTCAACGCAAAATTAGCCATGGCCAACGCTTTTAGAGCCCAGAAACGACCGGAAGAGGCGATCAAACTATTCCAGGAAATTATTTCAGGCGCGCCGAAGGGATCGGAAAAGGCATGGACATACGATGGCATGGCCGCCTCCTATATGGACATGCGTGAGTATGAGAAAGCCAAGGATATCTACAAACGCATGATTTCGGAATACGATTCAAAGGCCAATGCGAACGTGGCTTATATGGCTCATATGGGAATGGCCGGCGTGCACGAATCGCAACGGGATTACGATGCCGCGAGAAATGAGTTCGAGACTGCCGCCGCCTTGACGACAAATACGCAGGCTCTTGCGCAGACACACGCGGCCTGGATTCGAGTCAGCGCCGAAATGGGCGATGTGGAAGCCGCCGAGCGGAAAATTCAGGACATCAAAAAGCAGTACTTGGGGCAACCGGAAATTGTGGAGCAGGCGCTGTTTTCCATCGCGACGGCGTTGGCTGGGCAGGGGCGGCGAGCCGAGGCGCTGAAAGGCTATATGGCGATTGCCGAAGTCACAAAAAATCCCGTAGTAAAAAATCAGGCTCTCACTTCCGCCGCGCAGGTTTATGCAGACATGGGAGACCGGGGAAAGGCTCTGGCGATTTATCAAAAACTCATCCGGCAGTTTTCAGACAACCAGCAGATTCTCGACACCTCTCGTTTTGGAATGGCTCGTGTGCATCTCAACTCGGGAAATTATCGCAAGGCCGCCGAGATATTTCAGGCTATTGCCGGGGAATCTTCTAATTCGGTCAGTCAAATACAGGCATTGTCTGATTTGTCGAAAGTCGAAGTGACTCTCGGAAACCTGGATGCTGCAAAAACGGCGCTCAGCCAAATTGTGGAAAAATACCCAGAGCGCCCCGACGCTCTTGTCCAATATAATAAAAGCATGGCGCATATTTTTCAGCTTCAGGGCCGCTACGACGAGGCCGTTGAATACTATCGGAAAAACGTGGATTCGAAACTCAACGAAAGCGTCCAGGTTGAAGCGCTGTCGCAGATCGCCGGAATTTTCTCCGACCAGGGACGTTTTGATGATGCGCGGCAAACTTACGGAAAACTTGAGGCCGTATCGCCGGGGAGCGCGGGACTACGTTACAATTCTCTATATGGCAAAGCGATGATCCAGCGGCAGAATCACCAATATAGTGATGCACTCGCCAGCTTCAAAGAAGCCATGAAACTCGCTCCCGATGAAAACAGCAAGGCCAATGCCTCTATTGCCGTTGCCCAAACGCTCGATCAGATGGGCGACGGGGAAAAAGCTGCGGAAAACTTTGACGCTTTGATCGAACAATACGCCAGGAATCCGAACGTCCTGGCCCAGGCCAAAGCCGGAAAGGCCGAAGTCTTACGGGCTCAGGAAAAACACGACGAAGCCATTGACCTTTACAACGAAATTTTCAACGACGCCAAAAACGAGGGCGTTCGTTTAAGTGCCTTGTCGGCAATTGCACAAATCCAAATCAACCAGGGAAAATTGAAAGAAGCCATCAAAACATTCAATTCCGTGATAAAGGACTTTGGCGGCAACGAGACCGCCCGCCTGGACGCGGTCATGGGAATGGGAAATGTATATCAACAAATGGGGCAAGGAGACAAAGCCCTTACGGCTTATCGGCGAATCAAGGCCGAAGCAAGCGATGAAAGCCGTCGTGTATGGGCCGATACCGCTGTCGCGCAGCAATATCTGGCTTTGCAGCGCTTTGATAAAGCAACGGAAGTGTTTCGGAACATCATCGAATCCTACCCAAACAATCCTCAAGCCAAACTCGACGCCAAGATGGGAATTGCCAACAGCCTGAAGGAGCAACAGAAAAACGACGAAGCTCTGGAAATATTTGAGCAGATTGCGCGCGATCATCCCAAGTCCCGGCAAGCGTATTGGGCTTTGATGGGGATAGCCCAGATCAAGGGCCAATTGGGAAATTTGGATGCTGCGCGCAAAGCCTACGAGCGCATCAATGAGAACTTTCCACAAAGTTCGCAACAGGCCGCCGATAGCAGATTGAATATGTGCAATCTGCTGCGCAGCAGCAATAGAAAAAATGAAGCTCTTGAGTGTTTCGCCGAAATTTCAAAGAAGTATCCGAAATCGCGGCAAGCGGCGTGGAGCATGGAATTTTCGGCGCAGATTCACACGGAAAACCAGGATTATGCAAAAGCACGTGAAACGTATGAAAGCCTGCTGAGTGAATTTGAGGCCTTCCCTCAGTATTTGCAGCAAGGCCATTTCGGTCTGGCGGGTCTCTACGCCATGGAAGGCGAGAAAGCCAGAGCGCTTGAGGAATATCAGAAGTTATACAATGAGGCGACCGAAGACGGCGAAAAAATTCGAGCGCTTGACGCCCTCGCCAACACGCATCTTGCCATGGGAAACTCCAAAGACGCTGAAAAGGTTTATAGCGGAATCATTGAGCAATACAAAAACAAGCCGCAGGTGTCCTGGCAGGCCCGCCTGGGTTCAGGCAATGTAAAAATGGTGAATAGAGAATATGAAGAGGCGGAAAAGATCTTTGCGCGCCTGGCCAGGGACGCCGGTAAGGAATACGTCGCCAACAATGCGCTCAAGGCGCAGGCGCAGGCTTTGCTGGAAATGGATGACCTGAACGGCGTCGACGAAGTCGTCACGCAATTGAAAAAGCGTTTTCCGCTTGATCATAACGGCGTCATCGATATACGAATGGCCGTGGCCAATAAACTGCGCGCAGAAAATAAATTTCGGGAGGCGTTGGCCCAGATAGATCCGGTTATCAAAGCTTATGAAGGTCAGCCGCAAACCGCCTGGGCTATGGTTGCCAAGGCTCAGATTCTCGGTCGGATGGACCGAGCAAAAGAGTCGATGGCGGTATATCGTGACCTGATCGAAAATTATTCGAGCAATATGACCGCCCTCATCGACTCGCATATGGGTATTGCCGTAAATCACGCCGACGCCGAGGAGTGGGCTGAGGCTGTCGAGCAATACGATCTGGTTGCCTCCAAATGGCCCGAGTACGCGCAGGCCGCCGCCGCCCTCAATGCCATGTCTCAAATCTATCAGCAGGCTGGTGACGATTTCAAATTGAGCGACACTCTCAAACGCCTGATAGCGCTTGATGTGGCGGACCCCAACACGAAGGCCAACGCCATGATCTCACTGGCCTCCTTATATACTCAACAGCGCCGAAATCCACAGGCCATCGACCAATATCAGGGCGTTTACACGAATTATCCCGGCACCACGCAGGCGGCCTGGGGGATGCTGTCGGCGGCGCGTCTTTGGAATGAAGGCGGCAATCAGGAAAAGGCTGTGGAACTGTTCAACGAGGTTATTGCCGGGTATCCGGAAGATCACGAGGCCGTCATTGGCGCCAAGGCTGCGTTGGAAGAAATTTACAAGCGATAATCCGCTTTCCATAAGACTGCTGCAATCCGTCGTCTTTCTTTGCGGTTTTGCTGTTGGCTGCATCATATGCCATTCCGTTTTTCATCGGACATTCCATTACAATTTGGGCTTTAGTCGCCTGGAATTCCGTTCGGCTTTTCTTCTCACAGCCTCTCTCGCTTTTTTGTATGTTGTCGAACCTCGCTTCTGGTATCTAATCCTGGGCAGCGATGAAAAACTCCTATCTCGCTGTTTTGCGTTTCACGCCTGGCCGATAATCCTCTTTTTGCCGGCAGGATTGCTTTGGAACGTTTTCGAAAACAGCGTAGTCCTTTTGCCCATCCTGCTCATGTTTTTCAATCGATTTTCGTGCGCGTTGCGTTGCCGAAGTGTTGAAATGAAATGGCCTCTTTACACGTCCTCCGCCCGGTACGTGGCGGCACTTGCGGCTGTTGTCATCGCCCTGACGCTGATGACCGTGAATGGCGCTGAATTTGTGTTAGGCGCATATTTCCTGTGGCTTTTCACACTAATTTTCCTTCCCGCGGAAATCCGCCGTGCTGTCGTGATCGAATCCTTCATCCTCGCCGCGCCTTTCCTCGCGGCGACGGTTTTGTTGACACGCATGGGGTCAGAGGCCGAAAACTATTTATTAATTTCCGCTTTCGTTTTTGTTGGCGGCGTCTTCATGCTCTGCTCTTTGCGAAAACAACGGGCGCGATTCTACGCTCCGATCATGTGGGCCGCGGTGATCCTGGCTATGACAACAATGGAGTTTGCCGTTAGACAAACGGGCTATGGCGAGTATTTGCGCCCAAGACAGGTCGGCAAAAACATGAAGACCGACGATTTGCTTTTCTACATCCCAAAGGATTTATTCCCCGGCGTTGACGAATTATATGTGCATACCATACGCTTTCGTTCTGGGAAAGTGAATGTACAAAAGTCTCCCGGCGTTTCGAGGATAATCTGCATGGGCGGATCATCGACCTGGGGAAGCGGCGTCGGCGATAATGAAACCTGGCCGGCGTTTCTGGAACTGATAGTGCGGGAGAAGGGAATCGAAGCGCAGATTATCAACGCGGGAATTTCCGGATACACTAGCTTTCAAGTCATGATTTTCATTCGCGAATATCTGCTTCGTTACAATCCCGACGCCTTTATCCTTTATATCGGACACAACGACATGGCTCACTCTTTCGGACCATATTCAGAAAGAGAACTATGGGAAATGATGCATGGGAAACGTGGTCGCTATGGTCAAGTGATTACAGCGATCCAAAAACAACTGAGCCAAGTGCGTTTATACAATGCGCTCCGCATTGCCGTTGTCGGCGCGAAGCAGGCTTGGCATTCGGGTGAAGAAGTATCGGCATCAAGGCCGAATGAATTTCTGGCTAATATCCGCGATATACATGAACTGTTAAAATCGGAAGGAACGCCATTATTTCTCATGGCGGAAGCCATGCAACTGGAGGATAAGGACTACCATAACGGCATGCGCGAACTGGCTCGGCGTCTCAATATTCCATTCAAAGATATATATGCCGATTTCAAACTGAGGGCGGATGTGGAAAGACTCTTTCTTGACTCGGTTCATTTGACGCCCGAGGGAAATCGTCTGGTGGCAGCGCAGGCGTGGAATCTCCTTGAAAAAGCCGGAGTCATGCCGTGAAAAAAATCTGGACAGGACTGATTATTTTTTTTGCACTGGGCATTTTGGCGGGTTTTACGACCGTATTTCTGGCATCGCCAAGATTCTGGTCAGTCGATCGCGTGGAAGATGAAGCTGGGGCCCTTCTTGAGCAGGGCGGCGGTTTGAAACGGGCAACCGCTCTTTACATAATTGGCGCCCGGCATCAGACGAATCAACGGCAGCGCGACCACTTGTTCTGGAAGGCGTGCAACATTTTAGAGACTCAGGATGACAACCTAAGTGCGTTGAATACATGTCTTGAGGCCGCCAAAGGTCCAAAGAGAATTGCACAGGCCAAGGCCCTGCTGATAGTCGCCGGGCTGTATTCTGAAAGAGGTCATGCTGAAAAGGCAAAGGAAATCTATCGTGATTTGACATCACGTTATTGGGATTATCACCAGGGTCGCATCGCGCAGGAGGAACTTTCGCAATTGATTCTCGTGGAATTATTTTCCTCCAGTTTAGCTCCCGATTATCAACAGAAAATAGATGCTTTCATAAGGGAAAATACCTCTTCCGATTTTTCGACCGCTATCTTACGCAAAGCCGTTGTTTGGAGCCTGTTGGCGGCGCTGAATGAACGATTGGAATTTAATGCCGATCTGCTGGCGAAAATCCGCGTCGGTTACTTGCTGGAAGGCGGTGAGCAACTGATTCGCCAAATTGGCGCTTTGGCGAGTTTGCATACCACCGGCTCCAGGTTGAAAACTGCTTTGCGCGCAAATCAAATCCCGGTGAAAGGCGAGTTGGAGGATATCGTCCGCTTTGCCATGTCTGGAAGGGAGGGTCCTCCGGGTAAAAAGGAAATTGTGGAGTACCTTGCTTCTCATGCCGGGCCGGAGCGCCTGGATAAAGCCATCGACGCCATCAGGAACGTCGGTGTTGAATTGCGAAACAAAATTGCGCATATTTGGCTGGGTCGGGGGCGATTGAATGATGTGATTCATTTGCTGAAAAACGTCGTTGACATGGATGCGCCTGGTACGGGCTTTGCTCAGGCCAATTTTCTGATGGCAGAGTGTGAATACGACTTGGGCATGAAAAAGAAGGCCGCGCTAAGATATGTGGGCATCATTGAACGTTGGCCGCACTATCGCGATATTTGCGTGCGCTCCGCCCGCGCGGCTTCACGGATTTTCCTCCGGATCGGGGACACGGAAGCGGCAAAGCAGGTGCTTGAAAAGGGAGCGGAGTTTGCAACAGGTGCTGATCGTATCGATATGATGCGAAGGGCCATGGAAATCGAATGAGCGCCGGTGCGCTATTTAAATGACCAGATTCCGAAAGTCTTGCCGTGAAGTGGATGGGAAGCCGCTCGTTCGGGAGTTTTGAAGGCTGCTTCCGTTTGCTCAAAGCTCATGGGATGAAAGGCGCTGTAGAAAGTATTCCCAACGAGGTCTTTCCGTAAAAACCCAAACGCCACCCAGCCCTTTTTAACGGGCAGCTTGACGAGCCTGTATTCCTCACGCAGAGCTGGCTGCTCGTAAATGCGGTATTGCGTGGGCGCCAGAGCATTTTCGTCGATCCATTTTTTGAAACCCTTTTCGCTATCCTTGTAAAGACTGGGCAGGACTACTACGGCTTCCGGGCGCGTATTCAGAGTATAGGCGTGATCAAATTTGGAGTGTCCGATGATGCCGCGTTCCGAATCCATGTCGATGTGCGCTATGTGTTTATCGACAAGGCCCATCATGTCGTGAATGCGCAGTTTGGAAAAATAACCCAATGCTCCGATGGGAAGTGTTGCCACAGTCGCGTCGGCGGGCATTGATTTGCGCATAGATTTTCCAACTTCGGCGAAATTTTTGACCACGCGCTGAAGCTCGCTGTGGATGAAGCCCTGGAAGGTGTACGTATAAGACCACAGGTTGATCGCCATGATGATCAAAACAAGCTTCGCAACAGAGATAGCGGGGCTTTTGACTGGCGCTTGCTCATCGTCTGTCGTCGCCTTGTCCTGCCGGTCTGCAGCGTCGCGCCAGAATTTCCAGATAACCAGCAGGCATAAAGGCAATACGGGCCAGATGAAACGATGAAAAGGATAGAAATCCCCGCCGACTTTTATGACCACGGCTAGATGCACGAAGGTATAAGATGCAAACAGCCACACCCATCGTGGCTGCTTTTTCACCACATCCCTGTTTTTCAGCGCCCACCAGATCAGCATTCCCATGCAGGCGAAAAGAGCCATGTTTTGGAAGATGAGAACGAAAAACATGACAGCGATTCCGGCGAAAATAAGTTTTCCTCGGGATCTGAAGCTGGCGTGGGCAAAGGCTGCCAGAATGATCGGAAAAAGGGCCGAGAAAAGCGCGACGCGCACGTAAATCAGTCCGCTTTTGGCCATGTCCAGACCGCCGCCGGCCGCTTTGGCGTAAAAAGTGTTGGGCATCAGATGCCCGAAGTACCGCCATCGCCAAAGCCAGTAGCCGCCGAAAAGGGCTACGACGATTGCGCCGTAAAGAACGCCGAGTGCACACCGTTTTTTGGAAAATGGAATCAGCCACGACATGCCCAGGACAGTGGCGACGAGGATCGCCTCTGGATGCGTCAATCCGGCCAGCACAGTGAAAAGGGCACTAAAAATAGGCAGTCGGTTGTCTTTGATCTCGCGCAGATGACTCAGGAAGGCCGCGAAGATTATCAGCGCCAAAATCGGCGTTTCCATGCCCGACCAACTCCACACCAGCGCCGTAACGCCCACGCACAGATAGCCAAAGATGAATTTGTCAGGCCATTGGGCAGGGCCGTCGCGCCGTGATTGCATAAAGCGCCAGACCAGCATGGCGAGGGTTGCGGTGGCCAGCAGGCCGAAGATGACGGCAACAATGTCCAGTCGATTTATGCCCAGGAATCCGAAAAACGAAAGAAGGGCTATGAATGAAAAAGTTGTCCCGCCTTCGACGCGCTCGCCAATGTTGTAAACCAGGCCGCGCCCTTCGGCTAGATTAGCTGCGTATCGGTGCGAAATGTAGGCGTCGTCCACCGGGCGCAGGAAGTTCAGGCCGCTTTGAGGGCTTCCGCCGCTGAAAACGATCAGCGCCGCCTTGGCCACAAGGAGCACGGCCAGGGCCAGAAAAAAGACTTTAACGTTTCGCATATTTTTTCCCGGCCAGATTTTTAAACCAGCCGATATTTCAGGATGTTTCTTGCCAGTTTTTCCGTAAATTCGATGGAGTACATGAGCTTGTCGTAGTCCAGGTTTTCCGGCGTGTCCTCTGGCGAATGATAATTGCGGGGAGCGCCGATTTCATGGTCCACGCAGATCATGCAGACGCCTTCCCATCCATGGGCGAGAAAGGCTGCGACGTCTGTTCCACCCACGGGGATTTCAAAGCCTTTCACTTCATCAAATTTTGGGTCCGACGCTGCGGTTTCCCGGGCCACGTTGCCGAGCCATTCCGGGATCGGGGTTTTGATGACTTCGCCCTCCATTTCCGCGAAGTTCAGATCACCCCCGGACAGGCCGTCGAGACCGATGATTACCGTGCGTTTTTTGTCCCATACACCCTCCATGGCTTTCGCCAAGGCGTCGCCGCCGCCGAGACTGGCTTCCTCGCAACCGGTGATGGCGAAAACGTATTCCACGTTTTTCGGTTTTTTCGGCCCGAGTCTTTGCGCGAGAATTGGAAGTGCCGCGACGGCGCTCAAATTGTCGTTGGCGCCCGGTACGATCTCGTTGCGTAAAACAACTTGCAGGTTCAAGCCCAGCGCGATCATTGAAGGAATCGTCAGGGCATATTCGATGGGGCGCAGGGGCCAAGTCAGCGGACCGAGGAAAATGCGCAGTGTATCGAATCCCGTCAGTGCCGCCTGAGTCTGCGTAGCGAAGGCCATAGACCGTTTGATGAAACCAAGCCCTTTTGGGGGATTGCCGCTGAATTTTTTTATGAAATCCGGATTGAATAAGAGGCCAGTGAAGGCCGCATCGGCATGGGCCAGAAAAACAACGCGAAGATCAGGCGAACCTTCCGCGGGCATGGTCGCGAGAAGATTTTGGGATGGCTTAAAACGAAGCAGGCGTCGAAGGATATAGGCGCGCCGCGTGGAATCGGCCCAATACGATCCTGATGCCAGACTGTGGAGCGCCAAACCTCCCAGTGGAAAAACACCTGAAACCATTGTGCCGACAGTCCCCAGGCCGAAATGGAGAGCAATGTTGGCATATAAATTGTCGTTGAATTCAAAATCCTGAACCTCGGTGGAAAGACCGATGTTTTCAAATTCCTCCTTCATCATCATCTGGGAGCGTCGTTCGTCTTCGCTGGTCGGTTGGCGACGCGGGCATTCGCGGACGATCCGTGCGATCAGTTCCTGGGCATATTCTTTTTCAGCGGCAGTGCTTTTCTTCTGACTTTTTTTCCTGGGCATAAATTCTCCCTTAGGCTTTTGCTTGTGAACATAGCGCGGATGGAAGTTTCTTCCATTTTAAAATAATATGCAATTCGCCTCAAACAAATCCCGCAGCCGCACCCGTTTCATTTTATCATGGTCGAAGGCGCTTTGGATGGCGCGTAGGCGATCCTCAAAGGGTCCGATGGTCAAAAACAGTTTTTCTTCAAATCCTTCGATGGGTGGGCCTTCGTCATTTACGGGGCAGATGTCCCTGTACTCGGCGATTTGCCCGCTTTCCATTTCGTCAAACCAGCGGATGGGCAGACCCTGCGTGCGGCATACATATGGCCGGGCGCTGTAAATGCGGCAGGCGCCGGCCTCATCGAGAAAAGCACAAGCGCCTTCGGACGCGGGGGACTCAGTTTCAAGAAGCTTTGCGAACTCGGATTTTATGCACAGAGCTTCGATTGTAAAAACGGTTAAATCATCCACGCAGCATTCCGAGCAGCCGAGGCGGCATCGGATTCGATTTCCCAGTTTGCCCCTAAGCTCGGAGGCGAACCTGTCCACCTCTTGATGAAATTGCTGTATTTGTTCAAGAGCGCTTTGAGAATTATTGATTTTCATATCGTCCCTCATTTCCACGCGCCGAGTACACATCGCGCGTCTTTGTGTCAAGTCGAGAATTCATCTATATGGGAATGTTTCTGACGAAAGAGTTTGAGCGAGGGAGTCCTGTAGAAATATTTTCGCATTTTTCTTGACAGCGTTGGTGCTAAGGATTATTAAGTAACTAACCGGTTAGTTACCTACGGATGGCGAACCCATGACACGCAAGAAAAACGAAAATTTTGAAAATCAAGCGGAAAAAAAGAGTCGCTTGGCTAATTTCCCCAAAGCGCTTTTTTTTATCCTGGCCATCCTCCTTTTTCCTAGGGTCGTCTCGGCGGAGATACTGACTCTTTCCGACGCCTTGGAAATGGCCATGAAAAACAACTTGTCCATCCAACGCTCCCAGGCAGAACTGGAAGAGGCAACGGCTGTAAAGAAGAGTGTTCGTGGGAAATTCGGCCCCTCGCTGAAAGTTGAGGGGAATATTTTGCGATGGGATGATTCCTATGAACTTGATCCCATGGACTACGTGGTGCTCAAACCGAAATACGCCAGTCTCACGCAAAGGGCGCTGGATTTGGTCCTTGAACCGATTCAACCCATAGAGCTGCGTTCATCGGAGACCAGAGAATTATCGCTAACTCTCATGCAGCCGATTACGCCTCTTTTTTCGGTCTACCATGGCTATCAAGCCGGGAGGGCCGGTGAAAATGCAAGAACCGACCTTTTTGAGCGCACCCGTCGCGAGGTTGCCTACAAGACGATTGAAAATTATTTCCTTCTTTTGAAGGTTCAGGAATTGGAGAGGGTTGCTCAATCAGCAGTGGATACGATTTCAGCCCATGTCGATCAGGCGATGGAGTTCTACCGGGCGGAATTCATCGGAAAAAATGAGATATTGACGGCGGAAGTGAAGCTCGCTAATGCGAGGCAGATGCTTATCCGAGCCCAATCCGGTGTGGCCCTTATGCGTTCGGTTTTGGCCAATATTGTTGGACTTCCGGTCGATTTCGATATTCAGGTGAAAAGCGTCGATTTTGAACACGCCAAGGATTGGAATGTGTCCCTTTCGGAATCCCGAAAGCGAGCCCTTCAAAACAGAAAAGATCTTTCCGCCTTGACGCAAAAGGCCAAGGCGGCCAAAGCCGTCGGGAAAATATCCTGGTGGAATCTGACCCCGCAACTCGCCGCCATCGGCCGGTGGCAGTATACGGAGGGCATTATGTTGTCCCAGGAAGAAGAGCGCTTCGTGGGCCTTGCCTTGAAGTGGGATCTTTGGAACTGGGGGAGCAACTACTACGAAGCTCAGGCGGAAAATGCCAAAAGCCGCCAAGTGGATATTCGGAAAAGAGAGGTTCAAAACCTGATTCGGCTGGAGGTTCAAAAGTGTTATCTGGCGTGGACATCCGCCGATCAGCGCGTTGAAGCGAGCCGCAAGGCTGTGGATCAGGCGCAAGAAAACTTACGGATCCAGCAACTCCGTTTCAAGGAAAATATGGCGACCTCCGTGGATGTTTTGGATGCACAAACCCTTGGCGTCAAGGCGAAAAGCGACCACATATCTGCCCGCTACGACCTATTGACTTCCATATACTCTCTTTATTTGGCCATCGGAGAAAGCCCGGTTCTGTCCGAGGAACCCTTGAAGGCATCGTCCCTGGATCGCGCTCCTATCGGCAACATTGATCGGCAGGCAGTCAAAGAAAGTAGGAAATGAAATGGGAAAGACTCGCCAAAAAAACCAGCGCAACGCGGAAAATACAAAAAAGGAACTATTAAAAGCCGCTGAAGTCATCTTCGTGGACAAAGGTTTCGACGCTGCTCGGGTTGATGAAATCGCCAAGGCTGCTGGATGCAACAAACGCCTGATTTACATCTATTTTGGAAGCAAGAAAGACATTTATTTCGAGGTGCTCCGTTCCAACCTGGCCAAAATATCAGAAGCCGGCAGATCATTGGTTGATGAGACTCAAAAGCCCTATGACCAGGCAATGATGTTTCTCCGTTGGCTTTTCGAGTTTCTTTCCGAAAACCTGGGATTCGTTCGGTTGTTGGGATGGCAAAGTCTGGGCAATCAGTGTTCCAAAAAGCAAGACAGGGAGCTTGTCAATGTTCTTTCATCCGGGCTTGAGGATATGAAAAATGTTTTGGATCGTGGCGTGAAAGAGGGGACTTTCCGACCCGATTTAGACGTGAATCAACTCATGTTGACGGTCATCGGACTTTGCCTGGCCTATTCCCAAAGGCGACTGCTGCGGGAGGCTATTTGGGACCTTGAATTATCGGACTCGAAAAATAAAGAGGATGCACTAAACCATATCATTAAGCTTGTTTTTGAAGGAATCATGGCGTGCCCCGAAGCGATGCAGCCATCTAAACGGAGCCAACTCGACATGTTCAAGGGGGAGGTCGAAGAATGCAAAATTTAATTCCAGTGATCATGGCATTGGTTCTCGTTTCAAGCGCTTGCGGCAACGGCGTCCATCCTGTGGATTCGATGACCGGATTGGCGGACGCCACGGAGATTGACGTGGCCTCGATGATCCCCGGGAGAGTGTCGGAGCTTTTCGTAAAAGAAGGGGATCGAGTTGAGAAGGGGCAAAAGCTGGTGTTGCTCGAAGGCGACATCATTGAGGCGAAAGTGGAGCAGGTCAACGCTGCCATCGACGCCGCGAAGGCCCAACTGAAAATGGCGAGAAAAGGAACCCGACCAGAAGAAAAGAGAGCTGTTCGTCGTCAAGTGGATGCCGCAGGGCATCAAGTGGACATTACAAAGAAAATGTATGATCGCCTAAAAGCTCTCTATGACCAAAAGGCGATCCCCAAGGCGAAGTTGGACGAGGTTGAGTTCAAATTCAACGTTGCCACCGAACAACTCGCCATGGCTGAGGCCAAAAACGACATGGTCCAAAAAGGGGCCCGCGACGAACAGCTTGAAGCATTGGAAGCCTTGGTGAATAGGGCTCAGGGGGCTCTTGCGGAGGTACAAAGTTACAATAAGGAGACAACCCAATATGCCCCGATAAGCGGCGTTGTTTCCAAGATCATTGTTCACGAAGGAGAGTTGGCTGCAACCGGGTATCCGATCCTCACTGTCGTAAATATGGACGATATTTGGGCCACATTTTCGATCCGTGAAGATAAACTGAAAAACATACAACAAGGGCGAATCATCCACGCATCCATTCCCGCTTTGGGGAAAACCGTGGATTGGGAAGTTTTCAACATCAGCGCTCTGGGAGATTTCGCCACATGGAAGGCCACCAGCGATAAAAATAGTTTCGATTTGAAAAGCTTTGAGGTCAAAGCCCGTCCCGTGGAGCCTGTCGATGGGCTCCGCCCGGGAATGACCGTTCGCTGGAAACTGGAGAACTAAAGAATGAACGGACTTTGGCGGGGATTCCGAGATCAAACAAGACGTCTGTTCTTGACCCGCCGATACCAGTTGATGATCGCTTTGCTGTTTTGCATGTCTTCTCTTTCCATGCAGGCTTATCACCAAAAACTGGTTTTCCAATTGCCGGTGGCGGTCATCGATCAGGACAACTCCAGGATCAGCAGAACTATTCGAACCTTTATTGAATCAACACCCGAAGTGGCGTTGCATGCCGAGGAAATCCAGGACTTGGACGAGGCCAGGGAGTTATTGATTCGCGGGAGCCTTGCGGCGGTCGTTTATATTCCCTCTGAATTTTCCTCCAAAATCAAAAAAGGAACCAAGGGCGAGATTCTTGTTCTTATCGATGGCGCAAACATCCTGGTGGCCAAAAACGTTTACAAAGCCCTCAGTAAAAGCATCGGCGTCGTGGGCGCAGGAATTCAACTCACCATGGTGAAAAAGTATGGCGTGCCCAAGGATCGCGCCATGAGCAAAGTTCTGCCAGTTGCCGTCTATGAAAATTTCATGTTCAATCCCTATGCGAATTACTCCGTCTACTTGGCGCCCATCCTCATTTTCTTCCAGTTGCACGTGTTTGTCCTGATTGTGGCTATTTCCTTGTTTGTCCCTGCCCAGCGCCCGGATACAACGACAGAGTTGATCGGCGCATTCCAGGCGATTCTCTTCTGGGCCCTACTAATTGGTTTGCTCTTTTTCTATTTGTATCTTCCAGCGGAGGGAATCTTTGCACAAAGCGGATTTCACATCGTTTTATTGGCGCTCGGAGTATTTATTCTTCTCGATATCCTCATGGCGGCGGCTATCGGCTCGCTAATTCCAAGCTCCTTTTTGGCCATGGAAGTCACGGTTGTTTTGGGGATGCTTTCCATGATGCTTTCCGGCCTCACATGGCCAACGGATATGTTCCCTCCTCTAGTCCGCTGGGTTTCCGAGGTGATTCCTTTCACTCCCTTTGCCAGAGGATTCAGAATGTTTTTACACTTCCCTACCGGTCTTGCAGATATGAGCGATATATATGTTCAGTTCGGTCAACAATTTCTCGTCTTTATTTTCCTGATCGGTTTTGGAGCGGCGGCAAAAAGATTTCTTTTTCCGAGAATTCTGAGATCAAGATGAGAGCAGCTATGCGAAAACTCATAAACATCCAGAAAAATTCCTTTTCCTCTTTGGCTAAGAAAATTTTAATGGGTTTTCGGACCCTGGGTATTTGGTTTGGCCTTGTGAAAATTTCCTTGCTCGATGAAATGAAATTCATTCGTCGCCAAAAGCTGGTTCTTATGATTCTCGTTGCCATCCCTGTTTTTTATCCCTTTGTTATCTCATACCTGTATTCCGCGGATCAGGCCGTGGAGCGCCCGTCCGTGGTGATCGATGAAGACAACTCAGCCCTTTCCCGCAAGTTCACGATGGATCTTGAGGCGACTCAGGAAGTACGGATTGATACGCGTACGGATTCCTTCGAGGATGGCTGGGAAGCTTTAAAGAGGCGTCAAGCGGAATTGCTTGTCTACATCCCGCCCGATTTTTCCAGACGAATAAAAAAGGGAGAGCAGGGGGCCATTCGGCTTTGGATCAATTCGGTCAACATGACGACTTACGCCATGTCCTATCCGGCGGTTCATCGCGTCGCTTTCGCCATGAACGAAGAAATATCCAAGGACTTTTTCCATTCCCAGGGCATGGGATCAACCATGGCCGCGAACCGGATCATGCCTGTGACGCAGGAAACGCGAAACCTCTTCCACCCTTCGCTCAGTTACGGCGCTTTCCTGATTCCGGGGATATTCATAATCATCCTTCAACAGTTGATTCTGATTTCCTTATCCTTTTCCGCCGGGTTGCGTAGAGAACTCGGGGAGTATGATGAAAAAAGCTCCTTTCCTCTCGCCTATCTGACGGGAAAGTTTATGGCGCATGGGGTTTTCTATGTTTTGGGCATCGCCTTTATGTTATTTGCCGTTTTCCCGCTCTTCGGATGGCCCAATGTCAGCGCTGTTTCCATGTTTGTTCTATTTTTGGCATTCATGTTGGCCATGGCGCCGATTGCGGCCATGGTCGCGCATTTTTCAAAGGATCGTTATGCCTCATTCCAGGTGCTCATGCTTGTTTCGACTCCGCTGTTCATGTTTTCCGGGTTCCTCATGCCGCCCGAGCAGATGCCGAAATACTTGCAGATGTTTTCCTGGGTGTTTCCTGCGACTCCGGCTCTATTTGCAGTCCGAATACTGTCGATGAAAACGGGAAGTCTGAGTTATGTCGCGCCCTACTTTTTATGGCTGCTGGGACTCTTTCTTATGTACCTTGCGATGGCTGCAGTACTCGTTCGAAAATTCACGCCGAAGGAGCCATCGCGGGAATAGGGAAAAATTTCCCGCAAGCGCGCCCGCTCCATTTTCTCGTCGTCAAAAGAGCTTTGCGCGCCGCCTAAGCGATAAAAAAGGAGCGATAGTCAAAAACGCTCCGTTGCTTCGAGTCAAATCAGCGGCTCTTCCATTTCCAATCAAATGGATTTTGTCTATTATATTTCATATGTAGTGGTTCCTTATTTTGGTTTTCAACCGAGGAATTAATTATGAGCCAAGAACCAGACATGACGCATTACGCAAGCCAGTTGAAAAAAGTTTATCCGATAACAATTGATGCCATCGAAAAAGCGATTCAAACCCTGGCTCCGCAGCCGGGAAGCATGGGTTTGGATGCTGGTTGCGGCATCGGACATAACGCGATTCGGCTCGCTCAAGCGGCAGGCGAGGGCGCTCGAATCGTCGGTTTGGATACGTGCGATGAGTTTTTAAGTGTCGCCAGAGAAATGGCCGACGAGACTGGCGTGGCCGAGCGCTGTAACTTTCAGGTTGGTGATTTGTTTCATTTGCCCATGAAGGATGATTCTTTTGACTGGCTGTGGTGCAAGGATGCGCTTTGGCCGATACCTGCGCGAGACGGTTCCAGCATAGACTATCCCGTAAAAGCGCTCAAAGGTTTCCGTCGCGTCGTCAAACCCGGCGGCACAATCGCTATTCTCTTCTGGACCACGCAAGTGTTACTTCCTGGATACCCTGCCTTGGAAGCGCGCCTGGGCGTCGGTCTGGCGAATTCCATACCCTATTTGAAAGTGAAAAAGCCGGAGCAGCACGTGATGTGCGCCCTTGGATGGTTGAAGGCCGCGGGGCTCGTCAATACGAGAGTCGATGGCTTCGCCGCCTGCACGCACGCGCCGCTGGGCGAGGAAGTGAAAGCATCCGTCGATACATCGCTGCATATGTTTTATGATGATATCAAGCCGTACGTTTCCCCGGAGGATTGGGGCGTCGTGTCGAATCTCATGGACAAAAATTCCAAAGACTACATTGTGGAGCGCCCGGATTATCACTGCCTTTTGAGTTATTCCATGTTCCGCGGAGAAACGCCGGAGAAGAAACTCTAAAACCCCGCCAAAAGACGTTCCTGCAGGCGCTTGATGTCGTCGCGCAATTGCGCCGCGTGCTCAAAATCCAGATTTTTGGCGGCGCTGCGCATTTCTTTTCGCATCGATTTGATGAGCATTTCAACTTGGTCCTCGCGCAAATCCTCTTCCTCGCCCGGCGCCAGCTTGGGCACGGTGACGTAATCCTTTTCGTAGATGCTGCTCAGGACATCGGAAATGCCCTTGACGATGGACTCGGGCGTGATGCCGTGCTCTTCGTTGTACAGGCGCTGCTTTTCCCTCCGCCTTTCCGTTTCGTCGATGGCCTTGTTCATGCTCTTTGTGACTTTATCGGCGTACATGATAACTCTGCCGTTAACGTTGCGCGCGGCGCGACCGATGGTTTGCAAAAGGCTTGTGGCCGAGCGCAAAAAGCCTTCCTTGTCGGCGTCGAGAATGGCGACGAGGCTCACCTCCGGCAGGTCAAGCCCTTCACGCAGGAGATTGATGCCGACCAAGACCGAGAACTCGCCCAATCGAAGATCGCGCAATATGGCGATGCGTTCCAGCGTGTCGATCTCGCTGTGAAGATAGCGCACGGGCAGGCCGAGATCACGATAATATTCGCTCAGGTCTTCGGCCATGCGCTTGGTCAGCGTGGTCACGAGAACGCGCTCGTTTTTGGCTAGGCGCAACTGGATTTCTTCGAGAAGGTCGTCCACCTGATTTTCCGCGGGCCGCACTTCCAGCGCCGGGTCAATCAGACCCGTTGGTCGAATGACCTGCTCGGCGAATACCCCCTTCGATTTGTCGAGTTCATAGGCTGAGGGCGTGGCTGACAAGTAAATGACCTGCTGGATGCGCTTTTCAAATTCCTCGAATTTCAAGGGGCGGTTGTCCAGTGCGGAGGGCAGGCGAAATCCGTATTCCACGAGCGTTAGCTTGCGCGATCTGTCGCCCTTGTACATGGCGTTGACCTGCGGGATGGTCTGGTGGCTTTCGTCGATGAATAGGATGAAGTCATCCGGGAAATAATCGATGAGCGTGGACGGCGCTTCGCCCGGTTTGCGTCCGTCGAGATGCCGGCTGTAGTTTTCGATCCCCGAGCAGTAGCCGAGTTGCGCGATCATCTCGATGTCGAAGAGAATTCTCTGGGAGAGCCGCTGTTCTTCCAGCAGTTTGTTTTGCGACAGCAAGAACTCAGCTCGTTCCTTGTGCTCTTCCTTAATACCCTTGATGGCCCGTTCAATAGTTTTTTCGTCGGCGACGTAGTGGCTGTTGGGAAAAATTCCGACGCGCTCCACTTCCCGGATCACCTTTCCACGCAGAGGATCGATTTCGCTCAGGCGTTCGATCTCGTTGTCGAAAAATTCAATGCGGATGGCGATTTCGTCTTCATAAGCCGGAAATATCTCGACGTTTTCGCCGCGAACGCGGAAGGCGCCGCGAGCGAAGTCGATGTCGTTTCGATCATATTGCATCGTCACAAGTCTTCGCAGCAGATCATCGCGCTCAATGAGGTCCCCCCGATTGAGGATTATCATCATGCGACTGTATTCGCTGGGATTGCCGATGCCGAAAATGCAGGAAACCGACGCCACGATGATAGTGTCTCGCCTGGTGAGCAGGCTGCGCGTAGCGCTGTGGCGCAGGCGGTCGATGCGTTCGTTGATGGAGGAATCTTTTTCGATATAGGTGTCGTTTCGCGGGATGTAGGCTTCGGGCTGATAATAATCGTAATAGCTGACAAAATATTCGACGGCGTTTTCCGGGAAAAGCTCCTTAAATTCGGCGAAGAGTTGCGCGGCGAGGGTTTTGTTATGCGCCAGCACCAGGGCAGGGCGGTTTGACTCGGCAATGACGTTGGCCATGGTGAATGTTTTTCCGCTGCCGGTCACGCCGAGAAGGGTCTGGTGCCTTTCCCCTTCGCGTAAGCCCGCCAGCAGAAATTCGATGGCACGCGGCTGATCTCCTTGCGGGCTGTACGTGTTGATGAGCTTGAATTGATCCATTAATTATCAGCCTCGAATCATTGAGGCACTACCAAATAACCAATACGCGCTCCGCGTCAAGCGATTTTCCCGTCGATGAGGGGATGTTTGGAAAAATTCGCATTTGCACTTACTATATGTGGTCGTGCGATCTTGGAGGACTAGGGAAAATGCCAAACACTTTTGTTTCGTTTATCAAACAGGAATTTGCGGCCAAGGCCAATGAGAAAAAAGCCGGGGAGATGGCTGCGTACATGAAAACCGAGATGCCTTTTTACGGCGTCAGCGCCCCGGATCGCGATGTAGTTATCAAAGAGGCGATGAAAATTCATCCTTTGAAAACCTCAGAAGACATTGAGCAGGCCGCGCGGGAGCTATGGTCGATGAAACAGCGTGAGGGAAAATACGCAGCCCTGCGCGTGGCGCATTCCAAAAAGAAATTCGTTTCGCCCCAAAAACTGCCGCTGTACGAAACCCTGATTCGCGAAGGCGCGTGGTGGGATCTGGTCGATGAAGCGGCGGTGAGACTTGTCGGCGCGGCGCATCTGAAAGAACCGAAAAAAATGGCCCTTACTCTGGATAAATGGATTGAAGACGAGGATATGTGGGTGCGACGCACGGCGATCATCTGCCAGATCAAACACAAGGATAAAACCGATGAAGCGCGCCTTTTTCGTTATTGCCTGAAATGCGCCGATGAAAGTGACTTTTTTATCCGAAAGGCCATTGGTTGGGCGCTGCGCGAGTATGACAAAACCGCACCCGAGGTCGTAAGAAACTTCGTCGAGGCAAACAAAGATAAGCTATCGCCCCTCAGCTACAAGGAAGCGACGAAGAGATTGAAGCAGCAATAATGGGATCAGGGGATCAGGGCGATCGTGGGCCATAAAAACATGGCCTTCTTCATCGACGGCCATTGCTACGTTGCGAATGTCCACTGTCTTGATCTATTCAATAACCCAAGCACCGCTTGCGTTGGCGGCATAATAGATCCCAAAGTTATCCTTATCTCCAGTAAATATTATGTGTACTGCGCCGAATGGATCAACAGCAATGGACTGACGCAATCCTTCTGAAGACACAACATCAACAGTCCATGAATTGATCTTTGTCCTTTCACTCTTTCAGACACCTTTCCCAAATGCTTTTTATATCGTCATTCGTTTCGCTTTCCATTCGGTGATTTATCAAAGGCAAGAGGCGCCTAAAATCCTCGTTTGGAGCCGAACGGATCGCAGAGGCCAGCGCGTAGGCAAGATTGCGGCGAAAATGCGCGGGCCTGACAAAGGAAAGGGCGCTGTCGCGAGCGCGCTTTTTGTAGGCGCCGCCGCTTTCCGCCAGAAGCTCCTCCCACTTGCGAAGGCGCGTCGCGTCGGCAGCAGGATCGCAAGGAAACTCAGACGCCGGCATCTCGGGTTGATGGTTATAGGGGCAAGCGTCCTGGCATGCGTCGCAACCGGCGATGCGGTTTTTCAGGGCTGCAATATCCTCATCACGCAATACCAGGCGTCCGCGTTTTACCAGCGTCCAATAGGAGATGCAGCGGCGGGCGTCGATCACGCGCGGCTTGCCAAGCGCCTTCGTGGGGCAAGCTTGCAGGCACTTGTCACACCGACCGCACTGATCGCGCATGGGGGCCGGTTCTCCGCCCGGCGATTTGCTGATATAGGCCACGGCGAGAAATAGAAAGCTGCCGAATTTTGGGTGGATAAGGGCGGAGTTTTTCCCGATCCAGCCAAGTCCCGCAAGGTAAGCCCAGGCGCGTTCCGGCACAGGCCCGGCGTCGCAATAGCTTTGCCATTCAAAGGGATAAAAGCGCGAGGCCTCGGCGAGCATGGCGTCAAGGCGGGTCCTTAGAACTTTGTGATAATCACGTCCGCGCAGATATTTCGCGTATCGGGCCCAAGATGTGGAATCCGGCTCCGGCGTGTTGTCGCCCTGCGTGTAATAGGGTAGGCCCACGCACACGACGCCTCTGGCATCGGGAAATACAGCCCGTGGATCGGCGCGCAGGTTTCGGTCTCGCTTGAGGTAATCCATATCGCCGGCCATGCCCGCATCAAGCCATTCATCATAGGCATTGATGAATGGCTGCATCGCTCCGAGACCGGCATCGAGGTCCAGCGCTCCGGCGAGGGGGAATCCGTGTTTTGCGGCCATGTCGATCAATAAATGGCCGAGCTCGTTGTTTTGCATTGGCGCAATCCTTACTCTGCGGATAATAAACGAAATCGCGCTTGTCACAAGAAGGACCTTATGCGAGTTTGACATTGGTGGGGTATTCTTGCGCGACGCGTAGGAAGAAAATGAGATTCAAATCAGGAAAAATTCAGCTTCCCGTTGCAATATTGACGGCTTGCTCTTTGCTGATCGGCCTTTTGGCTCTCTTGTGGGCGTACTTTCCAAAGTTGTTCGCCAACACTCTCGCGACGCCGTACCCCTATGCCCTGCATCTTGCCAACTACCAACAAATGTTGCGCCATATGCCGCAATACCTGTGCGTGTGGTCGGCATGCCTGGCGTTTATGGCCTTTGCGTTGGCTTCAAAAAAGGGGACACGCAGCGGGTCGCGCCGCGCGCTTTTTGAACTGACTCCGCTGACCGAGATGTTTCTTTTTGTCGTCCTTCTGGCGATAGCGGCCTGGTTCTCCTGGCGGGAATGGCTCTGGTGGCAAAGGCCCGGTTGGGACAATTATTGGCGCGCCGGGGAGATACTTCATCATAGCCTTCGCATTGGCGGCGCCGAAGTCTTGCCCTACTTGCAAAGCTTTTTGGTAAAATACCCGCATTCTCCATCTCCTTTAACGCCCATCGCCATTGCGCTGTTGATGTTTGTGCATGCCGATTCCATTTTGATTCTCCAATGGCTCAACCTGGCCGCGACGCTCGGATCGCTGATTGTACTCAAGGTGATTTCCCGCCGCCTTGCCCCATCCGTTCCCTTTTGGCCTGTCGGACTTCTTTTTTGTACGAACGCCGCGGTTATGCGCAATGCATTTTTTATTCAGCTTGACGCCATCAACGCGTTTTTTGTCGTAGCGTTTTTCTGGCTGTGGCTTCGGTGGCGAGATGATCCCGGTCCAAAGCGCTTCGCCGCTCTCGTAGCGTGTCTCGTGCTGGGTGTTTTTCAGAAGACGACGCTTTTCCCTCTTATGGCGATTCCGACATTGATCGAAATCCGTGACGCGATTGGGAATCGTCGAATAAATTTTCGGCGGCTTGTCATCGTCGCAACCGGTACGGCAATTGTGCCTGTGATGCTCTTTGCGCTGTATTGTTTCGGGCTAGGGATTTATCAAAACTTTGGCACGCAGCTATCGCTTATGGGTACGGGCTGGAACGAACTGGATTATTCCTTTTGGCGTTTTTTTCATTCGACCCTGATTGTACTGGGAGCCTTGCTGCCCGTCATGGTCTTCAATAAGGAAATTCTAAAATCCCAATACCTGGCGCCGGCCCTTTTCATCGTCCTGTTTTTTCTTAGCATCGCTATAGCGAAGGGACCTTTTTGGGCAAGGTATTACGGCCACGTGGCAGGACCTTGTCTGATTCTTTGTTTGCCGGTCCTTGCCGCCGTGAATGAAAAAGCTTCACTCAGGCGACCGGTTTTGACCTATGTATTCTGCGCGGCTATGCTGGGCTATTGGACCATGTATCTGCATTTGATGTGATGATGGGCATGAGCAAACGAGCGAAATATAATCGGATTATCCCACTGGCGGCGATGTTTTTGGTCGCGCTGAATATTGCGGCTTGTCTTGACGGGTGCGGGGCCGAAAGGCCAACACCCAAAAGCGAGCTTGCACCCAAACAAAGTATCGGAGGAGAAATGCTGGGCGGTCTTATCAAGCGCTTCCTTTATTACCCGATGAAAATAGAACGAGACAAGGCTCTGCCGCATTATATCGAAGGGGCCGAAGAGGTGTTTTTCAAAGTCGAGAACGGCAATGAAATGCACGCGCTGCACTGGCCGGCGGGCGAGGGGAGACCGACGATTCTCTTTCTTCACGGCAACGCGCAAACCGTTTTCGAGTGGGCTTTAATCCGCGATGAACTCGCGCCGATGGATTGCGGCCTGTTCCTGATCGATTATCCGGGTTACGGCAAAAGCGCGGGGGACCCCAGCGAAATGTCTCTGTACGCCGCCGGTTACGCCGCGATGAAAACGATGATCGAAGACAAAGGGATTGCCGAAAGCGATATCATTGTTTTCGCCAAGTCCCTGGGCGGTGGAGTCGCCACGCAGATCACGCAGGACCGAAAGGTCAAGGGCCTTATCCTCGAATCGACCTTTACTTCCATTCCTTCCGTGGCCAGCGCGCTGTTTCCCATGCTGCCAACCGGCCTGGCTTTCAAGTCGGAAATTTATGACAGCGCTTCAAAATTGAAAAACATCCATGTACCCGTTCTGGTCGTCCACGGGACCACTGACGAGATTATCCCCTTCAAAGAAGGCGAGCGGCTGTTTGCCATCGCCAACGAACCCAAAGAATTTTACGTGGTCAAGGGCGCGGGACACAATGACGTCTCCATGACAGTCGGCGACGAATACGGACAGCGCCTGCGGACCTGGCTCGATGGCATTGAGAAATTGCAGGCCAAATAATTCATGACAATGGACCAGTCTCCATATCCATCGCAGCGTTTTTATGAAATTGATTTCTGGAAGGGCGTTGGATGCCTGTGCATGGTGATGTCCCACCCGCTGCGATGGCAGATGGTCATTGAGGAGGCAGGCGGTCCGCCCATGCCCCTGCTGGCGAAATGGATCGTTCAATACATCGACATCGGCGCCGTGTTTTTCTTTATGGCTTCGGGCGTCAACGTGTTGTCATTCGTGCGGCGAAACCTTGGAAAACCGGATTTTGAGGCAACGCGTTTCTACCTGCTCCAGGCTTTTTGTCTATTTTTTATGGGATATACTTACAGCCTGGCGCTGGGCACCGCGCATCTTGGCGTGCCCGACATCTTTCAGGGCATCGCGCTGGGGATGATTGCCACGTATCTTCTCCTGGCGTGGCGTGCGCCGAATTGGGCGATCTTTGTGGCGGCGGCGATCATGTTCGGTGCGGCGGGTTTTGTCCACGCAGTCTACCCGCACACGAAAGAGGGTTTCGAAGCATTGAATCCGGCGGTGCGTTTTCTATTTAATCATTTTTCATTTTTCCCCTGGGCGGGAATGCTGATGCTCGGTGCCATGTTGTATCGGGTGCAAAGCCGGAAATGGCTCATGGCTCTTGGTGTTTTCTTTGCTTTCCTTCTTGCCGGCGGCCTGATGTTTACGAGCCGACCGATCATCCTGGATCATTATCAAATGATGTTTCGCGCCGACGCCTCCTACGTGACGCGTAACGTGAGCGTCGCCTTTTTACTCATGCTGGTGTTTCGGCAGATTTATCAGGGGCCACACAAAAACCGAGTGCTTGCCCTGCTGGAATACACCGGCAAGGAATCCTTCCTATTCCTGGTGCATCACTTCGCGGTAATCTTTTTTCTCGTCGCCATTGGCGGGCAGTGGATGAATCCATTTTTGCGCATGGGCTTGGCCGTTGTCGTCACTTTTGCGACCTTGAAAAAAGTTGCCGATTATCGCAACCGGATATCCCGGAAACCAGGTTTTGTGAAAAAAGCCATGCTCCCGGTGTTGATATTTTCCGCTTTGAGTATTTGGCAGCTTGTCGCGGGGCGCATTCCGGCTTCCATGATTCTCGCTTTCCCGGCGACATATGCCTTTTCATTTGTATTTCCTAGCATAAGGATAAAACTGAAAGCTTTGCGGAACTGATTTTCGCCAAAGAGCTTCTTTTGATCGCTTTATTAAAGAATTTTGATCATGCAAATATTTGCGTTTTATGATATTTCGCTTGCCGATAATTGAAGGAGGAAAAAATGTCGATCAAGTGTAGCGATGACAATCTCACGGTCGCGGCGGCGATTCTGACGGCA
Source organism: uncultured bacterium (assembly GCA_964591275.1). GTDB lineage: Bacteria > Lernaellota > Lernaellaia > JACKCT01 > JACKCT01. The sequence goes on along the minus strand of CAZQAE010000011.1, from coordinate 14,723 downwards.
GCGAATCTTGTTGCTGACAAAAAGGCTTTTCTGGAGCCGTCGATTTCCAATGACGATGACCGGGAAGTGAATCCGAAACAGGTGATGGAACGCTTTTTGACTTACCTGAATGACTTGAAAGAAGAGCCGGAAGAATGATAAACGATCGGGGCGCGAGTGGTATCTGGGAGCGGCGCAACCTTTCCTAAGGGCGGCTCGTTTGTTTTTCACTTTTGCGATGGCAACACAGTAAAATATCACCATGACGCAACCCACCGGCAAACGGCTTTACGAAATTGATTTTCTCAAGGGCCTCGCCTGCTACCTGATGCTTTTCGGGCACGCCTTGCGCGCGCGTTCGGTTGGCCTCGACGAACTGGCTTTTGTTCACAAAATCATCCTGTACGTCATGGATTTTTCCGGCCCGATGTTTTTTATCGCATCGGGCATGAACGTATGCATTTTCTGGGACCGCAGCCGGAAAAAGGAAGGCTTCGCCGTCACGAAGTTTTACCTGGCGCAGGCGGTGGTCCTCTTTGTTTTAGGCTACACCTACAATCTTTCCATTGCCTCACTGTTTATTTTTCACGGCGCGCCGGATATTTTTCAGGGCGTGGCGGTTTGCACCGCCTTCGTTTTTCTTATCACGCGATTTCGCTCTAACGCCATTGTGTACCTGGTTGTCGCCGTCGCAATGTATGCGATCTATCTGCCCGTGCGCATGAAGATCGATCCGACGGGCGAGACCCTCAAAGCCATGCCCTTTTTGCAGCGCCAACTTTTTGCACATTTTTCTATATTCCCCTGGGTTGTTTTCTTTCTGATTGGCGCCGCCATTCACCGCACGCAAGGGAAATGGGAATGGGCGATGGCGGCGCTGCTGGGCGGAATGGTCATCGCCTCCGTCTTTTTGCCGCAGGCCTATTTCGGCGATATTTACCAACTCGTATTTCGCGGCGTGCCGAGTTACGTCATGCAGACCGGCGGCGTGGCGGGATTACTGTTTTTGCTCATGCGCCACGTATATAAAGGCGGCGGCAAATCGAAGATTCTTCGCGCCCTCGAATTTGCCGGCGTGGAATCCTTCATGTTCCTGATTCTGCATTATTTTCTGATCGTTTTAAGCTTCCCGTTTCCTTTTGGGAAGGAAATTACACCCCTGCACATGTACATTCGCGGCGTCGCGATTATTGTCGGGACCGCGCTGCTGATGCCTCGTTTTGTAAGATGGCGGGATCGCGTGTCGCAACAGGACGGCTTTGTAAAAAAGGCATTCTGGATGCTCGGGATTTTCTTTGCGCTAAGCTTGGTGATCTCCGCTGCGGGACCTGCCGGTTTTTTCATTGGCCGATTGCTCGCTTTTGTTTCGGCTTTCTCCTTTGCTTTTGTTTTTGGCCCTGTGCGGCAAAGATTGCGTGAAAAATATACGAAAATTGATGCCAGGCAAACCTGACGGCGATAAGCATCAACATTTTTCTTCGGCCCGTGTTTCCTGGGCCTTGCGGAAAATGGATGGACGCCATTGAGGCATATTCACCAAAAATCCACGAAATCTTCGATACGAGGGCGGGTCTTAAAAAAACACCCCGTTTTCGTATTATTGAGAACGTGAAAATTTGCATAACGGAGGGGTGGCTATGGCAGACCAGGACTAAATATCGAAAAAGGATGATCAAGTCGTCGCCGACGTAGGGACCAGCAAATTTTCCGACCTGTGGAAGATGGAAGATTATTGGGCGATTTGGGTGGGTTTGGCGATACTGGGTATGGGTATGATCATCTTTTGGCCCAAGGGCGATGAAGCTGTTGAGGCAAAGATTGCAAAGGCCAATGTGATTCTGCAGGCCGAAGCAAAAAAAGCGCCCTTTAAAACCGTGGCCTGATACGAGGCCGTGGACGCCAAGAAAAAGCTTAAAGCATCTTCTTCTAATATCGGGAAAGCCATTTCGGATTTTACCAGCAAACCGAAAAAGCGGACCGCCAATCCCCTGGAAGCCTTTTATTTGAGTAAATCGGCGAGTGAGAAAAAAAGGAAAAGCCTGAAACGAAATCCAAGGCAGCCAATCAAGAGGCGACCGCGTCCCTGGCCTTAGCGAAACGGGCGCAAAGCGCCGCAACTCAAGCTGGCTATGAAAATGAAGAACTTAATGCGGCGGCGGTCGGCGCAATAGACAAATGGAGAGCCGCCGCAGCCATGGCGTCAAAAGCCAAGAAAAAGGCCAAAGTCAAACTCCACAATCTGATTCCCTCGCTTAATACGCATGACTGATCTCCGTTAAGCTACTGTCTAAGCAAACGGCCCGTCAGTCCACTTCCAGCTAAGGCATTACAGGTTGCTATTACTTTGGATAGCCTTCCGGGGGTCTGCAGCGAAATTGTTCTGGAGAACCAATGCCGCTGAAACAGTTCCAAGCTTGCCTAATTGCTGCCGCCTTGGGGGATGCTCTGGGTGCCCCGATCGAGTTCATGTCCATCGGCCGAATCCAGTCCAGATACGGGGAGAAAGGGCTTAGGGGGCTTGTTCCCGCCTTCGGCTTCCTTGGCGCCGTCACCGATGATACGCAGATGGTCATAGCCACCGCGCGGGCTTTGATCAAAGCTCTTCCCGCAAAGTTGGACCTTGCCGACAGCCTGCGCGACGCATATCTGGATTGGCTGGAGACCTAAAGCAATCCGGCCAATTGCCGCGCTCCCGGCAATACCTGCTTGTCCGCTTTACAGGAACAAAAGCGCAATCCCACACTGAGCGCGAAAAATAACAGTTGGGGATGCGGCGGTGTGATGCGCGCCCATCCGGTAGGCATGGCTTTCGCCGGAGATTTCGGGGAAGCTTTTCGTATTGGTCACCTTAGCGCATCGCTGACGCACGGCCATCCACGCGCCACGCTACCAGCAGGAATGTTCGCTGTGATTATCGCGGAGTTACTCGCCGGTAAAAGCATCGATGATGCTGTGACGGTATCGATCCGACTGTTGCGTAACTATGACAATTATGAAGACACTCTTGCAACGCTACAGGAAGCTCTGAACGCCGTTGAAAGCACCGACGCCGATTTGGACTACATTAAATCCACGGAAGGCGGCTGGCGCGGAGATACGGCGCTGGTCATTTCCCTGTGTTGCTTTTTGCGACACCGCAACGATCCTTTAGAAGCTCTGATCGCCTCGGTCAACCACTCGGGGGATTGGAACAACACAGGGACTATATGCGGCGCCATGCTTGGCGCGGTGTACGATCCTGATTGAATCCCTGCCGACTGGCTGGAGGTCCTTGAGCATCGGGAAGAGCTGATCTCGCTCGGCGAGAAATTTCATAGGATCAACGCCGAATATTGATGAATCCGTTACCTCAAGCGCCTTGTTATTTGTGATTTCTAGCCTTAGCATTCTTGTAGATTTACTCGGAGAATTAAAATGCGAACTTCGATACTATTCTCGACTTTACTTTTGGCTTGTCTTCTTTCTTTTTCGATTTCGTGCGGCGGAGATGGAGGCGGAGACGACGGTGATGATTCCGCTGAAGCGACTGCCGACGACGACGTTGATGATGACGCCGACGATGATGCGAATGACGATGTTGATGACGACGTTAACGACGATGTTAACGATGACACAGATGATGACGTTGACGACGACATTAATGACGATGTTGATGATGACACCGATGACGACATTGACGACGACGCCGATGACGACGATACGATGGACTACGAGTACTCGATCAAGACGATCGGCATGAGCGCCGAGGATATAATGGAGGTATTGCCCGCCTTTGCGGAACGGGGGTTTGTGCTGTACCTCAACACCTTTCCGGCGGACATCGGCTCGGATGAAATGGAGCAGTTGCTTCTGATGGCGGCGGAGTTGGATGTTACGGTTAGGCTTTGGCCTCTGCTGAGCGGCGCGGATGGCTCGTGGGCAAACGAAGACAACCTTGACCTATTTCTGCAAAACGCGCGTGAGACGCTGGATTTCGCCGAGTCCGTGGCAAATGTCGTCGACGCCGTCGTGATCAACAGCGAACTCGGGGTGCAGAAGATCAATTTAATTCGTCAGTATTTTGAGCAGGGTGATTGGCAGGCGATCTTGGGCATTCTAATGGACAACCGCGACCGAGGGCAGCTTGCGCTGAACCAGGCGATTATGGAGGGTTTCGTCGGCGAGTTGCACGACCGCGGATATTTGGCCCAGGTAACCACGTATCCCTTCATTATCGATGACCTGGGGGATGGAGATCCGGATCTTCAGGATGTCGCCAACGTGCTCTTCTCCGGCATCTCATGGGATATTTACTCGTTTACGCCTTACACGACGGCTTACACCCAAGACCTGGGCTTCCCCCTGGGGCCGGATTTCCCTTACGCATATTCTCGGCAAGCCTATGCCCAGTTCGGCTCGGCCGCCGAAATCGCTCTGGGAATTGTCGGCGATACCTCGCACGGCCCCGGTTATGCCTCTGTCGATCTGCTTGCTGCGGACGTCGCAGCGACGAAGGCGGCCGGCATTCGTCGCATTTCCGTCTTTCACCTTGCCGGAATGGTGCAAGACAATCAGTTCGACGCCTGGGCCGATGCCCTGCTTGCCGAACCGACCGTGCCGCCGACCGAACCGCTTGTCACCGCGATGCGTGCGGCCATCCAATTGGGGGATGCCCTCCTGAATTTTGTCCCCTGACCACCGAGTGCATACAAAAAACCAAAGCCGAGGAAATCATGTGCGCGGAAAGCGGCTCGCCGTTTTGTCGGAAGGATATCTATGGGTTGGAATTTTGGCGGTTGACTGCGCATGATTATGACCTCTTCAGCTATCCGGGTTGGTTGCGGAAATTTGTAATTCCCGAAAAGGGGCATGTTCACGTTTACGCGGATTACCGAGCGATGGACTTTTGCGTGTTAGCGGGAAGGTCGGAAGATCGGGCCTTGCAGGAAGTTCTCGACGGACCGAATGACTTTTACACGACAATAGCGTCAAAGGTTCTCGGTGTTCTACCGAGGAACGTGGAAGAGGCGAACCGCGCAATGTTCAAAGCAGCTTTGCTCGCAATCATCTATTCCAAGACTCCGTGGACTCTTAAGGACGATTTAGGGATTGGATACGGCAAACAAATCAAGGCAATCGCTTTAACTGGCGCTCGCGCAATGGAATCCAGTAGGTGGAAGTGGTCAGACTACGACGCCATAACCAACCGTATTCGCATCGACCGCCAACTCGATACCCGATCCGGCGGCAAAGATGAAAAGGGGAGGAGAATACCTCTATTTCGACCACCCAAATGGAATAGCACGCGATGGATAGATGTAATGCCGACATTGTCGGAAGCTAAACGGCATGAGCGTAAATCCCCTTAAGGGCTTTTTACTCATAGGCGCGCCTTTCCCCAGCGCCGCAAGTGAAATTTTCTTTTCTGCTTTTTTTCTGATCCCCCCTTGCGATCCACCGACTGGTGGTTACTTTGAAAATTCCAAAGGAGCGCAGGTCGTACCCGTTCCTGTGCAAATCAATAACGGGTAAGTGGATTTGTGCGTTCTTTGGTTATACTCCCCTGAGCAACGATCCACTGGAAAACTCATTTTTTAACCCGGCGCCATCGTTCGCAGGTGGGCCGGAACAGTCGCCTTTTGGCGACCAAGGAGGAAATCCAATGATAGACGACTCAGGGGAGGAAACCCTCTACATGAACCGGAATAGCGACATGGTTCCTTGGGAAGATTTAGGCGATGCAGAAGTACACTTCTACGAAGATGGAGTGTTTGAAGACGGACTTATCGAAATTGGAAATTATTGCCAGAACTGGGAGCGGGATAATTTCGCTGCAAGCTTCGATCTCGATGATGACGATGAATAATGCAATGCCCCGAAAATGTCGTAGTCTGTCGTAGCCATGAAGCTTAATATGAACCAAACTGCGGAACTGATCGGCGTCAACCGCAGGACATTGGAAAGATATGTCAAAGATGGCAAGGCGCCGCCCTATACCAAGCTGCCTGGGGGCAATTACGTATTTGCCCGGCAGGATGTTCTGGACTGGCTGGAAATACACAAAAAGTATCCAACCAGGATGCTCCGACCCACAGGTCCCCTTGTGACGCGATTCTACGTTCACGAAGATGCCAATGGAAAGTGGGTGCAACGGATACTGGACCGGAATCCCGGTATCCCGGTCACGCGTTTAGCTCCCAAAAGGGCCTGCCAAGGTATTCAACGCTGATGGGGGAGCGAAGATGCCAGACGGAGAGGGGAATTCTTGTCCTCCGGAACGCACCAGGGCAATGGACAGAGCAATTTGACCATATTCCAGAAAATGCCATTTGTTCCAAATTCTGGGAACTGAAGCCCTATAGCGGCTGCAATTTCTGGTGCGAATATTGTTACCTTTGGCTTACCCATAGGCAAACTCCCTTTTCGACCCACTACGTTAATTACGATTCTATGTTTCGCCATCTGCAAAAAGTAGACAAGACATTATCCAGAACACGGATTTACAACGCCGGTGAGCTTTCCGACCCGCTAGCCGTGGAGGAAATCACCGGCTTGGCAGAATGGATTATCTCCAAAATGACGGAACTGAAACACAGTCGGCTTCTGTTGCTGACAAAATCTGCCAACGTCGACAGCCTCCTTGGGCTTAACCATGGCGGCAGGACCATTATGAGTTTCAGCCTCAATACCGATCAAATCTGGCTGCGTTTTGAGCACCGCACTCCAAGTCTTCTGGCTCGTATCCTGGCCGCAAAAAAGGCCAAGGAAGCCGGATATGAAGTCCGGGTAAGGATAGACCCTGTGTTTTATTACTGGACCTGGAAGCGGGATTACAGCGCCCTTGTGGCCTCCATCTTTGAACATTTTACTCCGGACAGGATTACTCTCGGGGAGTACAGGCCAGACCAAAGTCTCCTGGGGCACGTCAAACCAAGGTTCCCTGACACCTGCCTGGAGGACATCCATGCCGGATTAGTCAAAGACGCCGGTAAACTCCGGTTCCCCGATCCGATCCGCGTGAACATGCTGAAGCACATCAAGCAGGAAATCCGGAAGCACGATAAAAAGGTGCCTATTGCGATCTGCAAAGAGAAGGAAGAGATCTGGAAAGAAGTGGGATTAAAACCGCTGACCTGCAACTGCAATTAGGCTACGACAAAGTACGACAATGCGTTTGCATTTGACAGATGGCGATTTGGACGGGTATGGCTGTGGCATTATATATTGTCTGGCGAAACTTTAACGGATTAAGGAAAATACCCGGTACATCAATGCAGTTTTCTAAACACTTTCATTCCTGCCTCGTTGCTGCCGCCCTGGGGGATGCTCTGGGAGCGCCGGTGGAATTCATGTCCATCGGGGAAATCCAGGCCCGTTACGGCGAAAAAGGGCTGCGGGAGCTTGTACCCGCGTATGGCTTCAAGGGAGCTGTCACGGACGACACGCAGATGGCCATAGCGACCGCGAAAGCTCTAATCAAAACTTCCGAAACTCATCGGGATATCATCGATACCCTTCGAGAAGCCTATCTGGATTGGCTCAAGACTCAAAATGATCCGGCGAATCGCCGCGCTTGTGAACGCCGGTCGAAAAGTGAAGCGCCTGAATCCAAACATCACTAAAAAAGAAGGCAGGTAATAACCCGCCTATTCGATGCATTTTTCCCAGCCGATTACAACGTACTAGCGTCCTTCGTGTTGAATGAATGGAGATATTTCACGACAAGCCCTCATCGCACTTCCACCGGTACTGGCAATCCGCGCAGGCCCATGACCGGTTACGAAAGAAGATGCCAGCCTCGATTGCGCGCATGACAGCGCACACGGTTTCCAGCGCTTCGGCGATCTCACTTTCCCCGCGGTTGATATCGCAGAGTTGAAGAGACGGGCTCTTGGTCTTGACCAGAAGCTGGTATCGCAGGCCAACATCGCCGATCCCTATCTCCCGGCAGGCGTGGGCGTAAATCGCGGGCTGAAGCTCAAAGTTGAGCTGCCACTGCGCATAGCGCTTCGCGGCGGTTTTATGCTCGACGACCACAGACTTTTCATTTTCCTCGACGATCAAATCCATAGCGCCGATAAGTTTCGGCTCCATGACTTCGCCTGTCGCAGGATTACGCAGTTCAATGCTGAAAGGCTGCTCGACAGCCAGGACTGTCGGGACATCGGACTTGGCGTGAAACTTCCTCAGAAGGGCTACACCGGCGTCCATGAAAGCGCCCTCGTTTTTCTTTTCGTCGAACACCACCGGAATCGGCCTGTCCATCTCCTCGTCCCAACGGTCGCGGAAAGTCTGAACCAACTGCTCCTCGGGCATCTTGCCGTCCTTTTCCTGGATGTACCCGTAGTGAAGCGCCAGTGCATGATGCACCGCTCCACCGAGGACCATGTTGACCGGCCTGTGACTCGGTTCGACGCCCTCGATGTAATGGAAGGAATATTTGCGCGAACAGATCATGTAGCTTTTGATCTGTGAATAACTGACGTGTAAATCCTGACGCAATGCCGCCAGGGATATTGCTTTTTGCATGATGACCTCCGTATAAAGTTGGCGCTATCTGAAGAGGGGACCCGGCCAGAAAGGCAGGGCCCCAGGACCCAATACCGGATAGATTCGTTTAGCTTTCCTGTAATTCGCCGATGAGCGACGACGCCTCGTTCTTCGTGACGAAGGCCAGCTTCTTGGCGAAGCGCTCCAACGACATCTTCTCAAGCTGGTCCTCCGTGAGTCCCTTTTCGCCGGCCAGAGACTTGATGTACGAATGCTGCCGGCTTGTCAGACGCGAGTCGCCGTTAGCGTTTCCGTTCCCATTGCCGGGGGCTTTCGACGGGGCTCCTTTGCCGTTTTCTTTGGATCGGCCATTGCCACTATCCTGATTTTTGTTTGGCTGGATTTGTGGACCCGATGCGTACAAGTGAAGCCCGACGCCGTACAGCGAAGCCGCTTTCTTTAACGCATCGGTACTGGCCGCTTTCAAATCATCGCCGATGGACACGATCTCGCCGTTATCTTTTCTGCGGGTGATCTCTGAAGAGCCGAAGCTCATTTTAATAATGCCATCGGCAACAAGTTTACCGACGACGATGACCTCGTTTTGCTCAATCTTGTGCGTGACGATCTCAAAAGACCAATCGCCCTTGTAGGCACGGTTCAATCTTTCGATGTAGTGATGCGCCTCGATGTAACTCAGTTCGTTGCCGAAGGCGCCGGGGCGAGTTTTAACTAATTCCGCAGGGAAGGGCGCCTCCAGGGCTTTGCGTACTTCTCCATTACTTTGCATGTCGTTCCTCCTGATTGTTTTGAGTTTTTTTTGCGGGGTTTAACTGTTAGAGGCTGCGGGGAGAGTTTTGGGGCAGATGCTGAATGCCATGTCCACGACTTCAATGATCTCGGGCAATAGCTTCAATAGGTGGGTCTTCTTCGCGTTATAGGATTTGATGTACTGAATGGCCTGACGCCCGACCTGCTCACCCTCAAATAGGTTCACAAGCACCGCGGCGCCGATCTCGGCCACGATCTCGTTGTCACGCTTGTCTTCCTTGCTTCGCCCCTGCCGGAGTTTACCGGTGCGGTGATGCAGGGCGTGAGCCAGCTCATGCGCGTGGGTGAAAGCATCGTGCGTGTAAAGAGTGATGGCGCCGGATTCCGGTTTGTCCTTGTGGCTGTATAGGCCAAACACCCTATCACTGGCGGCGCCGGTATAAGTGACCGGGATATTTAGGGCGTCGGCTACCACCTGAAGTTTCAGGATAGTCTTTGCGACCGTCTCCGGCAAAGGCTCACCGTCCGTGTCCTCGACCTTGAAGATCGACGCGGCGATAAAGCCGATCAGCACAGTCTGTTTCTCCTCGTCCTCCTCCTCGATGTTCTTAAAGCGCGGCACCAGGATGCCGAAACTCTTCGCGCCTTTCTTTACCTGACGGTCAACCTTCTGCCACTGGCGATAACCCCTGGCGTCTGATGTGCCTTGCAAGGCCACCAGGAAGCGATTCGCCGGAGACCACTTGATGCAGGGTCTGGTGTTGGGGATCTGCGCTGCGCGGCTCAGCGTGTCTATAAGACTTTCCGGCTCCTCGAATGCCGCAGTTATCTGCTCCAGGACAGAGCGCGCTTTTTGGTTCAATGGGCGCACGATGGCCACCTCCTTTTTAGTGTAAGTGAATGTTTTCTCAATAGTCTTATGTAGGAATATGGGAAGAAATTTGCTTGAGCGTTATCGAAATAGGATCAGGAGTTGATCGACCGGCTCCGCGACTTGGAAGCTCTGTGGGACGGGCTATATCACGGCGAGCAGGCCTGGATTGTGGGATTGGTCGTCAGGGAAGCTGTCGTCTGGGACGACCACCTGGACCTGCCGTTCCACGACCGGGGCATCGCGGCTCTCGCCTCCGAAGTGAGTGGATCGCCGGATATCGAGCCCGGTGAACCCCTGTCGCTCACCATCTTAGATTCTCCCAGTCGATCCGACCCTTGGACCGCTTGATCCCGTTGACCATATCCATCACTTCACGGTGCGCTGTCTTGAGCATTCGAACAGTCCCTGAGTAGTCTTTCAGCAGTCCAAAGAGGATTTTCTGGGTGGTGGACTTGCCAGCCCCGGAAGGTCCGAGGAACCCCAGGATTTCCCTTTCCTTAATTTCAAACTCCAACCCGTGCAGGATGGGGGTGTCGCTCCCCGGATAGGTAAATGAGAGATTGCTCACGTCGATCATAAGTGGGCCCCTTTGCTAAATTTTGAAACCTCTCGCTGCAGGGAAGCCAATCCATGGATTGTTAGAGCCTTGTAGCCTCAAGTTATTCTTCACGTTATTTCTCTGTTCCGTTCTTTGCCATTTCCCCAAAAAATATTTTATTCTCTTTTGGTTTTCCTATGATCGCCAACAAGTCTCCCGCTGCGAAACAAAAATCCGCATCAGGGTTCGCCAAAAGGTTGTCGTCACGAATGACGCCCACAACCGAAACCCCTGTTTTCTGCCTGATCTCCATTTCACCAATGGTTTTGCTTACCAACGGAGTGTCTGGTTCAATCTCAACCCACTTCAGGTCAAACGCACCTTCGGCGCTTTGTAGCTGCGAAAGCAATCGGTAATCAAGATTTTCGTACAACGAAGAATAGTAGTTTCGTCGAGTCGCGTCGGAATACCGGTACACATTCGCCGCTGAAACCTTCATATGAAGCAATGCCTGACGAGTCATCTCCAGTCCCGCTTCAAACTCCGGTTGGACCACCTCATGGACGCCAAGGTTTTTCAGCATTTCCATTTGTTCAGAGTTGTTGGCCCGGGCAACAATCTTCAACGATGGATTTAACCCCCATGCCTCCCTAACGATAGTCTGAGCATTGACAATGCTTGGCACGGTAATTTGGCAAAGTCGGGCATGGGCAATGGAAGCGGCCTCTAAAACCGTCGGCTGGGAAGCGTCTCCAAAAACAACGGGAATGCCTTCCTTTTTTATCTCCTCGACACGCTGATGTTCCAATTCGATCACAACAAACGGAAGGCTCAGATTCTTTAAAACACGCGCAATGTGGAGCCCCACTCGACCCGCCCCCGCGATGATGACATGATCATTCAAACCGCTGTCAGGGAGGTTTACTGTTTGAAGCGGCTCGTGTTTGTACCATCTTCTTTTTAGAGAATATAATCGCCCTGTTTGGCCGGAGATTAACGGGGTTAGAATCATCGTCACGACGGCAGTGGACAGGACAAGAGAATAAAGATCGTGGTCAATTAACTGAGTGGAAACACCCAATCGTGCAAGGACGAAAGAGAATTCTCCGATTTGGAACAATCCCAATCCCGCTGCCAACGGGACGATGTTGCCATAGCCAAATAGCCGGGTGATCAAAACGAATACGACTCCCTTTCCCACTGAGACCAGAATGACAAGAATCAACACCATCACCAAGTTGTTTAGTAGAAAGGACGGATCGAGAAGCATTCCGACGGATGTGAAAAAAAGTAAGCCGAAAAGATCACGAACCGGAATGATGTCACTCAGGGCTTGATGCCCAAAATCGGACTCGCTGAGCACCATGCCCGCTACAAATGCGCCAAAAGCGAAGGATAAGCCGAGCCAATAGGTTGTGTATCCGACGCCAAGCCCTATCGCCGTAATCGCCAGTAAAAAGAGTTCCCGGGATTTCCATCCGGCAATCAGTCTCATCACCCAGGGCAGAACCCTGGTGCCGAGCAGAACCATGGCGGCTATAAACAACGCTGCCTTCCCGGCATCAATGGCCAGTGTTCCAAGCCCAAGGGAAGGCTGGTTCAATTGCGGCAGCACGATCATCATGGGCACAATCGCCAAGTCCTGCACGATGAGCATGCCGATCATAACCCGGCTGGATAGTGTGCCCATCCACCCTTGGTTCATCAATGTCCGCAAAAGCACCATCGTGCTTGAGAGCGAAAGCATCGCCCCGAGCCAGATGCGCTCTACTTGGTCAAGGTCGAACAATGATCCAATCAGATACCCATAGCCGATAACGAGCGCGATCTGAATAGGCGTGCCCAGCAACGCAACGCGCCAAACAGGCTTGAGTTCTTTGAATGAAAATTCAAGCCCCAAGGCGAAAAGCAAGAGCGCCACACCGATTTCGGCCAGTAACTCTATCTGGTGGATTTCCGAAACGGTCACCCCGCCGGTATAGGGACCGATTGCGATACCAGCCAGGATGTACCCCAGAATCAATGGCTGTCGCAGCTTTTGGGCGATTAAACCGCCGATGAGTGCTGCAATGATAATAATTACAAAATCTGTCGCGATGCCCATTGGTTTGGTGTTCCTCCTGTTTGTTGGCTACCCATTGCCGGCTACCCGTTTTCCGGCATGAAGTCCTTCAATTGATTTGACAATTCCTCTTTTCTGTCAATAGAGTTCTTCTAAAATTGGGCAAAAGACTGCCTTAAACATTAAACAGTCGAAGGAAGGAGAAGAAAATGTTGAACTTGATTCGATTGAAATGGCTCAACGTATCTTTATTGATTCTGATGTGTTTTCTTTGTTCTTGTTCAAACCCTCCAAAGCCCTCCAACGCCTCAGCCATCGAACGCGCTGGCGGAAAAAGAATCAGTCATGAAGAAATGAATGGCTTATCGCGGCTTGCCGGTCAAACTGTATATGTACCTGTGTACTCACTTATTTACCACGGGGAAGATATGGAGTTTGACCTCACCGCAACTCTGAGCATCAGAAATACGGATTTCAACAATTCCATAATTATTTCTACCGTAAAATATTTCGACACGACCGGAAAGCTTGTTCGCGAGTATGCGGATACACCACTCGTACTCCCCGCTATGGCCACCCTTGACTATATCGTGGGAGAAAAAGACCAAACCGGCGGCTCTGGAGCCAACTTCATCGTGGAATGGTTTTCCGAGAAAGAAGTCTCTGAGCCGATTGTCGAATCCGTTATGATCGGAACAAATGGTCAACAGGGCGTTTCTTTCATAAGTGTCGGCAAGGTCATCAAATAGAAGGGAGCTTTATCCGGCTCCAGGTACACTCCCATACTTCGCGGGAGTCGAACGGCAAATTTTTAACGCCTCGCAAGTGCTTGATTTCATTTGTTCTCCGTTTTCTGACTAAAAGGGCAAAGTCCGAACGCAATGGAGAGGGAGAGGCGAAAATGGGGTTGTTTTGGGTGAGCGGGTCCGAAAAGAAAACGAGAGGATGAAAACCACCCGCGCCAGATAATCCATTGTTATTCAGCATCTATACGCCATCTCCAAACAATACGGGCCGCGTTGTCGCGACCCCGGAGAGAATTTTGATTCTCGAAGAACTGGTGGAGGACGAGAGAGTCTAACCGCAGTCCGAAAACTTAGGGGACCGGCAGGACCATTATGATCCCACCGGCCCCCTGCGCCTCACCCTTTGGGCTTGTCGTCTGGCTTATGGATGCTGTCCTGAACGGCTTTGCCGACGGCAATCACAAGCTCACCGGCCCGGACCACGACATCGCCATTCTTCAGCAACCACTCAATGACTCTCTTGCCCATACTTCCTCCTTTCCTTGTCAATTATTATCTTCCGCGCGGGAGGGGATTTGGGTTCGGCTATTTTTATGTGAGTTTACTGATGCAGCAAAATCGCCTGACGGTAATCAATCGTGAGGGATTTTTGCCAGGGATCACCGGCAAGATGCTTCTTGACCTTGGCGCAGATCATCGCGGCCAGGCCGCAGGCGCAGTACACTGTGGATTTCTCGGTGCAAGGCGCTTGGAAGGCTTCTGCGCTCGTGTGAAGGGTGCTTTGGTAATACTCGACGCCCAGCGGGTCAATCGCCTCAACGGCGATTATTCGGCCCACCTCAGCGCCCATTCGGCTGTCGATGAAAAGCTGGACGGCGGCGTTGTATTTTACTTTTCGCCAGATGGCGATTCGGGCGTCCATTGAGTCCACCGCGACGATGACGATGCCGGAAAGAGGCTGGTCCGTATACTTGACGGGGCAGGCATCAATCTCCACGCCGTGGAAAAGCTCAACCATGTCCCGCAAGGCTTCGGCCTTGTACAAACCGCAATCCTGCGCGGAGAACATTTGATTCGGCAGATTGTGAATCTCCACTCGATCCGGATCATAGGCCTTGATGCCTCCAACGCCCATCTTGGCCAGGGTGAAAGCCGTGAAGCTTCCAACTGCGCCGCATCCAATAACGGTCACACGAGCTTTCTGGAGCCTCTCCAAGGGAATCACATCAAGCTGTCTGCGATAGATGCTTTCGGCGTTCATACAAAGCCTCCGATCCCATCGAG